>CALRWS020000024.1:0-79287 GCA_943371935.1 Chitinophaga pinensis | reverse complement strand
CGCGTGGCAGTGGGTCGATGCGATCCTCGACGGCTGGCAGCATGCCGGCATGGCGCCCAAGCCGTATGCTGCCGGCACCTGGGGTCCGAATGCAGCGGTCGCGCTCAACGAACGCCATAATCACAGCTGGCGCGAGTAGACGGACGCGAATGGCCTGGACCGAACACGAGTATCCCGATGTCGATGCGCTGACCGTCGCGGTCGCCGATCAGCTGCGCGCGGCCTGCGAAACGGCGCTGCGCGCGGATGGCACTGCGCTGATCTGCCTCGCCGGGGGCAAGACTCCTTTTCCGATCTATCGACGACTCGCCTCGGCCGACGGCCTCGACTGGTCGCGCGTCGTCGCCTTGCCGGGCGACGATCGCTGCGTGGGCCGCGAGCATCCCGCTAGCAACGCCGCCGGGCTGCGTGCCGCCTTCGCAGCGGCGCACGGTCTGTGCATCCAGTCGTTGACAGCAGACGATGGTGATCCGGACGCCAGCCTCGCGTACGCGCGCGCCGCGCTCGCGCCGCTGCACGACCAGGTGTTCGACGCCGTGGTGCTGGGCATGGGCGAAGACGCGCATACCGCCTCGCTGTTCCCGGGCGCCGATGCGCTGCCCGTCGCGATGGCGGTGGATTCGACCGAGGACGCCTTCCTGCTGGTGCCGAATCCACTGCCGCCGGAAGCGCCGTACCCGCGCATCACCCTCGGCCTCGCCCGCCTGCTGCGCGCGCGCAGCCTGCATCTGATCGTCACCGGCGCGCGCAAGCGCGAGGTGCTCCGCGCTGCGCAGTCGGGGTATGCACCGCTGCATGCACCGATTTCGGCGCTGCTGCATGCGCCGGATGCGGTGGTGCATGTGCATTGGAGTCCGTGATGATGCCTTCTCTGTCTTTGCGCGAAGCACAGCAAAAGCAAATCCCCCCTGCCCCCCTTTTTCAAAGGCGGGGAAAGCTTGGGCGCTGCTTTAAGGAAAATGTTTTCCGGTGCTTACCCCCTTTGAAAAAGGGGGTGAAGAGGCGCGCTTGCGAGGCATTGCCTCGCGCGCCGATGAACGCCCGAGCGCTTTGCGCGAGGGCCGGAATCGACGTCTGCGAAGCAGGCGGCGGCGGGATTTTCCCGCAGCAACAGCGCACACCCGCCCCTGCCGCACCAACAACGAACATCCGCAAGGCGCTCACATCATGAGTCTCCACCCCGTCATCGAGCGCGTCACCGCGCGCATCGCCGAACGCAGCCTTCGCAGCCGTGGCGACTATCTCGCGCGCATCGACGCCGCGCGCATCGACACGCCCGCGCGTCGAAGCCTGAGCTGCGGCAATCTCGCCCACGGCTTCGCCGCATCCGGCAGCGACAAACCGATGCTGAAGACCGGCGCGGGCGGCAACATCGGCATCGTTACCGCCTACAACGACATGCTCTCGGCGCATCAGCCGATGGAGCAGTATCCGACCCTGATCCGCATGGCCGCGCGCAACGCCGGCGGCAGCGCACAGGTCGCCGGCGGCGTGCCGGCGATGTGCGACGGCGTGACCCAGGGCCGTATCGGCATGGAGCTGTCGCTGTTCTCGCGCGACACCATCGCGCTGGCCACCGCGGTGTCGCTGTCGCACGAAATGTTCGACGCCGCGCTGTTGCTGGGCGTCTGCGACAAGATCGTGCCGGGCCTGCTGATCGGCGCGCTGAGCTTCGGCCATCTGCCGGTGATCTTCGTGCCCGCCGGGCCGATGCCCTCGGGCCTGCCGAACAAGGAAAAGGCCGCGGTCCGCCAGCGTTACGCCGAAGGCATCGCGACGCGCGACGAACTGCTCGAAGCCGAATCGGCGTCATACCACAGCCCCGGCACTTGCACGTTCTACGGCACCGCCAATTCCAACCAGATGCTGATGGAAGTGATGGGCCTGCACATGCCGGGCAGCGCGTTCGTCAATCCGAACACGCCGCTGCGCGACGCGCTCACGGTCGCCGCGACCGAGCAGGCGCTGCGCATCACCGCGCTCGGCGACGACTACCGACCGCTGGGCCATACCATCGATGAGAAAGCGATCGTCAACGCGATGATCGGACTCGCCGCCACCGGCGGTTCCACCAACCACGCGCTGCATCTGGTCGCGATCGCGCGCGCCGCAGGCCTGATCATCGATTGGGACGACCTCGACGAACTGTCGCAGGCCACGCCGCTGCTGGCGCGCGTGTATCCGAACGGCAGCGCCGACGTGAATCATTTCCACGCGGCCGGCGGTATCGGCTACGTGATCCGCGAACTGATCGACGCCGGGCTGATGCATGCCGACATCCTGTGCGTACACGGCGGCGATCTGCGCCAGCAGACGCACATCCCCGAACTCGATGGCACCGCGCTGCGCTGGGCGCCGCCGCCCGCGCAGTCGCGCGATACCAGCATCCTCCGCGGCGTCGCCGAACCCTTCGACCGCGAAGGCGGACTGCGCCGGCTGCAGGGCAACCTCGGCCGCGCGGTGGTCAAGATCTCCGCGGTCGCGCCGGAACATCGTGCCATCGCCGCGCCCGCGAAAGTCTTCGACTCTCAGGACGCGCTGCTGGATGCGTTCAAGGCCGGCGGGCTGGCCGGCGATTTCGTCGCGGTGATCCGCGGCCAGGGCCCGCGCGCCAACGGCATGCCAGAGCTGCACAAACTCACGCCCACGCTCGCGCTGCTGCAGGATCGCGGCCAGCACGTCGCGTTGCTGACCGACGGCCGCATGTCCGGCGCGTCCGGCAAGGTGCTCGCGGCGATCCACATCACCCCCGAGGCCGCCTGCGGCGGCGCCATCGCGAAACTCCGTGACGGCGACATCATCCGCATCGATGCCGAAGCGGGCACGATGCACGCGGATGTGCCCGAGGCCGAGTGGAACGTACGCGCGCATGCGGCGATCGATCTGCGCGGCAACGCGCATGGCGTCGGCCGCGAACTGTTCGGACTGATGCGCGCGCAGGTCGGCTCGGCGGAAGAAGGCGCCTGCAGTTTGTTCTCGCACGATACGAATGCGGAATCCTGATCGATGCAAGACACCGTGAACCCCGCATCGCTCGCGCTCATCGCCGATATCGGCGGCACCAACGCGCGATTCGCGCTGACCGATCTGTCCGCGCCCACCGCGCAGGTGATCGACGCGCGCAGTCTCGACGCCTCCGCGTTCGCCAGCCTGCAGCACGCGGCCGAACATTATCTCGCGGCCGTCGGCGTGCAGCCGCGGCATGCGGCGATCGCGGTCGCCAGCCCGGTCAACGGCGAAGAGATCCGGCTCACCAATCGCGCCTGGTCGTTCACGCGTCGCGAACTGCAGCGCGCGCTCGGGCTCGATCGACTGCACGTACTCAACGATTTCGGCGCGGTCGCGTGGTCGGTGCCGGCGCTCGCCCATAGCGAACAGATCACCGTGCACGGCAGCGACGACGCGCCGCTGCAGGGCCCGATCAGCGTGCTCGGTCCAGGCACCGGCCTCGGCGTCGCGATGCTGGTCGGCACCGATCCGAACTGGCAGGTGGTCGAAACCGAAGGCGGCCACGTCAGTTTCGCGCCGCTGGGCGAAGAGGAACTCGGCATCGCGCGCTGGTTCACCGCGCGCTTCGGCCGGGTGTCGAACGAACGCCTGCTCTGCGGCAGCGGCCTGTCGCATATCGATGCCGTGCTGCGCGGCGCGGTCGATCACGCCACCGGCCAGCACCAGGATCTGCGCGAACCCGCCGACATCGTCGCCGCCGCGCTGGAAGGCCACGACCTCGCCGCACGGCGCACGCTCGCGCGCTTCTGCGCGGTGCTGGGCAGCGTCGCCGGCGACGCCGCGCTGATCCACGGCGCGCGCACGGTGATGCTGGCCGGCGGCATCGTCCCGCGCTTCATCCCCTTCCTGCGCAGCAGCGCCTTCCGCGAACGCTTCCTCGCCAAGGGCCGCTTCGCCGCGTATCTCGAATCGGTGACCATCCGCGTCATCACCCACAACGGCCCGGGTCTGCTGGGCGCCGCGATGTCGCTGCGCGCCCACGATTCCAACACCCACAGCGAGCGCGCACCATGAGCCATTCGCACACCGACCGCATGACCGCACTCGTCGACGACATCCTGCGCCAGGCGCCGGTGGTGCCCGTGCTGGCCATCGCCGACCTCGACGACGCCATCCCGCTCGCCGAAACCCTGGTCGCCGCCGGCCTGCCCGTGCTCGAAATCACCCTGCGCACGCCGGTCGCGCTGGACGTGATCCGCCGCATGCGCACCGTCCCCGGCGCCATCGTCGGCGCCGGCACCGTGCTGACTTCAGAAGACCTCGCCGCCGTGCAGGCCGCAGGCGCCGCGTTCGCGATCTCGCCCGGCGGCACCGATGCGCTTTACGCCGCCGCGCGCGACGCGGACATCCCGCTGCTCCCCGGCATCGCCACCGCCAGCGAACTCATGCGCGGGCTCGAGCATGGGTATAAGCGGTTCAAGTTTTTTCCTGCGGAATCGAGTGGCGGTGTTGCCGCGCTCAAGGGTTTCGGTGGGCCGTTTTCGCAGGTGAAGTTTTGTCCTACGGGTGGAATCGATGCTGCGAAAGCGCCTTCTTACCTCGCGCTGCCGAACGTCATTACCGTAGGCGGATCCTGGATGGTGCCGGGCGATACGTTGAAAGCGAAGGACTGGCGGGCGATCGGCGAACTCGCCCAGGCCGCTGCCGCACTGCGCAGCTGACATCGAAGCAAGTAGGCTGGGCTGTAAAGCCCAGCGCCTGCGTTGAGTATCGAGCTGGGCTTTACAGCCCAGCCTACTCAATGCAGCCGATGGCTGGGTTCAGCGCTTCGAATCGCTCGCCGCGACCACAAGCGCTTCCGACTCCGCCCACTCGCGCAAGCTACGCTCGACCGCCTCGGCCTCGAACGCATACCACGCATCCAACGCCTGCTCGCTTTCCAGCATGTCCTTGAACCGCGCATAGGCACCGCGCGCCGCGAACATCGTGTAAGTCTCCTCCAACCGCGCCGGCAGCGATATCTGCACAAAACGCACTGCTAGCCGCTTGCCCAGACGCAGATCCTGCCGCGTCGGCACGATCGCGTATTTCGTCTCATCATCGATATCCAGCGGCAAATCCGGTTCAAGCTCGACGCCGAAATCCTCATCAGACGTCATGAAGACCCGCCCGCTCTCGCGGCAGACGAATGCCATGTTGTCGGTGCTCGAAAGATCGGATACCCAATCGAGCGCTTGGAGCAGGTCGTCCAGGGCGACGGATGCGGGGCTGGGGGACGAAGACATCGGCAAGGCTCTCGGCGATGGGCTGATTGCAGACGATAGCGGCGGCGGAGCTCGGCGGCAATTGGCTTGGCGTTGACAGTGGAATGTGCTCCGGCTTCAATCTTAAGCATGATTCGAGCCTTGTTGTTGTGCAGCGCGGTTGTCAATGGCTCGCGCAATTTGGCCATCACTGGAGCGCAGTATGAATTCTGATACCCGTAACGGGCGTCATGCGCGACTGATGTTCCCTCAATCGCAGAGTCCCGATCGATTGATCGCTTCACCCATTCGACGACAAGCACCGCAACGCTGCTCGCATCTCTGCACAAACAAAAAGGCCCTTGCCGGCCAGGGACCGGACAAGGGCCAAACGCTCGCCTGTTGAGAGCGGTGTTGCTCAGTAGCGGTAGTTCACGCCGAACAGATAGGTGCGGCCGTATTCGAAGTATTCGCGCGGACGGGTATTGTCGCCGTTGAACGAGGAGCGGAAGGGTTCGTTCTCGAGGTTGTTGACCTGCAGCAGGATCGACAGATTCTTCATCGGTCCGGACTGGAAGGTGTAACCCATCTGCACATCGGTCACCGTCTCGCCTTCGAACGTGCGCCGGGTGCGATCGCCGCCGAAGCCTTGGACCTCGCCCACGAACTGCGAGCGGTGGCGCTGGCTGACGCGGGTGGAGAAACCGAAGCGCTCGTAGTACGCGGTGATGTTCGACACGTACTTCGACAGACCCGGCAATGGTTCGTTCGGCGACGACGGACCCAGCGGCTGGACGCTGCTGGTGGTGTCGGAATAATTCGCCTGGATGCCGAAGCCGAGCAGGGGCTCCCAGAGCACATCAAGAGGCACCGATACGGCCAACTCGTAGCCCTTCACGGTGCCACCCTCGCCATTGACCGGACGGTTGTAGACGCCGACCGGGTTCGGCGGCGGGTTGGCGGGGTAATCCGCCGGTGTCACCACCGTGTCGTTGATGTTGAACAGGGTGTTTTCGTTGTAGATGTACGATTTGAGATCCTTGAAGAAATACGCGGCGCTGAAATAGGCTTTGTTGCCGCCGAAATATTTCTCATAGGACACGTCGTACGCATTCGCTTCCCATGGCTTGAGCTGCGCGTTGCCGCCATTGCGCGTCCACCACGGTGTGCGGGTGCCGGTGATGGGATCCACAGGATTGGGCGCACCGGTGATCGGGTTGGTGGCACGGTTGCGATCGACGCTTATGTTGTTGTTGGCGCGCATATCGTCCATGCGCGGGCGTGCGACTTGCTTGCCCGCACCGACGCGAATGAACTGATCCCACGGAAGCCCGAAGGACAGATTCAGACTCGGCAGGAAATCCGTGTAGTTGAGCCCCTCCTCGACTTCGCGACCCAGCGGGTTGCCTTCGAACGACTCGCTGCCTGTGGAGCTCTGGTCCACGCTGACGGCCTGGATACCGATATTGCCTTTGAGCGGCACCGGACCGAGATCGGTATTGATGTTGGCCTGGAAGAAAACAGTCGTGACCTGTTCGTTCACTTCCCAATTCTTGTTGGTGATGTCCGAGTTCGCGTTGCCGCGACGCGTGTACTGGGTGTTCAACGCGCGCAGTGCGTCGTAACCGTAGATCGAGGACACACCGTAGGCGTTATAGGCGGAGTTGGTCGCCAGGCTGGTCGGGATCGGCGCAGAGACGCCATCCGGGCAAGTCGGCGACACGCCGCCCAGACAGGCGGTCAGGTCGAGGAAGGCTTCGTTCGAGGCGCGACTCTTGGTGCGGTCGGTCAGGTTGGCACCGAATTCGACGCTGCTGAACCAGCCGTCGTCGAAGGTCCGCTCGAAGTCGAAGCGCAGCGAGGTGAGGCTGTCCTTGACTTCGAAGTCCTTGATGTAACCGTCCTGGCCCCAACCACCGGGATCGCCGAGGCGAAGAATGCTCGGGTCGCCGTAGTCGTAACCGAAATCGTGATCGAAGTAGCCGTCGCTGTTGCGGGTGACGGTGAGGGTGTCGCGGGGCCGGCCCGGGGCGACGCCCGAGTAGGTCTCCAGGATCCGTTCCTCGCGGGTCGCGTCGGAATAGCTGATGTCGGCCGAGGCGGTCCAGTTCGGGCTGAGGGTCAGCTCATGCTTCCAGCCGATCGCGAACAGATCGTCGTAGGTCGCGTTGAAATCATTGCGGATCACCGGGTTGATGCCGGTGAACGACGCCTGTGCAGGCGTGTTGCCGGCCACCGGCGTGCCGCCGAAGGCCGCAGCGAATTCCATGCCGCGCTTCTGTTCTTCGCGATCGAACTGCGAATAGAAGACGTCGAGCACCATGCGGTAGTCGTCGTTCGGTGCGAACTCGAGGACCGCCATCAGGCCATCGCGCTCGTTGTCGTTTTCCAGATCGTAGAGCTTGCCGCCGCCGTAGATACCGCCGCCGTCATAACCCCAGGTATCGCCGAACTGTTTGGCTTGGCCGGGATTGTTGAGATGGGCGTAACCCAGCGCGATACCGACGGTGTTGTCGGCGAACTGGTCGATGTACGAGAAACTGTAGCGGTAACCGTTCTCTTTTTCGTCCCCGACCTTGTTCTGGTCGCCGCGCAGGTTGGCGGCGAAAGCGCGCTTGCCGTAGGCGAGCGGGCGAACGGTCTTGAGGTCGACGGTGCCGGACAGACCCTGGCCGATCAGCTGCGCATCGGGGGTCTTGTACACCAGCACCTGGCTGACGAGTTCGGACGGGTACTGATCGAACTCGACGCCGCGGTTGTTGCCGAGACTGACTTGCTCGCGACCGTTCAGAGTGGTGGTCGAGAAGTCGCCGGCGAAGCCGCGGATGTTGACTTCCTGCGGACGGCCGCCGAAGCGCTGCGCGGTGAGGCCGGGCAGGCGCGCGATGGAGTCGGCGATGGAGGTGTCGGGCAGCTTGCCGATGTCTTCGGCGGAGATCGCCTCGACGATCGAGTTCGAGGCCTGTTTGGCGTCGATCGATTCCTGGATGCTGCGGCGGATACCGACGACTTCGATGGCATCGAGATCGTTGGCTTCGGATTGCGGTTGGCTCTGGTCTGCCGATTGCGCGTAGGCGGCGTTGGCCAGCATCAGCGTTGCGGACGCCAACGCCATGCTCAACAGGTTTCGCTTCAAAGGTTGCATGGATCCCCTCCACAGCAACTGGAATTTGTTGGCAGGTCCATGCGCGAATCCCGTCTGAGCGGGTTGGTCCGCAGTTCCCGGCATGTCCGGAGTCCAGCCTGTCCCCGGCACGCAGCGCGATGGTAGTCCGTGGTCGCAATGCGGAAAGGTGCCTGCATACGTATTCATGCAAAAACCCGGTCAAATCAGGGTCACCGGCGCGTAATCGGGGTGAAATGCCGGGTGCTGCGACCCGCCGCACCCGGCCACGGCCGATCCGCGCGGAGCGTTCCCTTGTTCAGGTTCTGCACCCTGTTGCTCGCCCTGTCGCCGCTGACCGCGGCCGCCGCCGAGCCGCCCGCGGCGCCGTTGCAGGCCACCGACCGGCGCGACCAGATCCTGTATTTCGTGATGCTGGATCGCTTCGACGACGGCGACCCCGGCAACAACGATCAAGGCGCAGGCGACTACGACCCGGGCGATGGACGCAGGTTCTCCGGCGGCGATCTGGCCGGCGTGGAGCGACGCTTGGACTACATCCAGGGCCTGGGCGCGACATGACGTCGGTGCAGGTGGTGGTCGATGGCGACCTCGATGCGGCGCAGACCCGTGCCGGTGGATCGCGACGGCCGCTGGCGGGCGACCGACACTATGATCGAACCCGGCATCGCCCACCGCGCGGTGGCCCGGGATCCGGCCACGGGCACGGCCACCGCGGCGCATGCCTTCAAGGTCGCCCGCGAATGGACCAGGCTGGTTGCGGTGGACGATCCCGTCGGCGACGACACCGGCCCATCCGGCCGCTACACCTACCCCGACGATGCCGGCTGGCGCACGCCACGCCCCGGCGACCTGCTGGGCGCGGAGGTCTGGCGCTCCGGCGGCGCGCTGCGGCTGACCCTGAAACTCCGTGAGGTGGTCGCCGACCGGAACCCGCCCAACGGCTTCGACCACGTCGCCTTCAGCGTCTTCTTCGCCCGGCAGGGCGACGCCGGCGGCGTCGCCGCGATGCCGCAGCAGAACGCCGACCTGGCGGACGGCCTGCGCTGGCACCTGCGCCTGCGCGCGCACGGCTGGTCGAACACGCTGTTCTCCGCGACAGGCGCCTCGGCGACCGCAGACGGCACGGTGGTGAGCGCCGCGCCGCGGATCGACGTCGACCATGACGCCGACACGGTGACCTTCTCCCTGCCCGCGAATGCGCTGGGCGACCTACGTCATCCGTCGGCCACACATATATATGTATCCACTTGGGATTACGACGGCGGCTATCGCCCGCTGGCGCCACAGACCTCCGGCAATACCTTCGGCGGCGGCGAGGCGGGCGCGGCGAAGGTGATGGACGATCTGGTGATCCGGTTGCCGACACGCTGACAAGATTTGTATTCCTGCTCAGCAGAACCCAAGTGATATTGGAAGCCAGCTTGACAACTTCAATTCTTGAATCTATTCAAGAAGGTGGATAGAACTCCACAGTAAGCAGGCTCATACGCATAGTTTTGTTGACTTTCTATTCTTTAATCTATTCAATCACTCTCATGAACGATGCCCGCATTGCACAAATCGAGGCTTTGCTGAGGTCACAAGGGCTGTGTTCCGCTGCGGATCTGGCGATGGCGCTGCGCGTGAGCCAGCCCACGGTGTCGCGCCTGATCGCGTCCATGGGGCCCAGAATCCTGCAGATCGGTCGCGCCCGCGCGACGCGCTACGCGCTGACCCGGGACATCGCACGCGCAGGCAGTCGCTGGCCGCTGTATCGGCTCGACGATAACGGCATCGCCCAACGCATGGGCATCCTCACCGCACTGCACGGCGATCGTTTCCATTTCGAAGCGGAACTGGCCCTGCCCGCATTCCTGCATGGGCAATTCCAGAATGGCCTGTTCCCGGGATTGCCGTGGTTCCTCGATATTCAACGGCCGCAGGGCTTCCTGGGCAGGAGTTTCGCGCGAGGCGTCGCCGCGGACATCCATGTCCCCCCGGATTTGGCGCGCTGGAAACCGGAGGACGTGCTCCTGGCTCTGCTGCGGCATGGCGAGGACGAAGCCGGCGACCTTGTGCTGGGCGAACACTGCCTGCAACTTGCGCAGATGGCCATGCTTTCGCCGCAAGGCGTCATCGAGGCGGATCGTCGGCTCGAACGCTATCCCCGGCTTGCCGAAGAAGCCTTGCAAGGCGATATCGTCGGCTCCTCAGCCGGCGGCGAACAACCGAAATTCACGGCCACCCTGTCCGACGGAGATGACTATCGCACCGTCATCGTCAAGTTCAGCGACCGCATCGACACCGCCAGCGGACGCCGCTGGGCGGATCTGCTGCGCGCGGAGACGGTTGCAGGAAGGATCCTGCAGGCACATGGCATACCGTCGGCGCGATCCACCGCATTCGAAGCCGGCGGCCGGATTTTCATGGAGTCGACGCGCTTCGACAGGACAGCGGTACTCGGTCGCCGCGGACTGATCCATCTGGCCGCCATCGATGCTGCGTTCTACGGGCATGGAGATCCCCGCTGGCAAACATTCGCGGACGAACTCGAGCGTGATGGCTGGATCGACACCGGAGACGCGGATGCATTGCGGGTCATCGGCTGGTTCGGTGATCTGATCGCGAACAACGACATGCACTCGGGAAACATCGGCCTGCACCTGTCCGATCAACGTCCGCTCCGCCTTGCGCCCGTCTACGACATGCTGCCGATGCGCTTCAGGCCTTCGGCGAATGGCGAGGTCGTCGCCCGGGAATACGAGGTCCGTCTGCCTTTGCCGGAACAGCGCAGCGATTGGCGACGAGCGGCGGTCATGGCCTTGGACTTCTGGCAAGCGACCCTAGACGACCCGGACATCTCCGGTGATTTTCGACACATCGCGAAGAAGGCGAAACAGACGCTGGGCAACGCGGCGCGCCGCTTTTGAACCCCCAACCCCCTGAAACCGCATACTTGTCCCTCGAACGCAAAGCCGCCGGGTTTTCAGCTCAGCCCTTCATCCACAACGCCACGGCCAGACCCACGAACACCGACATTCCCACCCAATGGTTGTTGAGAAACGCCCGGAAACACTCCGCGGGCTCGCGGCTGCGCCCAATCGCGAACTGATAGACCACCAGCAACAACGCGACCGCCAGCCCGATCCAGTACGCCAGCCCCAGCCCGACTTCGCGACCGATCAGCACCAGGCCGATGAAGAACAGCGCGTACAGCACGCCCAGCGCGACCAGATCGAGGTCGCCGAACAGGATCGCGGTGGATTTCGAACCCGCGCGCAGGTCGTCCTCGCGGTCGAGCATCGCGTACCAGGTGTCGTAGCCGGTGGTCCAGAAGATGTTGGCGACGTACAGCACCCAGGCCAGCGGCGGCACCTCGCCGCGGATCGCCGCGAATCCCATCGGGATGCCCCAGCCGAACGCCAGGCCCAGGTAGACCTGCGGCAGATAGGTGTAGCGCTTGAGATACGGATAGCTGGCGGCCAACGCCACGCCGACGACGCTCATCAGGATCGTGAGCCGGTTCATCGTCAGCACCAGCGCGAACGCGACCAGCATCAGCACCGCAAACACCGCCAGCGCCTCGCGCCCGCGCACCGCACCTGTCGCCAGCGGACGGCCTTTGGTGCGCTCCACCAGCGGGTCGAGCCAGCGGTCTGCGTAATCGTTGATCACGCAGCCGGCCGAACGGGTCAGCCAGACGCCCAGCGAGAACACCACCAGCGTCCACCACGGCGGCACGCCGTCGGCGGCCAGCCACAGGCCCCACCAGGTCGGCCACAACAACAGCAGCCAGCCGATCGGACGGTCGCCGCGCACCAGCGCCCAGTACTGGCCGAAGCGTTCGCGCCACGCGGGAATTGCGGTGGGAAGAGTCGGGATTTCGCTCATCGTTCTGGGGTCGCTGCTCGGAAAGCTCGCGCCATCCGCTCGAATCGGGGACAATAGGCGTCACGCGCCTGTAGCTCAGCCGGATAGAGTAGCGGCTTCCGAAGCCGTTGGTCGGGGGTTCGAATCCCTCCAGGCGCGCCACATAGTACACCCGGGGCATCCCGAACCGTCCCGGATGCAACAGAAAGCCCGCACAACGCGGGCTTTTTTGTCCTTGGTGATCCTAGGGGGTGCCCTTGCATCCCGGCCAAAAGCGAGTAAGCCTGTGAGTAAGGGGGCGGCACGGCCCCGGCCTTACTCACTTTCGGCTTACTCACATGCTCACCGACACCAAACTGCGCGCGCTGAAGCCCAAGACAAGCGTTTACCGTGTCGCCGACACGAACGGGCTGTGCATCGAAGTGCGCACGACCGGCGCAAGGCTGTGGCGCTATCGCTACCGCTACGCCGGCAAAGCGAGCATGGCCGCATTGGGCGAGTATCCGATGATGGGGCTGGCCGAAGCGCGCGCCGAACGCGACCGCATGCGCACGCTCGTGAAGGGCGGGGCGAACCCTGCGCACGTGGCGCGCGTCGAGCGTGCGGCCAAGCTGGAGCATGCCGAGACCACCTTTGCCGCGGTCGCGGCTGAACTGCTGGCGAAGCGGGCTAAGGAAGGACTGAGCCCCGGCACAGTCACCCGTGAGCGGCGATTGATCGAAAAGGACTTGGCGCGCATCGGCGGTCTGCCCGTGGCCGACGTGACCGCGCCGGCCCTGCTGGCCGCGCTGCGCAAGATCGAACAGCGGGGCGTGATCGAGACCGCACACCGCGCCCGCGGGCTCGCCGGGCAGGTGTTCCGCTACGCCATCGCCACCGGACGGGCGCAGGGCAACCCCGCGGCGGACTTGGCCGGCGCACTCGAATCGCCGCGCGTGCGGCACTTCGCCAGCGTCACGGAACCCGAGCGCGTCGGCGAGCTGCTGCGCACGATCCGGAGCTATACCGGCTCGCCCGTGACCGTGGCCGCGCTCAATCTCGCGCCGCTGGTGTTCGTGCGCCCCGGCGAGCTGCGCGCGGCCCGCTGGGCGGATATCGACCTGGACGCCGCCGAATGGCGCTACATCGCCACCAAAACCGATACCCCGCACATTGTCCCGCTGTCCTCGCAGGCGGTGGCGATCCTGCGCGAGCTGCACCCGCTGACCGGCCGCGGGGAGTTCGTGTTTCCGGGGGTGCGCAGCGCGCGCCGGCCGATGAGCGAAAACACGATCAATGCGGCGCTTCGGTACATGGGAATCGATAGCGACACCATGACCGGCCACGGCTTCCGCGCGATGGCGCGGACCATTCTCGATGAAGTCCTGCAGTACCGGCCCGACTACATCGAACACCAGCTGGCGCACGCCGTGCGCGATCCCAACGGCCGCGCTTACAACCGCACGGCCCATCTGCCCGAGCGTCGCAAGATGATGCAGGGATGGGCCGACTATCTGGACCAGTTACGCGACGGCACCGGCAAGGTTTTGCCGATGAAGCGCAAAGCATCCGGCGACCGCCGGTAACAAGCGGTCGGCCGGGGTGTCTGAAGCACCCCGACCGGCCTAACCACCACCGTTCCGGAGAACGATCATGGCTACTGGCAGACTATCAGACGACCGCGCGACCACCGTAGACACTGGCTTTAGGGAGATACCGGCCGAAGGCATGCGCCTGCTGGCCGTGTCCGCAGGTTTGGACAGCCGCACAGCTACGCGCGAGGCAAGCGACCTAGAAGACGCCGTGCGCCGCGTGCTGGCCGGATCGATCGAAGCCGGGACAGACGGCAGCACGGCCTATCTTTGCGAGTTCGCATTAGAGACTGCTAGGGCGTTGCGGGAAGCGGCCCGCTGCGACGACTGACGCGAGAAAGGCTCACGACATCCCATAACGGCTTGCTAAGCTCGCGATGCGCCTAGCCCACGGGTGAAGACGCCGGAACCCTGCCGGCGTTGGCGCATGTGTGAGCAGGGCTTAGGGGCAAAAATTGAAGCCAGCCGAAGCAATGACCGCCGCCGATTTCAACAAGTCCGACGAAGAGCTGGGGCAATGGTTGTTTGAAACGTGGTGCGCTTACCACGCTGAATTGCACGGCATACCCTTGCAAGCGATCACGGACGATTGGATCGCTTTGATCCAATCCAAGACCATCGAAATCGACACCGACAACGCGAAAAACGCGGCGCTAGAAAGTGCGTTCAGGAAATCCGCAAAGGGCGATTTTGCAGCGGCCGGAAAGGTACTTCGCGCCTCTATGCTGAATGACGCGCATGCCATAGTCGCGGACAAATACGCTTCCATCGGAATCAAGCAAACACAGCTGAAAATGCAGGGCGGCCGCGCTTCCGGCAAAGCGCGTGCCGACAAGGCGAACGATTGGCAAACCAATTGCATTGAACATGCGAAAGCCCTGCTAGCGACAGGGACGGCGCCTCATGAATTGGCCGGGAAATGCTCGCTCAAGTACAAGCGAAGCCCAGACACCATCCGGCGAGTGCTCAAAAAAGCCGGCGTGAACTAAGTTCGTTCCCGTTCCTAGCCCCATCGTGAAATGCGCTGGTCCGCCAGCGTCGTGTGTCATCCGACACCGGCCAATAGACGGCATAAAACGATGATCCCAGACAATCCGACTCCTCCCGCATCGGGCGCGTTGATCCTGCAACGCCTGCCCGAGGTCAAAGCCCGGTGCGGCCTATCCCGATCCGAAATCTACCGTCGCGTATCGATGGGGGATTTTCCGGCACCCGTGAAGCTAGGCCAAAGGGCCAGCGCGTGGCCGGAGCATGAGGTAACGGCTTGGATCGCCTCACGCATCACCGCACGCGACAGCGCCGCGCTTACAGCGAACCCGGGCGCTTCGTTGCTAGCGCGAACCCCTGCGAAGCATGGCACAGCCTGAAACAAGCGCATGGCGGCCGTACAAGACGACGCAGAGCGGTTCCTATCCGCGTTGGCACCCGACGGAAAGCTGACATTCCAGACTTTCGACGATGCCAAGCTAGGGCGCAAAGGCCTGTTGCGCGTCTTGCATGGCACCTATCAGCGCAACGCTGAGAAATTGGGGGCGTTAAACGCCGAAGGTGCGGGCTGCTTTGTCATGGTGAACCGTGGCAACGGCAAAGGCCGCAAGGCGACTGACGTGCAACATGTGCGGGCGCTATTTCTAGACCTGGACGGCTCGCCGTTAGGTCCGGTACTGGATGCCCCTGTCCGTCCCCCGATTGTGTGCGAAACGTCACCGGGCAAGTTCCATGCGTACTGGCCGATAGCAGGAATGCCCCTAGCTGAGTTCAAACGCGCGCAGCAAGCGTTAGCCGCTACGTATAGGGGCGATCCGCACGTGTGCGACCTGCCGCGCGTTATGCGACTACCGGGCTATCTACACATGAAAGGCGAACCGTTCCGTTCACGCTTGCTGCATTGCGACCCGGTGCAGCCGTGGAACTGGCCGGATTTCGCGCAGACGATGGGGCTGCACTATGCGCAGACAGACACGGATACGGGGCAGTACGTCGAAGGAAACCGAAACGTATCGCTGTATCGATTCGCGTGCGGGCTCAGGCAGAAAGGCACTGACCGTAGAGAAGCAATGCGCCGGGTGATTGTCGCAAACTCCCGCTGCTGTACTCCCCCGCTCGATACTGCCGAGGTTGAATGCATTGTTGCGAGCGCATGGGATGGTGAACTGCAGGGGTTCGTTATGCTGCCTTATAGCCTTATCGACAACCCGGCATACCTGAGTCTGCCTCACACTGCAAAGGCAGCATTGATGGCGCTCTTACGGCGCCACAACGGCAGGAACAACGGCGAGCTGACCTTCACCCGCACGGATGCGGTCCGCTGGGGTATGAGTAAGCGGATGAGGGCGAATGCGCTGCGGGCTGTGGAGGATGCGGGTCTCAGCGAATGCACCGAACACGGCAAATCAGCAACACCCGGATGCCGGGCAACCACTGATCGTTTCCGGCTGACGTTCCTGCCGGATAGGGGTCAAATTGACCCCTATGCAACTGAGGGATAGGGGTCAAAACTGCACCCCTTAGATAGATAACAGGCTCACGCGGGGAAAGCTCTGTGTGAGGGGAGAGTCCCAAGAATCACAGAATCGATCCGACAAACTGAAGCCGGCGAAACCTGGGAACCTGAAGAGGCTAGAACGCAATGAATGACGACGGTTATCTGTCCCGCAACCGCCCATACCTCGCTGCGATGCAACGGCAGCGACGGGCACGCATGGTGCGAATCGACTACATGCCCAGCAAGGCCGCTAGGGACGCCATAGAAACCATGCGGGAGCGCACACGACCCGGCACCGTGTCGGCGACCAATAGCGCCGTGATCGATGCGATTGTGGCGGAGTGGGCACGATTGACCGGAATAAACTACAGCGATCTATCAAAGCCCAAGACTCCGGCGAGCCTTCCGGGGTTATGTGACACGTACGCCCGCGCGCGTATGACTACGGATGGTCGGAGCAGTACGCGCGCGCATGATAGTTCGGACGATTCGGCCAAGTGCGCGCCCGTCCGCGTGGGAGTGGGTCCGGCCGCTCCGGAATTTATCGACGCCTCCATGCGCGCGAACAAGTCCGGGTTATGTCACGCCACCCGCGCAGGCGCGCACGCGAACAAGTCCGGGGGCATGCCCATCATGGCGAATCAAGCGCGCGTGATCTGTGGGGCTAAACGGCGTCGTGACGGCCAGCCTTGCCAAGGCCTAAGCGTGCCCGGGAAGCGTCGCTGTAAGTGGCATGGAGGGGCTTCTACGGGGCCAAGAACCGATGAGGGGCGCGCGCGGTCAAGGGCCAACCTATTGCAATATAGAAGTGACAGCAGCGCACTAGCTACCATTGAAAGGCAAGGCGCATCCTGACGAGAATCCTCAAGCTCACGCACATTTGCTCAAAAGAACATGAAAATCACGGCTGCTGTGTCGTAGAGACCAGATGGGCAGAAGTATTTTGTGGTTTCTTCTTACGCATCTTACGCATTTCAATGAAGGCCGCGCCCGCACGTTTGATATTTATGGCCTTGCGTGAGCGCTTTGTTTTCACAGGCACTTGGGTAAGAGAGCCAAACAGCGAAATTTTCATTAGATCTAACCGATCTTCGATTGGTTTCGCATGCTTTTTTGACCCGGGATGTAGACGTTCAGCTTCACGGAACTGTCCAATCAAGGTATTCCCGAGCAATTGCGCCTCATCGAATGTATTTGTTCGCCAAAACGCTTTTTGAAACAACCGCATCTTGCGATATCTCCGCCTTGGCAAAGACACCCGGTCTGCCCATACAGCTACGCCGGTAATTACTTTCGCCGTGCCGGGCGGAAAGTAGGAAATTTTGTGACCAATGAATCCATGCCCTGCAAGAACTCTAACGATAACGGCGGAGAAATCACGTGTAGCCTCCTCACCGGAAAACATCATGTCATCGACATATAAAGTAAATACCAAGTTTCGCGATTCTGCCTGAGAAGCAATCTGAGAAAACATCCTTGAACAAGCAAAATATGAAAGAATTGGACTCAGCGCACTGCCGGTGGGCAAAGAATTATTTACGCAGCAAATCTGCGAAAGTAAATGCGCTATGTCTGGCGCACACTTCAATTCGTATTCAAAGAAATCCCGCACCTGCTTCGGGCGGATAGTTTGATAAAAGTCTTTTATATCGACTTTGATTCCGCGATCAGAATTCATATGACGGCGCGCATTGTCTGCATACGAAACGCCCCTCGTAGCAGAGTAAACGAATCTTGGCTTTTGAATGCGAGAAAGTAAAACCGCTATACGCTTGTGGATTGCCCCTAGAAGGGGCTTAGGCTGCTGAATTTTACGTTCTTTCTTAGCAGGCATCCCTGCAAGGACGTCTTGCCTCTTTTGCGGTAAATCCCACGCTCGGTAATTGTCCGCAAGAGCGATGAGAAATCGCAAGTCACGAAGTGGAAGCTCTAGCAGCGCCGCTAGCTTGCGCTTTGAAGTCAACCGATAGAATGGAGACTGATCTAACGCATACCCTGCCTGCTTTTTGGAAGCCATGACTTAGGCAGCACCTCTAAAAGTAGACTTCCTATCCATCCACTGCAAAATAGCCACAGCTTTTTCACCAAGCATTGACTTCACCCTTAGATCACGCTGAGATTCACCAGCATTTTCTGAGAACAGCACGAGTGAAGACAGCGGAATCTCAAAATATGCCGAATACCTCTGCAAAAGATCCAAGCTAGGCGTCTTCTTGCCTGATTCTATTTCCGAGAGGTACGAGCGTGAAATCCCGAGTGCATCAGCAAGCTCTGCTTGGTTGATATCGTGAAATGAACGCACCAGCCGGAGAGCTTCACCAAACATAACTAATCTCCAAGTATCTAAAGTGAATGGAAGTAAGAGGTTAGTCCATCGACTCTTTGACGAAGTCAATCAGCTTGGATACGGCTCTGTAGCCGCAAAAGCACCAATATGCGCCTCTCAAAACTGCCTTCAGGGTTACCTTCCGATACAGCTTCTTGAGACGGGACGACTTGCGGGTAGTACGGGTAACATCGTGTGTATTCATAAGTGAAAATCCTCTGTTGGTTGCGACGGTCTGCCGTCCCCGGAGAATTCCGGTTAGGTCAGCCGTCTCACGGCCGCAACTGAAAAGGACTTATGAAACTTTTGGAGTACCCGCTAGCTATTTCCCTCGAACCACCAACCCCGTCTTTCTCACGAAGACGGTCTATGTCGCCAGACCATCCACTTCGTCATCGCCACGTTGCCGGGCTTGTACGCCGTTTTGGACTTAGCGAGGAAAGAGGCTTTCGCCTCCACAGGCGTCGTAGTGACCGCCCCTTTTTACAACTGCCGTAATCTCCAACACCCCGTACTGGAACCTAATATAGACCATAGTTCGCTCAAAGTCAACATTTCGATGTCTGTGTGCGAACTTTATTCGATCAATGCAGGCGGCATATGCTCGGTCCGTTTACTCAAGCGCATATCGTCTGGGGGCAACTGCCGCGCATGGTTCGTGCACTCAATTTGTGAATCAATGGCTTAGCCGGCTTATTTGATTGCTTCACGGGCTAACGTAGCGCAGTCATCGGGCCGAACGAGAATCGGGGCGCGGCGCGGCCCGCCCGTCGTGGTAGCCGAAGCCTGCGGCGTGAGTATCACGGGCCGACGCGATTCATGTTGCCGCCCGAGCGGCTCTGAGCTGACGCCTACGGCTTGGCCGGCACACAGTCCCGCAAGGGCGCGCATGACGGGACGGCCCGCAGACAGCGACCGTGGGCGGCCCCGGGCTGTGTTGCAGGCCGAAAGCCACCATCCGCGCACTTCCTCGCACTGCGACACTGGATCGGCGCCCTCCCCCCGCACGTGTCACGGCGATCTGACGAACGGCAAGCCCTCACATCGGCGTGCCGAGGGGCGGCAGGGACAGCGGTACGAAATGTGAGTACGTTTGTGAGTAAGTTTGTCTAAAGTAGATAAAAATAGGTCATCAAATCATGAACTTATGGCCTGTATTCGGTTGACTCCAGGGCGCCAATTCGACAGTGATAACCGCCCTCAGCGGACCCGACGGCCCCTGCGTTTCGCAGGGGTTTCGCGTTTTGGCCTTGGACTTCCTCTCTTCTGCGAACCATCGCAATGGCTGAGTGAAAAATCCGCTGCCGGACGTCTCTGCCCAACGCACAAGGCTTCAAGACTCCAGGTCATCATCGACCGGCACTGGGTGACCTCCGTATCGGTGACCCAGCAATCAACACCACCGGTGCAATGGGCCGGATGCTGCCGAACATCCCTCTGACGTTCGCCCAGTTCGAGCGCGAGCTGAGCTCCGAACGCATCCGCGACAAGTTCGCAACCAGCAAGTTGCTCCGTAAAACGTATCCCTCGCTGCGCTCGGGATGGCTCGAATCAGGGAGGAAAGCTGGATCCCCGGCCTTCGCCGGGACGACGGCCGAAAACTGAACCAGGACGGCGGAATCGCCTCCGGCGGTTCCGCCCTAAGTCTCTATCCCGCAAGGGCTCACCGGCCGCCGCGCACCTGGATGAATTCCAGAAACTCCGCCCGCGTCCGCGCGTCCTCGCGGAACGTACCGAGCATCTTCGACGTGACCATGCTGACCCCGCGCTTGTGGATGCCGCGCGTGGTCATGCATTCGTGCGCGGCCTCGATCACCACGCCGACGCCGCGCGGCTGCAGCGCGTCCTCGATGCAGCGCGCGATCTGTGCGGTCATCTTTTCCTGCACCTGGAAGCGGCGGGCGTAGGCTTCGACCACGCGCGCGAGCTTGCTGATGCCGACGACGCGGCCGCTCGGCAGGTAGCCGACGTGGGCCTTGCCGATGATCGGCGCCATGTGGTGTTCGCAGTGGCTCTCGAATTCGATGTCGCGCAGCACCACCATTTCGTCGTAGCCGGCGACTTCCTCGAACGTGCGCTTGAGGTAATCCTCCGGGTCCATCGCGTAGCCGCTGAACCAGTCGCCGTAGGCCTTGGCGACGCGTTTGGGGGTGTCGAGCAGGCCTTCGCGGGTGGGGTCGTCGCCGGACCAGCGCAGCAGGACGCGCACCGCGTCTTCGGCCTGGGTGCGGCTGACGCCGTGACGCTGGTCGTCGGCCGGCGGCGCATCAGGGATAGGGGTGGCGGCGTCGGAGGACGCGTCGTTGTGGTCGGCGGAGCACATGGCGGAGGTCTCGGTCGGTAAGCGGAGATGGTAGCGCGGCAGGCGATCGCCTACCGCGATGTCTACGTGTGGGCGCGGCCCGCGGATGCAGGCCGGAGTGCGCGCAGCCGCGCGTCCAGGCCCGAGTCGCGCCAGGTGCGGCGTTCCAGGGCGCGATCCAGCGCCTCGGGCTTGGCCCAGAGCGACACGCGGCGGCGGGCGCGGGTCAGTGCGGTGTACAGCAGTTCGCGCGAGAGCACGCGCGCGTCGGCGTCGGGCAGGATCAGGAACACGCTGTCGAATTCCGAACCCTGCGCCTTGTGGACGGTGGTGACGTAGGCCGAGGCGTGGGCGGGCAGTTGCGCGGGTCGCCACGCGCGCAGGCCCTGGGCGGTGTCGAACCACACCGCGGTGTCGCCCTGCGCGTCACGCCAGACCACGCCGAGATCACCGTTGTACAGGCTGTGACGCTCGCTGTTGGCAGCGATCATCAGCAGCCGCCCGTGGAAATACGGCGTGCGTGCGCCGAGTTCGGCTGCGCACCATGCGTTCCAGTGTTCGGCGCCGAACGGCCCGCGGCGCAGGGCTGTGAGCACGCGCAGCGCCGATGCGCGCGACAGCGCCTGCCGGGGATCGTCGGCATCGCGCACGGCTGCGTAGGCCGGCAGCGCTTCGAGACGCATGGCGTCGGCCAGCGCGGCGGCATCGCCGTGGCGCCAGACCAGCGTGCGGTCGTCGTCGCGCAATCGTGCGAAGACGGTGTCGCGGTCGCCCTGCTGCATCGCTTCGGCCAGCGCCTGCAGCGCGACCGCATCGGCCTGTCGCCAGCCGCGCAGCAGATGCACGCGTGCGCCGGCCAGCGGTGCCAGCGCCGTGTCCGATTGCCCTGCGAGCGACGGCATCGGCATGCCGAGCATCGCAGCGGCGAACTCCGCGTCCGGCGCCGGCAGCGCGAGTCCATCGCCGCAGGCCGCGCACAGGCCGCCGAGCACATCGCCGGCTTCGACCGCGGGTAGTTGATCGGGATCGCCGAGCAGCACCAGCGTCGCGTGCTCCGGTACCGCCGCGACCAGTTTCGCCATCAGCGGCAGGTCGACCATCGAGGCTTCATCGACGACCACAATGTCGTAGGGCAAGGGATGCGTTGCGTCGTGACGGAACGACACCCGCCCCGGCTGCGTGCCCAGCAGGCGATGCAGCGTGCGCGCCTGCCGCGGGATAGCGTCGGCGATGTCGGCATCCAGGCGGCCGGCGGCGAAATCGGCACGGACCACGCCGTCGATCGCTTCGCCCAGCCGCGCCGCGGCGCGTCCGGTAGGCGCGGCCAGTGCGATGCGCGGCGGCGGCGCGTTGCGCAGGCGCGCCGCATCCACCTGCAGCGCGAGCAGCCGCGCCACCGTGGTGGTCTTGCCGGTGCCGGGGCCGCCGGTGACCAGCAGCAGGCGACGACGCAGCGCCATCGCCGCGGCCAGCGCCTGGCGGTCGAGATCGTCGTGGGTCGCCGCGTCATCGCGCAGGAACAAACGGCGCAGCGCGGACGACAGCGCGGCCGCGTCGTCAACGCCGGTCGTGAGCTGCGCGCGACGATGCAACGATTCGGCCAATGCCTGTTCGTAGCGCGCGTAACGCCGCAGTGCGATGCGGCCGTGCGCGAACGCGAGCAGTGCCCCCGCGTCGCCTGCGTTCTCGGCATGTGCGACGCTGGCGTTCGCGTCGAGCGCAGCGGCCCAGTCGTCCACGTCCGGCAGCTGCGCGCTGGTGCCCAGTGCCTCCAGCAATCGGTCCGCGTCGTTCAAGGCGAAACTGCTGTGACCCAGCGCGACCGCGCGCATCGCCAGCGCGCCGGCCAGCGCGACCGTCGGCGGTGCGCGCAGGCGGTCGCGCAGCAGCGCGGCGAAGTCGACATCGATCCCGCGCAACGCGCCTTCGGCCTGCAGGCGCAGCAGCGCGCGCGCGGCGATGGCGTCGGCATGGGTCGCGGGCAAGCTGCCGCTCATCGCCGATCCTCCGTCGCACCGTCGAACAGCGCATCCAGTGCCGACAGCAGGGCCGGCGACACGGGATCGATATGCACACCGCTTCGCGAAACATCGGCATCGACGGCATCGTCCTCGCGCAGATCGATCCCTCTCAAAAACAGATACACCGCGCCGCCGAGGTCGCGCGCATCGTCGTAGTCGGCGCCGCGCCGCAGTTTCAGCCAGCGACGCAGCGCGACCAGATAGATCAGGTATTGCAGATCGTAGTCCTGGTGGCGGACCGCGCGGCGCAGGCTGTCGGGGTCGTAGCCAGGCAGGCGATTGGTCTTGTAGTCGAGCACGTAGTGACGGCCGGCGGTGTCGCGGTACACCAGATCGATGAAACCGTGCATCAGCCCGTCCAGCGTCGTCTGCGCGGGTTTGCGCGCGCGCGGGTAGCCGTGCGCGTCGAGCAGCGCGTACACGGCATCGATGCGCGTCGGCCGCAGCCGGAAATGGAAGGCCATCTCGCGGATCTGCATCGACGCCGGCAGCGTGCACAGACGCACATCGCCCGGCAGCCGCGCGTTCAGCGCGCGCGACACCAGCCGCGCGGTCTGCGCCAGATGCGCGGGCGTAGCCGCCAGTCCCTGGCGCAGCAGCGCGCGTTCCAGCGGTTCGCGCTGGCTGTCGGGCCAGCGGTCGTCGAGCAGCGTCGCCTGTGCGTCGGCATCGCGACGCCATGCATCGGCGTCGGCGGTCTCCAGCACCGCGTGCACCGCGTTGCCGAACGCGGTGCCGCCGAGACTCGCGGCTTCCACCTCTTCGTCCGGAATCGCGATCGATTCGTCCTCCGCGCCGCGCATCACTTCGACGTCCTCGCTGTGCGCATGCAGCGAGGAAAAGCTGTGCAGGCGCGCGTCGTTGGTGAAGCGTCGGCGCACGTCGCGGACCGGCGGCGATGGTGCGGGCGCGGTGCCGCGGTTTGCGACTTCGGCGACCGCGCGCGCGATGGCGGCCGGCAGCGCGGCCGTATCGACATCGCGTATCGCGATGCCGCTGTCCTGCGCCGACAGCGCGTCGAGCCGGGCGCGCATGCCTACGGCGTCCAGCGTGTCGGCCTTGCGGCCCATGCGTGCGCCGTCGTGCAGCAGCCAGTGCAGCGCGGTGTCCTCGGTGCTGCCGTTGCGGCTCCACACCGCGTGGATGGCGTACTTGGCGCGGGTCAGCGCGACGTAAAGCAATCGCTGCGCTTCGGCATCGTCTTCGTCGTCGGCGAGTTTTTTCGCATCGATATCGGGCGACGCCGGCAGTGCCTTCGTCACCCACGCACGCGCCGGGCCTGCGGCATCGAGATGGAAATCGTGGACCCGCAGCGACGACGGCGGCGGCTCGCTCGACCGCGCCACGAACGGCAGCACCACCACCGCGTATTCCAGGCCTTTGGCCTTGTGCATGGTGGTGATCTGGATCAGCCCGGCATCGGCTTCGAGCCGCAGCTGACGGCTGTCGTTCTCGCGGGTGCTGGCATCGGCCTGGGTGGCGAACCAGCGCAGCAGTTCGGCCGGGCCGTGATGCTGCGGCGCTTCGGCCTGCAGCAGTTCCAGCAGATGCAGCAGATCGGTGAGCCGGCGCGCGCCGCCGATCTCGCCCAGCCAGCGCGGCGCAGCCTGTCGCGCGAACGACAGCAGCGCCGGCAGCGGGCCGCGGCTGCGCCACAGCGCGGCGGCGCGGTCGAAATCGTCGATGGTCCGCGCCGAACGCTGCGGGTCGCTGTCGAAGGCCTCGATCGCCGCGGCGTCGAAACCCAGCAGCGGCGTCGCCAGCGCGGCGCGGAACAGCCCCGGGCTGCCGGGCTCGGCCAGCGCGCGCAGCACGGTCTGCAGCATGCCGGCGGCTTCGCTGTCGAACACGCCGCCCTTGCTGAGCAGCGCCGCCGGCAAACCGGCAGCGGCCAGCGCGTGATGCATACGCTGCGCCTCGTCGTTGCTGCGCGTAAGCACCGCGATGTCGGACGGCCGCAGCGGCTCACCGCGCAGCGTGGCGTGCGCGAGCAGATCGGCGATGGCGGCCACGGCGGTCGCGCACATCAGCGGCAGTTCGTCTTCCTTGCCGCGGAAGCCCTTGTACGCATTCGAGGATGCATGCTGGGTCTTGTCGGGCGCGGGCGGCGGCAGCCAGTGCAGGGTCAATGCCGGCACGTTCGCATCGTCGATGCGCAGATCGGCGTCGGCCGCGCTGCCAGCCGCGCGCAATGCGTGGAATTCGATGCGCGGATCGCGGAACGGCTGCGCGTGCGCGGTGAAGACCGTCTCCAGCGCCTGCAGCAATGCGGGCCGCGAACGATAGTTGGCGTCGAGCGCGTATTCTCCCGCAAGCCGGCCCGCCGCCCCGCCCGCTGCGGCCAGCCGACGCACGCGGTCGCGGGCGCGCAGATATGTCGCCAGATCGCCGCCTCGGAAACGGTAGATCGCCTGCTTGGGATCGCCGATCAGGCACAGCAGTCGTTGTTCCGGATCGCTCGCATCGTGGATGCGGCTGAAGATGTCCCACTGCCGCGGATCGGTATCCTGGAATTCGTCGATCAACAGCAGCGGCCAGCGTTCGGCCAGCGCGGCGGCGAACGCCGGATCCTCGCTGGCGCGCCACACCGCTTCGATCAACTGATCCTGGGTGCGTTCGCCGCGCAGGTTCATCTGCGCCGCGAAACGCGACTGTGCGTCTGCGCGCAGCGCGTGCAGCGCGGCGGCGGCCTCGGATTCGTCGGCGCGCGGCAGCGTCGTGCGCGCCGGGTCGCAGAGTTTCGGCAGATCCTTCGCCAGCGCGGCGGGATGCGACCACACCTCACGCAGCAGCGCGTACTGCGCAGGATCGCCGTCATCGCCGGCCGCGCGGCGCCACAGCTGCGCCGCAACTTCGTCCCACGCATCGGGCGCGCCGTCGACCAGTTCGACATCGGCCAGCAGTCCCGCGCGGAACCCGAATTCGCGCAGCGCACGCTGGCAGAAGCCGTGGATGGTGGCGATCAGCGCTTCGTCGAGCTGCGCCAGCGCCGCGCGCAGACGGTCGCGCAGCGTTGCGGCGTCGACCGATGCACTCGCCTGCGCGAGTACGGCTTTCGCGGCGTTCGCTTCGCTGTCGTCGTCGTGCGTCGCTGCGCCGTCCAGTACTTTCTGCGCGGCGAGCAGGCGCTGGCGCAGGCGTTTGCGCAACTCCTGGGTGGCCGCGCGGGTGAAGGTGACCGCCAGCAGCTGCTGGATCGGCACGCCGCGCTCCAGCAGCAGACGCAGCAGCACCGTGACCAGGGTGAAGGTCTTGCCGGTGCCGGCGCTGGCTTCGATCAGGCGCAGCCCGTGCAGCGGCAGCGCGAGGCCGAGATCGCCGCTGTCGCCGGCAGGCTGCGGGCGATGATCGGACGCGCTCATGCCTGCGTCTCCAGCGCATCGAAGATCGCGCGCGCGACCGCGCCGAAATCCCGCGCACGCACGCTGTCGACCGCATCGAACAAGCCCTGCGGGCGAAACGCGAGCGCGAGCCATGCGTCGGCGGATTCGCCGCGATAATCGCCGAATCCTGGCGTGAACGCCTGCTGCGCCGCCGTCCAGGCCGCGGCGTGATCGGGCGGTTGCTTCGCGTGGAATTTTTCGACGTAGGCCCAGCCCGCCTTCGGCGCGAACGGCAGCGGTTCGCTTTGGCCACGGCGCCACAGCGCGAGCAGCGTATTCAATCGCGTCAGCGCGGTCTCGCGGTCGATGCCTGCAAACGTCTGGATCGCGATCGGTGGCGCGTCGTCGGCCACATCTGCGGATTTTTTCCTGCCGCTTTTGGCTTCACCCTCGCCCACCAACACCGTGCGCGCATCGGCGCCGTGCACGGATGCCAGCAGCAGATGATCGATACCCGCGCGCAGCCGGCGCTTCCCTTCGAGCTTGCCGGCTTCGAGGATCAGCCGCAGCGGATGGCCGTCGGCGTCGCGATGCACGTCGTCGAAACGGAACGCCACCGGCGCCGTGGCTTCGGCGACCTCGCGCGGCGTCGACGCAGTCAGCACAGCGCGCGCTTCCGCGAGCAGCCCACGGGCCAGCGGGCGAGTGTCGTCGATCAACGCGTCGCCGTCGCGACCCGGCGGCAGTTCGGCGCGTGCGCGCATGCGGCGGACGATGTCATCGTTCTGGTCGTCGCCCTGATCGTCGCCCTGATCGTCGTTCTGCTGTGGATCGTCCGCGGTCAAGGCCGCGATCACGGCGTAGCGGCGCAGCGCGTCGCGACCCTGCGGCTCGCGGTCGTCCAGCGTTTCCTCGCGGGTGATCAGCCGCAGGCCCAGTCGATCCTGCAGCCAGGCTTTTGCCGGATTCGCGAAGAATGCCTGTAGCGCGTTCCGATCTGGCAGCTCGAGCAGTTCGGGCGCATCCATCTCCAGCGGCGCGGTCACGAACCGCGATTCGGCGCTCTGCACGGCGGCAGCCGCAGGCATCGCCCATTCCTTCCGATACGAGAACCGCCGCGGCTCAACGCCGCCGTCGTCGCCCGCGCCGAACGCGCGCGGCGAGAACGGCTGCAGCGGATGCTGCACGCACAGATGTTCGCGCACGCGTTCGCCGTGCATGCGCTCGACCGCGTCCAGCAGTTCGGCGATCACTGGCGACGGCTCGCGCACGCTGCCGTCGCGCGCGTCGCTACCGCCGTAGCTGAGATAGAACACGTCGCCGGCCGCACACAGCAGCTGCAGGAACAGGAAGCGGTCGTCGTCGCGCACCGAGCGATCGCCCGGATAACGCGGCGCGCGGCCCTGGATGGCATCGACCAGACGATTGATGTCGTCGGCGGATTCGCGCCGTGGGTAGGCGTCGGCGTCGAGGCCGAGCAGGCAGATCGCGCGGAACGGCACCGTGCGCAGCGGCACCATGCCGGCGAAGGTCACGCCGCCGGACAGCCACGGGCGATGCGGCGACGGCAGGGTCAGCGCGTCGCGCAGCGCGCGGCGCACCAGCAGCGCATGCAATGCGCCCGCGTTCGCGGCTTCGCTGGCGAAATCGTCCAGCGTTTCCAGCAACAGGCGTCGCGCCTGGGCTTCGGCATCGTCCTGCGGCACCGGCGCCAGCGATGTCTGCAGCCAGCCCGCGAGCCGCGCGCGCCACTCGCTTGCCGCATGCGGTTCGCGCATCCATGCGGCGAGTTCGCGCAGCCGGCGATAGAACGCCAATGCGCGATCAAGCGTGTCGGCGTCGGCGCCTTCCAGTTGGGAATACGGTGCGATCAGTTCTGCACCGGCAACAGAAGCCTCGGCGCCGTCGCCCGCGGCATAGCCGCTGAGCAGGCGGTCGATGCCGAAATCGAAACTGTATTCGCGCCAGCGGCCGGCACCGGCGCGTTCGCGCGCGTGCTCGTCGTCGCCCCAGCGAATGCCGGCAGCCGCGAACCAGCCGTCGATGCGCGCGCGATGCGCGGCGTCAAGCTGCAGCGCGTGAGCGACGGCCGGCGTCGCGAGGAGGTCGCGAAAACCGCTGGCGGTGAGCGGCGCGTCGGCCAGCGCCAACACGTCGAGCAGCATCGCCACCAGCGGATGCGACTGCGACTGCGGGCGGTCAGCCAGCGCGAACGGAATGTAGCGCGGATCGTCCGGCGCCAGCCCGCCGAACACCGCGCGCGCCAGCGGCAGGTAGTCGGCGATATCGGGCGCCAGCACCGCGATGTCGCGCGGCTGCAGCGGCGGGTCGAAGCGGGGGTCATCGAGCAACGCGCGCAGCTGATCGTGCAGCACTTCGACTTCGCGCAGCTTCGAGTGGCAGGCGTGCAGGTGCAGCGATACGTCGCCGGCGTCGAATGCGGCAACGGTCGGCGCGACGCGCTCCAGCACGTCCTGCTGCAGGCGATGCAGCAGGGTGTCGCGGCCCGGTGCGAGGAACAGCTCAGTCTCGCGCTGCGGCAGCACCACGTCGTAGGAAAACAGCTGCGCGACGATCTCGCGTCCGCCCGCGCCCCAAGCGGTGAGCAGCGGATTGTCGCGCTCGGCGTCGGCCAGCGCCTCCGACAGCGATTTGATGCCGTCGCGACGGACGCGCTCGCGCAGCGATTCGACATCGCCCCAGTATTCGGCCGAGGGCATCGGCAGGTAGAAATCGAGTTCGATCCACTGGCCCACCACCGCCAGCATGTGCAGCACGTCGGGCGAGACGTGGATGGTGCCGAACGCGGCGACCCGCGGCGGCAGGCCGGGCGGCGCGATAACGGCGAAGCCCTCGGCCTCGCGATCGTGGCGGGTCAGCCACTCGTCGAGCAGCGTGGCGCGGTGCGGGGATCCCTTCAGCCGCTGACGCAGGTTGCGCCACAGCTGCGCCTGCCAGTCGTCGCGGCTGGCCGGGACGTTGCGCTCCCAGTCGCGCAGCCAGTCGGGGCGGTAGGCCTGATAGCGGTCGTAGGCGGCGGCCAGGGCATCGGCCAGCGCGTAGCGGGCCATCGCGTCGCCGGTCGCGCGTTGACTGGCATCGCCCGATTCATCGGTCGCGGCGCGCTGCAGATGCCGGCGGACAGGCGGCGGCAGGGTCGCGGCGCTATCGCCCAGCAATGCGTACAGCTGCCAGCGCAGGCGCTCGCGATCCCAGGGCGAGGCGTCAGGAAGGTCCGGCCGCGCGGCGCGCAGCAGCCGCCAGACGAATTCCGACGGCGTGCACAGGTCGAGGTTGGCGGCGACGCCGTAGCGTTCGGCCAGCGCCTGCTGCAGCCAGTGCCGCAGCGCGGGCTGCGGGATCAGCACGACGTCGGCTGCCAGCGTATCGGCCACCGCCGGCATGGTCAGCCGCGCGCCCAGATGCGCCGCCAGGCGGTCGAGGCGATTGCCGTAGATCAGGTGGAAGCGGGCGGAGGCGGTGGGCATGTGTCCGCCATGATGCCGGAGCGGGGCGGGTATGCGCTTCGGGGTGGTGCTTGCGTAGGAGGGGCTTCAGCCCCGAGCTTGGCTTTTGATCGGATTGGCACAGCAAAAGCTCGGGCCTGAAGGCCCTCCTACAAAAGAAGGCCCTCCTACAAAAGAAGGGTCTCCTGCGAAGGCGTGCGGCGCCGCTCAGCGCTGGCCGATCGGTCCGACGAAATCCATCTTGCCCAGCGGCACGCCGGCGTGGCGCAGCAGCGCGTAGGCGATGGTGCAGTGGAAATAGACGTTCGGCACGACGAACGTCAGCAGGTAGCCGCGGCCGTCGAAATGCAGGTCGCCGTTGGCGCGCGTGGGCATGGTCACCGCGCGGTCTTCGGCGCCTTCGAACGCCACCGCGGGAACGCTGGCCAGATAATCGATGGCCCGCTGCACGCGCGCGTCGAGTTCGGCGAATGTGGTCTCGGTGTCATCGAACTTCGGGGCGTCGGTACCGGTGAGGCGCGCGGCGGCGAACTTGGCGATATCGGTGGCGATCTGCACCTGGCGGGTCAGCGGAATCATGTCCGGCGCAAGGCGCATGCCGAGCAGGACCGCGGGATCCCAGCCGTTCGCTTCGGCGTGGGTCTGGCCTTTCTGCAGGACGTGCCGCAGTTGGGTGAGGGCGCGTGTCAGGGCGGGAACGATATCGTCGTGGATGGCGAGGCTCATGCGGCGGTGCTCCGTTGCGGGCCCGCAGTGTAAGGCCCGCATCGCGCGGCCGGCAGCCCGTTTCCGTGGGCCAGACAATCCCTTCGGGCGGACAATCGCGCACGGCACCCGCATGCGGCGTGTCATCCGCCACGCCGCAGGCTTCACCCGGAATGCGGACGCCGCATCAGTAGCGTCTGCCGACCTCGAACTGCAGACCATGGTCGCGATCGCCGCCGCTGCCGATCAAACCGCGGTAGTCGAGCTTGAACGACCAGTCGTTGTCGGCGCTGAACAGGAATCCTGCGCCCAGCATCAGACGACTGCGGTCGAAATCGCTGGAACGGGTGCGATAGAACGGGCCGGACGGCGCGTCCGCGTACTGCATCGTCTGCGCGCCGTTGCCCTTGAAGTCGCGCTGGTATTCCAGACGCAACTGCGGCGAGAACGCGCCCCGGTCGGTTTCGTGGCGGTAGTCGATGCGCACGCCCGCATTGCCGGTCGTCGTTTCAACGTCCAGTTCGCCGTAGGCCAGCGCGTACAGCAGGTCGCCGGTTTCGGAGTAGCTGTCCAGCGTTCCCTGCGTGACATCCATCCGCGCGTAGGGCGTGAACTGCCAGTTGCCGCGCTGGATGTCGGCGCCGGTCGATACCGAGCCGAACCACTGCGCGCCGCCGCGGCTGCTGTCGATCATGGTGCCATCGACGCTGCTGTCGTTGGCCGCGACACGCCGGCGCAGGTCGTAGCCCAGCGACTGGTAGCCCAGCAGCATATCCACGAACCAGCGGTCGCCAGGGCTGTAGCTCGCGTACAGCGCCAGCGTGAACGCGTCCGCCTCGCCGCGGCTGCCGTTGTCGCCGATGTCGCTTTCGTCGCGGCCGTAGCCCACGCCGCCGCCGAACGCGAACGCATCGTTGAGCCGATAGTCCGCGCCCACGCTCACGCCATCGGTCTCGAAATCGACGTTGGCGTCGCCGTTGCGCCCGTCCTGGTTGCCCGAGCGGATCATGCCGCTGGCCCAGACGCCGAACGCGGCATTGCTGTTCCTTTCGCGCGCCTGCGGCATGGCGGCCGCACCGGTGTCGTCGGCGCGACGCGCGCAGCGGCGGCCGGGCATCGTGCCGACGTCCTGCGGGCAATACGTCTGCGTCGCCGCACTGAGTCCGTTCGAGAACCCCCTGCCCTCGCCCGCGCCGTGCATGCGTTCCATGCGCTGCTGGAAGTTGCCGGTCTGGGTGGTGGCGAACCGCTGCGCGGATTCGACCTGCGCATTCAGCAGCCCGCGCGCTTCCGCATCGCCCGATGGATCCGGACGCGGCGCGACCTTGATGGCGATCGTCGCCATCGCCGAGGTCGACGACGCGTTGTCGAGCGTGAACGTCGCGGTCGCGGCGCCTGCGTAGCCGGCCGTCGGAGTGTACGTCAGCCTGTAGCGCGCATTGGCATCGCTGCCCACCTGCGCGATGGCGGCGGTGCCCGAACCCGCAGGCGTCAGCGCCACCAGCGTCGCCGACGTGAACGGGCCGCCGGTCGCGCCGTCGGTGAGTTCGACGTCGACCGGCACGCCCGCGATCGTATCCACCGAGCGCGATCGGGCGATCGGGGTCGATGCGGTCGAGGCGGGATCGACACTCTGCTCCGCTTCCGTCTGTACGCCGAGCGCCGCAGCGACTTCGGGAGGCGTGATCGGCGGATCGGGACGCGGCGCGATATCGAACGCAATCGTCGCCACCGCAGAGGTCGCGAAGCCGTTGTCGAGGGTGAAGGTCACCGCTGCGGCGCCCGCGTAATCGGGCAGCGGGAAGAAGGTCATGACGTAACGTGCGTTCGCGCCGCTGCCCACCTGCGCGATGTCCGCCGTACCCGAGTTCGCCGGAACGATCGTCGCCAGCGTCGCCGCCGTGAACGGACCGCCGGTGGCGCCTTCGGTCACGTCGACATCGATCGGCACGCCCGCCACCGCATGCAGGCTGCGCGAACGGGCGACCGGCATCGCGCCTACGGTCACCGTCACCGTCGCCTGCGCACTCCCGCCCGGGCCGGTCAGCGCATAGGTGAACGTGTCCGTGCCAGCGAAGTCCGGGTTCGGGGTGTAGACCACGTCGAATCCCGACACCACTGCGGTGCCGCTTGCGGGCGCAGTCGCGATCGTGATGGCATCGAACGCGCCGGCATCGTTCGCAGTGACCGCGATAGTCACCGGCGTCCCCGCGATGGCGGTCGCAGTGTCGTCGATGGCCTGTACCGTGGCTTCGACCACCCTCATCTCGTAGAGGGCTCCGCCCGTGAACCCCAACGCATCGGTCGCGGTCACCGCGAAGATGGTGCGGCCTGCGGTGGTCGGGGTGCCTCTCAGCACGCCGCCCCGCGTCAGTTCGAGTCCCTGCGGCAGCACGCCGTAGGTGATCGAGAACGCATAGGGCGCGGTGCCGCCGCTCGCGACCAGGCTCTGGTTGTAGGGCATTCCACGCGTGGCGTTGGGCAGGACCGGCGGAACGACCCTGATCTCGGGCGCAAGGATGGTCAGGTAGTAAGCATGCGTCACCGGGCCCAGACCCGAATCCGTCTCGTCGACCGCAGTGACACTGAACGCGTATGTTCCCGCCACAGTCGGTGTGCCGACCAACAGTCCGGAGGCATCGAACTGGAACTGGGGCGGCAAGCCGCTTCCCTGCTGGATGGTGTAGCGATACGGCCCGATGCCGCCCGACGCGACGAAGGTTTGTCGATAGCCCACGCCTCCAGTGCCGACGGGCAATCCGCCTGCCGCAGGCGTCATCTGCAGGGTCGGGCCGTTGATCGTCAGCCGGTAAGGGCTGGTGAGCGTGCCCGGGATACCGGTGGTGCTGTCGACCACCGTGATGCTGGCGTTGAACTCGCCCACCTGGGTGGGGACGCCATCGATCACACCGGTGTCCGGGTCCAGCCGCAGACCGGGCGGCAGTGCGCCGCTGAGCGAGAATCGATAGGGGGCAATGCCGCCTTCGACAACGATCCGGTCGGAAAAAGGCGCGTTCAACAGCCCGTCCTGGCCGTTGCTCGACATGCTGAGCTGGGGCGGGCCGATGTCGACGACGAAATCGGCGCTGACCGTCGCGGGTACGGTCTCGGTGCTATCGGTCGCCGTCAGCGTGATCGGGAAACTGCCCGCTTCGGTCGGCGTACCGCTGATCCTGCCATCTGCGGCCAATGACAACCCGTTCGGCAATCGACCGGCGCTGAGCACGATGTTGTAAGGAAAGGTACCGCCGGATACGACGACCGATGCATCGTAAGCGGCACCTGCCGTGCCTCCCAGACCGTAGTCCACACCCAGAGCGAGTTCGGGCGGCTCCGCGATCAGGGTGTAGCTACGACTCACGCTGTACGGTCCTTCGCCGGGACTGCTGTCGGTGGCGGTCACCGTGAACTCGAACGTACCCGAACCCTCGGACCTGCCGCTGATAAGGCCGGCGTCATCAAGGTCCAAACCCTGCGGCAATGCGCCGCCGGTCATCGCATAACGATAAGGTGCCGTGCCGCCGGTAGCAGGGTCCAGCTGCGCGTAGTAGTAACCCGTATCGAAGGGCACTGGCGGCAGCGTGGTCGGCGGCAAGGCGAGTACGGGAGCGGCGACGACGATCGTGTAGTCGCGACTGACCGAAAACGGGCCGACAGGGCCCCAACTGCCGTCGGTGAGTGTCACCGTGAAGTTGTATGTCCCCCCGGACCTGAGCGGGCCGGCCACGAAATACCGGCCACCTGAAAGCACCAGCTCCACGCCTGTGGGCAGCGCACCGGCCGTGATCGTCATGGTGTAAGGCGCACGCCCGCCAGAGGCGATCAGTACTCGATCGTAATACTCGCCGAAACGGCCGTCCGGCAGCGTGGCCGGCGAGAGCGCGAGGTCGGTGTCGTCGTCATACACGGTTCCGTCGGCATAGCTGTTGCCGAGATCTGCGTTGACCGGATCGAAGAGCTCCATCGTGATGGAGATGTTCGACTCGGGGCGCGTATCGCCTTGCACGGGGACTTCCGCGGTTTTGACCGTTTCGCCCGGGAGGAAAATCAGACGTCCGTTGATGGCCGCGATCTCGTCTTCGTGAGGTGAGGAACGGTAGTCCACCGAAACGGTCTGCGCAGAGGGTTCACTGAGGGTCACCTGGAACCTGAGCGGCACGACGCCGCTGTTTCCTTCGATGACCGAAGCATTCGCGATATCGATCACCGGACGGCTCGCAGCCTCGTCGCTGATCGTCCCTCGTGCCTGCAGCGCGCCCGGCTCGGCGCCCGCGACGTTCGCGACATCGAGCCGCAGGAACTCCTCGCCTTCGACCAACGCATCGGTCAGCGTTTCGACGGGAACGACCGCCAGCCGTTCGCCGTCGGGAATCTCGATGCGCGATGCGGACAAGCCCGCGTAATCGACATCCGCCAGCGCTGTGCCGTCGCCGGTGGCCACATCGAAGGACACGCCCCCGGGACCCGCAGGGATATCGAGCCTTGCGACGAACTGCAGGGAACCGCCCTCGACTGCGACCGCATCGTCGATCGTCAGCCGCGGCAAGCGGTCGTCGGTCAGGATCGTGACCACGCCGCGCGCATCTTCGATGTCCGCGCCCGCCGGATTGGACAGGTCCATGAAGAACGTTTCGTCGGGTTCGACGATACGGTCGCCGTGCACGGCGAAACCGATTTCGGCCTCGCTGAAGCCGGCGGAGATTTCGCCGCGAAACCCTGGCGGGCGGTCGTAATCCGCACTGTCGGCGGTACCGTCGACGATCACCGCATCGAAGGAAATCCCGCCGGGCGGCGCCGGTTCGCTGGAGCGTACGACGAGGATCGCCACGCGTGTGCCGCTGTCGCCTTCCACCACCGAAACATCGTCGACGGTGAGCCTGATCTGGGCGCTGGCGACCATCGGCGAAAGCATGATCAGCCAGAACGCGAGCGCCAGCGCTGTCGCGCGACCGGGGGCGACGAACAATACGGCCGCTGCGCGCAGCGCATGCATACGCATGACGAGTTCCAACTGCATGCTCTCTACTCCTTACGACAGTGTTCGCGAAGCGCGGCTGGACACCGCGACACCTCGCACGAAAAAGACCGGAAACCACGTGGTCATTCGACCATGCCGCCATCGCATTTCCCGCGACAGGGGCGGCCTTTGCGCGGCCTTCGATCGTTCGATCCGCCACCATAAAAAAGCGCCGCTGGGTCAGCAGCGGCGCTCGTGTATCGCATCAATCGCGGATGACGATCAGAACTTCTTGTCCACGTTGAACAGGAAGCCATGGTCGGTATCGTCGCCGCTGCCGATCAGGCCGCGGTAGTCGATCTTGAACGACCAGTCGTTGTCCAGCGAGAACAGCACGCCCAGGCCCAACATCAGTCGGGTGCGGTCGAAGTCGCTCAGATCGGCGCTGTAGAACGGCCCGGTCAGCTGGTCCGCGTAACGCATGGTCTGCGCACCGTTGCCCTTGAAGTCGTGCTGGTATTCCACGCGGAACTGCGGCGAGAACATGCCCCAGTTCACTTCGCGGCGGTATTCGATGCGCACGCCGACGTTGCCGGTGTCGGTATCCACTTCCAGGTTGTCGTAGGCCACCGAGAAGATCGGGTCGCCCGACTCGGTGTACTTCTCGAGGTCCGCGCGCGCCACGTCGATGCGTGCGTAAGGCGTGAACTGCCAGGCGCCGTTCTGGATGTCGGCACCCATCGACACCGAACCGAACAACTGCGTACCGCTGCGGCTGCCGGTCACGAAGTTGCCGTTGGTGGTGACGAAGCGGCGCAGGTCGTAGTCGAGCGACTGGTAGCCCCACAGGCCGTCCATGAAGAACACGTCGCCCGGGCTGTAGCTGCCGTAGAACGCGAGGGTGAAGGCGCTGCCCTCGCTGCGGCTGCCGTTGTCGCCGACATCGCTGTCGTCGCGGCCGTAGCCCACGCCGCCGCCGATGGTGAACGCATCGTTGACGCGGTAGTCCAGGCCGACGCTGACGCCATCGGTTTCGAAGTCCACGCCGGCACTGCCGTTGCGGCCATCGTGGTTGCCCGAGCGGATCATGCCCGCGGTCCAGATGCCGTAAGCGTTGTTGCCGTCGCCGCCGTTCGCGTTGTTCTGCGCGGTCATGCCGTTGCCGTTGCCGCTACCGCCGAGGCCGCCGGTGCCCGGACGGTCGCAGCGACGACCCGGGATGGCACCCACCGTTTCCGGGCAGTACTGGTTGTAGCTCGCGCTCAGGCCGTTATCGAAGCCGCCGTCCTGGCCCGCGCCGTGCAACCGCTCCAGACGCTGCTGGAAGTTGTTGATCTGCGTGGTTGCGAAGCGACGGGTCGCATCGGCTTGCGCTTCCAGCAGGCCGCGCACTTCCGGGTCCTTCGACGGATCGGGGCGGTTGACGACGGTCAAGGCGTAGACCCGCGTGCCGGTGAAGGCCAGCGCATCGGTCGCCCGGACCGTGAAGTTGAAGACGCCGGTGACCGTCGGCGAACCGGTGAGGGCACCGGTGGCGCTGAGCGTCAGCCCGGCCGGCAGGGCACCGGCGCTGATCGCGAAGGTGTACGGCGCGGTGCCGCCCGTCGCGACCAGCGTCTGGCTGTAGGCGATGGACTGGACCGCACCGGGCAGGGTCGCCGGGTTGATGACGATCGTCGGTGCGGACAGCGTCAGCGTGTAGGCATTGGTCACCGTCGCTGCCGTGCCAGTGGTGCTGTCGGTCGCGCGCACGCTGAAGTTGAAGGTGCCCGCCACCGTCGGCGTGCCGCTCAGCACACCCGCCGCAGTCAGGGTCATGCCGGCCGGCAGCGCACCCGCACTCAGGGTGTAGGCGTACGGCGCGATACCGCCACTGGCGACGAAGGTCTGGTTGTAGGCCACGCCTGCGGTGCCGGCCGGCACCGTCGCGGGCGTCAGCGTGAGCGTCGGCGTGGCGATGGTCAGGACGTAGTTGTTGGTCACCGTCGCCGCGGTGCCGCCGGTGCTGTCGGTCGCGGTCACGCTGATGTTGAACGTGCCCGCCTGCGTCGGCGTACCGCTGAACGTGCGCGTGGCGGCGTTGAAGGTGAGGCCGGCCGGCAGCGCGCCGGTCTGGGTCACGGTGTACGGCGCGATGCCGCCGGCGATCGTCAGCGTCTGGGTGTAAGCGACGCCGGCCGTGCCGCCCGGCAGCGTGGCCGGGGTCAGCGTGATCGTCGGCACAGCCACCACCACGGTGTAGGCGTTGCTGGCGGTCTGGCCGTTGACGTCGGTCGCGGTCACCGTGAAGTTGAAGGTACCCGCCGCGGTGGTCGTACCCGACAGCGCACCGCCCGAACCCAGGGTCAGACCGGTCGGCAGCGCGCCGGCGGTCACCGTGAAGGTGTAGGGCGCGGCGCCGCCGCTGGCACTCAGACTCTGGCTGTAGGCCAGGCCCGCGGTGGTGTTCGGCAGCGTGGCCGGCGCGATGACGATGGCCGGCGCCGGAACGTTGAGCGTGTAGTTCTGGATGATCGAGAACGGCGCACCCGCACCGGTCAGCGACGTGTCGGTCGCGGTCACGGTGATCGGGTAGCTGCCCGGGGCGGTCGGCGTGCCCGACAGCGTGTTGCCGCTGAAGGTGACGCCGGCCGGCAGGGCGCCGGTCAGGACATAGGTGTACGGGCCCGGGCTACCGCCTGCGGTGAAGGTCTGCGAATACGGCACGGCGTAGGTCGCGGTCAGCGTGCCCGCAGCCGGCGTCAGCGTCAGCGTCGGCGCGGCGATGGTCACGGTGTAGGCGCGGGCGCCGGTCTGGCCGTTGGCATCGGTCGCGGTGACGGTGAAGTTGAACGTGCCGACCTCGAACGACGTGCCCGAGAGCACGCCACCGCTGGTCAGGGTCAGCCCGGTGGGCAGGCTGCCGCTGGTCACTGCGAAGCTGTGCGGCGAGACGCCGCCGGTCACCGTGATGGTCTGGCTGTAGGCCGCACCCGCGATCGGGTTCGGCAGCGTGGCCGGATTGACCACGATGGTCGGTGCCGGAACGTTCAACGTGTAGTTCTGGGCGATCGAGAACGGCGCGCCGGCACCGGTCAGCGACGTATCGGTCGCGGTGACGGTGATCGGGTAGCTGCCCGGGACGGTCGGCGTGCCCGACAGCGTATTGCCGCTGAAGGTGACGCCGGCCGGCAGGGCGCCGGTCAACACATAGTTATAGGGGCCCGGGCTGCCGCCCGCGGTGAAGGTCTGGGAATAGGCGACACCGTAGGGCGCGGTCAGCGTGCCCGCGGCCGGCGTCAGCGTCAGCGTCGGCGCGGCGATGGTCACGGTGTAGGCGCGGGCGCCTGTCTGGCCGTTGGTGTCGGTCGCGGTGACGGTGAAGTTGAAGGTGCCGACCTGGAACGACGTGCCCGAAAGCACGCCGCCGCTGGTCAGGGTCAGACCGGACGGCAGGCTGCCGGCGCTCACGGCGAAACCGTAGGGCGCCGCGCCGCCGGTGGCGGTGATCGTCTGGCTGTAGGCCGTGCCTGCGGTCGGGTTCGGCAGCGTGGCCGGGTTCACCACGATCGTCGGCGCGGCCACCGTGATGGTGTAGTTCTGCGCGACGGTGAACGGCGCGCCGGTGCCGGTGGCGCCGGTGTCGGTCGCGGTGATGGTGAAGCTGAAGCTGCCGGGCGTGGTCGGCGTACCGGACACGGTATTGCCGGCGAAGCTCAGGCCCGGAGGCAGCGTGCCGGTGCGGACATAGGTGTACGGACCGATGCCGCCGCTGGCGGTGAAGCTCTGCGAGTACGCGACGCTGTACGGCGCGACGAACGTGGTGGCGGCCGGCGCCAGCGCCAGGGTCGGACCCGCGACGGTCAGCGTGAACGCCTGACCGACCGAGTACGGGCCGTTGCCGGTGCTGCTGTCGGTCGCCGACGCATTCAAGGTGAAGCTGCCGGCCTGGGTCGGCGTGCCGGAGATCGTCACGCTGTTGGCGGTGGTGCCGGTGATCGAGAGGCCGGCCGGCAGGTTGGTGACCTGATAGGCGCTCCACGGCTGCGCGCCGCCGTTCCAGGTGAAGGTCTGGGTGTACGGCACGGCGACCGTGGCGGCGAAACCGCCGCTCGCGGTGATGGTGATGACCGGGTCGTTGACCGTCACCGTGATCGTGGCCGGCGCCGAGGTGCCGCCGCTGTTGGTCGCGGTGTAGGTGAAGCTGTCGGTGCCCGCGAACCCTGCCGTCGGCTGGTAGGTGATCGTGGTGCCCGTCGCGATGGCGGTGCCGTTGCTGGCGGGCGTCGCGATGGCCACCGAAGTCGGCGTGCCGCCGGTGATGTTGAGCGGTACCGGCGTGGCTGCGGCGTTGTAGGCGACGGTCAGCGTGCCGTTGTTGGCGATCGGCGGGTTGTCGATCACCACGATGCTGTAGCTCTGCGTCGCGGTGTACGGGCCGGTGCCGGTGCTGCTGTCGGTCGCGGTGATGCTGAAGTTGAACGTGCCCAGCGCGCTCGGGGTGCCGGTGACGGCGCCGGTCGCGGCATTGAGGATCAGACCGCCCGGCAGGGCGCCGGCGGTGACCGCATAAGCGTACGGCGCGGTGCCGCCGGAGGCGGGCGTGATCGCAGCCGAATACGCGGCACCCAGGGTGCCGCCCGCCAGCGGGGTGGCCGGCAGCGAGATGGTCGGCGGGGCGATGACCAGCGTGTAGGCGCGACTGCCCACGAACGGGCCCGGGAACGGGCTGCTGTCGGTCGCGCTGACGGTGAAGTTGAAGCTGCCGCCGGCCGTCGGCGTTCCGCTGAGGACGCCGCCGGGAGAGAGGGTCAGACCGGCCGGCAGGGCGCCCGCGGTGACCGCGAAGTTGTACGGGGCGACGCCGCCGCTGGCGGTGATCGTCTGGCTGTAGGCCACCGCGACGGTGCCGTTCGGAACGGTCGCCGGATTGACCGTCACCGGCACGTCGTCGTTGCTGATGGTGCCGAGACCCTGGTTGTCGCTGATGGTCGCGTTGGTCGCGCCGCTGAGGTTCACGAAGAAGGTCTCGTTCGCCTCGGGCACAGTCTCGCCGATCACCGGTACGGTGATGGTGCGAGTGGTTTGCCCGGCGGTGAAGGTCAACGTGCCGCTGGTGTTGGTGTAGTCGGCCGGCTGGGTCGCGGTGCCGTCGGCGGTCGCGTAGTTAACGCTGACGGCCTGGCCACTGGCGGCGCTGAGGGTCACGGTGAACACGGCGTTGACCGTACCGGCATTGCCTTCGATCACGGTGACGTCGTTGATCGACAGCGACGGCAGCGGGTCGTCGTTGACGATGGTGCCCACGCCCTGGCCATCAACCACGACCGCGTTGGTCACGTTGGTGACGTTGACGAAGAAGGTCTCGCTCGGCTCGTTGAGCGTCTCGCCGTTGACCAGCACGGTGAAGGTGTAGGTGCTGCTGCCGGCCGGGATGGTCTGGCTGGTCAGGCTGCTTGCCACGTAGTCGACGCCCGCCGTGGCGGAGCCGTTGGCGGTGGCGATGTCGAAACCGACGCCACCCGGGCCCGCCGGCGCGCTCAGGATCACCGTGAAGGTGAAGTTGGTGATGCCGGCATTGCCTTCGTTCGCCGTGACGTCGTTGATCACCAGGTTCGGCAGGTCGTCGTTGAGGATGCTGCCGGTGGCGCTGGCAGGCACGCCGACCGTGTAGCCGGTCCCGGCCGAGAGGGTGAGGATCACCGTTTCATCGGCTTCGATGGTGGCGTCGGCGGTCGGATTGACGGTGATCGTGCCGGTGGTGTTGCCGGCCGGGATCACCAGCGGTGAGGCGATCGCCGCGAAGTCGGTGCCGTTGGCGGCGGTGCCGCTGAGGGCAAAATTCACCGACAGCGCGCTGAGCGACGCTTGGTTCAGGGTAACGGTGTAGACGAGATTCGGTGCGCCGTCTTCGGCGACCGCGGCCGGCGCAACCGTGATGGTCGCGCTGGGCACGTCATCGTTGAGGATCGTGCCGGTGGCGCTGGCGGGCGCGCCGACGGTGTAGCCGGTGCCGGCGGCGACCGTGAGGATCACGGTCTCGTCTGCTTCGACTGTGCCGTCAACGCTCGGATTGATGGTGATGGTCGCGGTGGTCGCGCCTGCCGGAATAACGACCGTGGCGACGCCGCCGGTGTAGTCGGTGCCGGACGTGGCGGTACCGCCGGTGGTGATGTTCACCGTGGTCGGCGACGACAGGTTCAGGCTGCGGGTGACGGTGTAAGTCAGATTGGTGGCGCCGTCTTCACTGACGCTGGCCGGGGCGACCGCGATCGTGACCGTCGGCGGCGGGCTGACGGTGACGGTGAAGGGTTCGAGTTCGAAATAACTGCCCGCGCCGGTGCTGGCGTCGGTGACGCGCAGCGTGACCGGATAGTTGCCGGGCGCGGCGGCGGTGGTGCCGCTGACCACGCCGGCGCTGGAGATGCTGATGCCGGCTGGGAAGGTGCCGGTTTCGAGAAGATAGCTGTGCGGCGCGACGCCGCCGGCGGTGGAGAGCGCCTGCGAGAAAGCGACGCCCTGGATCGCGGTGACGCTGGCCGGAACGAGCGCCAGGCTCGGGTTCTGCACCGTGCCGGTGTAGCCCTTGTCGACGAACTGCGCGGTGGGGGTGGTGGCGTCTGTGGAACGGACGGTGAAGGTATAGCCGCCGCGCTGTGTGGGCGTACCGCTGAGCACGCCTCCGCTGGTCAGGCTGAGGCCAACCGGCAGGGTGCCGCTCTGCAGGGCATAGGTGTAGGGGGCAAGTCCGCCGCTCGACGTCAGGGTCTGCGAGAACGCGGTGCCGGCGGTCAGCGTCGGCAGGGTCGCCGGAAGGACCGTGATGGGCGAGGACGGCGGACTGATGGTGATATTGATACGGACGGTGCCGTTGTCTTCATCTTCCACCCAGATGGTGTCGGTGCCGCCGCCGCCCGGCGTGGTGCCATTGTGGGCGTAATTGACGAACTGCACGCCGCCGCTGTTAGGACCGATGGTCGCGGTGCCATGGACGGCCAGAGGAGCGAATGGGCCACTTACGCCGCTGTTGGAAGGGCCATCGCAGGTACTGACATTGACCGCGGCCGTCGCGCCCCAGGAAACAGTGGCTGTCAAAGGCGTCGGGCAGTAGGTCGATGTCTGGGCCGAGACCAGCGTGGGCCAGAGCATGCCGAGGCAGAGAAGCCAAGCCATCAGGCTGAAAACCGTGAAACGGCCGTTAGCCCGGCTGGGCTGCTTCGAAAGCGTTTGCATGTCCCTGTTTCCCCTGATGGCGGCCACATACGGTCAGGCCGGTAGCGATCCGCGTGCTGTCTTTTGTAGAACGTCGTTTCCAGGCTCCGGGGGCCAGCCCGGATTCTGGTAACGCCTGAACCCTATTGGAACAGGATTGGCCCGGCAGCGAAAGGGGCGAGTGCGCCGGCCGACGAACTGCGCCCGGTCGCATACGGCAAGGTCTGGTCTTGATCAGCTCTTGTGGGATCGCCGGTTCAGGTTCAGAGTAATCCGGCGCGGCGCACGACGCGTCGCGCTCACCATCCAAGGGGAGGATAGCGATGAGCGAATTCTTCATCGGTCAGATCATGATGACCGGCTTCAACTTTGCGCCGAGATTCTGGGCGCTGTGCAACGGGCAGTTGCTGCCCATCAACCAGAATCAGGCTCTGTTCTCGCTATTGGGAACACAGTACGGGGGCAACGGCACCACCAATTTCGCCCTGCCGGATCTGCGCAGCCGCACGCCGATCGGCTATGCCTCGTCCGTGGATCCTGGCTGGCAGCCGCCGGGGGTCCAGATCGGTCAGGCTGCGGGGATCGAGAACGTTACCTTGCTGAACACCAATCTGCCATCTCATACGCATGCGATGAGTGCGTCGAGCAGCAACGGAACCAACCGCACTCCGACCGGACGGACATTCGCGACCAGCAACAATACCGGCGGCGCAGCGGTCTCCATCTATTCCGCATCGACCGGTGCGCTGGTACCGCTCAATCCGGCCTCGGTGGCACCAGCAGGCGGCAACCAGCCGCACCCGAACCTGCAGCCCTACAGCGTGATCAATTTCTGCATCGCGCTGAGCGGCATCTTCCCGTCGCGCAACTGAGCGCGTCCGCTATGGACCCCGGATGTGCCGCGCGACTGCGCGTACGTCCATCGAAATTTCGGAGTACACACGTATGAGTACACCCTACATCGGCGAGATCCGCATGTTTGGCTTCGGCACACGCGGCGCGCCCAACGGCTGGCAGGGCTGCGACGGCAGCCTGCTGGCCATTTCCGAGTACGACGCCCTGTTCGCCCTGATCGGTACCACCTACGGCGGCGACGGCCAGACCACCTTCGCCGTACCCGATCTGCGCGGACGTCTGCCCATCCACCAGGGCACCGGCCCCGGCCTGAGCACCTACGTCATCGGCCAGAAAGCCGGCTCCGAGACGGTGACCGTCCTCCCAACGCAGATGCCGGCACATACCCACACGATGGTCGCCACGTCCGGCGCGTCGACCGCAGTCACGCCGGGGACCGCCCTGCTGCCGGGCACGGTCAGCGGCGACACCCTCTATGTCAATACGATCACCGGCAATAACCCGCTTGCGATGCTGCCCCAAGCGGTTACGCAAGCCGGCGGAAGCCAGCCGCACGAAAACCGGATGCCCACGTTGACGGTGCAGTACTGCATCGCCACCCAGGGCATCTTCCCGAGCCAGGCCTGAGCCCGCCCCCCCTTTTTCATCGCGCCATGCAGGCGCTGCCGCGGCGGTCCACGCTCGGACACATACGGCACACCTCATCGGAGGAACCATGTCATGACTCAACCTTTCATCGGCGAAATCCAGCTTTTCGGTTTCAACTTCAATCCCCGCGGCTGGGCATTCGCGAACGGTGCCACTTTGCCGATCTCGCAGAACACCGCGCTGTTTTCACTCATCGGCGTCGTTTACGGCGGCAACGGGCAGACCACCTTCCAACTGCCCAACTTCGCCGGCCGTGCCGGTTGCGAGCAGGGCAATGGACCGGGGCTGTCGCCGGTGGTGCTTGGCCAGACCTTCGGTACCAACACCGTCACTCTCACCAGCAACCAGATCCCGCAGCACAACCACGGCGTGAACGCGTATTCCCAGGACGCCACCGGCAGCGGATCGCATGCCCCGGTCCCCAACGGGGGCCTCTCGTTTCTGACGGACAGCGCCACCTCCAGGACTTACGCATCGACTCCGTTGAATACGCAACTCGCACCGAACATGCTCAGCCCCAGCCAGGGCGGCGGGCAGCCTCACCAGAACCAACAGCCGTATCTCGGCGTGAACTTCTGTATCGCGCTGCAGGGCATCTACCCGTCGTTCCCGTAACTTGACGACCACGGCACCACCGCGGCTTGCACCGTTCCCGCCGGAACATGCACACCGCATGCAGACGCCCGCGCTCCTCGCAGAGCGCGGGTTTTCTTTGCGCGCAGCGAACGACGACGATCTGCCATGGCTGCGGGATCTCTACGCCAGCACCCGCGCCGAGGAAATGGCGCCGGTACCGTGGCCCGAGATCGCCAAGCGGAGTTTTCTCGATCAGCAGTTCGGGCTGCAGCACCAGCACTATCTGAATCATTTCGGCGATGCCGATTTCCTCGTGATCGAGCATGCCGAACGCGGACCGGCCGGCCGCTATTACCTGCAGCGTGTGGCGCCCGAGCATCTGCTCGTCGATATCAGCGTGTTTCCATCGCTGCGCGGCAGCGGCATCGGCACCGCGCTGATCCGCCAGAGCCAGCAGGACGCCGCAGCGCTGGGCCGCGGCATGCGCCTGCACGTGCAGCAGTCGAATCCCGCCGCGCGCCGGCTCTACGAGCGTCTGGGCTTCGTCGCCGACGGCACCGAGGGCACCCATCGGCTGATGCGCTGGCTGCCCTCGCCGCTGACGTAGGAGGGCCTTCAGGCCCGATCTTTTCCGAACGATCGCGGCGATCCGTGTAGAGCTCGGGCCTGAAGGCCCTCCTACAATCAATCGCGGATCAGTTGAACACCGCCTGATACAGGAATCCGGCGCGCTCCTGCGCCACCGGCACCAGAAAAATCCCGACCTCGCCCACCCGCGTGTGGCGCATAGCGTAGATCTGTTGCGGGAAGAGGATCGGCGAAGTGTTGCGGAAAAGCAGCGAGAACGGCGCCCGCACCGGGTTCTGTGCCGGAGTCTGCAACGGTCGCGCTTCGACCAGCACGAACTCCACATCCATGTCGTTCAGCGCGGCGGTGAAGGTCTCGTTCACGCACCCGGCGAAGTGTTCCAGCGTCAGCAATTCCATGTAGCACGGCTCCCCAGCCTGCGCTGCGCGATCCGGCAGCAGGCGACATCCTCGCCGCAGCCGGTGGCGCGCACAAGCCCGGCGCGCATCGAGCCCAGCAGTCTGTCGCTGGAACACTCCACGATTGTCGCCGGCACAGACAAGCGCGCCCCGGCCGGGGACAATGGCGCCCCCGCAGACCCAGAACGTCCGCCACTCCTGATGGATTCAGGCGCCAGTCGCCATCCTCGCCGAGTTTGCGGCCATCCAATGCCGCACCCCCGCCTCCCCCAGAAGACCCGATGCCCAACGCTTCCGCCGCCGTCCGTGTCACCGGCCTCCGCCTCGATCGCGGCGCGCGCACGATCCTGCGCGACATCGACCTGAGCGTGCCACGGGGCAGCGTCACCGCCATCCTCGGGCCTTCGGGCTGCGGCAAGTCCACCCTGCTGTCGGCGCTGACCGGCGAACTCGACCCCGCCGCCGGCACGGTCGAAGTCCTCGGCCAGCCGGTACCGCAGCGCAAGCGCGAGCTGCTGGAACTGCGCAAGAGCATCGGCGTGCTGCTGCAGGGCAACGGCCTGCTGACCGATCTCACCGCCGCCGAGAACGTCGCCCTGCCGCTGCGCACCCACACCGACCTGCCCAGGGACGTCATCCGTCGCCTGGTCGAAATGAAGTTGCATGCGGTCGGCCTGCGCGCCGCCGCCGATCTCTACCCGCGCGAACTCTCCGGCGGCATGGCCCGCCGCGTCGCACTGGCCCGCGCGCTGGCGCTGGACCCGCCGCTGATGATCTACGACGAACCGCTGACCGGGCTGGACCCGATCGCCAGCGGCGTGATCATGAGCCTGATCTCAAGGCTCAACGACAGCCTCGGGCTGACCAGCATCATCGTCACCCACCACGTCCACGAAACCCTGCCCATCGCCGACCGCGCGGTGGTCATCGCCAACGGCACGATCGTGTTCGACGGCACCCCGTCGGAGCTGGAAACCACCAGCGACCCGCTGGTCCGCCAATTCCTCAGGGGCGAACCCGACGGCCCCATTCCCTTCGATGCGGCCGAACGCACGGAGGCCGCGTGATGGCCTTCGTCGACACCATCCGCAGCATCGGCCGCGCCGGCATGTTCTCGATGTCGGTGTTCCGCGCCACCAAACCGAACCGCGACTTCTGGCGTGAACTCACCCGCGAGATCTACAAGATCGGCGCGCGTTCGCTTCCTATCATCGCCGTTGGCGGCGCATTCGTCGGTCTTTCGATCACCCTGCTGGGCTATCGCGTGCTGCTGACGTACGGCGCGACCAATCAGGTCAGCGCCGCGGTCGGCATCGGCATGTATCGCGAGCTCGCGCCGGTGCTCACTGCGCTGCTGTTCATCGGCCGCGCCGGCAGCTCCATCGCCGCCGAACTCGGGCTGATGCGAGCCACCGATCAGATCACCGCGCTCGGGCTGATGGGCATCGATCCGGTCGGCAAGGCGGTCGCGCCGCGGTTCTGGGCGGCGGTGCTGACGGTGCCGATGCTCACCGCATTCTTCTGTTGTTTCGCGATCGCGGCCAGCTGGTTCCAGGCGGTGCAGGTGCTGGGCATCGACAACGGCAGTTTCTGGCAGGTGATGAAGGACTCGGTGGACGTCTACGACGACTTCCTGCCGGCGTTCCTCAAATCGGCGGTCTTCGGCGGCACCGCGGCGCTGGTCGCGTCCTACGTGGGCTTCCATGCCGAGCCGACCATCGAGGGCACCTCGGTCGCCACCACCCGTGCGGTGGTGAACGCCTCGCTGCTGGTGCTGATGTTCAATTTCGTGCTGTCCGCCTTCCTGTTCCGGTGATCGCGATGAACGCCGCGTGCTCCAAAGATCCGTGTCCCACAGACCCGCTTTTCATTGCTCCGCTCTCAACACACCCGCTTTTAACCAAGGTATCCCCATCATGAGTGCACGCGGCCCACGCCTCGAATTCGCCGTCGGCGCCTTTCTGCTGCTCGCCCTGGCCTCGCTGCTGGTGCTGGCCATCGCCTCCACCAACGGCAAGTTCGGCTTCGGCAACGACAGCTACGAGCTCAAGGCCCGCTTCACCAACCTCGGCCAACTGCGGCCGATGGCGCCGGTGAAGATCGGCGGCGTCGCCATCGGCAAGGTCGCGTCGATCGAACTGGACCCGGTGAAGCTCGACGCCGTGGCCATCCTCGACATCGACAGCCGCTACAAGGATCTGTCCATCGACACCTCGGCAAGCATCCTCACCGGCGGCCTGCTCGGCGAAAGCTATGTCGGCCTGCAGCCGGGCGGCGCGGTGGAAACGCTGAAGGCGGGCGACGAAATCGCGTTCACCACGCCCGCGGTCGACCTGATCCAGATGGTCGGCAAGTACATCTTCGGCGGCACCGGAACCAAGCCGGCCGGCGACGACTCCAACCCTTCTTCCGACACCCCCTCCCCCGCACAAGATCCCACGCCATGACCATCCATCACCGCCTTCTGCCAGCCTTCATCGGCGCCGCTCTGATCGGCGTTGCCCTATTCGCTGCGGCGGTCCCCAGCTTCGCCCAGACCCAGCGCGCACCCGCGGCGCCCGTCTCGGCCTCGATGCAGGGCACGCCCAGCCAGCTGGTGCTCAACAACAGCCAGCGCGTGCTCACCACCCTGGAAAAACGCCGCGCGGAGTTCAGCAAGAATCGCGTCGCGCTGCGCCAGTTCATCAGCACCGAATTCAACGCGATGTTCGATCGCGACTACGCCGCGCGCCTGGTGCTGGGTCGCCACGCCCGCGGCGCCGCCGACGAGGACGTGAAACTGTTCGCCGATGCGCTGGCCGACAACCTGATGCAGCGTTACGGTTCGTCGCTGCTGGATTTCAACACCCAGCTGCGGGTGCGGGTGAAATCGGAAAGCATGCTGTCGCAAGGCCAGGGCGTGAAGGTCTCCAGCGAATTCCTGCGCCAGGGCGGCGAATCGATTCCGGTGACGTATTTCATGCGCAAGATCGGCACCCAGTGGAAGGTCTACGACGTGATGGTCGAAGGCGTGTCGTACGTGCAGACCTTCCGCAACCAGTTCGATGCCGAACTGCAGCGCAAGACGATCAAGCAGGTCGCCACCGAACTGCGCAACGGCCAGCTGAAGGCGGACGCGGGCCAGTGACCGCTTCCGCGCAGCCCGCCAGCCCGTCTTCCGGCGTCGCCGGCCCGGCGACCATTGCGCGCAACGGCGAAACCCTGCGTTTCGGCGGCGCGCTGCTGCGCGGCGGCATCGCCGCGCTGTGGCCGCAGGTGCCGGCCGCACTGGACGGCGTGACGCGCATCGATCTGACCGCGGTCGAACGCATCGACAGCGCCGGTCTGGCGCTGGTTTCGCTGCTCGCGACGCGCTGCGGCACGGTCGCGATCGACGGCAGTCCCGAAGGCTTCGCCGAACTTCGCGCGGCGTATCGACTGGGCCACGGCCTGGCGTTCGTCCGCGACTGACGTATCTTCCGGCCTGTACTGACAGGCATCCCACTCCACTTTCTCCGGCTACACTCGACCCATGACGACCTCGCGCCTCCTCCCCCGGGCCGCTCTTGTCCTCGCCGCGCTGCTCGCCAGCGGCTGCGCGCACAAGGCCGCCGCCGACGCCCAGCCGACGGTCACCGTGATCGAAGCGCCGGCCGCAGACGCGGCCGCCGCGGAAACCGCAGAAGCCGCCGAAACAGCACCCGCGCAAGCGCCTGCCGATGCCGCTCTCATGGCGCAAGACGGCAACCCCGACGCACAAGGCATCCAAACAGATGCTGCAGCGCCGACGGCATCGACATCGGCACTGCCGCCGACCCAGGCCGAGCTGGATTACGCCGCGATCTACGGCAATGGCGAACTTCCGCCCGAATACGATCCCATCGCCGACCCTACCCTGCCCGCGCCCGCTACCCAGCCGCAGGCCTACGATCCGTGGGAGAAGATGAATCGCCGCGTCCATCGCTTCAACGACGCGGTCGATCGCGGCGTGGCGAAGCCGCTGGCGAAGGCCTATATCGCCGTCGTGCCGCGCCCGGTGCGGCTGGGCGTCGGCAACTTCTTCAACAACCTCGGCCAGCCGGTCAGCGCCGTCAACGCGCTGCTGCAGGGCAAGCCGAAGCAGGCCGGACAGGCCATGGGCCGATTCCTGCTCAACAGCACCCTCGGCATCGGCGGCGTGTTCGACCCGGCCACCTCGGCCAAGCTGCCGAACAAGAGCGAGGATTTCGGACAGACGCTCGGCGTCTGGGGCTGGAAGCGATCGCGCTACGTCGAACTGCCGCTGTTCGGCCCGCGCACCATCCGCGACGCGCTGGGCATGGCCGGCGATTCGCCGCTGTCGCCGATCCGCGGCATCGAAGCGGACACGGCGCGGGTGTTCCTGCAGGGCCTCCAACTGGTCGACGTGCGCACGCAGTTGATGGCCGTCGACAAGATGCGCGAAGGCGCGACCGACGACTACGCGCTGGTGCGCGATGCGTGGATGCAGCGTAGGCAGTACCAGATCTTCGGCGAGCGCGAGGAAGACAGTGACGAATCCCTGCCCGAGTATCTGCGCGAGAGCGAAGACAACCCCACGGTGCCGATCAATGCGATTCCGGTGATTCCGGGGTCGCCGTAACGCGGGCGTAGGGCGGGCTCAAGCCCGCCATTGCGATGATTCAGATCGCGCCGAACAATGATCGGAATCGCTTGTATTCGCTAGGTATGCGGCGAACGGATAACCCACGACGGCGGACTTGAGCCTACGACTTCCGATCAACGATCAACGGCCGTCGACCGGCTCGTCCTCACCCGCAGCCTCGACTGAAATATCCCCTAGCAGCTTCTGCGCTTCGCCCGCGGGCAGCGCTTCCACTTCACGCAGCTTCCGGCCGAGCGCGCGCGAACGCACACTCGTTTCCTCGATCTTGTTGCTGGCTTCGTCCAGCTTCTTCTTGACGCCGTCCAGCACCGTGCCGAACTTGGCGAACTCGGTCTTCACCGCGCCCAGCGTGCGCCACACTTCGCTGGAACGCTCCTGGATGGCGAGCGTGCGGAAACCCATCTGGAAGCTGGTCATCAGCGCCAGCAGCGTGGTCGGGCCGGCCACCGCGATGCGCTGATCGCGCTGCAGCGCTTCCACCAGCCCCGGGCGACGCAGCACCTCGGCGTACAGGCCTTCGGTCGGCAGGAACAGGATCGCGAATTCGGTGGTGTGCGGTGGCGCGACGTATTTTTCGCGGATGTTTTTCGCCTGCTTGCGCACCTCGCGCTCCAGTGCGTCGCCGGCCTGGCGCGCGGCATCCACATCGCCCGACTCCTGCGCGTCCAACAGGCGTTCGTAATCCTCGCGCGGGAACTTGGCGTCGATCGGCAGCCACACCGGCACGCCGGGCTCGGAGCCGGGGAAGCGCACCGCGAATTCGACGCTGGCATCGCTGCCGGGCACGGTCTTCACGTTGGATGCGTACTGATCCGGTGCGAACACCTGCTCCAGCAGCGCGGCGAGCTGCACTTCGCCGAAGATGCCGCGCGATTTCACGTTGTTGAGCACGCGCTGCAGGCCGCCGACGTCCGAGGCCAGCTTGTTCATGTCGCCCAGGCCCTGATGCACCTGCACCAGCATCTGCGCGACGTTGCCGAAGCTTTCGGTGAGCCGCGTTTCGAGCGTCGACTGCAGCTTCTCGTCGACGGTCGCGCGCATCTGTTCGAGCTTCGCCTCGTTGCCGGTCTGCAGTTCGCGCAGTTTCTGTTCGAGGGTGACGCGTAGCTCGGTGAGCCGCTGTTCGTTGCGGTCGGTCAGTTCGCGCAGCTGCGCGCCAAGACTGTCGGCGAACTGTTTCTGTCCGCCCGCCAGCTCGATGCGCGCTTTCTGCGCGTCGTCGTTCAGCGCGGCCCGCAGTTCGTCCAGGCGCGCGTCGGTGCGCAGGGTCAGGTCGGCGAGGCTGCGGCCGAAGCCCTCGATGCGCTGCGCCTGGCCGAGTTCAAGACTATCGAGCTGCTGGCGCAGTTCGCCGCGCCCGGCGCGCTGCTCGTCGCGCAATGCCTCCTCCACGCGTCCGCGCAGGCGGTCCAGCGCGGCATCGGGTTTGCGCAGCAGCAATACGACCAGCAGGACGAGGACCGCCGCAACGGCGACCAGCAGCAGGATCAACAGGAGATCGGTATCGGGCATGGCGTCAGTGTACCCGGGGGCTCCAGTGAGACGACAGCAGCGTGACGAAGATGTTTCATTTGTCACTTTTCTGTCATTTTCCACGATTATCGTGGCGCCAACCTTCCAAGGAGCACGACCGTATGGCGTCGATGGGAACGGGGTTGCTGGTGTTGATCGGTGGGGCGATAGGCTGGTTGTGGTATCGGCGCCGACAACGCATGCGCTACATCCGCGAGGCGCGACTGCCGCCCGGGATCCACGACAAGCTGCGCAAGCAACGGCCGGACATCGCGCCCGAGCACTATCCGCTGATCGACCGCGCGCTGCGCGATTTCTTCGCCGCCTATCTGCTGAGTGGCGGCAAAGCGGTGTCGATGCCCTCGCAGGCAGCCGACGAGTTCTGGCACGAGTTCATCCTCCACACCCGCCATTACGAACAGTTCTGCCGCAAGGCATTCGGGCGCTTCCTGCATCACACCCCGGCGGTGGCGCTGTCGCGCAACTACGAACGCAACGTCGGCCTGCGCCGGGTCTGGGCGCACACCTGCAAGCTGGAAGGCATCGATCCGCGCAACCCGAAGCGCCTGCCGATGCTGTTCGCACTGGATGCCAAGCTCGGACTGGCCGACGGCTTCCGCTACGCGCTGGACTGCCACGGACTACGCGAGAAGAACGACGACAGCGGCGGTGGCGGTGGCGGAGGCTGTGGTTCGCAGTGCGCCACCGACATGCGCGACAGTTCTTTCGACGGCACCACCGACGGCCTGGGCGATGGCGGCGGTGGAGATGGCGGAGACGGGGGCGACGGCGGCGGCGGTTGCGGCGGGGATTGAGATCCGCCGCGTCGCTCAATCCACCACGCGGCAGAACACCGCCTTCAGATAGCGGCTTTCTTGCACGTCAGTCAGCCACGGGTGGTCGGCGCCGGCGCCGGCGACCTTCAGCACCTGCACGGTGCGGCCGGCGTAGTACGCGGCGCGGCGCACCGCGTCGAGGAACTGTTCCTCGCTGACCAGACCGGTGCACGAGAACGTCGCGAACAGGCCGCCGGGTTTGACCACGCCCATCGCCAGCTTGTTCATGTCGAGGTATTTCTTCAGCGCCGGAATGATCTGCTCGCGGTCGCGGGTCATCTTCGCCGGATCGAGGATCACGACATCGAACTGCTCTCCGGCATTGGCCGCGTCGCGGAGCCACGGGAAGAGGTCGGCCTGTACGAAGCGCGGGCGGACGTTGTTCAACTTGCCGTTGGCCCTGGCGATCTCCAGCACGTTCTCATCGATGTCCACGCCCACCACTTCGCTGGCGCCGCGCACAGCGGCGTACACGCCGAAACCGCCGGTGTTGCAGCACAGATCGAGCACGCGCTTGCCCGCGCACTGGTGCGACAGCCATTCGCGGTTCTCGCGCTGATCGGCGAAGAAACCGGTCTTGTGCGCGCCGGCCGGATCGGCGCGGAATTTGATGCCGTACTCGGTGATGATGGCGGGCGCGGCAGGTTCGGTGCCGCGGAAATCGAAGCTTTCCTGCTTCTGCACGTGCTCGTCGGCGAAGGCGTGGAAACGGCAGCCCGGGAACTGTTCCCGCAGCGCGGCGTAGATCCATTCGCGGTAGCGGAACATGCCGGCGCTGAAGTATTCGACCACCAGCAGATCGTCGTAGCGGTCCACGACCAGACCGCTGAGCCCGTCGCCCTCGCTGTGGACCACGCGCCAGGCATTGCTCACCGCGTCCAGCTTCAGCACATCGCGACGCAGGCTCACCGCTTCGGCGATCTTGCGCGAAAACCATGCGGCGTCGACGTCGATGTCGGGATCGCGTTCCAGCAGGCGCAGCGAGATCCGCGAATGGCCGTTGTAGAAGCCGCGCGCGGTCCAGACGCCGTCGTTGCCGATCACATCGACCAGACTGCCCGGCTTGGGACGTTGGGTGGGTTTCTCGACCAGTTTCTGGAAGATCCAGGGGTGGCGGGAGGTCCAACTGTTCTTCAGATGGATCTGTGGAAGGCTGGGCGGAAGCGCGGTCTGTGCGTTGTTTTCGTTCATCATTCCATTGTAATGGCGATTGACAGCGGCAGGCCTTTCCCGGAGCATGCCCGGTTCTGAAGGGGAGTAGCTCCCATTCGTCGCGGTCGTCATTACGAGTTCGGGTTCGCCCGGCTCCGGCCCGGCGGCAGTCGTCACGGCACCAAGTGCCAGCGGCTGCGAGCGAGACCTTCGCCGCCTGGCGAAGGTCCGTCCCGTTCGACCGCATGGTCTTCACCATGCGCCGTCCGCAACGAACGCCCAGCCACGCGGTTGGGCGTTTTTCGTTTCCGACCGGAGAGTTCTGCATGACCACCATCGGTAGTCCGTTGTTATGGAGCGTGTTCGCTGCGCTCGTCGTCGTCGCCCTGCTCGTCGATCTGGTGCTGATGCGCCACGGCGGCCCGCACAAGGTGACATTCAAGGAAGCGCTGGGCTGGAGCCTGGGCTGGGTCGCGCTGGCGCTGGCCTTCAATGCCGGGCTGTGGTGGTACGTCACCGGGCAGGCCGGTGCAGAGGTCGGCAACCGGGTCGCATTGGAGTTCCTGACCGGTTATCTGGTCGAGAAATCGCTGGCGGTCGACAACATCTTCGTGTTCCTGATGGTGTTCACCTATTTTGCGGTGCCCGAACTGCAGCGTCAGAAAGTGCTGATCATCGGCATTCTGGGCGCGATCGTACTCAGGGCGATCATGATCTTCGCCGGTGCGATCCTGATCACGAAGTTCCACTGGATCCTCTACGTGTTCGGCATCTTCCTGGTGCTGACCGGCATCAAGATGCTGATTGCGGCCGGTAAATCGCCCGACCTGGAAAAGAACCCGGCGCTGAAATGGATGCGCGGGCACCTGCCGCTCACCAAGGATTATCACGGCAACGATTTCACCGTGAAAATCGATGGCAAGCGCTGGTATACGCCGCTGTTCGTGGTGATCGTGCTGATCGCCGTGACCGACCTGATCTTCGCGGTGGATTCGATTCCGGCGATCTTCGCGATCACCAAGGACCCGTTCATCGTGCTGACCTCGAACGTGTTTGCGGTACTGGGTCTGCGCGCGATGTTCTTCCTGCTGGCCGGCATGGCCGACCGCTTCCACCTGCTGCCCTACGGCCTGGCGGCCGTGCTGATCTTCATCGGCGCGAAGATGCTGTTGATCGATGTCTACAAGATTCCGGTGCTGGTCTCGCTGGGCGTGGTGGTGGTCATCCTCACCGTGACTGTCGCGCTGAGTCTGATACGGCCGCCGCATCCGCCGGCCGCGTCGTAAGCGCGGGAGCGTCGCATGACGCTCGGCATCGGCCTGCTCTGCCTGCTTGCGGGAGGCGCCGCGATCTTCACGATCGCGGCGCTGCTGAGGTGGCTGACGATGAGCCTCGGCGCGAAGACGGGTTCGGTCTGGGACTGGTTCTGGGGGCTGCTGGACATCCTGGGCACGCTCTTCTGAGCGCATTGCCGGGGCGTGCATCTGTCCGGGCGCGTTCCCGATGAACGCGTCCGCGGCCCCACAGCGTTCCAGCGCGGAGGGGCGTATCGTCCTGCTGCGGCCTTGATCGGGGCCGCCGGAGGCACCACAGATTCGCGATGGACCTGCACACACCGGAAGACCTCCCCGACACCCCCACCCAGCGCGCCGCGGACCGGCGGCGGCTGCTGCGGGCACTGAACGCCAGTCTCGGCTTCGTGCTGCTGCTGGCGGTGGTGTTCACCCTGCAAAAGGGCGAGGACTACCGCCCGTTCACGGTGACCGCGCTGAGCGCGCAGGGGCTGTTGGGCATCCTGACCGCGCCGCTGCTGCATGGATCGTTCCAGCACATCACCGCCAACGCCGCGTCACTGCTGCTCCTGGGCACCCTCGCCGGCAGCGTTTACCCGAAGGCCACCGTCCGCGCGCTGCCGATCTTCTGGCTGGGCTCGGGACTGGGCGCCTGGCTGCTGGGCGAACCCGGCAGCCACCATCTGGGGGCCAGCGGACTGACCCATGGCCTGATGTTCCTGGTGTTCATGCTGGGCCTGCTGCGCCGGGACCGGCCGTCGATCGCCGCGGCGATGATCGCGTTCTTCCTCTACGGCGGGATGCTGCTGACCGTACTGCCGCAGGAGCCCGGCGTGTCCTGGCAATCGCATCTCGGCGGCGCCCTGGGCGGCGTGCTGTCCGCCTTCCTGTTCCGACACGCGGACCCGCTGCCGCCGCGCAAGCGCTACAGCTGGGAGCTGGAAGACGAGGCCGACAGCGACGCGGCCGAACTGGAACTGCCCACACCCGATGACGTGCCGGTGCTCTGGCATCGCCCCCGCGAGGAGCGCGGCGTGGTGCTGCCGTTCGCGCGGCGCGGGCCGTCCGGCCAGACACTGCCCGACCATGATCAGGCTGCGCATGAGCGGCCCGGTCATGAACCCCCGCTTCCGGAATCCAGCCCCCATGAACCGCCGCGCCGCGACCCCGATCGACCAGGGCCCGGCTGAGCCCGCAAGAGCGCGATTGCGGCCCGGATGCCACCCATCCGGCCGATCTTCCGACAGGCGGTTCGCGCCCGGCGACGATCGCGGCGGCCTTGCAGCGTCGGTGTCGACAGGCGATATCTCTTGATAATCATATCGTTACATGAAAAATTCGCCGCGTCCGGCGACTTTTGGCCGGCTTGCGTGCCGTCACGGAATGTTTTTGCAAAACCTCCGGGGACTCCGTTAATCTGAACGGGGAGCTTCTGCCGCACACCCGACCGCGAGGTCCGGGCTGCGGAGCGTCGATGAAACAGGGGCACTGAGGGAACACGTCCGGCATCGCCGGGCCGGAAGCACACAAGATTCGGAGCTGCCGTTAAGGCCGCTTCCCCCCATGCGACATGACTACCGGAGTGAAGTCATATGAAGAAGACCGCGATATCGGTTGCCCTGATGGCCATGCTGATGGCATGCGCCGCGACGGCCAGCGCCCAGGACCCCGGCAACCCCAGCCAGTACGACCCCAACGCCGCGTCGCAGCTGCCCGAAGGCTTCGATCCGTCCGCCCCCGACGCCCGTTACGACAACGGCGCCGCGTCGCAGAAGCCGGCCGACTACAACCCGCAGGGCACCGTCGAGCTGTCGGGCGAAATGCAAGGCATGGTCGACCAGCTCACCCAGCAGCAGCAGGGCCAGATGCTCAGCGGCGATGAGGGCTCCGCCTGCGAAGCCATCCTCTGCCTGTCCACCGGCGGTCCGCCGGGCGAATGCGCCGCTTCGCTGCGCAAGTACTTCAGCATCAATCTCAGCAAGCCGTGGAAGACCATCCAGGCGCGCATCAACTTCCTGAAGCTGTGCCCGGCGTCCGACGACAGCCCGCAGATGGGCTCGCTGGTCGAAGCCATCGGCCATGGCGCCGGCCGCTGCGACGCCGCCTCGCTCAATCAGACCCTGCGCGTGTGGACCGGCATCGACGGCCAGTACGAGATCAGCAACCAGATGCCGTCGTACTGCGACGCTTATCACACGCACGAGTACACCGACATCGGCAGCACCAAGCCGCGTTATGTCGACAAATTCGTGGTGCGCACCTACACCGACAGCGACGGCAACATCCACACCGAATACGACGGCGGTTACTGGGTCGACGGCGGCTCCACCGTCGCCGCCACCAACAACACCGGCAATGGCGCGATTCCCGCTTCCAAGGATCCGGCAGCGGTCGGCCGTTTCTGAGTCCAGCGCCACATTCGCAGCGATGCGATTCGAGAAGGCGGGGAAACCCGCCTTTTTCGTGCCCGGCACACGCCGCTGCCGGGTCCGGACCGCCGCGACGCGCAGATGTCCGGACCGTGCGACCGGCGATCGATTCCAATAGGCCCGATCGATCGAATGCCAATCGATTGGCGTTTATTCCGATTTGAAATTGACAGCGCCGGATTCTGTCATTACGGTGGCGCCCCCAATCGGGGCTTCGCGCCGATCCACAACAGCGCGCATTCCATCAGCAACCACAAACAACACAGGGAGTCATTCCATGAAGCAGACCCTTCTGCTCACCGCCGTCCTTGCGGCCGCGTCCTTCGCCGCCCCGGCTTTCGCCGCTGAAGGCAGCGCCGGTTTCTATCGCGTCGAAGCCGGCAACAGCAACATCGAAATCGACAACACCGACGGCAACGAAATCGGCTACAGCCTGCGCGGCGGTTATTTCTTCAACGCCAACTTCGGCGTCGAAGGCTTCTACACCCACCTCGGCCGCGATTCCGACGACTTCTCTTCGGTCGAAGCCACCGCCTTCGGCGTCGGCGCCATCGCCAAGAAGAACTTCGGCAGCGACACCCACGAAGGCTTCTTCATCAGCGGCCGCGCCGGCATCAGCCGCATCGACCTGAACGTCGACATCGACGGCTTCGGCCTCGTCGACGACGGCGAGAACCAGCCGTACTACGGCATCGGCGCCGGCTACGACTTCAACGAGAAGATGGGCGTGAGCATCAACATCGACCGTTTCAAGTCGGACCTGTTCGATACCGACATCCAGTTCACCACCACCACCGCAGCGTTCGAATACCGCTTCTGATTCGAGTGCAGCGATCCGAGTGATGTCGCGTCGCGTGAAGGCCGCCTCCGGGCGAAAGCCAGTCAGTTAACGCTGACTGGCTTTTTTGTATTCGCGGGATTCTCTTTTTGTAGAGCGGCCTTCAGGCCGCTGATCGCTCCGGGCAAAGCTTCAGCGGCCTGAAGGCCGCTCTACGGACGGCAGAGATGGCTTGACTGACCGGCATTGGGCTCCGGGCGGCCTTCATCGTCTCCGGCCTACATCGTGTCGGTCCGCGCCGGATCTACGCGCGCAGACCCAACTGGCGATCGTGCAGCCGCGGCCACACCAGCAGCGACAGCGTCGCGCCGATCAGGCACAGGAACATGTCCCACTGCGTGTCCCACTGGTCGCCCTGGGTAGCGAGGAAGGCATCGGCATCGGCGCCGTAGATCAACGCCGACCACCATTCGATCAATTCGAAGAACGCGCTGAAGCTCAGGCACGCCGCCAGCACCAGATAGAACAGCCAGCCGCCGCGGCGCAGCGGCGTGCAGCGCAGGAACAGTTCCCGCGCCAGGATCGCCGGTACGAAGCCCTGCATCAGATGACCGATGCGATCCCACGGATTGCGCGTCACCTCCAGCCCCATCGCGATGGCGGTGTCGCGCATCCAGAACCCGATCGGCGTTTCCGCATAGGTGTAGGCGCCGCCGTGGATCAGCACCAGCGCGTGCGCGACCAGCAGCCAGCACAGCAGCCGGGTCAGCGGAAACACCGGCCATTTCCAGGCGATGAGCGGGATCGCGACGATCACCCAGATCACCTCCAGGAACCACGTCAGCCGGTCCTTGGGCGCGATGCCGGAGACGACCAGCGCGACGACGACGATGGCGAGCAGCAGCTTGCGTTCGGGCGAAGACGGCGGCGTGGCGATGGCGGATGTTGCGATGGCAGCTGTTGAGATGGAATCAGACGACATGGCGCTTTCCAGTGGGACTGACCCGTCGATGGTACGCCAGCCTTCCGGCAAGCCGATCCGGAGCCGACCGGCCATGGCGCGCGGCCGGCCGCTCGGGCATGCTTGCGCGGTCGCGCACAGGGGGCGCAATGCATCGGGAGCGCCATGAGCCAGGATTCTGCGGAACACAATTTCTATGCGCCGCCGCAGGCGCAGATCGCCGAACCGGTCGATACGACCGAAGCCGCGCCGTTCTATGTGGTCTCGCAGACCAAGTTCCTGGTCCTGTTCGCCGCGACCGTCGGCATGTACGGGTTCTACTGGTTCTGGCGCCACTGGCAACTGCACAAGATCGACAAGAAACTCGAGATCTGGCCCATTCCGCGCGCCTTCTTCCAGATTTTTTTCGCCCACAGCCTCAATCGCGAAATCGACCATCTGATCCAGCGCAGACAGCGGCGGTTCGCCTGGCACGCGAACGGGCTCGCCACCGTCTTCGTCGTTTTCAGCATCATCGGCAACATCGCCGACCGGCTGGTCTGGCGCGAGATCGGATATCCCTACACCGACATCATTTCGGTGGTGACTCTTCTGCCGATAGGCTATTGCCTGTTCCGCACCCAGCAAGCCGCGAACACGGCCTGCGGCGACCCCGAGGGCAGCGGCAACCGTCGCTTCACGATCGCGAACTACGCATGGATCTCGATCGGCATGCTGTGGTGGGCGTTGATCCTGATCGGCCTGAGCATGTCCCCCGAAGAAGCCGCGGCGCTCTGATGCCATTCCACGAGTCGAATCAATGACCTACACCTGCCGCAATTTCATCGCGACGCTCGCCATCCTCGCCCTCGCCGCCTGCCAGCAGGAAGCCGAGTCGGCCACGCCCGGGCTCAGCGTCTCCGCGCCGCCGCCGGTCGCGACCGCACCGCTGAGCGCCGACGAGCAGCGCATCGCCGCCGACGTGAATTATCTCGCCGACGACACACTGGAAGGCCGCGAAACCGGTACCCGCGGTTACGACCTCGCCGCCGAGTACGCCGCGAAGCGTTTCCGCGAAATCGGTCTGCAGCCGGCCGGCGACGACGGCACGTATTTCCAGGCGGTGCCGCTGCTGAAGGCCACCCGCGAAGCCGAAGGCGCGGCGCTGACGGTGAAGCGCAACGGCCGCGAGATCGCATTGCGCTTCCGCGAACAGTTCCTGCCGACGCTGAATTTCGACGCCGCCGAACACGCGCTGGAAGCGCCGGCGATCTTCGTCGGCCAGGGCGTGCACGCACCGGAGCTGCAGCACGACGATTTCGCCGGGCTGGACGTGCGCGGCAAGATCGCGGTGCTGTTTTCAGGCGCGCCTGCGCGCTTCGACAACGACCGCCGCGCGTACTACAGCGCCAGCCGCGAGAAGCTGCGGGTGCTCGCCGAGCGCGGCGCGGTCGGCGTGGTGTTCGTGAATACGGTCGCGGACGAAGTGAGTTCGCCGTGGGCACGCATCGCCGAGAACTGGCAGCGCTCGGGCATGCGCCTGCGCGGCGCCGACGGCAAGCCGCTGCAGACCTTCCCGCAGCTGCGCGCGGCGGCCACCGTGAGCGCCGCGGCGGCCGACCTGATCTTCGCCGACAGCCCGCAGCCTGCGGCCGCGCTGTTCAAGGCGGCGCAGGACGGCAAGCTCAAGGGCTTCGATCTGCCGGGCACGCTGTCGCTGGCCGGACGCACCCGGATCGAGCCGCTGGCATCGCGCAACGTCGTCGCCCGCCTGCCCGGCAGCGACGCCGCGCTCGCCGCCGAGCACATCGCCTACACCGCGCATCTCGACCACATCGGCATCGGCGCACCGGTGAAAGACGTGAACGGCGTCGACGACAGCATCTACAACGGCGCGCTGGACAACGCGCTGGGCGTCGCGATCATGTTCGAGGCCGCGCGCATCCTGCATGCGGAGAAGACCGCGCCGAAACGTTCGCTGCTGTTCATTGCCCTGACCGCCGAAGAGAAGGGCCTGCTGGGCGCGGAATGGTTCGCGACCCATCCCACCGTGCCGCTCGAATCGCTGGTCGCCAACGTCAACATGGACATGCCGGTGCTGCTGGCGCCGAGCAAGGACATCGTGCCGATCGGCATCGAGCATTCGTCGCTGAAATCGACGCTGGACACCGCGGCGACAGCGGTCGGCGTGACCCTGTCGCCGGATCCGTTCCCGGAAGAAGTGGTGTTCGTGCGCAGCGACCAGTACGCTTTCATCCGCGCCGGCATTCCAGCGGTGTATCTGAACGGCGGAGTGATCTCCGCCGACGGCGTGCGCGACCCGAAACTCGCGCTGCGCAAATTCATGCGCGAGCACTATCACCAGCCCAGCGACGAAGCCACGCTGCCGATCGCCTACGGCGACGCGCTGCGGCTGGCGAAGCTCAACGCGCGGATCGGCCAACTGGTGGGCGACGCCGCGGCGCGGCCGACGTGGAACGCCGGCGATTTCTTCGGCGAGACGTTCGCCAAGCCGAAATAAGCCGGCCTCAGAACCAGTTTGAAATCTCGGCGCTCAAATAGAAACAACCGCAGAAACCGATCGTGATATCCGGTAGAGCGGCTTCCAGGCGGCGGCTTTTCGCGTGGGAATTCGCGTGGGAATCGGCAGCGGCCTGAAGGCCGCCCTGCTACGGGCCGCCCTATCGAATCAATCTCGACCGCCGAGCTTCTTGCCCACCGGCACGTCCTGCAGGAAACGCTCCAGCTCGCTCGGGTCGAACTGCGAGGGCGGCGGCGGCTCCGGTTCCGACGGCGGCCGGTCGCCGATCCGTCCAATCAGCGAGAACCCCGGATCGTTGGGCACGGTTTCCAGCGCGGCGATCACCGACTGCATCACGTCCGATTCGGAACCGTCGAAACGCAGCGCACCGCCCTCGCTGGCGTACAGCCCGCGCTCGATCAGATGCAGGATCGTCTCGTGCACGTCCCAGCCGTTGGTGCGCGCGACCTTGCGGATGCGCTCGGCCAGCACGGGATCGATATCGCGGAGGACGAGGTCGGTCATGGCGTCATGACGATACCGTGGCCGGCGCCGCAGCGGCGGCGTTGGCGCTGCGCACCAGCCAGAAACACAGCAGCAGCGCGGGAATGCCGATCAGCGCGGTGCCGATGAAGAAGATCGCGTAAGCATCAAGCAGCGCATGCGATTTGGCGAGGCCGTCGACTGCCGCGCCCGACAGGCCTTTCAGGAATTTGCCCGGCATCGCATAGAACGAACTCAGCAGCGCGTACTGCGTGGCGGTGTAGCCGAGCGTGGTCAGACTGGACATGTAACCGACCAGCGCCACGCCCGCGAAGCCGGCGCTGAAATTGTCGATCGCCATCACCGCGGAGAACACCTGCGGATCGGCGCCGTGGTGGGCGAGATAGGCGAACGCGAGATTCGAGGCCGGGCCGACCACCGCGCCGATCATCAGCGTGGTGACGAAGCCCAGACGCAGGGCGCACAGACCAGCGACGACGATGCCGACCGTGGTCGCGACCCAGCCGACCGTGCCGCGCACGGTGCCGACGACGGCCTTGTCGATGCCCAGATCGGTGTAGAACGGATTCGCCATCGGGCCCATCACGAAATCGGGCAATCGATAGAGACTGATCGCGAGCAGGATCAGCAGCGCGGCCTTGCCGTGATCGCGGAAGAACATGATCAGCGGGCCGATGGCGCCGTCGAAGAAACGCAGCAGCGGCCGCACCAGCGGCCGCGACCACGTCGCCTCGCGCACGTGCAGCGCGTCCCTGGCGCGGCGGATCAGCAGCCAGATCGCGACCGGCACGCCGATCGCGAACGCGACATCGTCCCAGCCCCACGGTTTCTTCCAGAAATTGTGCGCCACGATCATGTAGGCGATCGCAGCGACGCCGATCGCCAGGGCGCACAGCCAGCGCACCACCATCGCGTCGGAGACGCCGAGCTTGCCTGCGCGCGGGTCCGGCACATCGATCGCGCTTACATCGTTGCCGGCGGTCCGCGACTCCCGCGCGAACAGCACCGCAAGCATGCCCAGACCCATCAGCCCGGCGATGAGTTCGTACGACGCCACCCAGCCGATCTTCGCCGCGATCACCAGGATCCAGGCATCGGTCAACAGCAGCGCGAAGCGGTAGCCCAGCTGATAGGCCGAACTGAGCAGCGACAGTTCCTCGCCGTTGTCGGCGCTTTCGATCCGCCACGCGTCGATGACGATGTCCTGGGTCGCCGACGCGAACGCGGCGACCAGCGCCAGCGCCGCGAACGCGATCAATCCGCCCTGCGGGGTGAGGATCGCCATGCCGAACAATCCGATCGCCACCACTGCCTGCGCGAGGATCATCCAGCCGCGCCGGTGGCCGAGGAGTCTTCCCAAGATCGGCACATCGACCTTGTCGATGATCGGCGCCCACAGGAACTTCATCGAATACATGATGCCGACCCACGACAGGAAGCCGATCGCGGTCAGTTCGATGCCGCCCTCGCGCAGCCACAGGCCCATGGTGTTGCCGACCAGCATGAACGGCAGACCGGCGGACAGGCCCAGCAACAGCATCACCGCGACCTTGCGCTGGCGCAGGCCGCGCAGCACGTCGCGCCAGCCGGGGCGCTTTTTCGGGGCCGCAGGGGATGCCGCGGCAGATTTCGGCATCGCGTCGCTCATCCGGCGCGGCTCATGCGACATGGCTCATACGGAATAATCCACGACGTACGGCGCATGGTCGGAGAAGCGCGGATCCTTGTGGATCGCGCAGGCCTTCACGGCATCGCGCAGCGACGGGGTGATGAACTGGTAATCGATGCGCCAGCCGACATCGTTGGCGCGGGCGGCGCCGCGCTGCGACCACCATGTGTATGCGTCGGCGGCGTCCGGGCGCAGCACGCGGAAGCTGTCCAGCCAGCCCAGCTCGGGCGCGACGGTGCCGTCGCCGCAGGCATCGGCGATCTGGCCGTTGAGCCAGGCGCGTTCTGCAGGCAGGCAGCCGGAGTTCTTCTGGTTCGAGGTCCAGTTCTTGATGTCGTTGCGCGCGCGGACGATGTTCCAGTCGCCGCACAGCACGTAATCGCGGCCGCTGTGCAGCCATTCGTCGAGGATGGGCTTGAGCCACGCCATCACCTCGAATTTGAAGCCTTGGCGCACGTCGCCCGACGATCCGGACGGGATGTAGAACGAGACCACGCTGAGGTTGCCGAAGCGCGCCTCGATATAGCGGCCTTCGTCGTCGAACGGCGCCCAGCCCAGCGAGGTGCGCACCTCGTCCGGCGGCCTGCGGGTGTAGATGCCGACGCCGCTGTAGCCCTTTTTGGTAATGGCGTCCTTGAAGAACGCCTGGTAACCGTCCGGGAGCAGCTCCGGCACGTGGAGCTGGTGCTCCTGCGCCTTCGTCTCCTGCAGGCAGAGCACGTCGGCGTCCTGCGCGCGGAACCAGTCGAAGAATCCCTTGGTGGCCGCCGAACGCAGGCCGTTGGCGTTGAAACTGATGATGCGCATGAAAAACCGGAGTGACCGTGTCGGAACGGGATCGGGCAAGAGTAACGGATTCGCGCCGGCTTGCATGGCTGCAGGCCGCGCTGCCGGGCCGGCTGCCGGCAGCGGGTTTATCATCGCGGCCTCCCCGCCGCGACGCATGCCCGTGACCGATCACCGCACCCGTTTCCTGCAGCTCGCGCTGCGCGTCGAAGCCCTGCGCTTCGGCGAGTTCACGCTCAAATCCGGGCGCGTCAGCCCGTATTTCTTCAACGCCGGGCGCTTCGACTCCGGCGCCGCGCTGTCCACGCTGGCCGCTTGCTATGCCGATGCGGTGGACGCGGCGGAACTCGGTTTCGACCTGCTGTTCGGGCCCGCGTACAAGGGCATCCCGCTGGCGACGGCGCTGGCCTGCGAATACGCCCGGCGCGGCCGCGACCTGCCGCTGGCGTTCAACCGCAAGGAAGCCAAGACCCACGGCGAGGGCGGCACCCTGATCGGCGCGCCGTTGGCGGGCAAGCGGGTGCTGATCGTCGATGACGTGATCACCGCCGGCACCGCGATCCGCGAGGCGCTGGCGCTGATCCGCGAGGGCGGCGGCATCCCGGCGGGGATCGTGATCGGGCTGGACCGGGAGGAAATCGCCGTCGAGGGCACTGCGCCCGACGACCGGGCGCCCGACGGCAGCGCGTCCGACGGGCTTGGGCTGTCGGCAGCGCAGGCGGTCGCCGCCGAATCGGGCATTCCCGTGATCGCGGTCGCAGGTCTGGAGGATCTGCTTGCATTCGCGGGCGAAAGCGCCGAACTTCTCGACCAGCGCGAGCGACTGTTGGCCTACCGGGCCCGTTACGGTTGCCGCACATCCACCCAGAACGCGCCGACCGGGGGGTAGGCCTGAGATGTCTCCGCGAATGATGCCTGCGCCGATACCTGCGCGACCCCTGCCGCCCGCGATGTCGAATCGCCGGTGTCTGACCCTGCTCGCCCTCGGCTTGGCGCTGGGCGTGGCGTCGATCGCGAGCGCCCAGCAGAAACCCAAGGAACGGAAGCTCTACTGCTGGGATGAAGGCGGGCGCCGGGTCTGCAGCGACGCGCTGCCGGCGTCGGCGGTGGGCCGCCAGCGCACCGAGTTCGACCCGAAGACCGGCACCAGTGTGAACCGGATGGCCCGCGAACTGACCCCGGAGGAGCGCGTACGCGCCGCCGCCGAGGAGGAAGCGCGTCGGACCGAGGAGCAGCGCGCGCGCCGCGAGATGGCGATGGTGGTCTCCTACGACAACGAGGAAGACCTGAAGCGGTCCTTCAACAACCGCTTCGAACTGGTCGAGGAGTCGCTGAAGGGATCGGAACTGGCGCTGATCAATCTGCACACCAGCCTGCTCAGCCTGCTGCGCCAGGCCAATGCGCTGGAGCTGGAATCCAAACCGGTCGGCAAGGTGCTGCGCAACAAGATCCTCACCCAGCACGCCGAGCTGCAGGGGCTGCGGGCGCTGAAGCAGCGCCAGGAAACCGAACGCGCCGCACTGAACGCGGAGTTCCAGGAAGCGCTGTCGCGCTATCGCGTGCTCAAGGGCGCACCGCAGGGCACCGCCGCGGCATCGCCGCCCGCGCCTGCGCCCGTCACCGGCGGCTGATCGATACGCCGGGGGAGCGCGCTGCACTCCCGGCGCCCCCGGTCCTGTAGAGCGGCCTTCAGGCCGCTGCTTTCACCGGGAGACAAGGCAGCGGCCTGAAGGCCGCTCTACAAGCTTTTCTCAGAACGGCAGGACCAGATCCGGCTTCTGCTGCAACAGGCGCTCGCGGAACACCCCCTGGATCCGCGCCAGGTCCTCGGCGGTGTCGGCATCGAAACGCAGCACCAGCACCGGCGTGGTGTTCGACGCCCGCACCAGGCCCCAGCCATCGGGCCAGTCCACGCGCAGACCGTCGATGGTGGATTGCCGCCCGCCCTCGAAGAACGCGCCCTCGCGGAACTGCTCCACGAACGCATGCGGATCGCCGCCGGGCGCGTCGACCTTGATTTCGGGGGTCGACACGCCCTTGGGCAGCGCGTGCAGCACGTCGTCCGGCAGCTCCGGCGCGGTCGCCAGGATTTCCAGCAGCCGCGCGGCCGCATAGATGCCGTCGTCGAAGCCGTACCAGCGCTCGGCGAAGAAGAAGTGGCCGCTCATCTCGCCGGCCAGCTCCGCGCCGGTCTCGCGCATCTTGGCCTTGATCAGCGAATGCCCGGTCTTCCACATCAGCGGGCTGCCGCCGTGGCGCAGGATGTGCGACGACAGGCGGCCGGTGCACTTCACGTCGTAGACGATCATCGCGCCCGGGTTGCGCTCCAGCACGTCGGCCGCGAACAGCATCAGCAGCCGGTCGGCATAGATGTTCTCGCCGTCGCGGGTGACCACGCCCAGGCGGTCGCCGTCGCCGTCGAACGCGATGCCCAGGTCGGCATCCAGGCGCTGCACCATCTTGATCAGATCCTGCAGGTTGTGCGGCTCGCTGGGATCGGGATGATGGTTCGGGAACGTGCCGTCGATCTCGCAGTACAGCTCCTCGACCTCGGCGCCGATGGCTTCGAGCACGCGCGGGCCGATCTCGCCGGCCACGCCGTTGCCCGCGTCCACCACCACCTTGAGCCGCCGCCCGAGCTGCACATCCGAGGCGATGCGCTGGACGTAATCACCGCTGATGTCGCTCTCGCTCAGGCTGCCGGGCGCGGCAGCCACGTGCAGGCGGCTCTCGGCGACGCGCGCATGCAGGTCGGTGATCGCCTCGCCGTACAGCGTCTCGCCGCCGATCACGATCTTGAAGCCGTTGTAGTCCGGCGGGTTGTGGCTGCCGGTGACCGAAATGCAGCAGCCGGTGCGCAGGTGATACGCGCCGAAGTAGATGACCGGCGTCGGCACCATGCCGATGTCGATCACGTTCGCGCCTGCCTTGCGCAGACCGGCGACCAGACCCTCGATCATCTCCGGACCGGACAGCCGGCCGTCGCGGCCGACGACGATGTCGCGCAGATCCTTTTCGTGCATCAGCGAACCCACCGCATGGCCGATCAGTTCGGCCACGTTGCGATCCAGAGTGCTACCGACCACGCCGCGGATGTCGTAGGCGCGGAAGATGCTGCTGTCGATCAGCACCTGCTTGGCCTTCGGCTGCTCGCGGATCTCCAGCGTCGGCGCGGCGGCGGCATCGCTGGCCTCGTTGGCCACCGCTTCGAGCAGCGTGGGCGAGGTATCGACTGCCTCGGCCTCGACCGGCATGCGCCAGATCCGCCAGGTCACGTACACGAGCAGCGCGAAGATCACCGCCGCGATCAGCGAGGCGACCGCGCCCATGCCAAGCGCCTGGGTCGGCGGCTGCGAGGTCGCCGCCACCACGCGCAACCCGGACTCCGCGACCGCGGCGGCCAGGCGCTCGGCGCCGTCGGCATAGCTCTGATCGCCGCGTTCCCACAGCGTCACATCGCCTTGGCGCAGGCCCAAGTAGGTGTCGCCGACCATGCCGATCGTGTCCAGGCCCGAGGTCAGCTCGGTGAAGGGCAGTTGGATGTAGGCCACGCCGACCAGACGATCGCCGGCCTTCGCGGGCGCGGCCAACGCTAGGCGCGGTTGGCCGAGATCGCGGATCACCCAGGTGCGGGTCTTGTTCTCGACCATGGCCGACTCCAGCACCGCAAGACGGCCGTAGCCGCCCTTGGGCAGCGCGGCGTAGACGGTTTCCAGATCGGTCGGAAACACCTGCACCACCGACACATTCGGCCAGCCGGCGCTGATGACCTTGCTGGCACTGGCGAAATCCGAGGTCGACAGCGCGTTCTGTACTTCGGGCAGCGCCAGCGCCTCGCCGAAGCGCTTCTGGTGCTGCAGCAGGGCCTGATGCACCAGCCGCACGCCGCTGTCGCGGGTGGCTTCCAGATCGCTGCGGCGGTCGCCGTCGCGGAACTGGGCGACGCCGCTCCAGCCCAGCCACAGCGCGAGCAGCGCGCACAGGACCGCGAGCGGCCTCATCGCGGGGCGGAGTTGTACGAGCTGCTGGCGGATGCTGTCTTTCATCGATGCTGTCTCTTTGCCGTCTTGCGGTTGCCGGCCGTCGAACGACCGGAGGTACTGGGCGTGCTCATGTCGTGCCTGTCGTGTCGCGCGCGCATTCCGGCGCTGCGTGCCGCTTCTGGCGCCTCAAGCCACCCCGGTATGACCGAAGCCACCCGCTCCCCGGGCGCTGTCGACGAAAGTATCCACGACCTCGAAGCTCGCGCGTACCACCGGAAGTATGACCAGTTGCGCGATCCGGTCACCCGGAGCGATCACGAAGGGCTCGCGGCCCCGGTTCCAGACGCTGATCAGCAGCGGACCCTGGTAATCGGCGTCGATCAGGCCGGTGCCGTTGCCCAGCACGATCCCGTGTTTGTGGCCCAGTCCCGAGCGCGGCAGGATCACCGCGCACAGCCCAGGATCGCCGATGTGGATGGCCAGCCCCGACGGCACCAGCGCGGCATCGCCGGGCGCAAGATGCAGCGGCGCGTCCAGCGCCGCGCGCAGATCCAGCCCGGCGCTGGCCTCGGTGGCGTAGGCCGGCAGCGGCCATGCGTCGCCGAAGCGGGCATCGAGCAGTCTGACTTGCAGGGTGTGGTTCATCGATCGGTTCCGCGGGCGCGCTCGGAGGCCGCCCAGTATCGCGGCACGGCGCGCCATCGCCAAACCCGGGGCGCCGCGGTCACATCGGACTTCGCACAAGCCGGAACGCACAAGGCCCGCATCGGCGGGCCTTGTGCATGAGGCAGGACGGCGACAGAGCCGCTCAGACATCCGCGTCGGTGGGCCAGCCCTCGCCGGTGCCGCGATGGAACACGGTGTCGGTCTCCAGCACGCCGCCGGCCGGGATCGACGCCTGTTCGGCCAGCCGCGCGTAGATCGCGGTGAAGTCCGGGCGGGTGGCGTCCATCAGTTGTTCGTAGCTGTCGATGACGAAATAGGTCTTCTGGTAGCTGTCGATGCGGTAGCGGGTGCGCATGATCCGCTCCAGGTCGAAACCGATGCGGTTCGGCGACGCGCTTTCCAGGCAGTGGATGCTTTCTCCCTTGGAGCTGAGGATGCCGGCGCCGTAGATGCGCAGGCCGTCGGCTTCGCGGATCAGGCCGAACTCGACCGTGTACCAGTACAGCCGGGTGAGATTGGCCAGCGCCTCCGGGCCGAGGGCGTGCGCCTTCACGCCGCCGCGGCCGTAGGCGGCCATGTAGTCGGCGAACACCGGGTTCATCAGCAGCGGCACGTGCCCGAACAGGTCGTGGAACAGGTCGGGTTCGGCCAGATAGTCGAGCTGCTCGGGCTTGCGGATCCACCAGGTCACCGGGAAGCGGCGGTTGGCGAGGTGCTCGAAGAACACCAGCTCCGGCAGCAGCCCTTCGACGCCGACGATCTCCCAGCCGGTGGCGGCACGCAGCATGCGGTTGAGATCGTCGAATTTCGGAATCTGGTGCGCCGACATGCCCATGTCTCGCTGGCTGCGCAGGAACTCGGTGCCGGCGCGACCGACCAGCAGTTGCTGCTGGCGCTCGAACAGCGTCGCCCAGACCTCGTGATCGGTGCGGGTGTAGGCACTCCACGGCTGCTCGACCACGCCGGTGGCGTACAGCGGCACGTAGCCCTTGTCGGTCATCTGGTGTTCGACGCGCTGCGGGGTGGAGGTCATGGCGATCCGGTGCGGGGCGGGCAAGACATCCACTGTAGGCGCCTTTCGACGCAACGGGCTTGCTTGATTGCAGACACCGGCGCCGGATCTGCAATAAAGTTGCGCCATTCGCCCGATCGGAGCAATCCCTGATGCCTGCTGTGGAACTCGACCGCATCGACCTGCTGCTGCTGGCCGAGCTGCAGCGCGCCGGCCGCCAGACCAATGCCGAACTGGCCGAGCGCGTGCATCTGTCGCCCTCCGCCTGCCTGCGCCGGATGCAGCGCCTGGAGCGCGACAGCGTGATCGCCGGTTATCGCGTCGAGCTGGACCCCGAACGCCTGGGCCTGGGCCTGCAGGCCTTCGTCCGCGTGCAGCTGGCGCGTCACGACGCCGAGGCGGTGGCGGCGTTCGCGGGTTTCGTCAACGAGTGGGACGAGGTGGTGGCGTGTCATGCGCTGACCGGGGACATGGATTATCTGGTCCATGTGGTGGTGCGCGATCTCGAGCACTTCTCGCGATTTCTGCTGGACCGGTTGTTGAATCAGACGGGGGTGGCGGATGTGAATTCGAGTTTCGTGTTGCGGACGGTGAAGGCGTTCAAGGGTTTGCCGTTGGGGCGGTGATGCGATATGGCGTCATTGCGTCGACGGGAACATCCCTACCGTCATTGCCCCGGCAAAGGCCGGGGTCCAGATTTTCGCCGTGCATTGATGATGATGAACGCGTCCGACGTCAACGGGTAGACCGGCTGAATCATGCACGACCGCTGTCGTTGATCGGCAATGGCCGGCCAGGAACGAAACAAGCCGGCCGACATACGCACGCGAAACAGGCAGTACCCATGGATCGGGAGATGAGACGGTGGAGGTCAAGCGCCCAGGACTCAACTGGATAATGATTCATGGAGATCGACGCGCTCGGGGCGATCACTACCGATGCCGATGCCGATGCACTGCATGAGAACCGCGTCGGAGAGACGACCCATTCCATCCAAAAGCACATCTTCTTCGATAGTCAAAGGAGGCATCACCTTCACAACATTCTCCAACGGCCCGCACAGCTCCACAATAAGCCCCCTTTTGAAGGCTGCCGTGGAAACAGCCCTGGCCACCTGCGGATCTTTGAACACGAGCCCTTGAAGCAGGCCGATCCCCCGGACTCCACTGACGTGTATCGGTGCCGAGGCCTGAATCGAACGTAGATGCTCGGAAACCAACCGCGACTTCCGCTCGATCACCTTGCAGAACGTACTGTCGTGCCAATACATCAACACGGTGGTGGCCGCAACGAAGGCGAGATTATTGCCGCGGAATGTTCCGTTGTGCTCGCCGGGCTCCCAACGATCCAGATGCGGCCGTATCAGGACCAGGGACATGGGCAACCCGTAACCTGATATCGATTTCGAGAGGCAGACCATGTCGGGATAAATGCCCGCTCGCTCGAAACTGAAGAACGTGCCGGTCCGGCCGCATCCCGCTTGAATATCGTCAACGATGAGGAGTACACCATGCTTTGCGGCAAGCGTCGCGAGCCGGCTCAGCCACTCACTGGATGCGACATTTATGCCGCCTTCGGCTTGGACCGTTTCCAGGATGAAGGCCGCCGGCAGGTCCACTCCGGATCCGGTCCCGAACAGCATGGACTCGATGAAGTCCAGAGAATCGACCCCATCACTCAGATAGCCGTCGTACGGCATCCGGATGACATCCTGCAATGAAACACCCGCTGCCGCTCTCTTCGACGCCCGTGCTGTGGCGGCAAGCGAAGCCAACGTCATACCGTGGTAAGCGTTGGTGAAAGCTACGATGTTTCGTCGGCCAGTGACCTTGCGTGCCAGCTTCAGAGCAGCCTCGACCGCGTTGGTACCGGTCGGCCCGGTGAACTGCACACGATAATCGTAGCCACGCGGCGCAAGAATCACGTCGTTGAAGGTGCTGAGAAAGTCCTTCTTTGCCGACGTATGAAGGTCCAGCGACTGAACGACGCCATCGCTCAGCAGGTACTCGACGAGCCTGTCCCGGACCTCGCGATTATTGTGTCCGTAGTTGAGGGCCCCGGCACCCGAGAGAAAGTCTATGTACTGCCTCCCGTTCTCGTCTTCGAGGCTGGCATTTCTCGCCTTCGAGAAAATCGCCGGAAAACGCCGGCAATAGCTTCTCACCGCAGACTCGATGTTCTCGAATACGGAAAAGGCCTCTTGAGCGTGCCCGGTTTCATCGGATCCGCGTTCTTTGTGCGACGACATTGAATATCCTTGGTTGCTGTGAAAACTCGGATAAACGACTGCTCTGAAACACCACCATCCAGCATCGCGCCGACGTGCCGCAGCGATGCGATAGCCAACACCACGCCCAAATCGCGGGCGCGGCTTACAGTGGCTTTTACGCTCGAGTCACATCTGAACTTCGGCTCGATCCGGTATGTCGATGCGGGCAGCAGGCTCGTGTTTCATGGGCGGGGCCGGCATGGCCGCGAACTCGATCTCCCTGCTGCAGTACAAGCGCTCGCTCTGGATTCCACTCTGCTTGCATTGCTCAAGCAGTCTGTCGGACTCGACTAACTGAATGCTGTCCGGCTCGTACTTCAACCCCATCATATACTGCAGCCAAGGCTCCTGGCCCATGGCATAGATGAAAACGCGAGGAGGCTGGATTTCCATCAGGACATTCCAGGCACGCTCGCAGTTGGCACCCGACAAGCGTCTGGATTCGTTGTTCTTCCGGCTGATGGGCTTGCCCAGCAAAGGCTCGTATAGCCATGCCAGAGGAGCTCCGTGGCATTCCATACCGAGAAACAGGGCATCTATCGGTCCGACCCTGCGCATCAGCTTGCGATAGAGCATCCCATCGACGCCATCGGAATCGATGAGGAACATGAGCTTGCGACCCTTGAGGGTGAGCGCGATCGCCTGTTTGCTGAAGATGCTCAGGTCGGCATGTTCCCCCGTGAACGGCAAGCTGAGGATGTCTCCGTCGGGGATCTCGACCCGTTCGAACGAATCCAGCACATCGATGGTATCGAAGCCGAGCGAATGCAGGATCAGCTTCATGGAAGGATCCGCGATGTTGCCGCTGTTGTTTGCCGGCACGATCACACGCCCGATGCGGTGGCGAAGCTGGATGAGCATCTCCGCACAGAAGTGGTCCTGATGGGAGTGCGTCAAAACGACGTAGTCGATGAACTCCGGCAGATCGCTGAACGTGAACCTCCCATCGTCCTTGGTTTCGAAAGCGACCATCGGATCGAACAGCACCGAGATTTCGCTCGTCTCGAACAGCACGCACGCGTGACCAAAGTAGCGCATGCGAACGCCACTGCCGGTGTAACGCTGGACCCCATTTTTCACTGGAGGCGCATCCGTGAAGAAATCCGCGAATACCCCAACGTTCTCCTCGGACACGGCAAACAGGTCTACCACTTCCTTGAACGGTCTAGCTTGCGAACGCATGCTCGCCAGGACGTCCAGGCGCCGGTCCGAAAAGTCCATCTTGAAGCGCATGTCGCCATGGCTTCCCAGGCGTGGCGTACTCATGAAGAAGTGTCGGTCCTGCTCGCCGGTAAGCTGCAGCGAAATCTCCTGCGTACCGGCAGTCAAGCCCTCGTCGTAGACCAGGTCTTCGAACAAGCGAACATGGGCATGATCGTTGGTGTCATAGAGACACTCGACCAGGCCACCCAGCGACGGAGGAAGTTTCCCGTAGAAGCCGTTGAGGCAGTACCCGTTGGCCTCGGCTTCAAGCATGCCCGAAAAGCTCTTCAAATCCTTTGCGAAGCCGAGCAACGGAGCGCATCGTTGCTTCGTGTCTTCCATCAATTGCGCGACCTGGGGCACATCCTCCATGGCCAGGCTCACGAATGGACCGCCGTACATTTTCGGGTCGCTGCAGGCGGACACATGCGCGGCAGGGTTGCTCACGAACGATTCCATCAACGGGAGGAGTCGATAGTTGAGATTGATCGCAAGCTGCGCCGGCGCAATCAGATAGGGCCATGCGTACCAGCCGCAGGTCAGCGGCTCCAGCTTGGCCTGTGGCTTCAGGTACACCATGTTATTCAAATGCATTGACATACTCTCTTGAGAATTTTTGGAAGATCGCGAAAGATCCGGTAAAACGTTGGAGGGAAGCGGCGACATCGTCCCGGTCGCAACCTGTTCGACGCCTGTCGAGTTCGATGAGACGAGTCCGCTGGATGGGTATGTTCGCAAAGGATGGGGAGACGCCTGGCGGCAAACTCAGGTAGACGAAAGATAAGCCAGCGTCTTGCGTTCTCCTTTGAATGATTCCCTGCCATGCATCATGAGAACGTTGTCGATCATGAGCAGGTCGTTGCGCTGCCAGTCGAACAGCAGCTTGTTACGGCCCAGGATGCGACGCACTTCGGCCAACATCTCTTCCTCCATGGGTTCGCCATCACCGTACTCGCATTCGTGCGGCAGGTTGCCTTTGCCAACCATCTTCTCGAACATGCCGCGGATAGCGGGATTGAGCGCAGATGCGTGCCATTGCTCGGCCTGGTTGAACCACACCTCATCGCCAGTTTGCGGATGCGTAGAAAATGCATCGCAGCGGGTCGTCACACGCAGCATTCCATCCGAGGACCAGTTGCAGATCGAACCCTGCTCGGCGGCGATCTTTTCCACTTCCTGACGGTCCTCGGTTTGATAGGTCGCCTGCCAACTCTTGCCGAACGGAATATTTGCATGAAAGTTGCGAATATAGTTGATCTTCTTGTCACGGAAATTTCGGACGATTTCTTCAGGCAACGAACGCAGTACATCCGCGCTCATGGCCAGCGACGTCTGCCCGCCGGTGGCCGCCGGAATCAGGCTATAAAAGAACAGACGTGTTGGCCAGCTGGGCAGGTAGGACATCTCGTTGTGCAGGGAGATCACTTCGCTGGCCGGATACTCCGTTGAGGTGAATACGTCGGCCACCACCCGATTTCGAGGCGAGTCGCCGCCGATGTAACCGAACGGATATGCGTCCAGTTTTTGTACGCAGTCATGGAAGTCCTGCGCACCGTTCAATCCGAATCCACGGAACAGGATGCCGCCGTGCTTGAGCAGCATTTCCTTGATTTCGTTCTGATTGCTGGACAGGTAGTCGTTCAACGCATGCAGACTCGCATCCGCGCCAGGCGTGACTGTGATCGGTTGGCGCACTGACGTCGAGAACAGCGGACTCACTTTCATGGCGGATGCCTCCCTTAGGTGTTGTTCATTGATTGGAATGGTTGGATCTTCAGGAGCGATACGAAGCCATGCCCGCGCCTGCGCGTTGAAAACACGGCTTGCGGCGCGCGTGGTGCTGAGTCATGGCGGTCGAATGGCAGCCCCTTCGCTGGATGTCCGGATATCGACAAGTTCCGTGTTGAGCTGACGGATGACCGCGTCGCGCGCGGTATTAACGAAAAAATGCCCGCCTTCGAACCAGATGACCCGACAGTCGCAAGCCGTCTCACTCTTCCATCCGTCAACCTGTCCCGGCAGCTTGTTGTCGTCGTTTTTTCCGGCGAATACGCTGACGGGCGCCTGCAACCGCAGCCCCGATCGATAGACGTAGTTTTCCGCCAGGGCGAAATCGGCGCGGATGGTCGGAAGCATCAATTCCATCAGCTCGCGATTCTCCAGCACCTCCACCGGCGTGCCGTTGTAACTCCTGAGTTCATCGAGAAAGGCAGCGTCCGGTAATTCATGCAGCCTTCGCGTGGGACTGCGGTACTGAGGGGCTTGGCATCCGGACATGAAAAGACGCTCGGGGCCTCCGATCCCGTGGAGCTGCAGATAGCGTGCGAGTTCGAAGGCGATCAGCGCGCCTACGCTGTGACCGAAGAAAGCGAACGGCATCTGACTGTTCTGCGTGATCGCCGGGGCCAGCACCCTTAGCAGCGCCGAGATCGATGCGATGGGGGCCTCCGTGATGCGAGCGCCGCGGCCCGGCAACTGAACAGCGCAGATTTCGATGGAGGGATCCAATGCGGCGCGCCATGGCATGAAGTTGAAAGCGCTACCGCCCGCATACGGAAAGCAGAACAGCCGCATCTGGGCCTTGACGGCCGAGGCGCTGACCAGCCAAGGCGAGGGCTGCGCGGTGCTCATGCTCCTCATGGGGTCGTCTCCAGTGCCGTGTACTCGATCGCTTCGGGAAGCGACCCAAACGTCGCGGATGCTTCCCTATCGTCGATGAAGCTGCAAATCGCTTCGCCGACTTGCCTGACGCAGGGCATCGTCAACAGGTTGTAGTGATCCGTATCGATCCAGTGGGTATCGGCGGCAACGGCGATCCCGTCGGCGCCAGGACGACTCGACCCTGATACTTGGGTCGCCCAGAATGCCTGGACCGGTACCGCGACCGGCTCCGGATTGAACTTGGACAGTAGTTTCATGTGGTACTGCGTAATCGGCAGCTGCATTCTTAGATGTTCAAACATTTCGACGCTGATACGAGGCTGTACCCATGCTTCCAGATGTGGCGCCGCTTCTGCGAACGTCATCTGCAGCCATGTTTGAATAGCCTTCGCGTCCGGCAGGATCTCGCCCTTAATCGCCTCACGTAACATGAAACCACCAACACGCAGCTCCAGTGCGACGGCCTTAAGCATCAGCTCATCTTCGCTGGTTTCGCCTCCGGCAAAAATCGATCGAGAGTCAATCAGTCCCAGATACTCGATCTGCTCTCCTTGCTCGATGAGGTATCGGGTGATCGCGGCAGCAATGACGCCGCCGGTAGACCACCCCAGAAGGCGGTACGGACCTGTCGGCTGTGCTTCGCGGATCGCCGCCCCATACGCTGCGGCCATGTCTTCCACACAGTGGAACGCGAATGGATGACCTGAAACTTCTGGAGACTGGACGCCATATACGGAAAGCCGATCGGCGAGTTGTCCGGCCAGTGCTTGATAATAGGAAATCTGGCCGCCCACAGGATGGATACAGAACAGATGTCTATCCTGCGGACATCTCTGCAACGGTACGACGATCGACGTCGAACGACGCTCGGACTGACTTACTGCAGCCAGGCTCGCGACGCTCGGCGCGGTGAACACGGCAGCCAGCGGAACGGCGAGTTCCAATCGAACCTTGAGCTCGTGCACTACCTTGATCGCCAGCAGCGAGTGCCCACCCAGCTCGAAGAAGTGGTCATGGCGACCCACACGCTCCAGGCCCAGCAGTTCCTGCCAGATCTGCGCGATGGCCTCTTCGATCGCGCCCACCGGCGCCTCGTACGCGCGCGTCGCCACCGACGACTGGTCCGGTGCAGGCAGCCCCTTGCGGTCCAGCTTGCCGTTGGGCGTCAGCGGCAACGCCGACAGACTCACGAACGCACTCGGAACCATGTACTCCGGCAGCCCGCGCAGCAGTTGCTCGCGCAGCGACGACGCCGACAGCTCGCTGTCGCCCTGCGCCACCACGTACGCCACCAGGCGCTTCTCCCCAGGCACGTCCTCGCGCGCCACCACCACCGCTTCGCGGATGCCTTCGCAGCCCGACAGCTTCGCCTCGATCTCGCCCAGCTCGATCCGGAACCCGCGGATCTTCACCTGGAAGTCGTTGCGGCCCAGATACTCGATGTTGCCGTCCGCCAGCCAGCGACCCAGGTCCCCGGTCCGGTACATCCGTGCCTCCGGATCGTTCGAGAACGGATCCTTCAGGAACCGCTCCGCAGTCAGCTCCGGACGGTTGAGATAGCCACGCGCCACACCCGCACCGCCGATGTGGATCTCGCCGGCCACCCCCACCGGCACCGGCTCGCCCTGCGCTCCGAGAATATAGATCCGCGTGTTCGCGATCGGTCGGCCGATGTGCGGGGCTGTCCCCTCGATCAGGGCCAGCGTGCTGTCCACCGTGCACTCGGTGGGACCATACACATTGAAGAACTTCGGCCTCTGACTCGCGGCCAAGCGCCGCCAGGTCTCCGATGCGATCGACTCGCCGCCGACCAGCACCGCCTTCAGATCCGGCGCCGCATGTTCCAGGCCAGCATCCAGCAGCAGCCGTAAATGCGCCGGCGTGCAGTCGAAGGCGTCGATGCGCTCGCGCGCGAGATATGCCAGTAGCGCGGGAGCGTCAGCACGCACCTGCGCGTCGAACACGTGCACGCAGCGGCCCGACATCAACTGACCCACCGACTGTACCGAGGCGTCGAAGGCCAGAGAGGCATTCAGGCCCACGCGGGCCTGCACGGGAAGTTCCGCGAAAGCCGTGCGTTCCAGCGCCGCCCACAGGTTGACCACGTTCGCGTGTTCGACCGTCACGCCCTTGGGATGGCCGGTCGAACCGGAGGTGTAGATCACATAAGCCAAGTGGCGCGAGGTGAGCGCGGTCACCACCGGATCGACGTCCGGCTCGTCGGCCAGATCGGCACCCTCGATGTCCATGACCGGCACGTCGTGGCCGGTCAGCCGTGCAGACAGCGCGGTCTGCGTGAGCACCGCGACCGGACCACAGTCCTCGATCATGTAGGCGAGGCGGTCGATCGGGTAGGCGGGATCCAGCGGCACATAGGCGCCGCCTGCCTTCAGCACACCCAGCAGCGCCGCAAGCATCCATGGGCCGCGTTCGAAGCAGATCGCAACACGATCATCGGGCTTCACCCCCAGCGCGATCAGGCGATGGGCCACCCGGTTCGCGCGACGGTTCAGCGCGTCGTAGCTCAACCGCTCCCCTTCGTACTCCAGCGCGGTCGCCTCCGGATGCACAAGGACCTGCGCCTCGAACAGCTCGTGGATCAGACGATCCTGCGGATACGCCGCTTGCGTGTCGTTGAAGCCCACCAGCACCTGCTCGCGCTGCGCCTCCGACAGCAACCGCAGCGTGCTCACCCGACGCCCGTCGCCCGCCACCATCCCTTCCAGCAGCGTCGCCCAGCAACCCAGCATCCGTTCTGCCGTCCCGCGGTCGAACAGATCCGCAGCGAACACCAACCCGCAGCCCAGCCCTTCGGGCGTGTCCGTCAGCGAGATCGACAGGTCGAACTTCGCCGTCGGCGTACCGCCTT
>CALRWS020000023.1:77500-79657 GCA_943371935.1 Chitinophaga pinensis | reverse complement strand
TGAGCCGACATCGAGGTGCCAAACACCGCCGTCGATATGAACTCTTGGGCGGTATCAGCCTGTTATCCCCGGAGTACCTTTTATCCGTTGAGCGATGGCCCTTCCATACAGAACCACCGGATCACTAAGACCTACTTTCGTACCTGCTTGATCCGTCGATCTTGCAGTCAAGCACGCTTATGCCTTTGCACACAGTGCGCGATGTCCGACCGCGCTGAGCGTACCTTCGTGCTCCTCCGTTACTCTTTAGGAGGAGACCGCCCCAGTCAAACTACCCACCATACATGGTCCCCGACCCGGATTACGGGCCCAGGTTAGAACGTCAAGCACATCAGGGTGGTATTTCAAGGTTGCCTCCACGACAGCTAGCGCCATCGCTTCAAAGGCTCCCACCTATCCTACACAGACGAACTCAACGTTCAATGTAAAGCTATAGTAAAGGTTCACGGGGTCTTTCCGTCTTGCCGCGGGAACGCTGCATCTTCACAGCGATTTCAATTTCACTGAGTCTTGGGTGGAGACAGCGCCGCTGTCGTTACGCCATTCGTGCAGGTCGGAACTTACCCGACAAGGAATTTCGCTACCTTAGGACCGTTATAGTTACGGCCGCCGTTTACTGGGGCTTCGATCAAGAGCTTCACCTTGCGGCTGACCCCATCAATTAACCTTCCAGCACCGGGCAGGCGTCACACCCTATACGTCCACTTTCGTGTTTGCAGAGTGCTGTGTTTTTGATAAACAGTCGCAGCGGCCTGGTCACTGCGGCCCTCCTCAGCTATTAACCATGGAGGGCGTACCTTCTCCCGAAGTTACGGTACTATTTTGCCTAGTTCCTTCACCCAAGTTCTCTCAAGCGCCTGAGAATTCTCATCCTGCCCACCTGTGTCGGATTACGGTACGGTCTGCGTAAGCTGAAGCTTAGGAGCTTTTCCTGGAAGCGTGATATCAGTTGCTTTGTCCAAAAGGACTCGTCCTTGGTCTCAACGTTGCTCCCCCGGATTTGCCAAAGGGAACCGCCTCAACCATCTCACCGGGACAACCAACGCCCGGCCAACTTAACCTTCTCCGTCCCTCCATCGCACTTACGCGAGGTGCAGGAATATTAACCTGCTTCCCATCGACTACGCATTTCTGCCTCGCCTTAGGGGCCGACTCACCCTGCGCCGATTAACGTTGCGCAAGGAAACCTTGGGCTTTCGGCGTGCGGGCTTTTCACCCGCATTATCGTTACTCATGTCAGCATTCGCACTTCCGATACCTCCAGCAGACTTCTCAATCCACCTTCAACGGCTTACGGAACGCTCCTCTACCGCGCATAACAAAGTTATGCACCCCAAGCTTCGGTTTATCGCTTAGCCCCGTTAAATCTTCCGCGCAGACCGACTCGACCAGTGAGCTATTACGCTTTCTTTAAAGGGTGGCTGCTTCTAAGCCAACCTCCTGGCTGTCTGTGCCTTTCCACATCGTTTCCCACTTAGCGATAATTTGGGACCTTAGCTGTGGGTCTGGGTTGTTTCCCTTTTCACGACGGACGTTAGCACCCGCCGTGTGTCTCCCATGCAGTCTGTCTTGGTATTCGGAGTTTGCAATGGTTTGGTAAGTCACAATGACCCCCTAGCCATAACAGTGCTCTACCCCCAAGAAGATTCACATGAGGCGCTACCTAAATAGCTTTCGAGGAGAACCAGCTATCTCCGGGTTCGATTAGCTTTTCACTCCTAATCACACCTCATCCCCTACCTTTGCAACGGGAGTGGGTTCGGGCCTCCAGTTGATGTTACTCAACCTTCACCCTGGGCATGACTAGATCACCCGGTTTCGGGTCTACTACCTGCGACTATTCGCCCTATTCAGACTCGGTTTCCCTTCGCCTCCCCTATACGGTTAAGCTTGCCACAGACAGTAAGTCGCTGACCCATTATACAAAAGGTACGCAGTCACTCTTGCGAGCTCCTACTGCTTGTACGCACACGGTTTCAGGGTCTATTTCACTCCCTTCACCAGGGTTCTTTTCGCCTTTCCCTCACGGTACTTGTTCACTATCGGTCGGTCAGTAGTATTTAGCCTTGGAGGATGGTCCCCCCATGTTCAGACAGGGTTTCACGTGCCCCGCCCTACTCAATTTCATCGACCAGCCCCTTTCACATACAGGGCTAT
>CALRWS020000023.1:0-75000 GCA_943371935.1 Chitinophaga pinensis | reverse complement strand
GCACAAGTCACCTGCGCACACTGTCAAAGATCGTCGGAATCGGCCTCAGCGCCTCATCCCTTTTAACTCTTTCGGTTGCCGCCGAAGCTGCTGACCGAGCCGCACATTATAGGGTAGTTTTTGTTGCCGTCAACACCCTGCTGCGATTTTTTTCTCGCCGGCCGACCGAAGTCGCTACCGAGAAGGTCTCACATTCTGGCGGGTTTCGACGAATTCGTCAACACCTGCTTTCTGTTTCGACCTGCACCACTTGAAGTTCGTCAAGACACTGTCATGTGGGCCGCGCATTATAGGGAAGTATCAGAATCCGTCAACTCCCCAGCCCTTGAATCTTTCCCTCGTTTCGGCTCGTTTCCGATGCCGTCGCTCGGGCCGCACATTGTAGGGAAGTATCGAAATCCGTCAACCCCCTCAATCGCGTTTCGCCTTTGTTTCAGTTCGTTTCCGACACCGTCTCTCGGGCCGCGCATTGTAGGGAAGTATCTGAATTCGTCAACCCCTTCAATCGCGTTTCGCCTTTGTTTCAGCTCGTTTCCGAAGCTTCACTCGGGCCGCGCATTGTAGGGGAATATCTGAATCCGTCAACTCCCCAGCGCGTTTTTCTTTCCTTCGTTCCGGCTCGTTTCCGATACCGTCAGTCGGGCCGCGCATTGTAGGGAAGTATCGGAATCCGTCAACTCCCCTGTGCGCTTTCTGTCGCTTCCCGCTGCGGTTTCTTTTCGGTCACCGCTGCAAGGGCGCGCATTGTGCATGGCAGCAAACCTTTTGGGAAGAGATTTCTTCATCTTGACGTGAGCCCCGCTCTCCGCGATGGTCGTCCCTGGTTTTTCCGGGAGCTTCCAAATGCGTGTATCGGGCGTAGCGGTGCTGTTTTCCTGCCTTCTGGTCAGCGGCTGCGGTAATGCAAGCGAGCACTGGGTCGAATTGAACGGCCAACGCTTCCTGGTGGAGATCGCGGACGACGACAGCGAACGCGCGCGCGGACTGATGTTCCGGGACGACATGGATGCCGATCGCGGCATGCTTTTCATCCATGAGCGAGAAATGCCGCTCGCTTACTGGATGAAGAACACCAGGCTGCCGCTGGACATCCTCTACTTCGACAACGAGCGCAGGCTGGTATCGCAGCAGCGCGATGTCCCACCCTGTTCGTCCGGCAACCGCTGCCCGCCCTATCCCAGCGACGCGCCTGCACGCTATGTGCTCGAACTCAATGCCGGGCAGGCGGCGAAGATGGGGCTGAAGGATGGGACCGTGATCAGCTTCGGCCCGGACATCCCGCCCACACCCTAAACCCGGCTTTGGGGCTTGTGCCGGTCGAGGTCAGCCCGCAGTCTTGGGACATGACCGCATTCTTCACGCTTCCCGACTGGTCGACCCTTGCCGACCTCGCCGACGATCAAGTGCCGTTGCTCGGCAGCGCGCTGCTGATCGCCCACGACGAGTATCCCGATCTGGATCCCGCGGCCTGCAACGCGCTGGTCGAGGCCCATGTTGCCTCGCTGAGGCCGGAAGTCGACCGGATCGACAGCGCACCCATGAAGATGCAGGCGATCAACCGTCGTTTGTTTGAGGAATTGGGCTATGCAGGCAACCACGACGAGTACTACGACCCGCGCAACAGTTATCTCAACGAAGTCCTGACCCGGCGGCTGGGCAATCCGATTTCGCTGGCGGTGATCCAGATGGAAGTGGCGCAGCGGCTGGGCGTGGCGCTGGACGGGGTGTCGTTTCCCGGCCATTTCCTGGTCCGGCTGCCGGTGGATGACGGGGTACTGGTGATGGACCCGTTCAACCGGGGGCGTCCCCTCAATGCCGATGAGCTGCGCCAGCGGGCGCGACCGCATTTCGGCGAGGACGTGCCGGACGAGGCTTTGCTGCAGATCCTCGATCCCGCGCCGCCGCGGGCGATCCTGGTGAGGATGCTGCGGAATCTGCACGGTTTATATGTCGAAACCAGCGACTGGGGCCGGGCGGTACGCTGCAGCGACCGGATCCTGCGGCTGGCGCCGGACAATGCCGACGCGCTGCGCGATCGCGGCCTGGGGTATTCCGAGCTGGGATACCAGGCCGGGGCGCTGCGTGATCTGGGTCGTTATCTGCAGGCGATGCCGGATGCGGACGACGCCGAGGCGATCCGCCATCGGCTGGTGGAACAGGGCAGTCAGCGCCACACGCAGTTGCATTGAGCGGCGTCGAAGCCGCTCGTTTCATACGGATATGCGGGACGGGCGGCCAGCTGGCCGGGATCCGGCCAGCTTTCAGGCGAGCGCCCTCAGGCCATTTCCATCTCGAAGTCGCTCTTGGTCACGCCGCAGTCCGGGCAGGTCCAGGTGTCGGGGATGTCCTCCCAGCGCGTGCCCGGAGCGATGCCCTCGTCCGGTAGTCCTTTGGCCTCGTCGTAGATGAAACCGCAGACGACGCACATCCAGGTGCGGTAGGCGACGGGGGCAACAGTGTCGTTCATCGGATAATGTCCAGGATCAGGAAACCAGCGTCATTCTCCCATCCCGCGCCCAGCGCCGAAAGCGCCCATCGATGATTTTTTCGCCCATTCCATCCCACCCTGCTTCATCTGCTGCCCCGATTCCGCGCCGCGACTGGGCGCGCGGGCTGTATCTCATCACGCCCGACGACCCCGACACCGGGCGTCTGCTGGCGCGCGTGGATGCCGTGCTGGATCACGCGGCGCTGCTGCAATACCGCAACAAATCCGCTTCGGCCGGCCTGCGCCGCGAGCAGGCCGGAGCGCTGCTCGCCCTGTGCGCGGCGCGCGGCGTACGGCTGATCGTCAACGACGACCTGGCCCTGGCGCAGGCCATCGGCGCGGACGGCGTGCATCTGGGCGAAGACGACGGCGATACCCGTGCGGCGCGGGTCGCGCTGGGGGCGGATGCCCTGATCGGGGTGTCCTGCTACGACGACCTGCAGCGCGCCTGCGCGGCAGTCGCCGCGGGCGCCGACTATGCCGCGTTCGGCGCGTTTTTCCCGTCGAACACCAAACCGAATGCCCGTCGCGCCGGGTTCGACCTGCTGCGCGACAGCGCCGGCTTCGGCGTGCCGCGAGTGGCGATCGGCGGGATCACCCCCGACAATGCGCGCTCGGTCGTGGCGGCCGGCGCCGATCTCATCGCCGTCGTCAGCGGCGTGTTCGATGCCCCCGACCCGCCCGCCGCCGCGCGCGCCTACCGCGCCTGCTTCGATCGTGCCTCTTGAAGATCGCGGCTGAAGCCGCTCCTACACCACCCCACACTGGATTTCGATGAAAACCGACCGTTCGCACGACCTGTTCGCCCGCGCCCAGACCCTGATGCCCGGCGGCGTCAATTCGCCGGTCCGGGCTTTCAAATCCGTCGGCGGCGAGCCGTTCTTCGTCGAACGCTCCGATGGCGCTTACTTGTATGACGCCGACGGCAACCGTTACATCGATTACGTCGGCTCCTGGGGGCCGATGATTGCCGGCCACAATCATCCGGCAGTGCTGGAGGCGGTGATCGCCACGGCGCGCAACGGCCTGAGCTTCGGTACGCCGAATCCGCTGGAAGTGACGATGGCCGAGACCATCACCCGGCTGATCCCGAGCTGCGAGATGGTGCGGATGGTCAATTCCGGGACCGAGGCCACACTGTCCGCCATCCGTCTGGCCCGCGGCGCCACCGGCCGCACCCGGATGGTGAAGTTCGAGGGCTGCTATCACGGCCACGGCGACTCGTTCCTGGTGAAGGCCGGCTCCGGCATGCTCACCCTCGGGGTGCCGAATTCGCCGGGCGTGCCCAAGGCGCTGGCCGACCTCACCTCCACCCTGCCCTTCAACGATTTCGAGGCCGCCACGCAGTTGTTCGAGGCGATCGGCGGCGAAGTGGCGGCGGTCATCGTCGAACCCGTGGTCGGCAACGCCAACTGCATCCCGCCGCGGCCCGGCTATCTGCAGCATCTGCGCGACCTGTGCACGCAATATGGCGCAATCTTGATTTTCGACGAAGTGATGACCGGTTTCCGGGTCGCGCTGGGCGGGGCGCAGGCGGTGTACGGCGTGACGCCCGACCTCAGCACCTTCGGCAAGATCATCGGCGGCGGCATGCCGGTGGGCGCCTACGGCGGCCGTCGCGAGTTGATGGCGCAGATCGCCCCCAGCGGCCCGATCTACCAGGCCGGCACGCTCAGCGGCAACCCGGTGGCGATGGCCGCGGGCCTGGCGATGCTTGGGCTGATCCAGGCGCCCGGTTTCTACGAAACCCTGGATGCCCGTACCGCGCAGTTGTGCGCCGGGCTGGAAGGCGCCGCGGCCGACGCCGGCATCCCGTTCACCACCAACCGCGTCGGCAGTATGTTCGGGCTGTTCTTCACCGCGGAAAAGGTCGACACCTACGCCCAGGCCACCGCCTGCGACACCGCGGCGTTCAACCGCTTCTTCCACGCGATGCTGGAACGCGGCGTGTATCTGGCGCCGTCGGCGTTCGAGGCCGGATTCCTGTCGATGGCGCACGATGATGCAGTGATCGCGGCCACGATCGAAGCCGCGCGCGGCGCGTTCGCCGAGTTGCGCACGAACGGGGCACTGGCATGAGCGCGAGACACCATCGCCCCGAAACCCTCTCCGTCCACATCGGCAACGAATCCGACCCAGCCACCGGCGCGGTCGCGCCGCCGATCCATCTGGCCACGACCTTCCGCCACGGCGCCGACGGCGAACGCATCGCCGGCTACGAGTACCAGCGCGAGGGCAACCCGACCAACGACCGCCTGCGCGAAGCCCTGGCGGCGCTGGAAGGCGGCGAGGACGCCATCACCTTCGCGTCCGGCATGGCTGCGATCAGCAACCTGCTGGAATGCCTGCCCAACGGCGCGCGGCTGCTGATCCCCGACGACTGCTACACCGGTCTGCGCATGGTCTGCGCGGAATACCTTCCGGAGCGCGGCATCGAGACGGTGATGGTGGACATGGGCGATCCGGAGGCGGTACGCGCGGCCTGCGCGCAGCCGACCGCGCTGGTCTGGATCGAAACGCCATCGAATCCGAAGATGAAGGTCAGCGACATCGCTGAGTTGGTGAGCATCGCGCACGCCGCCGGCGCGCTGGCGGTGGTCGACAACACCTTTGCCACCCCTCTGCTGCAGCGTCCGCTGGCGCTGGGCGCGGATGTGGTGATGCATTCCACCACCAAGTATTTCGGCGGCCACAGCGACGTGCTGGGCGGCGCGCTGGTGTTCGCCAGGCGCGACGACTTCTTCGCGAAGGTCGCGCACCGGGTCCACATCACCGGCGCCACCCTGGCGCCGTTCAGCGCCTGGCTGATCCTGCGCGGCTGCCGCTCGCTGGGCGCGCGCATGGCGATGCACTGCGCCAACGCGCGCGCGGTCGCGGAGTTCCTGGCCGCGCAGCCCCAGATCGAGCGCGTGAACTACCCGGGCCTGTCATCGCACCCCGGCAACGCCGTCGCCGCGAAGCAGATGCGCGATTTCGGCGCGATGCTGAGCATCGAACTGCGCGGCGGCCGCGATGCGGCGCTGGCGATGGCTGCGAAACTTCGCATCTTCACCAACGCCACCTCGCTGGGCGGCTGCGAATCGCTGGTGGAACACCGCGCCTCGGTCGAAGGCCCGAACCCGCGCTCGCCGCAGAACCTGCTGCGGATGTCGGTGGGGCTGGAGCATGTGGACGATCTGATCGAGGATCTGCGGCAGGCGTTGACATAAATCCGTAGAGCGGGCTTCTGCCCGCTTCCGGCATCGCTAAAGCAGCGGGCTGAAGCCCGCTCTACAAGGGCGATGCGTTCTTCGCGAACGCCCGCAACGCGCGCGCCAGTCGTGCGAGCCCTTCGGCCAGCGCCGCGTCGTCGATGTTCAGCGCCGGCACGAAGCGCAGCACATCCGGGCCCGCCTGCAGCATCAGCAGACCTTCGGCCGCGGCGAGGTCGAGGATCTCGCCCGCGCGTCCGGCGTACTGCGGCGCGAGCACCGCGCCCAGCATCAGCCCGCGGCCGCGCACTTCGGCGAACAGGTTCAATTCCTGATCGATCGCGGCGAGACCGTCGCGCAGCGCGTGGCTTTGTCTGTCGACATTCGCGACGATCTCCGGCGACGACAGCTTGCGCAGGACCACGCGCGCGACCGCCGCCGCGAGCGGATTGCCGCCGAACGTGGTGCCGTGCGCGCCGAACTGCATGGCCTCGGCGACCTTCGGACCGGCCAGCAGCGCGCCGATCGGGAAACCGCCGCCCAGCGCCTTCGCCAAGGTCACGATGTCCGGCACCACGCCGTCGCCCCAGTGCGCGAACAGTGGCCCGGTGCGGCCCATGCCGCACTGGATTTCGTCCAGCGCCAGCAATACGTCGTGGCGGTCGCACAGGGCGCGCACGCCTGCCAGATAGCCGTCGCGGGCCGGCATCACCCCGCCCTCGCCCTGCACCGGCTCGATCAGCACCGCACAGACATCGCCGCCGGCCATCGCGGCCTCCAGCTGGTCCAGATCGTTGAAATCGACGTGCCGGAACCCGCCCGGCAGCGGCTCGTAGCCGGCCTGGTATTTCGGCTGCGCCGTGGCAGTCACCGCGGCGAGGGTGCGGCCGTGGAAACTGCCGTGGCAGGTGACGATCACGCGGCGCTCGGGCGGGCGGCCCTGCGCGCTGGCCCACTTGCGGGCGAGCTTGATCGCCGCCTCGTTGGCTTCGGTGCCCGAATTGCACAGGAACACGCGCTCGGCGAAACGCGAGGCCAGCGCCAGCTCTTCGGCCAGACGCACCGACGGTTCGCTGTAGAAGACATTGCTGGTATGCCAGAGCTTGCCGGCCTGTTCGGTCAGGGCGGCAACAAGATCGGGATCGCAGTGGCCGAGACCGCAAACCGCAATGCCCGCGCTGAGATCGACGTAATCGCGGCCTTCGATATCCCAGACCCGGCTGCCCTCTCCGCGCGCCAGGATCACGTGGCGCGGCCTGTAGACCGGCAGGTAATAGCGCTGACCCTTCTCGACCAGCGCTGCGGTGTCGCCCTGCGTCATCACCAGACTCCGGTGTTCGCCATCGATGCCCATGGCTCCTGCGGCGGCAGATGGCCGTCCTGCAGCAGTTCCACCGAGACCAGATCCGGCGAACGCACGAAGGCCATGTGGCCGTCGCGGGGCGGGCGGTTGATGGTGTAGCCCATCGCCTGCAGCCGCGCGCAGGTCTCGTAGATGTTTTCGACCCGGAACGCGAGGTGGCCGACGTTACGGGCGGTGCCGTAGTCCTCTTCCGAGCCCCAGTTGTAGGTCAGCTCGATCTCGGCGCCCGGGGTTTCGTCGGCGGCCAGGAACACGAGGGTGAACTTGCCGGCCGCGTTCTCCATCCGACGCATTTCCTTCAGGCCCAGACCTTCGCAGTAGAAACGCAGCGAGGCGTCGATGTCGCGGACGCGGACCATGGTGTGGAGATATTTCATGATGGACTCCTGACGTGGGGCTGCGAGTTTAACGGCGCGCGCCCGTCTCCGATCGGAACAAGATGGGTCGAAACACTGTTTCCCGCGACGACCCGCCGGCTCGGAACGCGACTCAATCGAGGATCGATCAATCCAGGAACAGATCCGGCAGCAGCGGCTGCGACGGATCCACCGCGTAGCCGGAGAGATCGCTCACGCCGGCCTCGGCCAACACTTCGTCGTCGATCAGGAACCGGCCGTGGAAGCCGGCGGCGTTGCGCACAAGCACGGCCTGCGCGGCGTCGGCCATGATCTCCGGCCGGCGGCATTGCGCAAGTTCGACGCCGGGAATCATGTTGATGGCGTCGGTGGCGATGACCGTTCGCGGCCACAGCGCGTTGACGGCGACGCCCTGCGGGCCGAATTCCGCCGCCAGCCCCAGGGTGACGAAGCTCATGCCCATCTTCGCCAGGGTGTAGCCGGTGTGCGGCGCCCACCACTTCGGGTCGAGGTTCGGCGGCGGCGCGAGAGTCAGGATGTGCGGGTTCGGCGACTGCAGCAGATGCGGCAGGCAGGCCTGCGCGCACAGGAAACTGCCGCGGGCGTTGACCTGCTGCATCAGGTCGAAGCGCTTCATCGGCGTGTCCAGGGTGCCGCGCAGCCAGATCGCGCTGGCGTTGTTGATCAGAATGTCGATGCCGCCGAAGGTGTCGACGGCGGCCGCGACTGCGGCGCGGACCTCGTCCTCCTCGCGGATGTCGCATTTCAGCGCGAGCGCCTGCCCGCCCGCGGCGCGCACTGCATCGGCCGCGTCGTGGATGGTGCCGGGCAGCTTGGGATTGGGCACCGACGATTTCGCGGCGATGGCGATGTTGGCGCCGTCGCGCGCGGCGCGCAGCGCGATGGCCAGGCCGATGCCGCGCGAGGCGCCGGTGATGAAGAGGGTCTTGCCTGCGAGGGTGGTCATGGCGATGGGCGATCCGTATGCCGATGGGCGGATCATCGTACCGGCTGGCGGCGTCGCAGGCACGGCAAGGCGGGCCGGAGCCCGCCTGCCTTCATGCATCGATCGACAGGTCGATCAGGAGACGACGACCTGCGGATCCCAGTAGAAATATCCGTAGAGCTGCTGGGTCTCGCCATCCGCAGCCAGCGTGTAGAGCGCGAAGTAGACGTAGAAATTCTCGGTGCCGGCCTTGGCAACGCGCGAGTCGAGGCTGGTGAAATTGATCGCGGCGGTGACCGGGGGCAGGCCATTGGATGTCGTGGTATCCGGCATCACGGCATGCGCGCGGGTGACCAGGTTCGGCACGAACTGATTGAAGACACTGTCGCCGCTCCAGTACTTGATGCCGTACACGATCACGGCGTCGTCGGAGTTGTCGTAGATCGAAGTGCCGTAGAACGAAACGAAATCGCCCGGATTCGCCCGGAAGGAAAGATCCGCCGTGCCCTGCCCGCCCACGACGCCGCGCGGATCTGAGCAGATCATGAACTGGCTGCTGTGATCGATGCCGGTGGGATTGTTCTGATCGTGACTGGGATTCGGGTAATGGGCTTTGACATATTCCGTATCGATCACGATCAGGATGTTGATGCTCTCCGCGGAGGAAGCGTCGGCGGTGCTCTTGATGGTGCTCATGATGAAACTCCTTGTAAGGATCGCCTGCGGTCCTGCGTTCCTGGAACGCCCGTTTGAATGGTCTCTGGCCTCCATGTGCGCGAGGCACAAGTCACATTAGCCACGGCTCCACGGACGCGGGGGCTCTTTGCAGTGCCACTTGCAGGCGGTGCCATTGAGGGACGGGGATCGCGACAAACCGGGCGCGTCGGGATGCAGGGGAAATCGTCGCCGAGGGCGGCGGCCAGGCTGGCGGGCGATCGGTCGCCCACGGCCGGATCAGGGCTTCGGGCCCTGACCTTCGTTGTCTTCCCAGCGCAGGACGCGACGGGTGACGAAGCGATACACAGGCTTGCCGGTGCGGAACCACAGGTCGCGCACCCACGAGCGGCGCTTGAGCAGCCGGCGTTCGACCGGGGTGATCGCGCCCGGGCAATAGGTGCGCTTGTGTTTGAGCAGGTGGCGCAGATCCTCGCGCGCCAGCAGGCGCATCCAGCGGCTGCGCGCGGGGCCGCAGACCGCGAGCTGGAAATCGATGATCGCCGGGGTGCCGTCGGCCAGCACCAGCCAGTTGGCTTCTTTGGCCAGATCGTTGTGCGCGAAGCCGCGCCGGTGCAGCGCCTGCAGGCGCCGGCGCGCGAGCCGGAAATACGCGAGGTCGCCGTGCGGCGGGCGCTGGTACATTGCCGCGCCGTCCAGATAGCTGCGATCCAGACGGCGGCCGTCCCAGTTCAGGAGCTGCGGCACCGCGTCCTCGCCCAGCACCCGCTGCAGGCCGCGCGCCTCGCGCCGCGCCAGCCACCACGCCGGCAGCCGCAGCCACAGCGGCACATGGACGAGATCGCGACGCACGAACAGGCCGCGGGCGTCGCGCATCAGCGCGATGCGGCCGAAGCTGTCGGCTTTCAGTGCCTGGAGTTCGATGGCTTCGGAAGACATCGCGGGATTGTAGCGGGGCGCGTCGAGGCAGGCGTGATGCCGACAATTCGTTGCGGATGATGTGGCCGGTCGAAAAAAAGCCGTCGTCCCAGCGAACGCCGGGATGGCGGTGATCGGAGGACGGATTCCGACCATGCACCACAAACACTGTCATCCCGAACGGAGGGCGCAGCCCGAGGAGGGATCTGCTGTTGCGCCGATGGCGGCGGCATACAGCAGATCCCTCCGCCCGCTGCGCGGGTGTTCGGGATGACAGAAGACATGTTGTCGGGTGACAAATCAGGCGTCGGCGCTTGCCAGGTCGTACGTCCAGCCTCGTGCTTCCCGCCGCCGCCCCACCCCTTCACGCTCCCGAAACACCACCTGCCATAATCGGCGGATGACGAGCGAATGGCTGGACAGCATCACGGCATGGATCACCGCGCACCCGGTGGCGGCCGGAGGCGTGATTTTCCTGATCGCGTTCTGCGATGCGCTGGCGGTGGTGGGGATCGTGGTGCCGGCGCTGCCGTTGCTGTTCGCGGTGGGCACTCTGATCGGTCTGGGCCATCTGGATGGCCCGTATGCCCTGGCCTGCGCCGCGCTCGGCGCATTCGCCGGCGACGCGCTCAGCTATTGGCTGGGCCACCGCTGGGGGCCCTCGATGCGAGAGCACTGGCTGTTCCGCCGCTATCCGCAGTTGATCGACCGCGGCGAACGCATGTTCCGCAAGCATGGCAGCAAGGGCATCGTGATCGCCCGGTTCGTCGGCGCGGTGCGCCCGTTCGTGCCCGCGGTGGCGGGCATGCTGCGCATGCCGCTGCGGCGCTACATGCCGGCGAGCCTGGTCGCGGCGGTGCTGTGGGCGGCGTGCTTCCTGGCCCCGGGCTGGGTGTTCGGCGCGTCCTACGATGCGGTGGCAGCGGTGGCGGACCGCCTGGCGCTGGTGCTGCTGGCCCTGGTCGCCGTGCTGGCGCTGGTGTGGGCGGTGGTGCTGTACACCTATCGCTGGTTCGCCGGCCACGCCGACCGTCTGTTAGCGCGGGCGCTGAAGTGGACCCGCGCGCATCCGCGGCTAAGCCGGTACGCGGCGCCGCTGATCCAGCACAACCGGCCGGAATCCGCATCGCTGGCGATGCTGGCGATGTGCCTGCTGGGGATCGGCTGGGGCTGGTTCGCGCTGCTCGCCGTGGTGGTGGCCAAGCGCGGCCCGCTGGCGCTGGACGAACAGGTTCAGGCCGCGATGGCGGCGCTTCGAAACCCGCTGGCGGACCGGCTGATGGCCGCACTTGCCTCGCTGGGCGACACCGCGGTGCTGCTGCCCACGCTGTTGCTGACGATGGCGTGGTTGCTGTGGCGGCGGCGCTTCGCCGCGGCGCTGCACTGGATGGCGGCGGTGGCCTTCGGCTTCGTGTTCACGGCGTTCCTCGGCCTGTCGGTGGACATGCCGCGACCGCCGACCGCCGCCAGCGGTTTCGGCTTCCCGTCGATCCCGGTGACGATGGTGACGATTGTGTTCGGCTTCTTCGCGGTGCTGATCGCGCGCGAACTGCCAGGCCGGCAGCGGGTCTGGCCGTATCTGGTCTCCGGCGCGGCGGTGGCCCTGATCGGCTTCGCCCGCCTGTATTTCGGCGCGCACTGGCTCAGCGACATCGTCGGCGGCGCGCTGTTCGGCATCATGTGGCTGCTGGTGCTGGGCATCGCCTATCGCCGCCACATCGGCCGCTCGTTCTGGATGCGCCCGGTGGCGACCGTGTTCTTCGTCACCTTCGCGGTCGCGGCGCTATGGCACGCGCCGCGGGCGATCGACGGGGTGCTGGCGCAGTTCGCGCCGCCACCGCCCGGACGCACGCTCGCGGCCGACGACTGGTGGCGTTCGGACTGGGGCAGCCTGCCGGCGCGCCGCAACGAGCGCGACGCCAGCCGGCGCTGGCCGCTGGACGTGCAGATCGCCGGCCCGCTGGCGCCGGTGCGCGCGACGCTGGAGGCGCAGGGCTGGGAGGTCCAGCCGCAGGCGACCTGGGTGACGACGCTGGGTCTGCTGGATCCCAAACGCCGCTCGGCCCGTCAGCCGGTACTGCCGGCGACGCTGGATGCCGAAGCCGAAGCGCTGCTGTTCCGTCGGCCCGGAACGAAACCCGACAGCATTCACGTATTGCGACTCTGGCCCGCGCCCGCGCTGCTGGATCGGGGCCAGCCGCTGTGGGTCGGCAGCACCCAGACCCTGCGTTTCACGCGGCCGATCCCCGCGTTCGGGCTGTGGATGCCGGAATCCGATGACGGAGAAGCGCATGCGCTGGTCAGCGCGGCGTTGACGACGCAGGCACCAGCCGGCATCGAATACGCCGAAGCGCCGCATCCCGATGGCGGCCTGAAAGTGCTGCGGCTGCGGACAGCGATGTGATGTCGAGGGGGATGTGATGTAGAGCGGAGCAAAGCTCCGCTGCCCTTTTGTAGGAGGGCCTTCAGGCCCGAGCTTCAGGCCGCAAACCCGATCAAAAGCTGCTCGGGGCTGAAGTCCCTCCTACACGAGCACAGCCCTCGAATTCGAACATCTTCGTACCGGGCCAATAAACATCTTGTCATCGCCGGTAGAGCGGCCTTCAGGCCGCTGGATGCTCTGCGGACGGATCGTAGCGGGCTGAAGCCCGCTCTACAGGCATCTACCGATTCGATCGAAGAATTGGCGCTCAGGGCATCCACGCCAGCACGCGATCCAGCCGCGCGTGGGGGTCGTCTTCTTCCAGCAGACCCAGCCGCTGCGCGTTGTCGAGCGGCAGCAGCTCGGTCAGACGCCAGCTCACCCAGGCGGCATCGTCGAAGCGCGACGGCGGCGCTTTCGCGTATTCGCCGCCGACCTGCTCGATCACCTGCTGCAGCAGCGTGCCCAGCAGCGCATGTTCGGGGCGCAGTTCGTCGTCGGGATCGGGTTCGCACCATTCGACCTCGGCCACCCGCAGGCCGTTGCCGCGGACATTGCTCTCGCGCACCCGGAACCGGCGTCCGCCGCGCGCGCTGATGGTCAGCAGGCCTTCGGGCGTGGCGCCGAAATCCTCGATGCGCGCCTCGGTGCCGATCGATGCGGGCGTCGCCGGCTGGCCGGCTTCGCCGCCATCCAGAATCAGACAGACGCCGAAACCGGTGCCGCTGCGCGCGGAGTCGCGCACCAGATCGAGATAGCGCGCTTCGAAAATGCGCAGGCCCAGCGACGCGCCCGGCACCAGCACGGTCTGCAGCGGAAACAGCGGCAGCGATTGCAAAGACATGTCGTTCACGACCTCATCCCAGCCCCGCGAGGAACCGCCGCGGCGCGCCGTCGAAACCGCCGTTCGACATGAACACCACGTGGTCGCCCGCGCGCACGATGTCGCGCAGCGTCGCGATCAGCGCATCGGCATCCGCCGCGGTGCGCGCGTCGCCGCGGATCGCGGACACGACCTTGCCCGCGTCCCACGCCAGTTCCGGGCGATGCAGGAACACCACCGCGTCGGCGATATCGAGCGAGGGCGCCAATGCGTCGGCATGCGCGCCGAGGCGCATCGAATTGCTGCGCGGCTCCATCGCGACCACGATCCGCGCGCCGCCGACTTTCGCGCGCAGGCCTTCCAGCGTGGTGCGGATCGCGGTGGGGTGATGCGCGAAGTCGTCGTAGACGGTGATGCCCTGCGCTTCGCCCAGGCATTCCAGCCGGCGCTTGACGCTGCGGAATTCGACCAGCGACGGGATCACCGCACACACATCGACGCCGACGGCATTGCACGCCGCCAGCGCGGCAAGGCCGTTGAGCACGTTGTGCAGACCGAGCATCGGCCAATGCACATCGCCCACCGCCTTGCCGGATTTGAAGACGGTGAATGCGCTGCCGTCGGCCGAGCCTGCCTTGCTATGGAGCAGGCGCGCGCCCCAGTCGAATGCGTCGTCGGGCATGCCGTCGCGCAGCAGGCCGAAGCGTTCGACCGGCGTCCAGCAGCCCATCGCCAGCACTTCGGCCAGATGCGCGTCCTCGCCGTTGACGATCAAGCGGCCGCGGCCGGGCACGGTGCGCACCAGATGGTGGAACTGGCGCTGGATCGCGGCCACGTCCGGGAAGATATCGGCGTGGTCGTATTCGAGATTGTTGAGGATCGCGACCAGCGGCCGGTAGTGGACGAACTTGCTGCGCTTGTCGAAGAACGCGGTGTCGTATTCGTCGGCCTCGACCACGAATTCGCGGCCGGTGCCGACGCGCGCCGACACGCCGAAGTCCTCGGCGACGCCGCCGATCAGGAAGCCCGGGTCGCGGCCGGCGCGATCCAGCAGGAAACTCAGGATGGTCGTCGTGGTGGTCTTGCCGTGGGTGCCGGCCACCGCGAGGGTGTCGCGGCCGGGCAGCACGTGCTCCGCGAGCCACTGCGCGCCCGAGGTGTACCTCATGCCACGGTCGAGGACGTGTTCCACCGCCGCATTGCCGCGCGACAGCGCGTTGCCGACCACGATCTCGTCGCAGTCTGCGGAGATGTTGTCGGGTTTGTAGCCCTGGCTCAGCGCGATGCCGAGGTTTTCGAGCTGCGTGGACATCGGCGGATACACCGCCTGGTCGCTGCCTTCGACCGCGTGCCCGTGTTCGCGCGCGAGCGCGGCGACACCGCCCATGAAGGTGCCGGCGATGCCGAGGATGTGGAGTTTCAAGGTGTGGGCTGCTTCAGTATGGTGGCCGTGTCCGAGGGGTCGCAGGTGGGCGAATCTTCACGCTGCCGTCGGCGCGACTCGCGGACACACCAGATGACGATGCCGACGGTTGCGACCGGGATCAGGTAATAGAAGGTCAAAACCGACCCCATGAACAAGAACAGGCCGAACGCGCCAATCATGGGCGGGGACTCGGGATCCTGCGAAAGAAACCATACCCGACCGGCGACGCCAACCATCAGCAGCGCCCACCCGGCGAAGCCGAGCACAAAGGGATGTCTCATCGCGCGACGCAACACAGACGGATGCCCGTCAACCGACATCCACGCCCACCGCGATCGTCTCCACGATCCGCGTGAACACGTCGTCCATCGAACCCTCACCGTGGACGACCTTCAACATGCCGTGCTGGCGGTAGAAGTCGATGACCGGGGCGGTGACGTCGTTGTAGACGTTGAGGCGGTTGCGGACCGATTCGGGATTGTCGTCGGCGCGGCCTTCGGCCTTGGCACGGCCTGCGAGGCGCTCGACCAGCAGGTCGGTGTCGACGTCGAGCTGCACCGCGTGGTCCATCGGCTGGCCGATGCGGTCGAGCAGCTTGCCGAGGGCGTCGGCCTGGGCGAGGTTGCGCGGATAGCCGTCGAGGATGAAACCGCCGGCGACATCGGCGCGCGACAGGCGGTCTTCCAGCATTCCCAGCAGGATCTCGTCGGAGACCAGATCGCCGCGGGCCATCACCGCTTTGGCCTGGACCCCCAGCGCGGTGCCGGCCGCGACTTCCGCGCGCAGCAGGTCGCCGGTGGAGATATGCGGCACCTGCAGGTGATCCTTGAGTCTTGCCGCTTGAGTACCTTTGCCCGATCCCGGGGCGCCGAGGAGAACCAATCGCATCGCATGCTCCAAAAGAGAGAAACTTCGGCCGCGGCGCTACACTCGTCCGCCCGGCGCATCCCGGCCAGCTTAACCGCTCGCGGGCCGCGCCCCAACCCATCTACGACCAATCGCCGAGTCCTCCCTGCCATGGCATCCGGAACCCTCCTTTACGCCCAGTCCGGCGGCGTCACCGCCGTCATCAACGCCTCCGCCTCGGCGGTCATCGCCGAAGCCCGCGCCCGCAAGGTCAAGGTGCTGGCGGCCCGCAACGGCATCCTCGGCGCCCTGCGCGAGGACCTGATCGACACCTCGAAGGAGTCGGCCGCGGCCATCCGCGCCCTCGCCCACACCCCGGGCGGCGCCTTCGGCTCCTGCCGGTTCAAGCTCAAATCGGTGGAGCAGGACCGCGCCAAGTACGAGCGCCTGCTGCAGGTGCTGAAGGCCCACGACGTGCGCTGGTTCCTCTACAACGGCGGCAACGACTCCGCCGACACCGCGCTGAAGGTCTCGAAGCTGGCGGCCGAATTCGACTACCCGCTCACCTGCATCGGCGTACCGAAGACCATCGACAACGACCTGGCCGTGACCGACTGCTGCCCGGGCTTCGGCTCGGCCGCCAAGTACACGGCGGTGTCGGTGCGCGAGGCCGCGTTCGACGTCGCTGCGATGGCCGAAACCTCGACCAAGGTCTTCGTCTACGAGGCCATGGGCCGCCACGCCGGCTGGCTGGCCGCGGCCGCGGGCCTGGCCGGCAGCGGCCCGGACGAGGCGCCGCACCTGATCCTGTTCCCCGAGCGCGCCTACGACGAAGCCGATTTCCTGGCCAACGTGAAGAAAGTGGTGGCGAAGGTCGGCTATTGCGTGGTGGTGGCGTCGGAAGGCATCCGCACCGCCGACGGCACCTTCGTCGCCGACGCGGGCGGCGGCAAGGACGCCTTCGGCCATACCCAGCTCGGCGGCGTCGCTTCGTACTTGGCCGGCAAGGTGAAGGACGAACTCGGCTTCAAGGTCCACTGGACCCTGCCCGACTACCTGCAGCGCTCGGCGCGGCACATCGTCTCGAAGACGGACTTGGACCAGGCCATGGCCGTCGGCAAGGCTGCGGTGCAGTTCGCGCTGAAGGGTTTGAATTCGACGATGCCGGTGATCAAGCGCACCTCGAACGCGCCGTACAAGTGGAAGATCGAAGCCGCGCCGCTGGACAAGGTCGCCAACCACGAAAAGACCATGCCGGCGAACTTCCTGCGCAAGGATGGCTACGGCATCACCGCCGCCGCCCGCAACTATCTGGAACCGCTGATCCGCGGCGAATCGCCGCCGCCGTATGGCCGCGACGGTCTTCCGAAGTACGTAACGCTGAAGAATGTGGCCGTGAAGAAAAAGCTGCCGGCCTGGGAGGGCTGACTGCACGAGATCTGAAATCGCGATCGGGAATTCGATTGAAATTTTGAATAGGGCGATCTCAATTCCAGAGACTACGACGGGAAAAACTCAACATGCGCGTATTCCTGCGCGCATTCCGGTAGCACTATCATGCCTCGCTACTACGTTAACAAGAACGCTCAATCCAACGGTGATCATGAAGTTCATGTAGAGACGTGCGTGTACCTTCCATTAGAGTGGAATCGTATGTATCTCGGTGTCTTCAGCGGTTGCGCTGAAGCCGTCAGGGAAGCGAAGAAACACTATCGCCAGTCGAACGGATGCCGTACTTGTTCATCGGCATGTCACACGAGTTAGTCAGACGTAATGCCTCAAGCATGAGGCTTTCTGCCTCTTACAGCTCACCATCGCCCCTTGCCGCGATTCCACCGATACAACACCCGCGCGAACGCGTCGTAAGCCCATCGCATAACCGGCCGCACCACCGGAAGCGTCGATAATCGGCCCAGCCATCGCTGGCCGGGCGTACTACCCATCACGAACGCGACCGCGTCCGCGCCGACGAGAATCCGGCCATTGGCATCGCGCACATGCAGGCGCTCGCGCACGTCTTCGATTTCCGCCCCCACGTCCGCGACCGCTTCGGGCGCGGCATGCACATCGACCCATTCGATCTCGCATGACGACGCCTGACCCTGCTGCCACTCGACGCCAGTGCGGCACACCGGGCAGGCGCTGTTGAAGTACACCGTGGATTTTCCACTCATTGCCGCAACGGATCCGCAGCGGAAAGCCGGCGACAGGACAGATGGAACGTCGCCGCGCCCGCGGCGCCTAGGACACCTGCAAGTGCGGCGGCTATCGCAGCCGGCGCCGTCAACACGTCCGGCCAAAACAGAATTGCGACAGGAGCGAAACCGATCATGAAGCCGCCCAGCAACATCGGCAGGATGCTGAAGTGCTTGATCTTCCACAGCAGCAGCACATACGGAATCCCGAGCAGCATCGTGTGCGCCAAGGTAACTGCAAACGCGATTATGACGATCAGCGGCCATAACGCGACCGCCCCGCCCGTGAAGCCCGACAGAGGCAATGTCAGGATCGTGACCATCAGCGCCGACGACAGCGCGGGAATCACCAAGGGCGGCCGCTGCCCAGCAGTCGTAGCCGGTTCAATCGTCACTACAACCTTCATTGCGCGAACTGCCCCCACGACGCGTTCACAGGCGAAGACATCACCACCGACCCACCCAACACATGCCCCACCGCCATCGACAGCATCGCCGGGGCGACATAGCGCCGATGGGTGCGATCGATCAGGCGCATGTAAACGGCGCCGAAGAGATTGCGGTTGCGCACGCGGGTGCCGAGGGTGAAGCGGACCTTGCCGCCCGGCAGGCATTCGACCCCAGCGCAGGAGCGGAAGCGCAGATGTTTGTCGTCGGCGCCCAGCACCACCTGGGCGCGGCGGTCATCGGCGTCGATCGCTTGCTCCAGCACCGGAAACCGGCCCGCGAAACGCTGTGGCGCGTCGTTCAACAGCGACGACACCGGACAACCCAGCGGCGAGGTGCGCAGGCCCAGCGGCTTGACCAGCATATTGCGCAGGCCCATCAGCCGCGACACGCCGGTCGGACGATTTTCGAGGAAACCATCGAGCAGACCGGCCAGCAGTTGCGATGCCGACGCCGTGGGCAATTCGGCGGCATCGATCTCCAGCGCAAAACTGTCCTGATGCGTGAAGGCGTCGCCGAACTGGCGCCACAGCAGCGATTGCGGCGGCGGCTCCTGCAGCTCAATGACCGGCGGCGCGCCGCTGTCGGCGAGAAAGCCCACCGGCCGGCGCCAGCGGCCCAGCGCGCGGCGCAGGCGCCCGGACAGGCCGCGCGTGCGTGCGCAGAAGCGGCCGCGCAGCGAAGTGGTCGCGGCGGTGAGCGACAGGGTGAGCGTCGGCACGTCGCGGGTGTCGGACGCCGCCAGCAGCGCCGCCACGGGTTCCGGTAGCAGTTCGGTGAGCGCGGGAATGTCCGCCTCGTTGGCCAGCACCCGGCGGCGCTGTTCGGCGTCGAGTTCGCCGCCGAGTTCGTTGGTGTGGCACGACAGCGCGAACAGCGCCGGATGCCCCGCGGCCGCATCGCGCGGCAGGAACTGGTGCCACGTGCCGCCGCCGAAGCGCACGGTGAACAAACAGTCCGGCGGAATCTCGACGTGGCGCAGCGCGCGCAGGAACGCCTGCGGGTCGGCGTCGATCCGGTCCTGCGATGCGGTCGAGAACCGCAGCAGGGCGCCGCCGCTGCCGGAGATGGCGGTGAACACGCGGTGGCCCGCGTGGCGGTGGAACGGGTGACCTTCGGCGCCCACCACGAAGCTGTAGAGGGATGTCGCATCGCCGCGCTGGAAATCGGCGCCGCCGATGCGCGCGGACGGTTCGTCCAGGGCATCGACGAAGGTGTCGTGGCCGCGCTGCAGCGCCGCGGTCGACGCGATCAGCGGGCTGCCGGCGCCGATGCCGATCTGCGCGATCAGCACCACTTCCACCGGCAGGCCGCCGGACTGCGACGGCAGACGCACCGACGGGAAGGTGTCCAGAGTGCGGGCGATGGCGGTCATGGCAGTTCCCCCGTGTCCGTGCCAGCGGGTTCGGCGGCGGCGGCCTTGGGCGCCCGGGCCCGCTGGCGGCTTTCGCGCTTCAGCGGCCCCGCCACCGGGCAGATTTCCGCGGCCCAGGCGAAGACGGTGTTGGCCAGCCGGTCCGGCACCAGCTGGAAATAGACGAACTGGCCGCGTTTTTCGCGGGAGATCAGCCCGGCGTCTTCGAGGATCCGCAAATGGCCGGACAGCGCCGGCTTGCTGAAATCGAATCGGGAGCCGATCTCGCCGGCGGTCAATTCGCCTTCGTTGAGATAGGCCAGGATCTTGCGCCGGGCGGTGGAGGCGAGAGCTTCAAAGACGCGGTCCATGAGAACTTCAATAGTTAAGTAATTTCCTAACTAACTTCCCACTACGACCGGTGCCTGTCAAGCGCCTCGCAATGGCATGCATTCTGCTGACTTCATCCGGGCGGTCGCGGCCGGTATCGCGCCGACCACTGCACACCTGGTCGCCAATTTTGTGACTGGCCTCAAACTTTGCGCTATCCCGTTACAATTCAAGCGAATCATCGGGGGGACCGAATGTCTACGATCCGAAGCGTCCAGGCACTGTGTCTGTCGCTCATCCTTGCTTTCACGCTTGCCGGCTGCGCCACCCAGGGCACCACGGCAGGCGCTCCACCCATGGATGGGGGACACACACAGGCCGTCGACGCGTACCGGATCGGGGTGGACGATCAGGTCCAGGTCGCGGTGTGGCGCAACCCCGAGCTCGGCATCACCGTGCCGGTGCGGCCGGACGGCATGATCTCGGTGCCGCTGATCGGCGACGTGCTGGCCGGTGGCCGCACCCCGCCGGAGGTGGCCAAGGATATCCAGGAGAAGCTCGCCGCCTACGTCCGCGACCCGCAGGTCGCGGTGATCCTCACCGAGCTGCGCAGCCACGAATACCTGTCGCGCGTGCGCGTGACCGGCGCGGTGCGCCAGCCGGTATCGGTGCCGTTCCGTCCCGGCATGACCGTGCTCGACGCCGTCCTCGCGGCCGGCGGCCTGACCGAATTCGCCGCACCCGACCGCTCGGAACTGCACCGCAAGTCCGGCGACGGCGCGCGAACGTATGAAGTGAAGCTCGACCGCATCCTCAACCGCGGCGACCTCGCGACCAACTACCCGGTCGCGCCGGGCGATGTGATCACGGTCCCCGAGCGCACGTTCTGATGGGCACGCTTCGATGAGTACGCTTCGATGAGTACGACCTCGCTGCCCGTGCGGCGAACGCCGGGCGCGCGCGCCGGGACGCACGGCGCGCAATCCGCGCTGGCGCCGAACGAACTGCTGCCCGCACTGCTGCACGAAGCGCGCCGCTACCAGCTGGTATTGGTCTCCATCTTCGCCGCGATCGCGCTGATCGCGCTGCTGGTCGGGCTGTTCCTGCTGCCGCGCAAGTACGTCGCATCCACGTCGGTGCTGGCGCAGGAAAGCGACATCCTGCAGCCGCTGCTGGAGAACCGCGCGGTCTCGACCCAAGCCGTGGACCGCGCCGGGCTGGCGCGGCAGGTGGTGTTCGGGCGCAAGGTCATGGGCGAAATCCTCGCCGTCGGCGGCTGGATGGACGACAAGCCGTCTGCAGTGATGCAGGACCGCCTGATCGAACAGATCCGCGACCGCACCCGCATCAGCAATGCGCGCGAGAATCTGGTGCAGATCACCTACACCGACAACGAGCCGGAGCGCGCATTCAAGGTCGCCGAGGCGATGGCGAACCTGCTGATCGAGGAAAGCCTGGCCAGCAAGGAGCGCGAAAGCCGCGAGGCCTACGAATTCATCGACAAGCAGGTCAACGACTATCACGCCAAGCTCACCGAGGCCGAAGCCAACCTGCAGGCCTACCGCTCGGCGAACGCCGACGCGCAGCCCGGCAGCGCCACCGACACGAGCAGCCGGATCGGCGTGCTGCGCACCCAGGTCGAGCAGACGCGGATGAGCCTGATGGAACTGCGCTCGCGCGAGCAGGCGCTCACCGCGCAGCTGTCGGGCGAGTCGGCGGTGACCGCGGTGCAGACCCGCGAAACCCTGTACCGCACGCAGTTGCTGGACCTGCAGAACCAGCTCGACACCCTGCTGCTGAGCTACACCGACAAGCATCCCGACGTGGTCCGCGTCCGTCACCAGATGGCCGACATCCAGACGGCGATGCGCCAGGAAGAGCAGCGCCGCAGCCAGCCGCGCAGCGACGACGCCGGCGTCGACGCGCGGCTCAATCCGATGTACCAGGAACTGCGCAGCCGGCTGGCCGAAACCCGCCGCGAGATCGCCGCGATCCAGTCGCGGATGGGCGCGTCGGAAGGCCTGCTGGGCGAAGAACTCGGCCGCGGCCGCCGCATCGCGTCCGCCGAAAGCGCGCTGGCCGAACTCACCCGCGATTACGAAGTGAACCGCGACATCTACCAGGACATGCTGCGCCGACGCGAGAACGCGCGGGTGTCGATGGAACTGGACCGCGAACGTCGCGGCCTGACCATGCGCATCCAGGATCCGGCGCAGATGCCGGTGCGGCCCAGCGGCCTGCGTTTCATGCATTTCGCGATGGGCGGACTGGCGGCTGCAGTCCTCGTGCCGCTGGGTCTGCTGTTCCTGCTGGTGCGCTTCGATCCGCGCGTGCGCTCGCCCGGACAGATCGAACGCCAGGGCAATTTCCCGGTGCTCACCGTGGTGCCCGCTTACCGTACCCGACGCGACCGGCGCCGCGAATTCGGACGCATGGCGCTCAGCGCGTCGATCGTCGGCGCGGTGGTTCTCGCGTACGGCCTGACCTATCTCTTCAAACAAATGCAGCTCGCATGAGCCACGATTCCGACTCCAGCGCCGAACACCCCGCCCCGCGCGCGCTCAGCGCGGCGCGCACGAACGACGGACTGGACCAGCCGCTGACCACGCGCCAGATGGAAGAGCGCAGGCTGATCCATCGCCAGGAATCAGTGCGCGAACATGCCGACGCTTTTCGAGAGCTGCGCACGCGCCTGCTCGCGTTGGGCGGCGGGCTGTCGCACCTCGACGGCAGCTTCGTCACCCTCGTAGCGCCGGTGCGTCACGGCAGCGGCGGCAGTTACGTCGCACGCAATCTCGCCGCCGCGTTCGCCTTCGACGAATCCAGACAGGCGCTGCTGATCGATTGCGACGCCACCCATCCAGCGCAGGGCGGCGCGCTGCAGGTCGATGCCGCGCGCGGCGGCCTGATCGACTATCTCGAAAACGACGATGTGCCGCTCACCGACATCGTCTATCCCACCGGCGTGCCGCGCCTGCAGCTGATCCCGTTCGGCCGCAGCCGCGAAACCCCGGGCGAGAGTTTCAGTTCGTTCCGCATGCGCGCGATGATCGATTCGCTGCGCGCGCATCACGGCAACCGCCATCTGATCCTGGACGGCTCGCCGGTGCAGGGCTCGCCGGACGCCCGCATCCTGTCGGACCTCGCCGATCTTGTGGTGCTGGTGGTCGGTTACGGCCAGGTGGGCACCGACGCCATCGACAAGGCCGTCGCCAGTTTCCCGCCGGAGAAGTTCGCCGGCGTGGTCTTCAACCGCCGGCCGTAATGGCCGCCCCGGAGGCCGTATGTCGCGCACCCGCCTCTACCATGCCCTGCTGCTCGCGGCGTTCGCGACGACCCCGCACGCGGCGCATGCGCTGCGGGTCGGCTACGCGATCGATCTGATCGTCGAACGCAACGACAATCTGCTGCTGACTGCGGACGACCCGATCGCGCTCACGATTGTGCGCCCGGGGCTCGGCTTCGACGTCCGCCACGACAGTTCGACCCTGCAGACCCGCATCAGCGGCCGCGCCGAATACCGCCGTTACGGCGACGACCGCTTCGGCGATGTCGTCGACGGCACCGTCGATGCGCGCGTCAACTGGGTCGTCGTTCCCGAACGTCTGAACTTCACCGTGGTCGACAGCCTGACCCTGCAGCCGGTGGACACGCTGGCCGCCGACACGCCCGGCAACCGCCAACAGGTGAACGTGCTGTCGGCAGGCCCCAGCCTGAGTTTCGAGTGGGGCGACGGCTGGCACGGTTCCACCGAGCTGCGCTACGTGCGCAGCGAAGCGGAGGTCACCGACGAGTTCAATTCGCAGCGGATCGATCTGGCGCTGCGCGCGACCAGACGGCTCGCGCCGACCAGCCGGCTCGCGTTCAATCTGCAGACCCAGCAGGTGGATTTCGAGCAGGATGTGATCGCGCGCGACTACACCCGCTCGGAATTCTTCGCGCGCTATTCGCGCACGCTCAATCGCCTGGATGTCGCGATCGATGCGGGTTATTCGCATCTCGACTACAAGCGCGACCTGCCGGGCTTCGCTGGCGCGCGCTCCGACCCGATGCTGCGCACCGAACTGACCTGGCGGCCGAACGACAGCCACCGGTTCGAAGCGCGGCTCAGCAGCGCGTTCTCCGACGTCGCCTCCGACAGTCTGGCCAGCGTCGGCGAAGATACCGGTCTGCCCACCGACGTCGTCACCGGCGACACCGTGGTCAACGCCTCGCCCTTCCTCGAACGCCGGCTGGAAACGGAATACGCGTACACCTCGACGCGCTGGACCGCCAGCATCACGCCCTATGTCGACCGTCTGCGCTACGACGACACCGACACGTTCGACCAGAACGGTTTCGGCGCCGGGCTGGAAATCAGCTGGCGCGCGCGCCGCAATCTGATGCTCGGCTTCTCCGGCGCGCTGGACCGCAACGATTACGTGAATCTCGATCGCCAGGACGAAACCCGGCGCTACGCCGGCTACGCGCGCCTCGACTGGACGCGGCACTGGAGCGCGATGCTGACGCTGGCGCACTACGCGCGCGAAAGCACCGCCGCCGGGCAGGACGCCGACCAGAACGCGATCGGCCTGACCATCAGCTACAGCAACCGCTGACGCCATGACTCCATCCCGTCCGTCCCACCCGCCCGCACGCCGTCCGCTGTTCGCGTCGATGCTCGGGCTGCTGTCGCTGTTCGCCGCCGCCTGCGGCCAGCAGACCGCCGCGAATGCGGCGGTGAGCGACAGCGGCACCGGCGGTGGCGTCGCGGGCATCGCAGCGCCGCTCGCCCCGATCGACGCCGGGATTCCGCTCGACCTCGGTTACATCGACCGCAAGTCGCCGCAGTTCGCGCGTTTCCAGCGCTGGGTCGACAGCGCGGCCGCCGGCCAGCCGGGCTACGCCTTTTCCGCTTACGACGCGGCGCTGCTGTACCGCATCGATCCGAAGAAGAAATACTGCGACCTGGCCGTGAGCATGGTCGAAAAGGAAGTCGCCGACGCGGAAACCGCCATCGCCGACGGCCGCGCGCCGGAGATCGCCGGCGATTCGTATCTGGAAGTCGGCCCGCGCATCGCCGCGCTGTCGATGACCCTCGACACCTGCAAGGCGCAGATCGACGACGCGCAAAAAACGCGATGGTCCGCGTTCGCCGAACAGGCGGTGTGGAACGTCTGGCACCACGTCCGCGCGAACTGGGGCGGACGCCCGCGGCCGTGGACCGGCTGGTCGGTCGACAACCCCGGCAACAATTATTACTACAGCTTCGTCGAGGCGACCCTGTACTGGGCGCTGGCCAGCGGCAACAACGACTGGATGCGTGTCCTGCACGAAGAAAAAATGCCGCCGCTGCGGGCCTATTTCGCGAAGCTGCCCGGCGGCGGCAGCCTGGAAGGCACCGGCTACGGCGCCGCGCACATGCGCCTGTTCGCGCTGTACCGGCTGTGGCGCGACGCCACCGGCGACGACATCGCCAACGCCAGCCCGCACGTGAACGACACCATCACCTACTGGGTGCACGCCACCGTGCCGACCCTCGACCGGTTCGCACCGATCGGCGACCAGTCGCGCAACTCGGTGCCGGAACTGTTCGACTACCACCGCCGGCTGGTGCTGGAGGCCCGCGCGCTCAGCAAGGACCCGCAGCGACAGGCGCTGGCCTCGTGGTGGCTGCACCGGATCTCGATGGCGCAGATGAGCAGCGGCTTCAACACCCTGCACGATCTGCTGCCCGCAGGCGATGCAAAGGCGCCTGCACCCGAAACGTTGTTCCATCACGCCGAGGGCACCGGCCACCTGTTCGCGCGCAGCGGCTGGGACAGGGACGCGATGTGGCTGGCGTTCGTCGCCGGACCCTACAACGAAAGCCACGCGCACCAGGAACAGGGCGGCTTCACCCTGTTCGCGCGCGACTGGCTGACCGTGACCGAGAACATCTGGAGCCACAGCGGCATCCAGCAGGGCACCGAAACCCACAACGTGCTGCGCTTCGAGCGCGACGCGCCGATCGCCCGCCAGTGCCACGCGCCGCCCAATGACCGCGTGATCCACCAGTGCCAGCCCACCCGCTCGCGGATGACGGTGACGCCCGGCGCCGACGGCGCGCTCGCCGTGGAGGCCGATCTCACCGCCGCCTACGGCAGGGATTCGCCGGTCCGGCGCTGGACCCGCAGGCTCGATTTCGTCGGCCGCAGGCTGCGGGTGGAGGACCGGTTCGACGTGGCGGCGGACACCAATGCGGTGTTCCAGCTCAATCTGCCGACCGAACCCCGCATCGACGGCAACACCGCCGTCGCCGGCCCGCTGCGGGTCCGGGTGATCGCGCCCGCCGACGCCAGACTGAGCGCGCTGGACTGGCGCAGCATCGACGGCGCCGAATTCCGCTCCGGCTGGCGTCTGGATATTGCAGGCGGAACAGACACTTACGTGATCGAGCTTGAAGAAGCGGCTTCAAACTGAATATTTCCTGACTTCGGTCTGAGACAGCGTTCACGCTTGCCGGAAAACCGCTCGGCAACCGTCCGACCGGTCACACTTCGCCCCGAAATCTCGGCACATACTGCGGCCCAGTCGCTCCCGTTCAGTTTCGGGAGCCCTCCAGTTGAACGCGCTGCACCCAGGTCCGGACGAGGTGCATTAAGGGGCGCGACCGACCGCCGCATCGCCACGGACGCGAACGCCGAGCCCACGACATGTCATTGCCACACCGCGCTATCCCCCACGCGTCGCACCACACCCCACGCCGCAACCGCCTCGCCACAAGTCTGATCGCCGTGGGCGTGGTCGCGGCCACCGGCGTCGCCCTCGCCGGCCCGGCCAACCTCATGCGCGAACTGCGGGCGCGGTTCGAGAGCCCTCGCGGCGCGCGCATCGAACGCACCCGGCCGGTCGTCCAAAGCCAGGCTGCACTGCTGGCCCAGGCCGCAGCCGAGCGCCGACGCCTCACCGGCAACGTGTCGTCGGCCCAGCTCTCCGAGATTCCGATGAATCTCACCTACGTCGACACCAGCCGCACGCCCTACACCCGCTTCCGCACCTGGGTGGACAACGCGGTGAACGGCAGCCCGGGCTACGCCTACGAGGCCCGCGATTCGGCGCTGATGTTCCGCATCACCCGCGACGTGAAGTACTGCAATCACGCGGTGACCCTGGTCGAACAGCAGGTCGCGCAGGCCGAAACCGCGATCGCCGCCGGCCAGCGTCCCGCCGTTGCCGCCGACTCGTATCTGGACGTCGGCCCGATGATCGCCGACCTGGCGATGACCTACGACACCTGCGCCGCGCGCGTCACCGCCAGCCAGCGCCAGCGCTGGTCGGCCTACGCCGAACAGGCGGTCTGGAACGTCTGGAACTACCAGAGCGCACGCTGGGGCAACACGTCGCATCCGTGGAGCGGCTGGTCGGTCACCAACCCCGGCAACAACTATCACTACAGCTTCATCGAAGCCACGATGTCGTGGGCGCTGGCCTCGCGCAACGCCACCTGGATGAGCCTGCTGCAGACCGACAAGCTGCCGAAGCTGGAAGCCTATTACCGGGCGATGCCCACCGGCGGCAGCCTCGAAGGCACCGGCTACGGCACCGCGCAGATGCGCCTGTTCGAGCTGTACCGGATGTGGAAGGACGCGACCGGCATCGATCTGGCCAACGCGAATACCCACGCCACCAACACCATCCGCTGGTGGACGCACGCCACCGTGCCGACCCGCGACCGTTTCGCGCCGATCGGCGACCAGTCGCGCAATTCGGTGCCGGAACTGTACGACTACCACCGCCGGCTGGTGCTGGAAGCCCGCCATCTCACCAACGACGCCACCGCGCAGCGCATCGCCAGTTGGTGGCTCAACGGCATCTCGGTGCAGCAGATGGGCCAGGGCGCCAACTTCCGCTACGACATGCTGCCCGCCGGCAGCAACGGCGTCGCACCCGCAGAACTGCATTACAACGGCACCGGCACCGGCCATCTGTTCGCGCGCAGCGGCTGGGACACCGGCGCGATGTGGATGTCCTATGTCGCCGGCAAATACAACGAAAGCCACGCCCACCAGGACCAGGGCGCGTTCACGCTGTTCGCAGGCGACTGGCTGGCGGTGACCGAGAACATCTGGAGCCGCAGCGGCATCCAGCAGGGCACCGACGTCCACAACATGCTGCGCTTCGAGCGCAGCAACACCAGCGCCCAGCAGTGCGCGTCGCCGGCCAACGACCGCATCGTCCACCAGTGCGAGCCCAGCACCTCGACCATGACCGTCACCCCCGGCGCCAACGGCGCGCTGACCGTCGTCTCCGACCTCACCCCGGCCTACAAGGGCAACCCGGCGCTCAGCGCCTGGACGCGGCGCCTCGACTTCGCCGCGCGCAAACTCACCGTGCGCGACAACTTCACCATGGCCGCTGGCATCACCGCGTTCTTCCAAGTGCAGGTGCCGGTGCAGCCCACGATCAGCGGCAGCACGGTCACCGCCGGCCGCCTGCGCGTGCGCGTGCTGGAGCCGGCCAACGCCACCATCGCCCTGCGCAACTGGAATACTGTCAACAGCAGCGAATTCACCAAGGGCTGGCGGATCGATATCGGCGGCGGCACCACGACCTATCTTGTCGAACTGAGCGAAGTGCCCTGACGCGGACTTCCCGCGAGACGTCACCACGAAGCCCGGCAATGCCGGGCTTCGTTTTCTCGATTGCCGACACGCGCCGGAAGCGCACTGCGCGCTAGCATCGCAGTCATCACTGCAGGATGCGCCCATGACCGTCATCACTCGCCGCGCCGCGCTCGAAGATCTGGGCGAACTCGTGCCGCTGTTCGCCCAGTACCGTACCTTCTACGGACAGCCGCAGGATCCGGAAACCGCGCGCCGTTTTCTCTACGACCGACTGAGCCGCAACGACTCCACGATCTTCATCGCGCAGATCAAGGGCCTGCGCGACGGCGCGCCGGTCGGCTTCACCCAGCTCTATCCGCTGTTCTCCTCGGTGCGCGCGGCGCGGGTGTTCCTGCTCAACGATCTGTTCGTGGCCGAACACGCGCGCCGCAGCGGCGTCGCACTGGCGCTGCTGTCGGCCGCCGCCGACTACGGCCAGCGCGAGGGCGCCATCCGCCTCGATCTGGAAACCATGCCCGACAACCACGCCGCGCAGGCGCTGTACCGCACCCAGGGCTGGCGCGAATACGACGGCACGCTGCGCTTCCAGCTGCCGCTGGCGCCCGCCTGGTCGGACGACGAATGAGCCACTGCACACGCCCCGCAGCGGCTCTGAGCGGGCAACCCTGACGGCTCGCCGGCCGCGGGCGAACGCGTTACCCTGCGGCGCATGACAGCCCAGACAGAATTCATCCCCCTCGCGCTGTGCGTGCTCACCGTGTCCGACACGCGCAGCCTCGCCGACGACAGCTCCGGCGACTATCTCGCCGCCGCCCTGGTCGACGCCGGCCACCGCCTCCACGATCGCGCCCTGCTGCGAGACGACCGCTACCGCCTTCGCGCGCAGGTCTCGCAGTGGATCGCCGATCCCGCCGTCGACGGCATCCTCGTGACCGGCGGCACCGGCTTCACCGGCCGCGATTCCACGCCCGAAGCGCTGCTGCCGCTGCTCGACAAGGAAATGCCCGGCTTCGGCGAACTGTTCCGCGCGATCAGTTTCGAGGAAATCGGCACCTCCACCCTGCAATCGCGCGCGTTCGCCGGCCTCGCCAACGGCACGTTCCTGTTCGCCCTGCCCGGCTCCACCTCGGCCTGCCGCACCGGCTGGGAGAAGATCGTCCGCGCCCAGCTCGACGCGCGCACCCGCCCCTGCAATCTCGCCACGCTGCGCCCGCGGCTCAAGGAGTGACGACATGTCCATCGGTACCACTTTGCGACTGCTGACCAAGGCCACCGGCCTGACCGTCGCCGACCTCGCCACCGCGATTCCACGCGCAGGCGTCAACACCGTCAGCGCCTGGCTGAAGGACGAGAAGATGCCGGGCCGCGACCAGATCGACGCCCTCGCCCGCACCTTCGGCGTGCCTGCCGGCGCGCTGCTGTCGGAGCTGGCCAGCACCTTCGATCCCGCACGCACGAAAGGCGAACACGAGCTGCTCGCCTCGTATCGCGCGCTCAACAGCAAGCAACAGGGCGCGCTGCTGGAAGTTGCGCGCGCCATGGCCGCCGGTGCCGCCGCCGCGAGCGATGCGCCGCCGCCTCCACGCGCCCCGCGCAAACGCACGGCGCCCGGACGCGCGAAACGCTGATTCACTGTCATCCCGAGCGCAGCGAGGGGCCCGCTTTTTATTCCGCACCCAACGCAAGAAAAGCAGGTCCCTCGCTGTCGCTCGGGATGACAGACACACTCCACAGGCCGAACACCGGACATCCATCATGAGCAAACCCGACAAACTCAAGCGCAAGGAATACGAGGAGCTGATGGAGCCGATCCAGCGCGAGCTGGCGATGATGGCGCGCTGGGCCGCGCACACCGGCCAGCGCATTCTCGTCCTGATCGAAGGCCGCGACACCGCCGGCAAGGGCGGCGTGATCGAAGCGATCTCCGCGCACATCAACCCGCGCCAGTGCCGCACCGTCGCCCTGCCCAAACCCAGCGATCGCGAACGCAGCCAGTGGTATTTCCAGCGCTACGTCCCGCACCTGCCCGCCGCCGGCGAACTCGTGCTGTTCGACCGCAGCTGGTACAACCGCGCCGGCGTCGAGAAAGTCATGGGCTACGCCGACGAGTCGCAGATCAAGGCTTTCCTGAAGCAGGCACCGGTGTTCGAGCAGATGCTGATCGACGAAGGCATCCTGCTGTTCAAGTACTGGCTGTGCTGCGACCAGGAAGAACAGGAAAAACGGTTCGCCGAACGCCGCGAAGACCCGCTCAAGGGCTGGAAGCTGTCGCCGATCGATCTCGATGCGCGGGCGAAGTACAACGATTACACCAAGGCCCGCGAAGCCATGCTCAAGGCCACGCATACCAAACATGCGCCGTGGACGCTGGTCGACTTCAACGATCAGAAACGCGGCCGGCTCACCCTGATCCGCGATCTGCTCAAGCGCCTGCCGGACACCGAGATCAAACCCGAGCCGGTCGACTTTCCGCCGCTGGAGGGCAAGCCGTTGAAGGAAAAGTTCTCGGTGGTGAAGCCGCTGGACACATTCGAAACCTGATCGCGAGGCTGCCCCACCCGCGCCGCCGGCTGCGGCGACGGGGATTTCCTTGAATACGCATCAGTGACGTAGCCCGGCTCTCGCCACTGGCGAGAGCCGGGACCGTCGGAGCGGCGATTGCGCCCGATCCCGGGTGTCCACTGCGCGGACATCCGGACTACGCGGGTCGTGTCCCCGCAGCCGATGAAGACCCGCAAGACCCGGCAGACGCCGTCCGTCAGGCCAGCGCGCGGATCTTCGGCTCGCGCGCCCACTGCCGGGTGCGCGCGAGCGCGAGGAAGGCCTGCACGTCTTCCGGCGGCACCACGCCGCGATCGGGCTTGATGCCGGCCGCTTTCAGGATGGCATGCGTGCCCTTGCAGGCGGCGATGGCCTTGAGATGACCGAAGGCATCGCGGAACCAGTCGGTCGCCGCGCTTTCTTTCGCCAACTTCATCGCCTCGTCCGGATCCAGCACGCTGGCCACCGCGTCGAACAAGGCCGACGGCGTGCCCGCCAACTGCCCATCCGCATCCAGGCGTTTGCCGTTCGACAGCACCACAGACAGCTTCGGCGCCACGATCTTGACCTGCGCGCCGGCCTTGATCGCCGCCGAGCGGATCGCATCGATCATCTTCGCATCGGAGCCCGTGGCGACGAGGATGCCGATGCAGCGGCCCTGCAGCGTATCGCGCATGCGATCGATGATCCGCAGCGCTGGCGACAGTGCGAAGTCCTGGACCGGCGCCGCCGGTGCCGGCGCATCGGGCAGCGCCGCCAGGCCCAGACCGTCGGCGACGCGCGCGGCGAGTGCATCGTCGATGTTGCGCAGATGGCCGACGATGCTCTCGCGCACATGCGGCGTGGCGACCTTCGACAGCTCGAACACCAGCGCCGAGGCCATATGCGCCTGCTCCAGCGCGCTCTGGCTGCGGAAGAACATCCGCGCCTGGCTGTAATGGTCGGCGAAGCTTTCGGGACGCACGCGGCCTTTGGCGCCGTCATCGGCACGCTGCGCGAAATGGCGGAAGCCGAGTTCGCGACTTGCGCGCGGCGATTGCGGATCGAGGCTGGACGGTTCGTAGGCCACGCGGCCCTTCGGCACCGCCATCTGCATCTGCCCGTCGCGCTGATGGTTCGCGAACGGGCACTTCGGCGCATTGATCGGGATCTGGTGGAAATTCGGTCCGCCCAGTCGCGACAGCTGCGTGTCGAGATACGAATGCAGACGCCCCTGCAGCAAGGGATCGTCGCTGAAGTCGATGCCCGGCACGACGTTCGCGGGGCAGAACGCGACCTGTTCGGTTTCCGCGAAGATATTGTCGGGATTGCGGTCGAGCACCATGCGCCCGATCACCTGCAGCGGCACCAGTTCTTCGGGGATCAACTTCGTCGGATCGAGATGATCGAACGGAAAGGCTGCGGCGTCCTCCTCGGTGAACAACTGCACCGCCAGCTCCCACTCGGGGAAATGTCCGCCGTCGATCGCTTCCCACAGATCGCGACGGTGGAAATCGTTGTCCGCCGACTGCAGCTTCACCGCCTCGTCCCAGACCGTCGACTGGATGCCGAGTTTCGGCCGCCAGTGGAATTTCACGAACGTGCTGCGGCCTGCCGCGTCCAGCAGGCGGAAACTGTGGATGCCGAAGCCTTCCATCGTCCGCAGGCTGCGCGGAATGGTCCGGTCGCTCATCGCCCACATGATCATGTGCATGCTTTCGGGCATCAGCGAGACGAAATCCCAGAACGTATCGTGCGCGCTGCCTGCCTGTGGGAAGCCGCGGTCCGGCTCCATCTTCACCGCGTGGATGAGATCGGGGAATTTCATCGCGTCCTGGATGAAGAACACCGGGATGTTGTTGCCGACCAGGTCCCAGTTGCCTTCCTGCGTATAGAACTTCACCGCGAAGCCGCGGACATCGCGCGGCGTGTCGACCGATCCCGCGCCGCCTGCGACGGTCGAGAAGCGGCAGAACAGCGGCGTCCTCGTGCCCTTTTCGGTGAGGATGGCTGCGGTGGTGTAGCGCGCCAGCGAACGCGTCAGCTCGAAGTAACCATGCGCCGCGCTGCCGCGCGCGTGGACGATGCGCTCGGGAATGCGCTCGTGATCGAAATGGGTGATCTTCTCGCGAAGGATGAAATCCTCCAGCAGCGTCGGCCCGCGCGGCGTCGGCGTGAGCGAATTCTGGTTGTCGGCGATCGCGATGCCCTGCGCGGTGGTGAGCACAGGATGCACGCCGCCGGCCTGTTGCTGGGTTTCGCCGCCGTTGCCGGTCTCGCGTTCGGTGTTTGGTGTTTTTTCCGCTTGCCGCTTCTGCGTCGCGCCGTCTTTGGTTACGCCTCTGGATGCGCCTGTTTTTCTGGTCGTCGCCATGTCTGTCTCCTTGTCGTTCGGATTCGCACGGCCATGCGCCGCATCCGCCCACCGTAATTCCGAAACCTGCGCGTATGGCGAAACAGCGCCGAACATCATTCCAGCGGCAAGGCAGAATTCATTTTCAGTGCGGATTCATGCGGAATCGACCTTCGCATCGCGCAAGATGCAATCGCTTCCGTCGACTGTCGTGCAATTGTCCTGCACACAGCGCATTCGTATACGCATTCATGATCGGACCGTATACGGAAATCGCGATGAAACCCATTGATATGCATGACTGCGGATGCGTCGAAGCTCGAATTCCAGCGATGATCGCCGTGTCCAAAGTCTGCGTTTTTCGCGAATCCGTTCATTCAGATGAATCGTCGATGCGCACTACCGGACTGATTGTTTTGACAGGGTGACGCACGCGGAAATATTCGTAGAGTCGATGTCGCAGCTTGCGGGTTTCGATGCAGGCTGCACCCAGGAACCATCATTGAACCGACAAGGAGTTCGTTATGAAACGTATCGGCACGTTGTGTTTGGTGTTGTTGATCGCTGCGCCGGTGGCGCATTCGGCCGAGGCCGGAAAGTCCTCATTCGTGAAGGCGATCGGAAAAGCGAGGTTCATCCATGGCGACAATCTGGTGACGAATGCGTTGCCGGAATACGGTCTGCGCCCCACGGATGCACTGCAGACCCTGCAGGAAAAAGCCGCCGGACTGAGCGCGGTGATGGTCACCCGCAATGGCGACATCTACGAATCCAGAATGGATCCACAGGATGTCGCCATCTTCGAGAAGGCCATCCGCGACATGGAACGACTCGGTCGGACGCCCGCCACCTTCAGCACGCCCCCGTCGCTTCCCCGTTCCAACACCACCGGCGCCAGCATGGTTGGTTCCAGCAGGAATGGTTTGATGACCCCCAACGTCGTCATCGGTGCGGATGATCGCGTGCAGGTCACGAATACCGTGGCCAATCCGTTCTGGCATATCGGTCGCATCTCGATCGGCTGCACCGGGACGCTGATCACCGCGAAACATGTGCTCACCGCCGGGCACTGCGTGTCCAACGGCGCCGGCACCTGGTACTCCAGCCTGGATTTCACCGTGGCGCAGAACGGCAGCTATCAGCCATGGGGTACGCAGACCTGGACGCGCGCCCTCACCACCACCGCGTGGCACACCGGCAGCGACAGCAATTACGACTACGGCATGATCGTGCTGGCCGCGCCGCCGCATGGCGGCAATGCCGGCTGGGGCGTCTACAGCGGCGGCTCGCATACCATCAGCGGCTATCCCGGCGACAAACCCTTCGGCACGATGTGGACGCACGGCGGCGGCGTCTCGACCAGCGGATCCTTCCGGCTCTGCTACACCATCGACACCGCGGGCGGGCAAAGCGGAAGCGGCATCTACGACAGCGGATTCGTCGTGCGCGGCGTGCATACCACGGGCTCCTCTTCGCAGAACTGCGGCACCCGGCTGACCAGCACGGTCGTCAACACGCTCCAGGGTTGGATTTCCACCTATCCCAACTGATTGCGGACAGACACGTTCTCTTCGGGCGCGTGTCCATCCACAATCCCGTGGCGTGCGGCGCGACCCGCACGCCACGGCTTTTCATCGATCGAGCTTTCTTTCACTGCATCCAACGGGACGACACCTCATGAAACTCATCCTGATCGCGGCCCTGGCGTTCTCGAGCGGCTGCGGCAACGAACGCACACAGGCAGTCATGAGCGATGCGCCCATGGAACGCACGGTCATCGTCGGCAGCGCCGAATCCCCGGACCCGGTGCTGGAGAAGGTCAGGGAACTGGAGAAAGCCGGGATCGTGAAGGACGTCGTCGTGATGGAATCCTTCCCCGTGCAGATCCGTCTGCGCGCGCCCCGGAAGGTGATCGATGAACTCAATGCGATGCCGCGCGTGGGCGGGCTGCGCTGACGCCGCGCCGACAGCTCAGATCTTTGCGAACACCAGCGCCGCGTTGGTACCGCCGAATCCGAAGCTGTTGGACATCACCGTGCGCAGCGCCGCGTCGCGGGTTTCACGGACGATGGGAAAGCCTTCCGCGCGCGGGTCGAGGGTTTCGATGTTCGCGGACGCCGCGATGAAGCCGTCGCGGAGCATCAACAGGCTGTAGATCGCCTCGTGCACGCTCGCGGCGCCGAGCGAGTGCCCGGTCAGCGCCTTGGTCGACGACATCGGCGGCATCGCATCGCCGAACACTTCGCGCACCGCCTGCACTTCGGTGATATCGCCGAGCGGCGTGGATGTGCCGTGGGTGTTGAGATAGTCGATGGTGTCGACCGGTTTGCCGTCGGCGGCGAACCCGGCCAGCGCCATGCGCATGCAGCGCACCGCGCCTTCGCCGTTCGGCGCCACCATGTCGGCGCCGTCGGAGGTCACGCCGTAGCCGACCAGCTCGGCATGGATCTGCGCACCGCGCGCTGTCGCATGTTCGTAGTCTTCCAGCACCAGCATGCCGCCGCCCGCGGCGATGACGAAGCCGTCGCGGTGCGCGTCGTAGGGTCGCGACGCGCGCTGCGGCGTATCGTTGTAACCGCTGGACAGCGCGCCCATGCCATCGAACTGCACCGACATTCCCCAGTGCAGTTCTTCGCCGCCGCCGGCGACGACGATGTCCTGCGCGCCATGGCGGATCAGGTCCGCAGCCGCGCCGATGCAGTGCGCGGACGTCGCGCATGCGGCGGAAATCGAATAACTCACGCCGCGGATGCCGAAGGCCGTGGCCAGCGATGCCGACACCGTGGAGCACATCGTGCGCGGCACCAGGAATGCACCGACCTTACGCGAGCCCTTGCTGCGCTGCAGATCGCCGGTTTCGATCTGCCAGCGCGCGGAGCCACCGCCCGAGCCCGCGATCACGCCGGTACGCGGGTGGCGCACCTGCGCATCGTCGAGCCCGGCATCGGCGATCGCATCGCGCATGGCCACATAGGCGTACGCGGCAGCATCGCCCATGAAGCGTTTCAGTTTCCGGTCGATGACCGCTTCGAGATCGATCTGCGGCACGCCCGCGACGTGGCTGCGGAAATCCTTTTCGATGTATTCCGAAACGCTCGACAGGCCGCTGGTGCCGTTGCGCAACGCCGCGGACACGCTCTGCGGATCGTTGCCGATGGGAGACACGATGCCCAGGCCCGTCACCACGACGCGGCGCATCAGAAGCCCTCCGTCGACTGGAACAGACCCACGCGCAGCCCTTCGGCCTCGTAGATCAGTCGGTCGTCGACGTAGGTGCGTCCATCGGCGATCACCAGCGCCAGTCTGCCGCGCATCACCCGGCGCACGTCGATTTCGTAGCGCACCAGCTTCGCATCGGGCAGCACCTGACCGCTGAATTTGACCTGGCCCACACCCAGCGCGCGCCCGCGCCCGGGTTCGCCGAGCCACGGCAGGAAAAAGCCCGCGAGCTGCCACATCGCATCCAGACCGAGACATCCGGGCATCACCGGGTCGCTGTCGAAATGACAATCGAAGAACCACAGGTCGGGGCGGATCTCCAGCTCGGCGACCAGCAGTCCCTTGCCGAACGCGCCGCCCTTTTCTTCGATGCGGGTGATGCGGTCGAACATCAGCATCGGCGGTGCGGGCAGCCGTGCATTGCCGGCTCCGAACAGCGCGCCATCGGCGCAGACGAGCAATTGCGGGCGATCGAACGAAGCGGGCAGCGGCATGCGTGATTTTCATGGCGACGGAATCGTCATTATCGCCAGAAAATCAAGGCCCGTTGTGATCCGCATTCAACGAAAGATGCATGCGTATGCGTATGGACATCGCTTGTTTCAAGTGCGATGGACCATTCGCGCGCGTATGTGACGCACACCCACCGGGACATACGCCGCCGTGCGGAAATCGACTCGATCATTTGAAAAAAGTCGATGATTCAAGCCTTGTCCAACGCACGCCGATATTGCTGGAATAACTGCAGTAGCCAAGGTTTCTGCGCGAGTACCAGACTCATGCCGATGCGCTCCTTCGCAGGCAAGGTCGCATCGCGGACCAACAGCGCGTCGAATTCGCGCACCACTTCCTCCAGACGCTGACGCATCTGGCGCACGCCTTCGACGCTGAGACTGCCGCTGAGCAGGAACAGGCCGTCCTGCTCGCCATCGAAGGCATCGGCGAAATAATCGGCGAGCAGATGCTCGCGGAAATAACGTTCCATCGGCCCGCCGCGGCGCCAGCGGAAATTGCGCGCGGTGAGCGTGCGCGCGCGATTGCCCGGCATCAGCTCGATGATGCCGAGACGATCGAGTTTGATCAGCAGCGATATCCACTGCGGCTCTGTGAACGAGAACTGCGCAAGCACGTCTTGCTGGCGCCAGCGGTTGAGACTGAGAAACAGCGCCAGCAGCAGCGCCGGCTCGGACACCAGCGCTTTCTCCTGCGCTTCGCTCAACTCGGCCATGCTCTCGCGTCCGCGCACGGACTCGGCCGCGAGTTCGGACAGACCGACATCGAGGACGTCGCAGATCTGCTCCAGGCGCTGCAGGCTCATCGCACGCAGCGAGAACATGCGCTTGACCGCCGCTTCGCTCATCTTCAAGCGCGCGGCGAGCTCGCGATAGGTCAACCCCTGCCCGCGCAACAGGCGCTTGAGGGCATCGATCAATTCGACGGAAACGGCCATGGTCTAGTTTTTCGATACTGTGCAGACCCGTTATCTACACTCGACAGATGACGATTGCAACGCCTGCCGTCCGCGGTGTCTCTTCGGCCCACTGCCGAACCGAGCACGCGCCATGCCAGAGCACGCAATGCCACAGACCGCGCCGAGCCGTCCGATGTTCCGACTCGCCGCCTGCGTGGTGGCGCTGGGCTGCCTGCTGACGCCGCCCGCCGATGCGCAATCCGATGCATCGCTGCGGCAATCCGAAGCGAGTCTGATGGCTTCTGTGGAAGTCCCGGTCGCCATCGTGGCCGCTCTGGCGCAGGGCGGCAAACTGGCGGTGAGCGGCGTCGTGGCCAGCGGCGCAATGGTGGCAGTGACCGTCTCCGTGGTGGGGCTCGGCGCCTCGTTCGTGGTCTATCTCAGCGTGGAAGCGGTGAAGTCGCTGGCGCTCGCCAGCGGCCAGGCGCTGGAAGCGGTGGCGGTCAGCGGTGGCTGGCTGTTGATGACTGCGGGCGAGGCGCTGTGTTTCATCGCCGACGACACGGCACGTGCGCACGTGCATTCGCGGCGTCTCTCGCCATGAAGCGCGCAGCGCGACCCGATCCCTCCTGCGCCGCGTCTCCGCACTGCGCACGCAGGCGCAGCGCGCGGATCGCGGGTGGACTGATCGCATTGATGCTGGTCGCGCTGGGCGCGCTGCTGTTGGGGATGCCGCGTCCTGCGCATGCCGGCGCCGACTGCACGCTGCAGCCGATGCCACCGACGCGCATCGCCGATGCCGCGTCCACGGCACTGATGGTCGCTGCGGCGCTGGATGAAGCGAATGCGCCAGTTGCGATGGTGTCGCGCGTCGGCACCGATCTGTCCAAACACGGCCTGCGCTACAGCCACGCCGGTTTCGCGGTGCGCGATCATCGCGACGGACGCTGGACGGTGGTGCATCTGCTCAACGACTGCAGCAGCGACGGCTCGGGCCTGTATGCACAGGGACTGGTGAATTTCTTCGCCGACGATCTGGTGAACCAGGACGCGCGCATCACCTGGCTGGAACCCGACATCGCCGAACGCCTCGCCGCGCGCCTGCTCGCGCTGCCGGGCGATCCGCTGTACACGCCGCGCTACAACCTGATCGCGCGTCCCGACAGCCGGCAGTATCAGAATTCGACCTCATGGGTGCTGGAACACATCGCAGCCGCCATTCCTCCGCCGAGAGTGGGCATCCTCACGCGGTCGGCGGCGTACCAGCAGGCCCTCGCCCACGACTTCGAACCCGGCCGCATCCGTATTCCGTACACGAAACGGATCGTCGGCGGCCTATTCGCCGGGAATCTGGTGTTCACCGATCACCCGGTCGCCACCCGTCTGGGCGGCGATTATCCGGTGGTGACCGTGCGCTCGATCCTGGAATGGCTGCAGCGCAGCGAAATCGCCCTGCAGGAGCGCGAATGGCGGCACGGTCGGACGATGACGACACCCGGCCCCGGCTGATCGCGATGCACCAGATCGCGATGGATCAGGCCGCGCGCGGATAGAACTTCGCGCGCGCGGGACGCAGGATCACCCGTTCGCCGACGGCCGGCGGTGCGGCGTCCGTCGAATCGATCATGTCCCACTCGAAAGGTTTCGCGAGTTCGCCGACCGCCAGTTCGACCGTGATCCGATCGGCGCGGAGATGCGATGCGAGTACGCGAGCGGGAATGCCGTCGCTGCCGCCATTACGCTCGGAATCGATACGCCCGAGGTCGATACGCTCGAAATCATGCGGGCGCAGCTGGGCGACGACCGGGCCATCGGCGACGCCGGGCGCCGCGAACCGCGCCGCGCCGTCGTCGCTGACGAAGTGTCCGTCGCGCACCGTGCCGTCGAGCGCGTTGCCGCGACCGATGAAATCGAACACGTACGGCGATGCCGGCGCCTGATAGATCTGATCGGGCGTGCCGACCTGCTCGATCCTGCCGTTGCGCATCACGACCACGCGATCGGCAAGCTCCAGCGCTTCCTCCTGATCGTGGGTGACGAACAGCGTCGTCTGGCCGGTCTGGTCGTGCAGTCTGCGCAGCCAGCGGCGAAGCTCGACGCGCACTTTCGCATCGAGCGCACCGAACGGTTCGTCCAGCAGCAATACGCTGGGATCGATCGCCAGCGCGCGCGCCAGTGCGATCCGCTGCTTCTGCCCGCCGGACAGCTGTTCGGGATAACGTCCGCCGAGATCCGGCAACTGGATCAGCTGCAGCAGTTCGTCCACGCGGCGCGCGATCGTCGCCTTGTCGGGCCTGCGCGCGCGCGGGCGGCTCTGCAGTCCGAAGCCGATGTTCTCGGCGACGGTCATGTGCCGGAACAGCGCGTAATGCTGGAACACGAAACCGACGTTGCGTTCGCGCAGGCTCAGGCCCGTGGCGTCGCGCTCACCGAACAGCACGCGGCCGTTGTCGGGCGACAGCAGACCTGCGATCACCCGCAACAGCGTGGTTTTGCCGGAACCGGACGGCCCGAGCAGCGCGATGAGTTCGCCCGAAGCGATATCCAGATCGATCGCGTCCAGCGCAGCGACGGCGCCGTAATTCTTTCCGAGCTGACGAAGCGTGAGATTCATGAGGTCCTTCGATGGGAGGCGGCGAGCACGTCGCCGTGGCGCGATTCGATCCAGAATTTGACGACCAGGGTGACCAGCGCCAATCCCGACAGCAGCGATGCCGCGGCGAAAGCGCCGGTGGTGTCGAATTCGTTGTAGAGGATTTCGATGTGCAGCGGCAGGGTGTTGGTGAGGCCGCGGATATGGCCGGAGACCACCGACACCGCGCCGAATTCGCCCATCGCGCGCGCGCTGCACAGCAGCACGCCATACAGGAGTCCCCACTTGATGTTCGGCAGCGTCACCCGCGAGAACATGGTCCATGCGTTCGCACCCAGCGACCGTGCGGCCAGTTCCTCGTCTGCGCCCTGCTGCTCCATCAGCGGAATCAGTTCGCGCACGACGAAGGGAAAGGTGATGAACAGCGTCGCCAGCACGATGCCCGGCCGCGCGAACAGGATCTTGATGTCGTTGGCCGTCAGCCATTCCGCGAACCAGCCATGCGACCCGAACAGCAGCACCAGGCACAGGCCAGCGACCACCGGCGACACCGCGAACGGCAGATCGATCAACGACAGCAGCAGACGCTTGCCGCGGAATTCGAAACGCGCGAGCGCCCACGCCATCATCGTGCCGAAGATCGCATTGATCGGCAGCACGATCGCGACCGTGAACAACGTCAGCGACAGCGCCGATCGCGCATCGGGCTCATTCAGCGACCCCCACCATGCGCGGAAGCCGTCGCCGAAAGCGGCGGACAGCACCATCAGCAGCGGCAGCACCACCAGCAGCGCCATCGCGCCGATCGCCAGCGCGATCAGCGTCCAGCGCACCCAGACGGGTTCGCGCAGCGGATCGTCGTTCATTGCGGCTTCGCTCATTGCGGCTTTCCTTTTCTGCGTTCATGCGCGAACAGCAGCGGGATCGCATTGATCGCCAGCAGCGACAGGAACGACGCCACCAGCAGCAGTGCGGCCAGCGCGATCGCGGCGTTGTAGTCGTATTCCTCCAGGCGGATCGTGATCAGCAGCGGCGCGATCTCGGTCTTGTACGGCAGATTTCCGGCGATGAAGATCACCGATCCGTATTCGCCCAGCCCGCGCGCGAAGGCCAGCGAGAATCCGGTCAGCAATCCGGGCAGGATCTCCGGAAAGATCACCCGGCGCAGCGCGGTCAAACGCGAGGCTCCGAGCGACGCCGCGGCTTCCTCCTGCTCGCGCCCGAGGGTTTCCAGCAGCGGCTGCACGGTGCGCACCGCGAACGGCAGGCCGATGAAGATCAGCGCCAGCACGATGCCGGTCGAGGTGTAGGCGATCTTCAATCCATGCGGTTCGAGCCACTGACCGATCCAGCCGTTGGCCGAATAGATCGCGGTCAGCGCGATGCCCGCGACCGCGGTGGGCAGCGCGAACGGCAGATCGACCAGCGCGTCGAGCAGGCGCCGCCCCGGGAAGCGATAACGCACCAGCACCCAGGCGACCAGCGCGCCGATGATCGACGCGCAGACCGCCGCGACGAACGCCGTGCCGAAGCTCAGCTTCAGCGAAGCCTGCACCCGCGGATCGCTCAACGCGCGCAACCAGCCGTCCACGCCAAGCCCGACCGCGCGCACGCTCAGCGCCAGCAGCGGCAGCATCACCACAAGACTCAGCCACGACAGGCCCAGCCCCAGACTCAGGCCGAAGCCCGGCAGCGGATTGCGGCTGCGCGGGCCTCTGGTCGTGGCTGGCGAAGCTGTGGCGCCGGTGGCGCTCATCGTCCCGGTGGTCACTGGCCAGGCTTATAGATGCGGTCGAAGAAACCGCCGTCGGAGAAATGATCGGCCTGTGCCTTCTTCCAGCCGCCGAACGCGCTGTCGATGGTCACCAGCGGCAACGCGGGGAAACGTGCGCGATCGGCGGCGGACACCTTGTCGGGCTCGGCGGGACGATAGAAATGCTTCGCGGCCAGGCGCTGTCCCTGCTCGCTGTAGAGGAAACGCAGATAGGCTTCCGCCTGCTTGCGCGTGCCGTGCTTGGCGACGTTCTTGTCGACCCACGCCACCGGCGGCTCGGCCTTGATGCTCAGGCTGGGGATCACGATCTCGAACTTGCTGCGCGTATCGCCCTGATTGAGGGTGAGCAACGCTTCGTTCTCCCATGCGATCAGCACGTCGCCGATACCGCGTTCGACGAACGTGGTGGTCGAACCGCGCGCGCCGGTATCGAGCACGGGAACGTTCTTGAACAGCCTGGTCAGGAATTCGACGACCTTGGGGCCTTCGCGATATTCCTTCGACGCCCAGGCCCATGCGGCCAGGTAGTTCCAGCGCGCGCCGCCCGATGTCTTGGGATTGGGCGTGATGACCGCGACGCCGGGCTTGGCGAGATCGCCCCAGTCGCGGATCTTCTTCGGGTTGCCCTTGCGCACCAGGAACACGATGGTCGAGGTATACGGCGAGCTGTTGTGCGGCAGGCGCGACTGCCAGTTCGCCGGCAGCAGTTTGGCGTTCTGCGCGATGGCATCGATATCGACGGCCACCGCGAGCGTCACCACATCGGCTTCGAGGCCGTCGATCACCGAACGCGCCTGTTTGCCGGAACCGCCGTGCGAGGCGCGGATCTTCAGGGTTTCGCCGGTCTGCTGCTTCCACTCGGCGGCGAAGCGTTCGTTGACCTCGGCGTAGAACTCGCGGGTCGGGTCGTAGGACACATTGAGGAATTCGGTGTCGGCGGCCTTGGCGGTCGTCGGCAGCAGCGCTGCGCCGGACAGCGCCACGCCGAGCAGCAGGGTCTTGATGGAGAGGCTCATGAGTGTTTCCTCGCTTGGCGTCAGAAGGAGAATTGCGCGCGGGTGAAGATCGATGTCTCGTCTTCGCGATCGGCACCGGCGGCGGCGCCGCCCTCGAAACTGGCCTGGGTGTAGTTGGTGACCAGTTTCAGATTGCTGTTGAGATACCAGTTGAGACCGACGGTCCAGGCTTTCGCGGACGCGGCGGAGGTCGCCGCGTTGGCGAACAGCGGGAACGTGTCGTCGTCGAGATCGAGTTCGCCGTAGCGACCCACCAGTTCGAACGCGCCCCAGCCTGCACCATCGAGCGTAAAGGGTTGGTTAGGCTTGGCGACGCCGCGATAGCTCGCATCCTCGCCGGTCAGCACGACGCTGGCGGTCAGCTGATACGCATCATGGACGAGGTGATTGCGGCGGCCGGCATTGACGCCGCTGGTCACGCGCACTTCCTGCTCGGAGGTGATGTATTCGCCGAGCACGCCGATCGGCCCGCGGTAGAAATAGCCCTGCGGCGACAGACGACGGTGCAGGCCATCCGCGGACACATTGGTGTTGTAGGCGAAGAACTGCGCCTGCCCCGGGGTGCGATAGCGCGGCAGGATGTTGTTGCCGGAGCCGAAGGTGTCGCCGACGCTGGCGGCGACGCCGACGCCCAGTCCGGACCAGCCGTTCGCGGCATTCTTGAAGGGTTCCCAGAACACGCGGCCGGCGTATTCGAATTCGTTGTCGGGGTTGGTGGTGACCGCATCGCGGCCGTCTGGTGCGCCGTTGTAGACACCGACCACGTAATTCAGGCGACTGCCGAAGACTTCGCCCTGCAACTGCACGCCGAGATCGCGATTCGGCGCCAGCTCGGTCGGGAAGCCACGTTCGACCAGCGCGATCGCCCCGCCGGACTGCAGTCGCTCCAGACCCACCGGGCCCTTGACCTTGCCGATGCGCACCGTGGCGCGTGGATCGAATTTCAGATCGACGTAGGCATCGACGATGGTGGCGCTGTCGCCGGCGAATTCCGGCGTGAGGCGGAAGCCGATCAGCGGCCCCCAGGTGCCTTCGAGTGTCGGCCGGATGCGGCGGAACAGGAAGGTATCGTTCTGCGGCGTTCTGTCGTCGCCGACGAAGAAACGCGCGTCCGCCTGCACCAGGCCACGCACCTTCAGCTCCAGACCATCGGGCGATTTCACCGACAGGCCCTTGGTAGCCGCCAGGGACACCACCGGATCCTTCGCGGCTTTCGCGGCGGCCTCTTCGGCCTGCAATTCGAGTTTGCGCTCGATCACGCGCAGGCGCTGGTCGAGGTCGGCAGCACCGCCGACAGCGGCATCATCGGACGTCACGCCGAGGCGGCGTTCGAGGGCCTGCAGGCGTTCGGACAGCGCTTCGATCGATTGCGGAGAATCATCGGCGTGCGCATTCGGCACGACAAGGGCCAGAGCGATGGCCACGGGTAGAAGCTGAGCGGGTAACAAACGCAGAGATGGCGTGCGCGCTGTGGCGCGCGGCAGACGTGCGGACATCGTCGACTCCGTAAGGATAGTCGCGCGTCCGGAGGTCCGGTCTGCGCTGGAAAATAGCGGTTGTGCGTAGCGTGATTACGATGGATCGGAATGTTTGCGGCGTGAATGGAAGCCGCTGGATTACCGGTCGTTGAATCTGAATTTCTGGCTGCGGGTGATCTGCACGATGCGGGTGTTGTGCACCACCACCTCGATCTCGCCGTAGGCGATGTCGCGGAGGGCGGCGATCACCGCGCGTTCGTGTTCGCTCAAGGGGAAATTCACCGGTGGAATGCCGGCGATGTTCTGGACCTGTGGCGCTTTGTTCTGCGACAGCGTGGCGCGCTCCTTCATGGGGACCTCCATCAGTGCGGCGTGGCGGGTGAGGCGTCGGCGTTGGCGAAGTCGCGCAGGCTGCGACCGTCCAGCACCTGGGACAGGGCATCGCGGGATTCCCGCATCAACGCCCGCAGCGCGCAGGCATCGGGGTCGGGGCAATCGCGACACGGTTCGTAGGCGGTGACGCTGGCGCAGCGCACGGGCGCCAGCGGCCCGTCGATGGCGCGGATGAGGTCGCCGATCGAGATCTCTTCAGAAGGACGGGCCAGCCTGTGGCCGCCGCGCTGCCCGCGCCGGCTCTCCACGAAGCCGGCGCCGCGCAGTTCGACCAGGATGGTTTCCAGAAACTTGCCCGGTGCGCGGCAGCGCGCGGCCAGCTCGTGCGCCTGCAGCAGCGCCCGCTCGGAGCGCGCGAGTTCGCTCATGGCGCGCAGGGCGTACTTGGCTTTCATGGTCAACATGCGTGGGTCAACGTCCCGGCCGGCAATACCTATTTATCGTGTAGGGATTGTTGCCACGCAGCCGCACCGGGGTCTAATGCCCCGGCGTCATGACGTCATAAGCCTCACGCCGGGCCGGATCAGCCGACGATGAACCCCAGCGGGTCGCGCTCCGGTTTCACGGCTTCGCGACGCACCGCATCCACCCGCGCCGACGGCGGGCCGTGCCGTAGCCATTCGGCAAGACGTTCGACGGCTTCGGCATCGCCGACGGCCAGCACTTCGACGCGGCCATCGGCAAGATTCCGCGCATGGCCGCGTACGCCGAGCGCCAGCGCCTGCGCACGGGTGTGTGCGCGGAACGCGACGCCCTGGACACGACCGTTGACGAAGAACAGCGCCGCCACACGATCGGCCGACATGCTTATCGACCCGGCGCGGCCTGGGTGTCGATGACCGCGGCGAGATCCGCGCCGGTCACCGGACCCATGAATTCCTTCGCGACCTTGCCGTCGGGCGCAATGACGTAGGTCATCGGCAGACCGCGCGGCGTGGGGAAATCGGCCGGCGGGTCGTAGGTATCGACGATCGCGATCGGATAGTTCACCGGGCGCTTCTTCAGGAATGCGCGCATCTCGTCGACGGCGATCTCCTCGTAGGCGAGACCCAGCACCTCGACATCCTTGCGCTCGGCGTCGAACGCATCGAGTTCCGGCATTTCCTTGATGCACGGCGCGCACCAGGTGGCCCAGAAATTCACCACCACCCAGCCGCCGCGCTTCGCGGCGAGGTCGTACTGCGTGCCGTCGAGCGTCGCGATCTTCAACGATGGTGCCTGCGACGCGGACGTCGCGGCGGCGACGGCATCCGCTGCCGGCGCTTCCGTTTCGGTCGCCGCTTGCGTTTCGGCGGGCGCGGCGGCTTTCGGTTCTGCGGCGGCGTCGGGTTTGCATGCGACCAGCGCAAGCGAGAGGCTCAGCAGGAGGTAATGCCTGGAATTCATGGGGGATCCTTGCGGTAGATCGAAGCGACCGGCTTGCGCAGCATGTCGCGAAGGGGAATGCGCAGTTCGTCGAGCGCGGACACCGCGGTTTCGCCCAGCGCGTCCTCGCGTGCGGGCAACCAGGCTTCGGCGACCGGAATGCGCAGCTGACACGCTTCGTAGAGTTCGGCGAGCGGAAGATCGTCCAGATCGCGCGCCAGCAGCCATTCGCCGGATTCGGCGCGGCTGAGCAGACCGATGCCGCTCAGTTGCTGCAGCATCTGCTGCACCAGCGCATCGGTAAGCATGGGTTCGAGCTGGCTGATGTCGTCCAGATGCAGGCCCTTGCCGCGGCCGCGCGCGTCGTGGAAGCGCCCGATCAGTCGCAGCAGGCCGTAGAGTTCATAGCCCAGCGGCAGCCGCTGCGAGGCGGGCTGGTAGCGGAACGCCGACATCGACGAGGCCAGCGACGCGCCGAGCAGGATCGCCACCCAGCCGAAATAGATCCAGCCCAGGAAGATCGGTACGAACGCCAGCGGGCCGTAGATCTTCTGATAGGCGCCGAAGCTGCCGAGATACGAGCCGATGCCGGCCTTGAGCAGTTCGATCAGCACCACCGCCAGCAGCGCGCCGAGCGCGGCGTACTTCCACTGGATCGTGCGGTGCGGCACCACCCGGTACACGACCATCAGCGCGACCAGTTCGATCGCGACCGGCGTCCACGCCAGCAGCCAGTGTTCGAGCAGCTGCCCCGGCTGGGTCTCGAAGATCGCCAGCGCGAAGAAGCGCGCCGACACCGCCAGACTCGCGGCGGCGAGCAGCGCGCCAAAGGTCATCACCGTCCAGTACACCATCAGCCGGCCGAACTTCGGCCGCGACGTGGGCACGCGCCAGATCCGGTTGAAGGTGGCCTCGATGTTGTTCAGGGTGATCAGCAGCGACACCACCAGCGCGATCACGCCGACCGCGGTGAGCTTGCCGGCGTTGCTGGAAAAATCGAGCAGATAGGCCTCGACCGCGCGCGCCGAGGACGGCACGAAGTTCGAGAAGATGTAGGCGCTGAGCTGCCGGCTCCATTCCTCGTAGACCGGGAAGGCCGAGAGCACGCCGAACACCACCATGCTGAGCGGCACGATGGCGAACGCGGTGGTGAACGACAGCGCGCCGGCCGCCTGGAACAGGCTGTCGTCGAGAAAGCGCTTCAGGAGGAAACGGAAGAACGTACCGGCGCGGGCACGATCCCATGCCCGGGCCTGTGCGCGTGCGCGGTCGCGCCAGTGCGCGAAAAAAGTCTGTGACGCCATGCGCCAAGGGTAACAGGCCGGCCCAGGCAGCGCCCGACGCGCCACGATGACGAAGCCGCGCCCGCGGCTGATGTGAATGAATCGTCAATTCTTCAACGCTATCGAATCGAAATCAGCAGCCCGAAGTCCGCTCAAGGGCCGCATGCCGTACGGAGGTATGCCGATTGGGGACGCATCGCAGCGATTGCCGTACCCTTGGCGGACTGCATACCGCGGAGCCCTCATGACCGAAGTTCTGGTCCTCTATTACAGCCGCGGCGGGTCCGTGGCCCGCCTCGCGCGGCAGATCGCGCGCGGCATCGGCGAGGTCGAGGGCGTGTCCGCACGCCTGCGCACGGTGCCGCCGGTCGCGCCGGTGACGGTGGAGGCCGCCCCGCCCGAGCCCGAGGACGGCGCGCCCTACGTCGAGAAAAGCGATCTGGCCGAATGCGCTGGGCTGTTGATCGGGAGCCCCACCCGCTTCGGCAACATGGCCGCGCCGATGAAGCATTTCATCGACACCCTGGGCGCCGAATGGGCCAGCGGCACGCTCGCCGGCAAACCCGCGGCAGTGTTCACTTCCACCGCCAGCATGCATGGCGGCCAGGAATCGACCCTGCTGTCGATGCTGGTGCCGCTGCTGCACCACGGCTGCGTCATCGCCGGCATTCCCTATACCGAGCCGCTGCTCAGCAGCACGCGCAGCGGCGGGACGCCGTACGGCGCCAGCCATGTCGCCGGCGCGAAGGACGAGCCGCAGCTCACCGATGAGGAATCCGTGCTGGCGCGCGCGCTGGGGCGGCGCATCGCCGATCTCGCGGTGCGGCTGGCATGAGCACGGACCCGCATACGGGTAACGCCATGACGGCTTTCGAGCGCGCCGCGGCCCGCGACCGCATCCTGCTGTCGATCGCCCTGCTCGCGCTCGCTGGCGTGTTCGCGCTGTGGTTCCGCGACGACCGCAACGTCGTCGCAGCGCTGCTGTTCTTCGCACTGCCGCCGCTGCTGCTGGCCCTGGGCGTGTGGACGCAGCGCAGCAGCGCACGGTTCTGGTCGGGCGTGATCGCGCTGGGCTGGTTCTCGCACGGGGTGATGATCGCGTGGGCCGATGCCGCGCAGCGCGGTTATGCGCTGGCGGAAATCGCGCTGGCGCTGTTCATCGTCTTCGTGTCCAGCGCCTCGGGCCTGCGCGCGAAATTCGGCAAGCGCTGATCGCGTCACTGCAGGCACACGATCTCCGGGCGATGACCGTCTCCGCGGCGAAGCCTATAATTCCCGAACCCAGACTCTACGGCCGGCCCATGGAACAGCTTCTCATCGTCACCACCGGCGGCACCATCGACAAGATCTATTTCGACGACAAGTCGGATTATCAGGTCGGCGAGCCGCAGATCGGCCGCATCCTCGAAGAGCTGGGCGTCGCCTTCCGCTTCAACGTGATTCCGATCATCCGCAAGGATTCGCTGCACATCACCCAGGAAGATCGCGAACTGATCCGCGCCGCGATCACCGCGCAGCCGGCCCGTCATGTGTTGCTGACCCACGGCACCGATTCGATGGTCGAAACCGCGAAAGTGCTGAGCAGCATCGAAGGCAAGACCATCGTGCTCACCGGTGCGCTGAATCCCGCGCGTTTCCGCGGCTCCGACGCTGAATTCAACATCGGCACCGCGGTCGGCGCGGTGCAGTCGCTGCCGCCGGGCGTGTACATCGCCATGAACGGCCGCATCTGGGACCCGCTGAAAGTGCGCAAGAACGTCGACGCCAACCGCTTCGAACCCGCGGCCTGAGGCATCGCTGCGGCGCGTCCGCACGCGACCATCGAAGTGCGATCCATGACAACCGGCTTCGGCCGGTTTTTTGTTGCGCCGACGATACCGCCGTCATCGACGCACAACGTCGGCGGCACATGTTCGCGCGGCGCATGGCTTGCGCGGCGTGTTCTGCACGACGACGGAAAGTCCATACGCCATGCACTTGATGCACTGCAGAAGGCTTATTACCTGCAAAAATTCGATATGCCGCATCGTCATGTTCGTGTCACACGCGCGCAACGGTTCCTAGATGGCGCTCCCAGTCCGGCGCGGAACGTATACGCAAGATGCTTCGGCCCGCCGCCGTCGCAGACGGCCTCTACCGGGCGCATCGATCGAAGTCAAGGAAGCAACCCCACACCCGCAATTCACACCCAACCATTGCATCTGGAGTGATTCAATGTCCGTCACGAAATCCGTTGTTCGCAAGACACTCATCGCCGCCGCACTCGCAGTCGCCGTCGTCGGCACCGCCTCGGCCGCATCCGCGGGCGAAGTCCGCATCGATCCCGGCATGGCCGCCGCCATGGAACGCGATCTCGGCATCACCGCCGAACAACTGCCCCGTTATTTCCGCGCCGAACGCGAGGCGCTGGCCAAGGAAGCGCAGGCGCAACGCCAGTTCGGCCGTCATTTCGGCGGCGCCTGGCTGGAACGCGGCGCGAACGGCGAGTTCAAGCACGTGGTCGCCACCACGTCCAACGCCAAAGCCGCGCGCATCGCGGGCAGCGAGATCCGCCAGGTCCGTCATTCGCTGCGCCAGCTCGAAGACACCATGGCCGGCTTGAACGACCTGCGCTCGCGCGCTGCCGACGGCCGCAAACTGCAGGGCCTGCAGTCGTGGTATGTCGACGTGCGCACCAACACCGTCGTCGTGTCCGTCGCGCCGGGCGCGATGCTGAAGGCGGTCGATTTCGTCGCGGTGAGTCCGGCCAACGTCGACACCATCCGTTTCGAAGCCTCGGAAGGCACCGTGATGACCGCCGCGAGCGTGATCGGCGGCAATCGTTACGGTTCGGGCGGCGGTTCGTGCTCGATCGGGTTCTCGGTGACGCGCGGCGCCACCAAGGGCTTCGCCACCGCCGGCCATTGCGGCTCGGCCGGCACCAGCGTGAGCATCGGCGGCGTCACCGTCGGCTCGGTGCAGGGCAGCAGCTTCCCGACCAACGATCGCGCTTGGGCCAGTGTGCGCAGCGCCGACACGCTGGTCGGCGCCGTCAACCGCTACAACGGCACGAATGTGGCCGTGCGCGGCAGCACGGAGTCGGGCCTCGGCGCCGCGATCTGCCGCTCCGGCTACGCCTCGGGCTGGCGCTGCGGCACCATCACGTCCACCAATGTGACCGTGAACTACTCGAACGGACCGGTGTACGGTCTGCGCCAGTCCACCGCCTGCCTCACCCAGGGCGACTCCGGCGGTTCGTGGCTCGCCGGCAATCAGGCCCAGGGCGTGAGCTCCGGTGGCCAGCTCAACGGCGCTTCGCCGGGCTCCAACTGCTCGTTCGCCACGCCGGTGAGCTACTACCAGCGCATCAACCCGCTGCTCAGCGCCTACGGTCTGAGCCTCGTGCTGGGCTGATCGCTCTACATCGCAAGGCATGCGGAACGCCCCGGGGAAACCCGGGGCGTTTTTTCTGCATCGCGCATCAGCGCATCGCTTCGACACGCTGATCGCGTCGGTCCCGAGAACATGGGCAATCTCGAGCGCCGCGCCCGCCGAGAAGGCGGATGTCACCCTCTCGCCGACGACGCAGGTCCTCGACGCATCGAATCGCGATTCTCCGGCTTCGCGACGCTCGAGCTTCGCGATTACAGACGCATCGACATCCGCACGATACCGGCGCATGCGTGCATGCATGCAGTCATGCGGCCAGCGGTGTGCGCGCATGCTTCCGAAGCAGTGCGCAGATCAACGCTCGCGATGGCGCGAAACATCGCATGTCATCGGAATGCAACATGTGGATCACCTATCGCGCAGCGCGGATCGATAGAAACTTCGTCATGCATGCCTCGCCGATTACGTGCGATTTGCGAACGGGTTTCTCACTATGGAAGAACGATGGCACATAAGATTCATGCGCCTCGTCGTGCGTCGCACGACAGCACATCCGCTCGAAGCAGCGGAACCATGGAAGTAGAAGTCCCAGCGCTCGACCCCACCCATACCTTCACAAGGAGTGATTCATATGGTTTTCTCGACCCGCACCCGTAGCAGCCTCCTCGCCACCGCACTGCTCGCCGCCCTTGCAGGCAGCGCCGGCGCAGCGGACAACGACGTCCGCATCAACCCCGGCATGGCTGCCGCGATGCAACGCGATCTCGGCATCAGCGAACGTCAACTTCCCGGTTATTTCCGGACCGCACGCGAAACGCTCGTCAAGGAAGTGCAGGCCAAACGGCAGTTCGGCAGCAACTTCGCAGGCGGCTGGCTGGAACGCGACGCCAAGGGCACCTTCAAGTACGTTGTGGCCACCACGTCGAACGCCCGTGCGGCGCGCATCCCGGGCGCGGAAGTCCGCCAGGTCCGTTATTCGCTGCGCCAGCTCGAAGACACGATGTCGGGCCTCAACGATATCCGCGCGCGCACCGCAGACGGGCGCAAGCTCGAGGGAGTGCAGTCCTGGTATATCGACGTGCGCACCAATCGCGTCGTCGTCAGCGCCTTGCCGGGCGCGATGCTGAAGGCCGCCGATCTTGTGGCGGTGAGCCCGGCGGATGTCGACACCATCCGTTTCGAAACCGCGGAAGGCACGGCCATGACGGCCGCGAACGTCTATGGCGGCATCGCATACGGGTCGGGCGGCGGCGGCTGTTCGATCGGCTTCGCGGTGACGCGCGGCACGACCAAGGGCTTCGCCACCGCGGGCCACTGCGGTGCGGCCGGAACACCGGTGAGCCTGGGCGGCGTGGGCGTCGGCTTCGTGCAGGCCAGCAGCTTCCCCGGCAGCGATCAGGCATGGGCCAACGTGCGCAGCATCGATACGCTGTACGGCCTGGTGGACCAATACAACGGCTACGCCAGTGTGGTGAGCGGCAGCGCCGAGTACGGCGTCGGCACCGCGATCTGCCGTTCCGGCTACGCATCCGGCTGGCGCTGCGGCACCATCACCGCCATCAACGTGACCGTGAACTATTCGAACGGTCCGGTGTACGGTCTGCGCCAGTCGAACGCCTGCCTCACCCAGGGCGATTCGGGCGGCTCCTGGATCGTCGCCAATCAGGCGCAGGGCGTGAGTTCCGGCGGCCAGCTCGGTGCCGGTACACCGCCGCTGTCCAACTGCCAGTTCGCCAATCCGGTCAGCTTCTACCAGCGCATCAATCCCATCCTGAGCGCCTACGGCCTGAACCTCGTGCTGTACTGATCCGCATGCGGGACTGATCGGCAACGCGACACGCCATACGGAAACGCCCCGGGGAAACCCGGGGCGTTTTTTGTTGTGTTGGATCATTCCGCGAATCGGATGGAACACTTCAGAACGTGATGCTCCAGCTGTTGATGTAGCCGGTGTCGGCGTTGGCGTTGTCGTTCACGCGGAGATTCCACGTCCCGTTCAGGGCTTCCGTCGACAGGTTCACGCTGTAGGTCTGGACGATGTTGTCGGCGCTGCCGCCGCTGCGGTTGTGCAGCACGTACACGCTGCCGTCCGGCGCGATGAGGTCGACCTTCAGATCGCCGATATAGGTATGAACGATGTTCACCGCGACCGGCGTGGTAGCCGAGCCGTTACCGCTGCGACCGGAGACGGTGATCGGGCTGTTGACGGTGGCGTTGTCGTTGATCGCGTAGTCGGCGCTGTTGGTGTAGGTCTGCGGCCCGGTGCCCGGGGTGCCAGTGAAATTCTGACCGGTCACGTTGGCGCCGCTGACGGTGACGCTGCGGCTCACCGGCGAGAACGCGTAACCGCCCAGCGACGGGGTGAGCGTGTAGGTGCCGTTGGTCAGACCGGTCAGCGTGTAGGCACCCGACGCACTGGTGGTGGCGCTGGCCGAACCGGCGCTGACGGTGACGCCATTGATTCCGCCGCCGGCGCTGGTCGTGATGGTGCCCGACACCGTGTACGTCACCGGCGGCGGACCGCTGCCGATGCCGTCGAGCGTGGTCGCACCCGTAGCGCCGGCATCGAGCCAATTGCTGAGGCGCGTGCTGCTGGTGCCGCCGCCTGCCCAGGACACCGATACCCGTCCGTAGTAATCCTTCAGGCTGGCCGCCGGCGCGCCGCAGTAGGACGGACCGCCGTGGAGCTGGCCGATCACGCGCTTTTCTGGGCTGTACAGCGGCGAACCCGACGACCCCCCTTCGGTCACGCCGTTGGTCGTCGACCAGCCGGCTTCGACATGCGTCGTGCCCGCGCCGCCGCCATAAGCCACCGTACGCGTGGCGACCGTCGAATGGCTGATGCGCTTTTCTCCGCCGTTCGGGTGGTGAATGCCGGTGGAGCCGGGAAATTCGACGCTGCGACGGTCCCAGCCTGCCCAGTATAGGTTGTACGCGGCCGGCGCCGGGTCGTCGAGTTCGAGCAGTGCGAAATCGCTGGCGGCACTGCTGGCGCGGAAGAAGGCACCCGTCAGCGACTGGGTCAGCACGCCATCGCCGTCCTGGCCGTTCGCGGTGCTGCCGACGACGCGGCAGACCGAGTTCTGGTAGTTCCAGTAGGTGACCAGCGACGCCGCGTTCGAGGCGCTCAAGCCGCAGTGGTTCGCGGTGAGGAAATACATCTTGCGATCGTTGGCGCTGTTGTTCACCAGCGAACCGGTGCAGAAGATGCTGCCACCGGTCGAATACGCCGCGACGGCGCGGATCTGGTCGCGCCATGCATCGCCCTGCGGGCACGCCACGTCGACGTTGCAACTGCCCGACGTGCCGCGGGTATCGAACGCATTGCGCCGGCCGGACGCCAGGCGCCGGAAGCCGGCGTAGTCGTGACCGACCTGGGTCAGACGAAGCTTCAGCGCGTTTTTGCTGGCGCGCGGCACGACGACTTCGATGATCGCTTCATCGCCGCTGACGATCGGGGTCCACAGCTGGCCGTGCGATTCGTTGTCGGCCGAAGTGAACGCGCGGATTTCGCCGCGGTCCGAGGTGCGCGTCTGCGCCGCCGGATAGACCAGCAGGCGGCCGCCGGCGGGCATGCTGTATTCGGTGAAACCGAAGTTCAGCGACATCGCGCCGGGCGAAGACACGCGCATGCGCCAGACGAGGTGTTCGCTGTCCAGCGTCTCCCATTGCCCCGCATTGGCGGGCGTGTAGTTCACCTTGATCGGCGCGGCGAAACGGATCGGCAGGCCGCGGGTTTCGCGCTGCAGGTCTTCGGCATTCAGCCGCTGCAGGTCGACCGCCGGCATCCTGCGCGTGTCGACGCGATCCAGCGAGCGGATCGAATGATCGAACGCGGACGGTTGGTACGAAGGTGGCGCCGCATGCGCGGCAGTCGATATCCCCAGCAGCAAAGCGGCAAAGGCAACTATTTTCATGATGCGAACTCCTTGTAGGTCGAATCGTCCATCCTCGGCACATCACGCTCCATGCATCGTCGGAGTGCGTGCCCCCTCTGCGGCAAACGGAGATTCCTGGCGGGATACCCGGCATCGGACCGGAACCGCGCATGACGGCGGACACTGCGTGGGCAGCCTGCCTGACCTGCAACGCGGATCCTTGCTGCCGCCGGACTTGGGCAGCGTCAGCACACTAGCAGGTCGCCCATCGCTGGCTCGCGACGAAAATCACACTTCACCAGCCGCCGACCGGACCTGTGCGATGCCGCATCGATCATCTTGTCGCAGCGCGATCCCGTAGGCATTGACGTCCAACGCAATGGCGCGGCTCGTCCACGGGAGGATCGACTGCGGCACTTACCCGTCGGCTTTGAGCAGTTGCATCAGATCGTCGCGGGTCGATTCGATATGCGTGCGCGCGATGCGCTCCACGTCCTTCGCCGAACCGGTCTGCCACATGCGGAACATCTCGGTGTGTTCGTCGATCGCCAGCGAAGCGCGCCCGGGCGCGACGAAATGCGCATGCACGTACCGCTGCGAAATGGTCAGCAGGCGACTGACGATGTCGGTCGCGATGGGCTGCAGCCTGGGCACCGTCAACGCGAGATGGAAATTGCGGTTCGACTCGCCCGCCGCCTCCATCCTGCGCGCGGACAACTGCCGCACCAGCGCGTCGAGCGCGGCTTCCGCGTCCATCCGATCCTCATGCCGTGCGCGTCGCGCGCCTTCCGCGCAGATCGCTGGCTCGATCATCAGCCGGATGCCGAACACTTCCTCGGCCTCGCCGATCGACATCGAACGCACCTGGAAACCGCGATTGGCGTGGATGTCGACCAGACCTTCGGCGCTCAGCTGCACCAGGGCTTCGCGCACCGGAATCTTGCTCACCCCGAATTCGGCCGCGACCGAATCCTGCAACAGCTGCGCCCCGCCCGCGTAGGTACCGTTCAGGATCCGCTGGCGGACCAGGGTCGCGATCTCCAGGCCGATGCTGCGTTTCAAGGGACGTTGCGGGAGACGCTTCGGATCGGTTTTCATGCGGCATGAGCCCTGGGGGAGGGGCGATCGGTGGATGCGACCGACCATACGCATGGTGATGGTCCGGGCCGCTTCGAGGCAGCGTACCCCAAGCGACGACCAAAAAAAGAAACCCGGCCTGGGCCGGGTTTCTGGGTAACGACTTGAACAGGCGATCAGCAACCCGGGAACTTGAAATCCTGGATGCGTGTCTGCCAGCCGCCGCTCGGACGGTACATACCGACGAACCAGAACGTGCAATCGTCCACCGGGTCCACGGTCATCTGGTAGTAATCGCCCCAGCGGCCGGAGGTTTCGGCAGCGGCGCCGGTAGCCACCGTGGTTTCGGCCAGCGACATCACGCCCAGCGGGTCGCCGGCGGCGCGGCCGGTATAGCGCAAGGAGGCGAACACGGTCGGCGACGTGGTCTTGGTCACGTTGTAGCCCATGCCGATGTTGCCGAACTTGTCCATCGCCAACGTCCCCAGCAGGTGGTGCGTGCTGGTATCGCCGGGGCTGAACGTGCCTTCCTGGCGCAGCGTCCAGTTACCCGCGCCGACGCGGCGCAGTTCGAACCAGCGGACGCCGGAATCGACCGGGGTTTTGCGGGTGCGGCCTGCGTTCTGGTTGGTCGCGAAGCTGCCGACGATCGACTCGTGCGTACCGAAATTGCGATAGCTGAGCTGGTTGAGCAGCACTTCCCGAATCGGATCGAGCTTCGAGGTCGAACCCGGCTGGGGTACGGTCGCGAAGGTCGAATAGTTGATGAACCAACTGTTGAACTCGGTGATCGCAATCCGCGGCAGGGCGGTGATACCGCTGTTCGCCGGCGTGTTCCAGTCGATGTTCATTTCGAACAGTTCGAGGAAGTCCTGGGTCGCGCTGGCGCTGGCGCCGTCATGGGCTTCATCGTCGCGATGACGGGCCAGGATCTGCTTGCGGCCGGCCGGCGCGGCGGTGGTGCCGTAGAACGTGGCGGGCGTGACGATCTGGAAGCCGTAACCCGGCAGCGTCGGCACGCTGTTGAAACGCTGCGCAGGACGCGCGGTGGCGCCGGTCAGCATATTGGCGCGGTCGAAAGCATACACGTCGGCACCGGCGATGCTGCCTTCATTGGTGCTGCAGACGTAGGCGTCGCTCCAGATGCCGCAGTGCGGGTAATCAGGGAACGCAAGCGTGGCGTAGCGGTAGAACCACCAGCCGCCGGTGACCGGATCGGAGGTCTTCGACACGAACGTGCAGACCCCCCCATCGTCCATGCTCAACATGAACCAGCGGTTGGCCTGTCGATCGAAATAGACCAGCGGATCGCCACGATCGGTGGTGCAGGCGTTGCCGGCCGGCGCCAGCGAACCGAAGCTGGTCGGGCCAGCAACCAGAGTGCCCGCTTTGTCGTAGATCTTGAAGGTGGTGGTGACGCCATTGACCGCGTAGATCACGTGGTTGGCGCCCACTTCGACCACCGGGTCGCCGGGGCTGACGCCCGTGTTGGGATTATTGATGCTGACGCGACTGCCTGCGGATTTGGTGCGCGCACGGGCCGGCATGCTTTCGTCGAAGATCTGCTGCAACTCGTTGAGACGATCGCTGGCGGTGGCCTTCGTCGCCGGGGCATGCGGCAGTTTGGCGCCGAGCGGCGTGTACTGGCGACGATGCGCCTCACGGATGCCCATGCCCGGGCTCCACGCCTCGGCCTTCGGCAGATTGCGCACATCGACATTGATGCTGTGCGGCGTGACCGGGCTGCCCACCATCGGACGCGAGGCACTGGACGGTTTGGCGCCGTTGGGCGGCGCTGCCATCACGGCGCACGGCAATAGCAGCAGCAATGCCGCCACTTTCGCCGTACCCGAAAAAATCGCTGACTTCATCGAAACTCCCCTTTCGAAATCGTGAATGAGAATGGGCCCGGGAACGGACCCCACTACAGCCGCTTGTGTCCTGCAGCTTTCATGCGCTTGTGCGCTCGCTTGCCCGGCCGGCGACATCCGCCGGGCCGCGTGAACTTAGGCCGCCTGCCCGCGGCGCGTCAATCGCCGCTCGGAAAAAACGTCTGATTCATCGTGAAAAGCGAGATTTCAAGGGGTTCCGAGTGGATTCGAACGACCTCATCGCGAATAAGATGCATCCACTCCGCGCCGATTGTGCGTCGCAACATCACTCTGCGCAAAAAAACGGCCATCAATGGAAAAACCACGATGTCCGTCTCGATTCCGGCGCTGTCGTGGCAACGTCATCATGGCGATGAGGTCTTCGCCGCCTCACCGAGGAACGCCAGCCCCAGCAGCGCGAACTTGCCGCTGTTCTGTGCGGAATTGCCCATGTTCGCCAGCGTGTCGTTGGTGGTGTGGATGTGCGGGAAACTTCCTCCGTTGGCGCTGCCCGCCTCGAAGAAATACCCCGACGGATACCCGGCACTGGTCCACGACGCGTGATCGGAACACGCGTATCCGCAGGTGTCGGTGCCGCGCACCATGCCGCGCGGCGCGAGGTAGGTATCGAACAGCTCGGTGAGGAAGACCTTCAACGCGGGATTGGAGAAATCCGTCACCAGGCGCATGTCGACGTTGGTCGACGCGCGGTAATTGGTCATGTCCATCTGCAGCACCGCGACCACATTTGCGCCGGCGGCCTTGTGCGCTCTGGCGATCGCGTTCGAGCCGCGCAGGCCCACTTCTTCCGCGGCGTAGCCCATGAACTTCACCGTGCGCCGCGGCTTCCAGCCGCTGGCCATGGCGATCCGCAGCACTTCGGTCAGGGTCGCGATGCCGGACGCATCGTCGTCCGCGCCCGGCGCGCGCTGTCCGAGATTGCCGCCGGCGCTGCCGTTGATCGAATCCAGATGCGCGCCCAGCACCACGATCTCGTTCGGCTGATCGGTGCCGCGGATGGTGAGGATCACCGATGGCTGGGTCGAACAGTTGCTGCAGCCGAACAGTTCCGAGATCACATCGGTACGCGTGCCGGCCAGGCCCTGCCAGGTGTCGCGGATCCATTCCGCGGCGGCCTTGCCTTCCGGGCTGGCGTAGTAGCGGTTCTGGTAGCCGGCCAGATGCGCGATGGTGGCGTGGATGTTGGTGTGCTGCACCTGGATCAGCCACGGGTCGACCGTCGCCTGGTTGTCGATACGGTAGTCGACCAGGGTCGCGGGGCTTTTCTTCATCGCCTGCAGCGAGCGGTCGGAACGCAGGAACGCCTCCGCTTCCGCGCGGGTGGAGAAGGCGAAGTAGCCGCCGCAGCGTCCTTCGCTCACGTGGATGCGCTGGGAAATGCGGCTGAGATCCAGGGCCTTGATCTGCGCGATCACCAGCGGCGTTCCGGCGCTGTCGGCCTTGGCGACGACGTTCTTCACCAGATCGCGCATGCCGCCGTAGCTCTTCCGCGACATCACGACATAGACCGGCGCGAACGGATTGCGCTCCAGCAGCCGCGACGCGTTCGCCGCATCGGTGTGCGCATCGTCGCCGTGGTCGCGGATTTGGCCACGATCCGCTTCCGGAGCCTGCGGCAGGCGCTGCGAGCGGGCAAACGCCGGGCTGCTCAGCAAGGCTGCGCAGACCGCTGCGGCGAGACACATCGTCAGGGAACGCATGGTGACCTCCAGGCCGTGGAACCCTGGACGGTTCCGCACGCACGGATCATAACGCCCCGGCCGGCATGGCTGCCGCCGACGATGCCCGGCCCCGGAATGCCTGTCCTGAGATGCCTGCCTGGAAACGACAACGCCTCCCGCATGCGGGAGGCGTTGGGTGGCCGAGGCCGGCGAGACGGGGCGCTGCCCGCACGCATGACGCGGATGGACATGCGTCCGATGGATCAGAAGGTGATGCTCCAACTGTTGATGTAGCCGACATCGCCGCCCGCATTGTCGTTCACGCGCAGGTTCCACGTGCCGTTCAACGCTTCCGTCGAAAGATTGACCGTGAAGGTCTGGACGATGTTGTCGGCGCTGCCGCCGGCGCGGTTGTGCAGCACGTACACGCTGCCGTCCGGCGCCACCAGATCCACCTTCAGGTCGCCCTTGTAGGTATGCACGATGTTCACCGCGACCGGCGTGGTGGCAGAAGCGGTTCCGGTGCGACCGGAAACCGTGATCGGGCTGTTGATCGTGGCGTTGTCGGCGATCGTGTAGTCGGTGGTGTTGGTGTAGGTCTGCGTGCCGCCGCTGCTGCCGACCGTCACCGGTCTGCTGACGGTGTTGCTGGCGCCGCCGTTGTCGGTGACCGTCAGCGCGACCGTGTACGTGCCCGCCGCGGCGTAGGTCCTGCCCGGGTTGGTCGCGGTGGAGGTGGCGCCGTCGCCGAAGTTCCAGCTGCGGCTGGCGATGGTGCCGTTGCTGTCGGTGGAGGTGTCGGTGAAGCTCGCGGTCAGCCCGCTGACGCTCGACGTGAAGTTCGCCACCGGCGGCGCATTGCCGCTGCTGCCGGTGGTCTTGGCCGCCTCACCGAGGAACGCCAGGCCCAACTGCGCGAACTTCGCGCTGTTCACCGCGGAATTGCCCATGTTGGCCAGCGTATCGTTCGCGGTGTGGATGTTCGGGTTGTAGCCGCCGCTCGCGGTGCCCGCTTCGAAGAACATCGCCGACGGATAACCGGCGCTGGTCCACGAGGCATGGTCGGAACAGCCGTAGCCGCAGGTGTAGCTGCCGCGGCTCATGCCCAACGGCACCAGATAGGTGTCGAACAGATTGGTCAGGAACGTCTTCATGTCGACGTTCGAGTAATCCGTGACCAGACGCATATCGACCGCCGAACCCGACCGGTAGTTGGTCATGTCCATCTGCAGCACGGCGACCACGTTCGCGGCCGCGGCCTTGTGCGCCTGCGCGATGGCGTTGGAACCGCGCAGACCCACTTCTTCCGCGGCGTAGCCCATGAACTTCACGGTGCGCTTCGGCTTCCAGCCGTTGGCCATCGCGATCCGCAACACTTCGGTCAGGGTGGCGATGCCGGAAGCATCGTCATCCGCACCTGGCGCGATCTGGGTCGTGCTGCCGCCGCCGCTGCCGTTGATCGAATCCAGATGCGCGCCGAGCACCACGATCTCGTTCGGCAGTTCGACGCCCTGGATGGTCAGGATCACCGATGGCTGGGTCGAACAGGTGGCGCAGGTCGACAATTCCGAGGTCACGTCGGTGCGGCTGCCGGCCAGCCCCTGCCAGGTGTTGCGGATCCATTCGGCGGAGGTTCGTCCGGTGGTGCTGGTGTAGTAGCGGTTCTGGTACGAAGAGAGCGTGCTGATCGTGCTGTAGATGTTCGTGTGCTGGACCTGCGACAGCCACGGCGAAACCGTGGCCTGATTGTCGATGGTGTAGGCGGCGAGCAGCGCATTGCTCCTCATGGCGTACGCCGAACGATCCGAAGCGATGAATGCATCCGCTTCCTCGCGGGTCGCGAACGCGAAGAATCCGCCGCAGCGCTGCTCGCGCTGATGGATGCGTTCGGCGATGCGGCTGAGCATGTGCGCTTCGATCTTCGCGACCATCAGCGGGGTGCCCAGCCCGTCGACCGAAACCGCGCCCCGACTCACCAGATCGCGCATGCCGTCGTAACTCTTTCTCGCCATCACCACGTGGACCGGTGCGTGCGGATCGCGTTCCAGACGCATCGATGCCAGCGCGGCGTCGGCGTGTGCCTGCGCGTGCTGCGATTGCGCATGCCGGTCACGCGCATGGGTGGGTTCGCCGGACTGCGCGAATGCGGATGCCGCGAACATGCCGGCCCCGATGAAGACTGCGAACAGACTGCTTCCTGACTTCATTGCTTCTCTCCCTTTGTTTCCGCCTCGATCGTCTCGGCGGATCGTGTCGTTCGCCGCGCTCGCGGATGGCCGCGATGACGGCTCCTTGGTTCCCCCCGTCTACATGATGCCCTGCCCTGTCGTCCCCGCCCATCGATCCGATATCGACCGGGAATGGTTGCTCTCGTCCTTGGCTTCCCCGGCGCGGTTTTGCAGCGTGGTTTTCGCAGCGCGATCATCTCCTGTGTCGAGTGCAGCGGGTTCCGCCAAGCCTTGCTGCCGCCGGCAAATGCAAAGCCCCGGCATGTGCCGGGGCTTTGCGGTGAATCGTACCCATCCGATCGGACCGCAGGTCCGTCGCCGGATGCCTGCCGCCTTGCGGCGGCAGGCACGTCGACATTACGGGGTGCGGGTAGCCTTCAGCGTCACGCCCGAGTATGCGGAGTACGCGCGGACGTTGACGTAATACACGCTGCCGGCCGTCGGGTTGTTGAAGGTGCAGGTTTCATTGTTGCCGCCGAGGTACGGACGGCAGGTGTAGGTGGTGGTGGTCGGCGCGGCGCCCAGCCGGACGTACATGTCCGCATCGCCGGTACCGCCAGCGATGTTGAACACAAGGCTGGTCGTGCCGGCCGGCACGGTCACCGAGTAGGTCGCCGACGTGGTGTTGACCGCCTGCGACGGCAACGCGACGTTCAGCACGACGGTGCTGGTCGGCGGCGGAGTGGTGCCGCCGGACAGCGAGTACAGCAGACGGTTCGGCGAACCGGTACCGGGGCTGGTCACCTTGTTCGGCGTCGAGTTGTTGATGATCGCGGTGGTGACCTGGGCCGGGGTGGCGCTGGGGTTGTTCGCCAGGTACAGCGCGGCGACGCCAGCGACGTGCGGCGACGCCATCGAGGTGCCGCTGATGGTGTTGGTCGCGGAGGTGCTGGTGTACCAGGCCGAAGTGATCGACGAACCCGGGGCGAAGATGTCGAGACAGGTGCCGAAGCTGGAGAACGACGAACGCGCATCGGTGTTGGTGGTGGAACCGACGGTGATCGCGGACGCGGCGCGGGCCGGCGAGTAGTTGCAGGCGTTGTCGTTGCTGTTGCCGGCAGCGACCACCACGGTGACGCCAGCGGCGGTCATACGGGCGACCGCATCGTCGGTGGCCTGCGAAGCGCCGCCGCCGAGGCTCATGTTCGCGACCGCGGGCTTGATGTGGTTGTTGGCGACCCAGTCCATGCCGGCGATGACGCCCGAATTGGTACCCGAGCCGGTGCAGCCGAGCACGCGGACCGGATGGATGGTCACGCCCTTGGCGACGCCGTAGGTGGTGCCACCGATGGTGCCGGCGACGTGCGAGCCATGGCCGTTGCAGTCGTTGGCGTTGCCGCCGCTGGTGACGGCGTCGTAGCCGTTGCCCATGCGACCGGTGAACTGGGTGTGGTTGAGCAGCACGCCGGTGTCGATGATGTAGGCATGCACACCGGCAGCGGTGGTGTCATAGGTGTAGGAACTGTTCAGCGGCAGGTTGCGCTGATCGATGCGATCCAGGCCCCAGGTGGCGCCGGTCTGGGTGGCGTTGATCGAGACATAGCCGTCTTCCTCGACATAGGCGACCTTCGGGTCGGCCAGCAGCCGGGTGAGTGCGGCATCGTCGGCCTTCACCACGAAACCGCGCAGTGCGCGATCGAAGGTGCGGACGACCTTGGCGCGATGCTTGCCGGCCATGTCGCGGGCGACGTTGGACACGCGGGAGACGCTGCCGAGTTCGCCGGCGAGACTGGCAGCACCGTCATTCAGCACGACGATGTATTGGCCGTTGACCGGACGTTCCACGGTGCGGAAGTCGGCGGAAAAGGCGGGCATGGCGGCGAGGACGAGGGATGCACCAATAGCTGCGGAAAGCAATGAGACTCTACGATTCACGGTGGTTCCTTTAATGAATGATGGTCATGGCAGATGGTTTCTGGTGGCGCGTCGACGGTGTCGGACGGCGCCGGTTCGCGGATTTGAACCGTACAAACTCTCGTAGCGCTGATGCGCTTTAGTTATTCGAGCTTGACGACCGGGCGGTGCAGCCTTCCTTCCCTGGCTGACCCCGACGCGGCGAATTCCCCTAAATCCGCTCACGGAACTTATGCGAGTTCCGCGAGCCGATCAAGTTGCGATGCAACATGTCTCGCATGCGCGATGCGATGCGGATTCCGCACGTGCGCATTCGCATACGTATCCACGTTTTCGCATCGGAGCGCTTCGCCGCCGCAGGACCGGCGGCATCGAACGATCAACGATCGTGCCTGTAAAACAGCGCTTTTGCGAACCCCACGACGCCTGCACGACGACAAATTCAACTTGCGTCACAGAGCGCTCCGGGCGGACGCGGAGCAAATTCCGCGCATATCGATTCGATATATTCAACATGCGTCGTGCAATGGGAACGACGCGGACCCATGGAAGCGTTTTCCCGGCGCAAAAAAAAAGGCCCCGACCTGCGTCGGGGCCTTTCGATATCACGAAAGATAATATCGATGCATCAGAACATACCGATCAGAACGTGATGCTCCAGCTGTCGATATAACCGGTATCGGCATTGGAATTGTCGTTCACGCGCAGCCTCCAGTTACCGTTCAACGCTTCGGTGGACAGATTCACGCTGTAGGTCAGGTTGATGTTGTCCGCGCTGTTGCCGGTGCGGTCGTGCAGGACATAGGTGCTGCCGTCCGGCGCGATCAGACTCACCTTCAGGTCGCCGATGTAGGTGTGCACGATATTGACCGCGACCGGCGTATTGATCGGCGCATTGCCGCTACGGCCGGTGACCCTGATCGGGCTGGTGACGGTCGCGTTGTCGGCGATCGGATAGTTGGTGGTGTTGGTGTACGTCTGCGTACCCGCCGCATTCACGCTCACCGAACTGGACTTGGCGTTGGAAGCGCCGCTGTTGTCGGTCACCGTGAGCGTGACGGTATAGGTACCCGAACCCGCGTAGGTCTTGCTGGGATTGGTCGACGTCGAGGTGGTGCCATCGCCGAAGTTCCAGCTGCGCGATGCGATGGTGCCGTCGCTGTCGGTGGAGGTATCGGTGAACGCCACCGTCAGGTCGGTCGCCGCGAACGTGAAGTTGGCGGTGGGCGGAACGTTGGGAACCACCACCGTGACCGCGCTCGATTTGCTGCCGGTGCCGCCTGCGTTGTCGGTCACGGTGAGCACGACCGTGTAAGTGCCGCCTGCCGCGTAGGTCTTGCTGGGATTGGTCGACGTCGAGGTGGTGCCATCGCCGAAGTTCCAGCTGCGCGATGCGATGGTGCCGTCGCTGTCGGTGGACGTATCGGTGAAGCTCGCGGTCAGTCCGCTGGTGGTGAACGTGAAGTTCGCGACCGGCGGAACGTTCGGCGGCGCAGTCCCGGTGAAGTTCTGGCCGGTGACGTTCGCGTCGGCGACGGTCACGCTGCGGTTGGCCGGCGAAAAGGTATATGCACCGAGCGACGGCGTGAGCGTGTAGGTGCCGTTGACCATGCCCGACAGCGTATAGGCGCCGCTGGCATTGGTGGTGGTGCTGTTGCTGCCGGTGCTGACGGTGACGCCGGCGATGCCCGTGCCGCCCGCGGTGGTGATGGCGCCGGAGATCGTGTACGTGTCCACGCCACTGCAGGCCGGGAACTTGAAGTCCTGGATGCGCGTCTGCCAACCGCCGGTGGGGCGATACATGCCGACGAACCAGAACGTGCAGTCGTCGACCGGATCGACGGTCATCTGGTAGTAGTCGCCCCAGCGGCCGGAGGTTTCCACCGCGGAACCGACGGCGACTTCATTCTCGCCCAGCGACATCACGCCCGCGGCATCGGCAGCGGCGCGACCGGTGTAGCCCAGGGTGGCGAACTTGGTCGGCGCGCTGGTCTTGGTGACGTTGTATCCCAGCGCCATGTTGCCGAACTTGTCCATCGCGATCGTGCCCATCAGGTGATGGGTTTCCGCATCGCCCGGGCTGAAGGTGCCTTCCTGGAACAGCGTCCAGGCACCGCCGCCGGTCTTGCGCAATTCGAACCAGCGCACGGCCGAGTCGACCACGGTGCCGGTGCGCGCGGGATCCTGGTTGGTGGCGAGCGTACCGACGATCGTCTCGTGCGTGCCCATGTTGCGATAGATGAGCTGATTGAGCAGCACTTCGCGGATCGGGTCGAGCCTTGCGGTGGCCGACGTCGGCTGCGGCACGGTGGCGAAGGTCGAGTAATTGCGGAACCAGCTGTTGAACTCGGTGATGGCGATGCGCGGCAGCGTGGTGATGCTGCTGTTCGCAGGCGTGTTCCAGTCGATGTTCATCTCGAACAGTTCGAGGAAATCCTGGGTGCCGTTGGCCGCAGCGCCGTCGTGCGCTTCGTCGTCGCTGTGACGGGCGACGATCTGCTTGCGGCCCGCCGGCGCCGCGTTGCTGCCGTAGAAGGTGGCAGGGGTGATCATCTGGAAGCCGTAGCCCGCCAGCTTCGGAATGCTGGCGAAGCGCTGTGCGGGACGCGCGGTGGCACCGGTCAGCATGTTGGCACGGTCGTACGCATACAGACTGATCTGCGCGCCGCCTTCGTTGGAACCGCAGACGTACGCGTCGTTCCACACGCCGCAGTGCGGATAGTCGGGCAACGTCGGCGTCGGATAGTTGTACGCCCACCAGCCGCCGCTCACCGGGTCCGAGGTCTTCGAGACGTAGGTGCAGAGGTTGGAGTTGTCCAGGGTCAGCAGAAACCAGCGGCCGGCCTGACGGTCGTACAGCACGATCGGATCGCCGCGATCGCTGGCGCAGGCGCTGCCGGCCGGCGCGAGCGAGCCGAAGGTGATCGGTCCGGCCACCAGGGCGCCGGCTTTGTCGTAGACGTTGAAATACGTACCGGAGCCGCCGCTGTTGACGGCATAGATGACGTGATTGGCGCCGACTTCGACGACGGGGTCGCCGGGGCTGACGCCGGTATTGGGATTGTTGATGCTGACGCGGCTGCTGATGGCGTTCTTCACGCGCGCGTGCGCGCGGCGGCCGGCCGGGCTTTCGTCCCAGAGCTGCTGCAGTTCGGGCAGACGGTCCGAAGCGGTCGCTTTGTCGGCGGGCGCGTGCGGCAGCGTGGTGCCGATCGGCGTGTACTGGCGGCGATGCGCTTCGCGGATGCCCATGCCGGGCGCCCACTGTTTGGCCTTGGGCAGATTGCGCAGGTCGGTGTTCATGCTGTGCGGCGTGACCGGCTGTCCGATCTGTGGACGGGTCACGGTGCGGGCGTTGCTGTCCTTCGGTCCCGCCGCCATCGCTGCCCATGGCAGCAACAGCAGCACAGCCGCTGTCTTCAATGCGGTGGTGAATCTCGATGCGTTCATTGTTGCGTCCTCACTCCATGGATGGGGGTATCACGGAAATATCAGACCGCGCTGTTGTCGAATCCCCTCGTCGACCGGACATGCGGCCGGTCGACGCCTTGTTGATGCTCAAACCTGCGTTGCAGCGCGGGTGAATCCGAAGCGGGAAGCCCCGGCGATTGCCGGGGCTTCCCCTGTTGCGTTGACACTTGTCGCTTTGAAGCTAGTGGCTTTTGAACAGGACCACGATCAGAACGTGATGCTCCAGCTATCGATACGGCCGGTGTCGCCAGCCGCATTGTCGTTCGCGCGCAGGTTCCACGTGCCGTTCAAGGCTTCCGACGACAGGTTCACGCTGAAGGTCTGCACGATGTTGTCGGCGCTGCCGCCGGTGCGATTGTGCAGCACGTAGACGGTGCCGTCCGGCGCCACCAGATCGACCTTCAGGTCGCCCTTGTAGGTGTGGACGATATTGACCGCGACCGGAGTCGTGGCCGAACCGTTGCCGGTACGACCGGAGACGACGATCGGGCTGTTGACCGTGGCGTTGTCGGCGATCGCGTAGTCGGTGGTGTTGGTGTAGGTCTGCGCACTGCCGCCGCCGGTGGAATAGCTGCCCACCAGGCTCACGCCGGAGAAGGTCGCATAGGCCTTGAGGCGCACGTAGTACGTGCCGGCGACCGGCGTGGCAAACGTGCAGGTCTCGGCATTGCCGCTGGTGTACGGACGGCAATCGTAGACCGTATCGGTCGGCGCGCTGCCGGACTTGACGTACATGTCGACGTCGCCGGTGCCGCCCGAGGTGGTGAACACCAGGTTGCTGGCGCCCGCGGGCACCACCATCGTGAAGTCCAGCGAGTTGCCGGTCGTCGCGGTGAGGCCGGTGACCGGCACGCCATTGCTCAGCACCGTGCCGCCGCCGCCCGCCGTCACCGTGACCGAACTGGTCCTGGTATTGGTGGCGCCGCCGTTGTCGGTCACGGTCAGGGTGACCGTGTAGGTACCGGCCGCGGCATAGGTCTTGCTGGGGTTGGTCGCGGTGGACGTGGTGCTGTCGCCGAAGTTCCAGCTGCGCGATGCGATGGTGCCGTCGCTGTCGGTAGAGGTATCGGTGAAGTTCGCGGTCAGCGCGCTGGTGGTGAACGTGAAGTTCGCGACCGGCGGGATGTTGGCGGGCGGCGTACCGGTGAAGTCCTGGCCGGTGACGTTGGCGCTGCTGACGGTGACGCTGCGGGTGGTCGGCGAGAACGTGTAACCGCTCAGCGACGGGGTCAGCGTGTAGGTGCCGTTGGCCACGCCGGACAGCGTGTACGCGCCGCTGGCGTTGGTGGTGGCGCTGGTGCTGCCGTTGCTGACGCTGACGCCGTTGATGCCCGCGCCGCCGCTGGTGGCGATGGTGCCGGAGATCGAGTACGTGGTCACGCCGCTGCAGGCCGGGAACTTGAAGTCGGAGATGCGCGTCTGCCAGCTGCCGGCCGGACGGTACATGCCCACGAACCAGAAGGTGCAGTCGTCGACCGGGTCGACGGTCATCTGGTAGTAATCGCCCCAGCGGCCGGAGGTTTCGACGGCGGCGCCGACGGCGACCTCATTTTCGCCCAGCGACATCACGCCGGCCGGATCGGCGGCGGTGCGGCCGGTGTAGCCCAGGGTGGCGAACTTGGTCGGCGCAGTCGTCTTGGTGACGTTGTAGCCCATGCCGATGTTGCCGAACTTGTCCATCGCGGCCGTACCCATCAGGTGATGGGTGCTGCTGTCGCCCGGGCTGAACGTGCCTTCCTGTTGCAGCGTCCAGGCGCCGGCGCCGACGCGGCGCAGTTCGAACCAGCGGATGCCGGAGTCGACCACGGTGCCGGTGCGGGCCGGATCCTGGTTGGTGGCGAGCGTGCCGACAATCGCTTCGTGCGTGCCCAGGTTGCGGTACACGAGCTGGTTGAGCAGCACTTCGCGGATCGGGTCGAGGCGCGAGGTGGAACCCGGCTGCGGCACGGTGGCGAAGGTCGAGTAATCGCGGAACCAGGTGTTGAACTCGGTGATCGCGATGCGCGGCAGCGTGGTGATGCCGCTGTTCGCGGGCGTGTTCCAGTCGATGTTCAGTTCGTACAGTTCGATGAAGTCCTGGGTGCCGTTGGCGCCGGCGCCTGCATGCGCTTCATCGTCGTTGTGACGGGCGAGCACCTGCTTGCGGCCTGCCGGTGCGGCAGTGGAACCGTAGAAGGTGCTGGGGGTCATGATCTGGAAGCCGTAACCCGCCAGGTTCGCCACGCTGCTGAAACGCTGCGCCGCGCGCGCGGTGGCGCCGGTCAGCATGTTCGCGCGATCGAACGCGTAGATCTCGGTACCCGCCTGGCTGCCTTCATTGGTGCTGCAGACGTAGGCATCGTTCCACACGCCGCAATGCGGGTAGTCGGGAAGCACCGGGGTCGCGTAGCGATAGAACCACCAGCCGCCGGTGACCGGGTCGGAGGTCTTCGATACGAAGGTGCACAGACCGGTGTCGTCCATGCTCAGCATGAACCAGCGGCCGGCCTGGCGATCGTAGTGAACCAGCGGATCGCCGCGATCGCTGGTGCAGGAGTTGCCCGCGGGCGCCAGCGAACCGAACGTGGTCGGACCGGCGACCAGGGTGCCGGTCTTGTTGTAGACGTTGAAGTACGTGCCCGAACCGCCGCTGTTGACGGCGTAGATCACGTGGTTCGCGCCGACTTCGACGACCGGATCGCCCGGGCTGACGCCGGTGTTCGGGTTGTTGATGCTGACGCGGTTGCTGGCGGTGGTGGAGGCCTTCGCACGACGCGCGTTCGGGCTCTTGTCCCACAGGTTCTGCAGTTCCGGCAGGCGATCGGACGCGGTCGGCTTGTCGGCCGGCGCGTGCGGCGCCTTGCTGCCGATCGGCGTGTACTGGCGACGATGCGCTTCGCGGATGCCCATGCCCGGGGTCCACGGCTTGGCCTTCGGCAGATTGCGCAGGTCGACGTTGATGCTGTGCGCGGTGACCGGCTGTCCGACCTGCGGACGTCCGGGGTTCTTGGCCTTGTTGGCCTGCGGCGGTGCCGCCATCACGGCGCAGGGCAGCAGCAGCATGACGGCTGCGGCCTTCCAGGCGCCTTTGAATGTCATTCGTTTCATTGCGGAGTCCTCATCACATGACTGTGGATACAACGGATTCGCCCGGTTTTTCCCCATAGGAGCGAACACTGGTTTGGAGCAAACGCGACAACATGCGGCATTCCGTTGCGTGGGCGGCATCTCTCCGCCTTGCGTATTCGAATGACGCTTATCCGGGATCGATCATTCGGGATCGATGAACACGCCCTTGCGCAGCAGGCGTACTTCGCTGACCAGACTCTCCAGCACGACCTGCGCCTTGTCCTTGCCGGATTTCGGCGTGCCGACCACGGCGGTCGCGACCTTGTTGGGCTCCTCGCCATCGCGGTGTTCCACGGTGATCGAGTAGTCGGTCGCGAACTGCTGGGACGTCGACATACGCACTTCGGCATTGAGCTTGTCGCTGACGTTCACGGCCACGTTACCGGTACGGCTGGTCAGTCGCTGGATCGAACCGGGCGGTGCGTTGTCTTCCAGCGAAATCTCGATGCGACCGTCGCCGGTGCGCGCCTGCACGGTGCCGTCGGTGCCGCGCACCGCGATTTCGCCGGACTCCGTGCCCAGATCGATATCGCTCTTCACGCCACGGCTTTCGATGACGCCCGACGCGGTGCGGACGGTCACCGCATGACCCTTGGGCACATACAGCACCAGATCGATGCGCTGGCCCTGGGCCAGCTCGACGCCCGCCGGAAGCCGCGGCGCGACTTCGAAGCGGCCGTCGCGCGCCGCAGGCTGGAAGGCGATCGACGCAGCGCCATCGGGCTGCTGCACGGTCGAACGGATATCGAGCTGGTGTTCATAGCCGCCGAAGCGCATGTAGACGCTGCCGTAGGGGTTTTCGACCTGGATCGGCTGGCCTTCCGGCAGCTTGAAACTGTCGTCGCGCCGCTGCGGCTCCCGCATGGTCTCGGCGGAATCCTGTCCCGCGTCGGCAGCCGACAGCGGCGGGGATACGAGGAAGCCCGCTGCAGAACCGCAGGCGACGATGGAAGCAAAGGCGAACGAACGAAGGGTCATCGATAGCGGGAGCTTGAATAGCGGGGGCTTGCGCATGGGGTCGGCACTCAAAAGCTGTAATCGGCGGTGAGAATGAAATTGCGGCCCGGCTCGTCGAGGCCGGAACCGTGTTCGCGATAGTGCTTGTCGCCAAGATTTTCGGCGCGCAGCGAAAGATTGAAATGTTCGCTGGCGCGCCACGACACCCGGGCATTGAGCGTGGCCCAGCCGGCGGTGCCCTGCGGATTGACGCGCGGATCGACGAGATCGCGTGCGCTCAGACGGTCCTGGCGGGTCGCGTACAGGCCGTAGGCTTCGACGCCGAGCGCCTCGCGGATCTGCCAGCGCGCGCCGAGCTTGCCGTACAGCGGCGGAATGCGGTCGGCCGGCATCGTTCCGGTGTCGGTATCTTCTTCGCCACGGGTGTAAGTGGCGGTGGCGTACAGTTCCATCTCCGGAGACGGCATGCGGTAACGCGCGCCGGCTTCGATGCCCCACAGATCCAGCTGCGCGACGTTCCGGTTCTGCACTTCCAGCGCGCCGCCGATGAGATTGCCGGTGAGCACACTGGTGATCTTGTCGCGATAGTTGGAGCGGAATGCGATCAACTCGCCGCTGAAACGTTCGCCGCCGAATTTCACGCCGCCATCGAGGCTGGTGACGGATTCGGGTTTGAGGTTCGGATTCGGCGTGCTGAACCGGTTGCCTGGACGCACGCCGAAGACGCCGAGATCGAAGATGTTCGGCGCGCGGAATCCGCGACCGAGATTGGCGACCAGGCGCACGTCGTCGTTCAATGCGAAAGCGAAGCCGACGTTGCCGGTCAGGTCGTCCGGCTTGAGCGACACGCCGGGTGCGGTGCCGTCGCTGGGGATGTCGATATCGAAGCGGCTGTAGCGCAGACCGTAATTCAGATCGAAACGGCCGCGGCGCCAGTCGTCGGCGGCGTAGACGGCCATGCCGTCCATGCGCGAACCGTTCGGGAAGCGCGGCGCGCGCACGCTGAACGCGCCGGTGTTGATGTTGGTCCGGGTCTTCGACGAGTCGACATCGTCGCGATAGAACTCGAAGCCGTAGCTCAGATGATGGTATTCGCCGATCGCCTTGCCGAACTGGCCGGTCACGCCGGTGGTGGTGTCGCGATTGCGCTCGCGATCCTGGTTCGACGAACCGGTATCGCGGGTGCGCCGATCGTCGACCACGACCTGTCGCCCGACGCGCAGCTCGCCGTTGTCGAACAGCGCGTTCGGATTGTCGATGCGCCAGCGCAACTGCGCGAAACGGCGCTCCTGCGGTTCGAAGAAAAAGACTGCATTTTCTGGCGCGGTCTGGCCGAAGCCCGGCACCAGCGCGTCGTGGCGCGGCGTGCGCGGCTGTTCGGAATACTGCAGGCTGAACATCAGTTCGTGGCCGGGCGCGATGTCGGCCTGCCCTTTGAAGTCCAGGCTGCGCTGGGTGAAGCCGGTGAACGGACGCGTCTCACCGTCGCCGCTGCGCAGATCGTTGACTTCCTGCGACGTGAGGCCCAGCGAGAAACCCACGCCTTCGCGGCCGCCGCGCACTTCGGCGCGGCCGATCAGCGAGTCGTCGGCGCTGGCGGCGATCGCGCGCAGGCGACCGTCCCACGTCCAGGCGTCGCCGCTGAAATCCAGCTCCGGAGTGAGCATCTGCACCACGCCGCCCATGGCGTCGCCGCCGTACAGCGTGCTGGACGGGCCGCGCACCACTTCGATGCGGTCGAGGCTCTGGCCGTCGACCAGGGCGATGTACTGGTTGGGCGCGTTGCGGAAGATCGCGTTGTTGAGGCGGAAACCGTCCACCAGATGCAGCACTTCCGAGCCCTTGAGCCCGCGCACGATCACCACGCCCTGCCCGGGCGTGGTCTGCTGCACGAAGGTGCCGACTTCGCCGTGCAGCGCGTCCATCGGCGTCTGCGGCGCGGTTTCGCGCAGGCGCGCGCCGCCGACGATGGTGGTGGCGGCGGGAATGTCCAGAGTGGATTCGGGGCGCTTGGTCGCAGTGACCTGCACGGTGTCCAGACACGCGGCGTCGCCATCGCGGCAACCCGTCGTCGATCCAGCGCCGTCGGCGGCAAGAGCATGACCCACGGCAAACGCCAGTACGGCGATCGTCGCCGCATTCTTCACCTTACGCATCGTCCTAATCTGTCCCCGGAATCCAAGAAAACAAAATGAAGCTGAGAAATATGCTGGTGCGAACGAGTCGCACGGCGCGCGACGCCTGCCATCGCGGCATGCCCCCGCATCCGCCGGCAGAACGCTCCCTTGCCCTGTCGCACCTCGTCGGGCGGCGATCGGAAGCCTGGAAGTCGCGCTTGGGTCATTCAGCTTGCGTTCCATGACGAATGACCTACCCGACCCTAAACGGTACTGACGTGTTGCGTCAACTGTTGACGCTCCGTTGCCGTTCGTCGGCTCGCCGGATTCGAAAGCTCGTGAGGAAAACGTCAATCCCGCTGCGCAAATGTGAAGACGATCACGAAGCCATACGCGTCATTGCCACCCATGGGTCACGCTTTTGCTGCGCCGCAGCATCGCCCGGCGCTGAAATCGCCCCTTCCCCAACGACGAAGCCCCGGCACAGGCCGGGGCTTCGTATGGAACAGTCCTCAATGGGCCGGGCGCCTGCCGCCTTCCGGCGACAGGCGTGTCGACATTACGGGGTGCGGGTAGCCTTCAGGGTCACGCCCGAATACGCGGAGTACGCGCGCACGTTGACGTAATACACACTGCCGGCCGTCGGGTTGTTGAAGGTGCAGGTTTCGGCATTGCCACCCAGATACGGACGGCAGTTGTAGGTGGTGGTGGTCGGCGCGGCGCCCAGCCTGACGTACATGTCCGCATCACCGGTACCGCCAGAGATGTTGAACACCAGACTGGTCGTACCGGCCGGCACGGTCACCGAGTAGGTCGACGACGTGGTGTTGACCGCCTGCGACGGCAGCGCGACGTTCAGCACGACGGTACCGGTCGGCGGCGGGGTGCCAGCGCAGCTCACGCCCACCGCAGTGAAGGCCGAGGTGACGTTGGCGACGGTGAAACCCAGATCGGCCGCGGCCGTCTGCACGCCGCAGGCACCCTGGTTGAAGTTGGTGCTGGCGGTCCAGTACAGGTCGTTCGCGCGGGCGAAGACCTGGAAGGCCTTCTGGGTGTTCCAGCCGGCGGTGGTCGCCAGCGTGTAGAACGCCTTGTTGTACACGCCCGACGAGTAATGCACGTCCATGCCGGAGGTGAAGTTGGCAGCGTTGCCGATCGAGCTGCCGTCCTGCGGCGGGTTGGCCATGTAACGCAGCGCGCCGGTCGCCTTGAAGATGTCCGCGCCGACCAGGAAGTCGTTCGTGCCCTTCATGTAGTACTCGGCGGCTTCGCCGGCGATGTCGGAATAGGCTTCGTTGATGCCGCCCGACTGGCCGGAGTAGGTCAGGTTCGAGTTCTGCGACGTAAAGCCGTGGGAGACTTCGTGCGACGCCACGTCGAGGCTGACCAGCGGATAGAACGTGGTGCCGCCATCGCCGAAGGTCATCGCCGAGCCGTCCCAGAACGCGTTCTGGTAGTTCGTGCTGTAGTGCACGCGCATGGTCAGCTGGAAGGTGAGCGGCGGCTTGCCGATGTACGCGTTGTACATGTTGTAGATCACGCTGCCGAAGTAATGCGCATCGTTCAGCGGCGAGAACGCGCCGTTGATGGTCTTCACGGTATTGCGCGGGCAGGTGTA
>CALRWS020000022.1:0-79936 GCA_943371935.1 Chitinophaga pinensis | reverse complement strand
GCGCATGGCCGTGGGCGCGGGCCCGCGCGACATCCGCCGCCAGTTCCTGGCCGAAGCCATGCTGATCTCGCTGATCGGCGGCATCATCGGCATCGCGCTCGGCATCATCGGCGCGTTGCTGGTCAGCAAGGTCGGCACACTGCCGATCGCGCTCAACAGCCAGGTCATCGGTCTGGCCGCGGCGTTCTCCATCGCCACCGGCCTGTTCTTCGGCTATTACCCGGCCAGCAAGGCGTCGAAGCTCGACCCGATCGAGGCGCTGCGCCAGCAGTAGAGCGGCCTTCAGGCCGCTGAAACGCTGGCAGCGGCTCAGCGCTTACTGCGCGCGTGCCTGGATCTGCGCCAGAACGTACTGCACCGCGATCCCAACGCCGTCGCCATGGGCGATGGTCGGCGCATACAGGGACGCGTACTCGGCGGCGCCGTTGTCGGGGCACAGTTCGGCCATGACCGCCAACCATGTCATCGGCACCGCACCCGCCTGGATCATGCGGCGCTTGCCTTCCTCGTGCGCTTCCGCGCTGACGCCGCCGCTGCAGTCGGCGACGAAGTAGATCTCGTAGCCCGCGTCGATCGCCGAGACCACCGTCTGCGCCAGGCAGACCTCGGTCCACAGGCCGCACATGACAAGTTTCTTGCGCCCGGTTGCTTCGACGGCGGAGACGAAAGCCGGATCGGACCACGCGTTGGTGTTGCGTCGATCGATCGGCTGCACGTCGGGAAACAGCGCCGACAGCTGACTGAACAGCGGGTCCGAAAGCGGCCCTCCATTGGCGAGGATGGTGGTCAGGATCGTGGGTACGCCCAACGCCAGACCCACCTTGGCCAGGCCGGTGACGTTGTTGACCAGCTCGGTGTGGGAAATCGACCGCACCGGAAAGGTCACGAACGGCTGGTGATCGATGAAGGCGAATGCGCAGTTGTCGATGCGCAGTTGATTGATGGTGTGCATGATGATGGACGGTCCTGGCTGTTGTGGTGGATCAGGAATCGATCAGAGAATTCGGGATCGATCGGAGAATCGATCAGGCTTTGCGCAGGAGCGTCGACCCGGGCCGGAGCTGCCATGCCACGAAGCCGCTCAAGGTGCCCAGCACGATCGCCGGCAAGGGGCTGCCGCCGATGACGAGCAGATGGACACCCACCGCGACCAGCATGGTCGCGGCCAGCGCCGCGCCGGCAAGCCCCGCCAAGGCGCGTACCAGCAGGGCGATTCCGCCGGCAACCTCGACGGCGCCGGTGATGTAGCGGAAGCCCTGGCCCAGTCCGATCTTGTCGAACATCGCGACCATGTCGGGCACACCGGCCAGTTTGGCGCCGCCCGCCGCAATAAAAGCCGCCGCCAGCAGGATGCGAACGGTCCAGAGAATCCGGTTGAGGGTCGTGGCGGTCATGCAAGTCCTTGGCGTACGAACGATGGCGCGATTCTAGGCAGCGCAGATTCATCCGATAAGTAATCGAGTCTGGATTAGACTTGTCCGCAACATGAAGAAATCAGAGCCCGATCTGAACGCCGTCAAGGTGTTGCTGGACGTTGTCCAGGCCGGTGGCTTCTCCGCGGCCGCAAGGCGACAAGGCGTGCCGGCGAATCGACTGAGCCGACAGGTCCAGCGCATGGAAGAGCAACTCGGCGTCCGGCTCCTGCAGCGCAGTACCCGGCGGCTCAGCCTGACGTCCGCCGGGCGCATGCTCGTCGATGCCTCGGGCACAGCCATGCAACGGATCACGCAGGCATGGCTTGAAGCGGGCGCCCAGGCCGATGAACCGGCGGGGCATCTGCGCGTGGCCGCACCGGCCGACTTCCTGTCCGTGCTGTCGGTGCAACCCATCGCAGAGTTTCTGGAGCGATACCCTGCGGTGACCCTGGAGTTGCTGCTGTCCGACGACGAGGCCGATCTCCTGTCGGGCGGCATCGATCTCGCGTTCCGGGGCGGGCCGATCCTCGACGAGAGCCTGATCGCGCGACGCATCGCGCACAGCGCCCAGGTCATTGTCGCGGCGCCGCAATGGGTCCAACGACATGGCGACCCGACGCAGCCTCAAGCATTTGCGTCGCTGCCCTGCCTGGCCGTGCGCCGCCGCAATGGCATCGGCAACCGGGGATGCGTGGCGCAGTGGCGCCTCAAGGGGCCAGAGGGCGACGTCAGTATCGAGGTGCAGGCGCGCCTGGCCGTCAACAGCATGGGCGCCTTGTTGATGGGCGCACGTGCCGGACTGGGTGCCGCGCTCGTGCCGGCAGCGCTTGCCGCCGAGGATCTGGCAGCCGGGTCCCTGCAGCGACTGCTGCCCGACCACGCGTTCGAAACGGGCGGATTCTTCGCCGTCTACCCAAGTCGCCGGCATCACCCGGCGGCGATGCTGGCGTTCATCGACTTCGTGATTGCGCGTGCCGGTCGGATGCCGTCGTAGGCTGTAAAAACGAGCGTTGCGGACAGGTGCGCAGCGGAGCTTTGCTCCGCTCTACAAGTGGCGGGTTTATGCTGGTGGTCACCATTCGCCGGATATGCCGATGCGCCCGCTGATGCCTCTTCTCCTCGCGATGGCTGCCATGACCGCACACGCACAAGACGCCGCTTCTCCGCCGCCGCCACTGACTGCGCTGGTCATCCACGGCGGCGCCGGGGTGATCGATCGCGCCAAACTCAGTGATGCCGACGAAGCCGCGATCCGCGCCGCACTCGACCGCGCGCTCGACGCCGGCAACGCCGTGCTGATGCGCCACGGCAGCGCGCTGGATGCGGTGGAAGCGGCGATCCTGGTGCTGGAGGAATCGCCGCACTTCAACGCCGGCAAGGGCGCGGTGTTCGATGCCGACGGTCACCATCAGCTCGATGCTTCTGTGATGGAAGGACATACGCGTCGTGCTGGTGCGGTGGCCGGGGTCAAAACCGTACGCAATCCGATCCGATTGGCGCGCGCGGTGATGGAGCACAGCCCGCACGTGATGCTGGCCGGCGACGGCGCCGAAGCGTTCGCCGATACGCGCAAGGACATCGAGCGTGTGGCGAATGACTGGTTCGACACCGACCACCGCCGCCGCCAGCTCGACGAGGCCAGGACGCGCGAACGGGCCAGTGCGAATCAAGACTTGCGCGGCACGTATTTCGGCACCGTCGGCGCGGTCGCGCTGGATCGCGACGGCCGCATCGCCGCGGGCACCTCCACCGGCGGCATGACCAACAAGCGCTGGAGCCGCATCGGCGATTCGCCGGTGATCGGCGCCGGCACCTGGGCCGACGACCGCTGCGGCGTGTCCGGCACCGGCTGGGGCGAGTTCTTCATCCGCGCCGCGGTCGCGCACGACATCTGCGCGCGCGTCGCCTACAGTGGCGTATCGCTGGCCGCGGCCGCGCACGAAGTCGTGAACGTGGTGGTGCCGAAGCTGGGCGGCGACGGCGGCGCCATCGCGCTGGACGTCGACGGAAATATCGCGATGCCGTTCAATACCAGAGGGATGTATCGTGGCTGGATCAAGCCTGATGGTAGTCGTGGTACGGCGGTGTTCGCTGAAGGCAACGCGCGCGAAGACCACTTAAAGGATTAACAGTAGTTAGGCCGAAAAGAAACTAGCCATGGAGAAGTAATGAAAATCAGAATGATTCTTTGCATAGCGCTACTGGTTATTGGTGTTGGACAAGTCCACGCCACTGGAATAGCAGTTGGTGCCGCTCCTAAAGGCGATGCAGTTAGCATTGCCTCACGCATCATCAAAAAGAACTTTCCAGAATGCCGTCGTGTGACTAAGGCAACTCGAGCAAAAGATGGTTCTATTCACGCGCGCTGCGACAAGGCTGATTACCTGGTTTTTACGTTGTCAAATCCAAAAGAAAGAAAACTTCACGAAGTTGCCATGAACTGTACAGCGGCAAAAAGTTTGCTCGACGTCTCCTGCTAGCGGCCTATCAATTAATTCAAGCCGACCCCGCATTGTGGGGTCGGCCACGTATCTGCGCCAGGCTAGAACGCGCTTGCCACCCCGCTGCGGGGCGACTTAACTCAGACGTAAGGCCTCATGTTCAAAATCGCCGCTATACTCAGGAAGAGCCAAAGTCCGAATATTTTTCGTAGAGCAATATTGAACGCATTTTCTAGCGGCATCGGCGACGAGTATCTTCTCTGCAGTGGCTTTTTTCAGGAGAAGAATTTCAAGGTAAATCCATACTATGCATCTGATTCATTCGTTGCCAATAGTCCGAAAAATTCATGCAAGATAACAATGATTACTGTCGGGGTATATGACTCTCATGGATGGGGATCTCAATACGACGACTTTGTAAAAAAAATCTCCTCAATCAGATGCTCGTGTTGTGGGCGCTATTTGTCAGTGAAGAAGAGAAGACGTAAGGGGAGCAATAGGTGGCATGCAAAAATCTTCATGGTAAAAAATAGCGGCCAGCCTAGGCTCGCTATTATTGGAAGCAGCAACATCACGAAGAGCGCCTTTGATGAACAAAAGCGCTGGAATCGAGAATGCGATGTTCTGATATGGAATTCGTCAGACGTGCAGATAGATAGTTTGATGAGAGCAGCAATTTCTGGTGTAGATCAAAACCCTGAGCGGATAGCCGTGCTGGAGGATGAGGTGTCTGAGGTATTCATTTCATCTTATGACGCAGAAGATCCGTTGAATTCCCGGCGAGGTAGCATCCAGTCACGCCTTGAGTTGCTCTGGCAAGATGTCATTAATGCCAGCGTTGATGTCTAACATTCATTAAGCCGCCGCTTCTCATGGCGATCTGATCCAAGCTAAGAACCGGTCATTGTCTATGGATCTCAACACCTACCGCCACCTGCGCGCCGAAGCCCGCCGCCACGCGCGCCGTGCGGCCGACGCCGATGATCTGGTGCAGGACGCGCTGCTGATCGCGCTCGAACAGGGGCGCAGCGACGACCCGGCGTGGTTGGCGGGCGTGATCCGCAACCAGGCCGCGATGCAGGCGCGCAGCGCGATCCGTCGCCGTCGGCGCGAAGCGACGGTCGCGGAAGACGAGGTTGCCGATAAAAGCGCCGCGATCGCAGACGAAGAGGCGCCGCCATCGCCCACTGCATTGCTCGAACGCCTGCCGCCCGCGGCCCGCCGCGTCGCGGTGCTGGCGCTGCACGGGTTGAATGCGGAAGAAATCCGCTGGGTGCTCGGCATCAGTGCGGCCGCGTTCCGCCAGCGCCTGACCTCGATCCGCAAGACCATGGGCGCGCTGCCGCCGTCGCAGCGCGCGGAGGCGCTGGCGTTGGCCTATGTCCGTGGCCCCGCGCGCACGGTCGATCTGCAGTTCGGTCTGATCCGGCGGGCGCTGAAGGCCGCGCTGGGTGGCACCGACGGCATCGGCACCCACGACGCCGACGGGCATCTGATCGTGCTGCGCGCGGCGATGCCCGGATGTGCTCACACATCGCCACGCGGCGGCAACGAATAGATACCTACAACCGCAGGAGGTTTCCATGCTCGTCAATGCCAAAGTCGGCGCCATCGTGTTCTTCGTCGCCGTGCTCGACCGCTCGGTCGCGTTCTATCGCGACACCCTCGGCCTTCCCGTCAACGAGATCGACGGTCACGACGGCCCGTTCGCGCTCGCCGAACTCGGCGAAGTGACGCTCGTGTTCATCCAGCGCCCGGCGAAGGCCGGCGACAGCCCGGTGGTGGTGTTCGGACTGGAAGGCGGCATCGACGACTACGCCGAAGCGCTGGCCGCGAAGGGCGTGGAGATCGTGGTGCCGGTCAGCGAGGCGCCGGATGGAGGACTCTCGCTGGATTTCGTCGATCCCGACCGCAACATGCTCAGCCTCTACCAGCCGCCTGGCGCTGCGCGCAGGAACTGAGACGCATCGATTCGATTCTGCGGGGTGCGCATGCCAGGCCATCGACCTGGCCTGCGCGTTACAGGGTTTCGTAGTGCCTCAGCGCCGCGAAAAACGCATCGAAATCGCGCCAGCGAACGCAATGGGTCTGCCAGTCGATGTGATCGAAATCCACGAATCCCACGCTGGGAATGTCGCTCGCGCTGTAGTCCAGGAACAGCGTGTGCCGATACCACTGCGCCAGAACGATGAATCGATTGCAGCCATCGGGAAACATGTCCGATTGATCGGGTTCTTCCGGGTCGGCGAAGTCCGTTGCGGAATCGAACAGCGTCCGCAACGCTTCGCAGGGCAGCAGATCGTCGTAACCGCTGAACGGCGTGGCGATGTCGTCGTACAGGCGCGGCGTTTCGACGCCTGGCTTCGGTACGCAGAGATTGTTGATCGAGCCGCCGTTCTGTGTGAGATAGATGGCGCGGAGCGCATCGGGCATGACGATGCCGAGCCGCGCTTCGGCAGCAGCGATTTTTTCGTCTGTGCCGGCAGAGTCTGCATTGGGCGTGCCGTTGTAGCGGTTGTCCGGACCGTCGTAGCGCGCATGGGTGTAATGGATGCCGGAAAAAAAGCTCTGCAAAGTAACCGGTTCCGGCAACAGTCGGATTTCATCCGGTGATGTCCCGCCGGGTGGCATGACATCGTCGATTCCGGTTTCTGCAAACGCCGACAGGGCTTCTGAAGGACGGCCGCGCTCGCGCCAAACCGCGATACCGCCCACTCCAATGCCAACGACAGCGACGAGGACGCAATATCCGATGTCCCAGGTCGAGAACGGTCCGGATGTCGTGCGTCCCAGAAGCGCGGCGCATCCGCGGCCAATCAAGTAGAGCACCGCCACCATGACCGCTTGCGTCGCGAACGTGACCGCCAGTTGCCCAAGGATTCTCGGCTTTGACTGTGTCTTCATCGCCGATCTCCATGGCTGCCAACGTCCGACGACGAATGCCGCTGTGAAGATCAGCGCCAACGGCAACACGATCCATGGGGAGCGCGGAAGCACGCCCGCCAACGGCACGCAGGCAAGCAGGAAGAATCCGGTGAAGAGACGCAAAAGCGGCAGGTTTTTCATGTTTCAAGCATGAAATGGCCATGCCGGAAGATCAATAGTGTCGTCGTGCGTTCCGTCTGGATCGCGGGTTGCCAATCATGCGGATCAACGCTGTGGCGCAGATCCACATCGCATGCATCGAATCGAGGAGTGGAGGTGGCGCGATGCCGCCCTCCACGTTCATCGGATCGCGATACCAGAGCCGCTCGATCTGCCTGCAGTGCCCTGTATCGACAGGGATCATGCTGCGGGTCCCGCTGCCGCAGAGAACGATGCACGCAGTCGTGCGGTGGCCGCGTCGATCACCCACAGCGCCAGCACACTGACCGCGAACAGCGGCATCGCGATGCACGCGGACGCTGCCGAAACCTTCAGCCATCGCGGCCACGGGCGACGCAGCGCGGCCGGCGCTGCGAGACCCTGACCGGGGCGGCGTTTGTACCAGCCGATGAAACCGGTGAAGACCAGCCAGAACAATGCCAGCACGACCACCGTGTTGAAGACGCGATTCGCGGTGCCGAAGAACGAACCTTCGTGCAGATCGACGCCGGTCGACACGACTTTCGGAATCAGCGGGAAATCGTCCCAGTCGGCACGATCGAGGATCCGCCCGCTGTCGCGTTCGATGCTCAGCACCCGTTCGTTGGCGGTGCGCCCGGCCTTTTCGGTGACGGTGATCGGCCCATCGTTGCGGCCGATGCGGAATTCCAGTTCGCCGTGCAACCCTTCAGCGCGTGCGGTATCGAGCGCGCGCTGCAGGGCGAGCGGGCGCGGTTGCGCATGCATCGCATGGGCGCCGTGGCCGCCATGGCCGAAGCCCAGCGCCGCGGGCGTGGTCTGGCCCAGTGCCGCCTGGATCGGGCGCAGCACGAGACTGCCCCATGCGTCGGTCCACGGCAGCGCGGTGAGCAGGAAGGCGAGGAAGATCGCCGAGAACCACATGCCGATCACCGCGTGCAGATCTTTCCAGAACACCCGCGAACCGGCACGCAGGCGCGGGTAAAGCACGCCCGCCATGCCTTTCGCGCTGCGCGGCCACCACAGATACAACCCGGTCAGCACCATCACGATCATCCAGCAGGCGCCCAGCTCCAGCAGCCAGGAACCGGGTTTCCCCAGCGGCCAGCCGCCGTGCAGTTTCCGGGTGAGGCCCGGCAGCCACACATTCGACGACACCGCGCCCAGCGACGCGCCGGTGTAGGGATCCGCGAACCGCGGCGTCGGCAGCCCGTTCGCGTCCTCGAACACGAACGACACGCTGCGCGTCGGCTCCGCCGGCAGTTTCACCACCGTCGGCAGCCGGTCGTCGCCCGCCGTCACCGCGCGCAATTGCTGGTCCAGATCGACCCGCTGCGTCCCGGCTTCGACGAATCGAAGCTCGGGCCACAGCGCGTCGGCGATCTGTTCGTGCCACAGATACAGCACGCCGGTCGCGCCCTGCCACAGCACGAACGGGATCACCAGGAACGCCGCATAGAAATGCCAGCGCCACAGACGACGATACTGCTGTCCCGATGGATCGCCGGCTGTAGCGGTCACGGCATCCTCCACTCGAAACCGACATACACCGAGCGCCCGTCGCCCGGCAGCAGATAGCGGCCATCGCGGCCCAGCGCATTCGCGACCACGCCGGTGCCGGAGATCCACGTGCGATCGGTCAGGTTGCGGCCGTCGACGAACCACGACCACGCGGCATCGTCGCCGCTGCCGATCCTGCCGCCGATCTTCAGCCCCACCAGCGTGTAGCCCGGCGCATCGAGTGTGTTGGCGTGGTCGATGAAGGCATCGTTCGGCGACCATTCCACGTTCGGCGCGATGAAGAACCGTTCGCCCATCGACCAGCGCAGCTGCGTGCGCAGCTGATGTTCGGGAACGCCGGCCAGCACGTTGTCTCCGTACACGCGATCGCCGTCGAAGCGGAAATCGTTCCACAGATAATTCGCAGACCAGATGAAATTTTCCGCGAAACGCCAGCCCAGGCCGAACTCGATGCCCTGATGCGTCGTGCGGTCGGCGTTGATCGTGCCCAGCGGATTGCCGGCGCCGTCGGTCAGCGCCAGCAGTTCGCCGTCGATGCGGGCACGGTACAGCGCGGCGTCGATCGACAGCGTGTCGCGATCCAGACGCACGCCGATTTCGGCGCTGGTCGCTTTCTGCGCATCCACCTGGGTCACGCCGGGGCCGCCGCTGAGTTCGCCGAAGCTCGGCGGCTCGATGCTGCGGCTGATGTTGGCGAACAGTTGCGCCTTATCGTCGAACAAGTAGCACAGGCCGAGCTTCGGGCTGACGCCCTCGTATTCGGTATCGAAACTCTCGTCGCGCCCGCCGGTGATGAACCCGTCGCGCGAGACGCGGGTCGCGCGCAGCGCCTGTGCGCCCAGCGCCAGCACGAAGCGATCGTTCAGCCAGGTCTGGTTTTCGGCAAACACGCTGAGATTGCGCGCGCGCTGGCGGAAGGCATTGGCGCGCGCGCCGGGCGAACCGGCGACGTTGACGAAGCGGTCGTCGTCGGTGTCGCCCTGCGCCGTGCCCAGGCCGCCAGTGAAGACATTGCGACGGCCGGCGAGGCTGCCTTCGTAGCGGAAGCGCAGGTCGATGCCGTAGTCCCGATTGTTCTGGCGCAGCACCTGGAAGATCGGGTGATCCAGCGACTTGTCCGCGTAATAGGCGCTCACGCGCAGATCGCGTTTGTCGTCCGGCGACCAGCGCAGCGTGGCGGCGATGCGGTCCAGCCGGAAATCGCGGCGCTGATCGAGCGTGAGATTGCCGGGCGCCGCTTGAGTTGGATCGCTCGCGAACTCGGCGAACGTCAGGCTGCCGGGCAGCGCGGAACGGGTGTCGACATGGGTCAGATACACGCGCGCGGCCAGCGTGTCGTCGAAGCGGAAACCGGCGTTCGCGAACAGCCGGTAGTTCTCCTGTTCGGCGTGATCGCGAAACCCGTCCTGCGCGAAGCCGGTGACGCTGAGGTAACCGTCGGCGCTGCCGCGTTGACCGGCCAGCGCCACCTGCGCGCGACGGTAGTCGAAGCTGCCGAACTCGCCGCGCAGCGCGACGCGCGGCGCGTCCAGGCCGGTAGGCGCGACGAAATTGATCGCGCCGCCCAGCGTCGCCGATCCGTATTCCAGCGCATTCGCGCCGCGATAGACCTCGATGTAGCGCGTCGACAGCGGTTCCACCGCCTGGAAATCGAAACCGCCGTCGGCGAGATTCAGCGGGCTGCCGTCCTGCAGCAACTGGATGCCGCGGCCGTGGAAGGTGCGCTGCAAGCCGGAACCGCGGATCGACAGTCGCGCTTCCTCGGCGCCGAAGCGCGGCTGGATGAACACGCCGGGCGCATAGCCCAGCGCATCGGCGAGTGTGCTGACGCGGCCATCGCGATAGCGTTCGGCATCGACCACCGAGGTGGCGCCGGCGCGCTCATCGAGGCGGCGTTTCGCGGCGTCGAGATCGTCGGCTGCGCCGACGCGATGGCCTTTCACTTCGACGCGATCGATCGTGTCGCTGTCGTCGGCGGGCGACGCCGCGAGCGACGCCTGCGAAAACGCGAACGTTGCCATCGTGCCGACGACGACGGCGATGGCGCGGCCGAGCCTGGAGATGCGGAGACTGACATTCCTTTCGTAATTCATGATGATTCCTGAAACATGGATTGAAGCGTGGGTGAGGGGTGTAGGGAGATCCGGGCCGGTCGTGTTTTCGCGGCCGGCGATCAGTGGTGCGGCTTCGCGCCGCTGCTGCCGAGCGCGCGTACGTCGAAACGCACTTCACGCGTGCCGGCTTTCTCGAAGCGCAGCGTCGCGGTTACGGTGCCGCCTTCCACGATGGGGCGCTTCGGGCCGATGAACATCAGGTGATAGCCGCCGGGCTTCAGCATCACGACGGATCTGGCGTCGATCGGCAGCCCGTCGGCGAGCTTGCGCATGCGCATCACCCCGTCTTCCATGGTCATCTGGTGGATCTCGACGCTGTTCGCGTCCGGGCTGGTCACCGACACCAGACGGTCGGCGCGATCGCCGCTGTTGCGGATGGTGAGAAAGCCGCCGGCGACCGGCGCGTTCGGCGGCGTGGCGCGGGTCCAGGCCTGTTCGATCGCGATGCCGCCGGTCTTCGCCGGCTGCGCGGCGCCGGCCGAAAAGGCCGATATCGCCGCGAACGCGACGAGCAGCGATGTCTTGCGGAAAGAAAAAGCGTTCGTGATGTTCATGATTCGACCTCGATGTCGTCCAGCAGGGTGTGGGAATGGGTCTTGCGACCGTTTTTTTCGGTGATGGCGGACAGCAGGAAGATGGCCCAGCCGATCAGCCAGAACAGGGCGAAGAAAAGAAAGGCGTCCATGGCCTACTCCTTCGCTTCGATACGGCGATGCGACCGATGTGTGCCGGATGCTTGAGGCGAAGCGCTGCGGGCGCAGGAAATGAAGAAAGCGGCGATGCGATGCGCACCGCGATCACGGGGCTCGCGACTGACGGAACAGCCACGGGTGAAGAGCGACGCGCGCGGCATCGCAGACAGGGCGAAAGGCATGGGAAAGGCTCCGGAACGACACAAGGCCGCGTCGGCGATGGCCAACGCGGTCGGGAAACGATGTTTGTGTGTTCAGGCCGTGAGCGGGGGGCCGCGGGAGCCGAGTCCGAGCGGGTAATGCCAGGAGGCGATGCGATCGCGGCGCGGCGGCAGCGCGATGTCGCGTGTCAGCGCCGGCGCGGCCAGCGTAGCGAATGCGGTGACATTCGACGCGGAGGCGATGGTGCAGTAGTCGCAGTCGTCTCCGGCATGCGGAGGCTGCGGCGCGGGGCTGCGGCGTTCGTCGTCGGTCTGCGCGGCGAAGCCGATGGCTTCGATCGCCGCGACCGCGGGATCGTAGGCGAGACCGCGGGTGGTACAGATCGCGCCGTACAGCTGACCGAGCGCGCTGTCGGATGCGATCGATCCGGAACCCGGGTCCGCAGCGTGCTGCGACAGGCGGCCGATGCCCGGCAACAGCGTCAGCGCCAGCATCGCCAACAGGGCGAGTCTGGCCATCGAGCGCTGGAATGCGGCGGGTCGCGACATGGCGCGCAGTATAGTCATACGGCCCGCTGCGACGAAAAACGTGTTTTTCGACAACGACTTGCGGCGGGACAGCGCGTGTTTGCTGTCCCGCCGCGATCAGTGGATGCGCATCGCGTGGGCGTTACGGCTTGCAGGGAATTGCGGCGCCGTTCGGGTCGTAGCAACTTGCGGTGCGGGTGACGCCATCGCCCTTGCTGCCGGTCACCTCGGTGCTGACGCTGTTGCCGTTCCTGCCGGTGGCATCGACATCGCGGCTGAGGCTGCCGTTGGCATAGCTGGTGTCGGCGCTGTAGCTGCCGCCCTGTGCGCCGGTTGCGCTGGTCTGGCGTCCGCCGCTGACGGTGCCGTCGGCGTTGCGCACGAAGCCGCCTTCGCTGCTGCCGCTGCCGCTCTGACCGTTCCATTGCGCGCCGGACTGGTGTTGGGCGCTGCCGTCGGCGTTCGACGTGGTGCTGCCGGCGCGCGCGGCAGTGCCGCCGTTCGGGCCGCGCACAGCGCCGCCGCTGGCGGTCTGGCCGTTGCCCTGGCCGTCGGTCTTGAGCACGCGTCCGCGCATGCTCGCTCCACCGTTCGGGCCGCTTCGTGCGGAAGCGCTGCCGGCGGTGACGCCGCCTTCGGCGTTCTGGACGGCGCCGCGGGCCTTGATGCGGCCGGCGGCGTAGGCGTCCGGCGCGGCGAGGGAGAATAGGGCGGTGAGGGTGCAGATCGCGATGAGGGTCTTGTTCACTGGAATCTCCGGGGAATGGAGGCGGTGGCGATGAAGGAACGATGGCGGTGGCGATGGATACGCGAGTGGCTCGGGCCTGAAGGCCCTCCTACGATCTTGTCGCGATGAAACCGGCGAGGCGTTCGCGCAGTTGCGACAGGCGATCGAGGCGTTCGGCCATTGCCGCGCGCACGCGCGCCTGCTCATCGGGCGACAGCGATTCGTAGAGATCGAGCTGGCGATCGCGCAGCGCGCGCGCTTCGGCGATGTGCGCGTCGAACTTGCGCTGCGATGCATCGGAGAACGCGCGCAGATCGGCCGACGGCCGATCCAGCAGCGCGCGCAATTCCTCGGCGCCGCCCTGCAGATCCACGCGGCCGATCTGGCGCAGCGCCACGGCGTCGGCGCGCAGCGCGTCCCACTGCTTCGCATGCACTGCGGTGAGGCCGAGTTCGGCGGCGGTGGGCGGCAGCATCGCGTCGCCGCGCGCCGCGCGCGGGGCCGAGAGCACGGTGGTGGCGGCGAGCGCGACGGCAAGGCCGGCGGCGAGGAAGTACAGGTGTCTGGTTTTCATGGGGAAGCTCCGGGGAGGCGGGTGGTGTGGCTGCAGAGTGCGTCCCCACCCCGGCGGTAGGCGTGTCCACCTCACATCGCAATGCGAACGGACGTGTCCGCATGCGGCAGCGGACACATCCGTTTACAAGTCCGCGGCTGGATGACCGATGCCGACGGCGATCCGCGCTTGCCGGCGATGTGGCAGCGGCGACAATGGCGCCATGTCGAACGCGATCGATCCGCCTGCCGCCGCACCGCCTCCCCGTCTGCTGGTGGTGGACGACGACGCGCGCATGCGCGACCTGCTGCTGCGCTATCTCGCCCAGCAGGGCTTCGAGACGCTGGCGGCCGGCGACGGCCGCGAGCTGGACCGCCAGCTGTCGCGTAATCATGTCGATCTGATCGTGCTCGACCTGATGCTGCCGGGCGAAGACGGCCTGTCGATCTGCCGGCGCCTGCGCGGGCAGGGCGTGGACACGCCGATCGTGATGCTGACCGCGAAGGGCGACGAGATCGACCGTATCGTCGGCCTGGAGATCGGCGCCGACGATTACCTGCCCAAGCCCGGCAACCCGCGCGAACTGGTCGCGCGCATCCGTGCGGTGCTGCGTCGCGGCCGCGCCGCGCCGGGCGCGCCACGGGCGGACGGCGGCCTGGTCGCATTCGGCGCCTGCGTGCTGGATCTCGCCGCGCGCACGCTGCGTCGCGACGGCCGCGAACTGCACATGACCACCGGCGAATTCGCAGTGCTGGCGGCGCTGGTGCAGCGTCCGCGGCAGGCGCTGACCCGCGACCAGTTGATGAGCGCCGCACGTGGCCGCGAGCACGACGCCTTCGATCGCAGCATGGACGTGATGATCAGCCGCCTGCGCAAACTGGTCGAAGACGATCCGAAACATCCGCGCTGGCTGCAGACGGTGTGGGGCACGGGCTATGTGTTCGTGCCGGGCGGGATCGAATCGGGCGGCGTCGAACCGGACAGCATCGGACCGGACGGCAGCCGGGGCGGCGGAGCGTGATGCCGCGGCGGCTGCATGCGCGGCTGGTGCTGCTGCTGGTGGCGGTGGTGATCGCCGCGCTGGCGGCGGCCACCGTTGCGTTCGGCCTGTCGACGCGCGACAGCAGCGCCGAGCGGGTGGCGCGCGCGCTGCACGCGCAGGTGATCGCTGCCGACGCGTTGCTGTCGACATCCGATCGCGGCGAGGCGAAGGCCGGGCTGGATGCTTTGAACATCGTCAGGAGCGCCGATCCGCCGCCCGGCGAGCGTTCGTCGCTGCGGTTCCTGATCCGCACCGAGGCCCGGCTGCGCGCGCGTCTGCCCGGGCGCGGCCTGCGCCTGTCTGGCACGCCGACGCGGCTGTGGGTGCGCGCAGCGCCGTCGGGCGAGGGTTGGATCGGCATCCCGGTGATGGGCGAAGGCCAGCCGCTGCGCCGCGGGCTGTTGCTGTCGCTGATCGCGATCGGCGCGCTGGTGCTGGCCGCGGCGGCGCTGTTCGCGCGCAGCCTGACCCGGCCGCTGCGGCTGCTGGTCGATGCCGCGCCGGGAATCGTCGCCGGTGAACCGCCACCTGCGCCGCCGCGCTTCGCCAGCGAGGACATCCTCGAACTGCAGCGCGCGCTGGCCGATGCCGCCGAACGCACCCGCGCCGCGGCGCGCGACCGCGAACTGATGCTCGCGGGCATTTCGCACGATATGCGCACGCCGCTGGCGCGGCTGCGCTACGCGCTGGCGCTGGAGGATCACGGTGTGGATGCCGCGGCGCGCGAAGGCATGGAGCGCGACATCGACGAAGTCGACGGTATCGTCGGCCAGTTCATCGATTACGTGCGCGACGGCCGCGACGAGCCGCTGGAAACGGTCGATCTGGCCGCGTTGCTGCGCGCGCTGGTGGCCGACGAAGCCCGTCAGGGCCGCGCATGGCAGCTGTCGTCGCCGGTCGAGGCCAGGCTCGGCGGCCGCCCGCTGGCGCTGCGGCGGGCGCTGGCGAATCTGTTCGACAACGCCGCCCGCCACGGCGCCGCGCCCTTCCAGGCCGAACTGACGGCGGACGGCGGCGACTGGCGGCTGATGGTCGCCGACCGCGGACCGGGCGTGCCCGAGGCGGCGCTGTCAGGGCTGGGACGGCCGTTCCATCGGGTCGATCGCGCCCGCGGCGCCTCCGGCAGCGGGCTGGGTCTGGCCAGCGTCGCCCGGGTCGCGGCGCTCCACGGCGGCGCTCTGGTTCTGCGCAATCGCGACGGCGGCGGGCTGGAAGCAGTGCTGCGGCTGCGCGCAACGGCCGCCTGAATCGGGCAGCCCGGGCGTCGACGGGGGGCTTGTGGCAAAATCGCCGGCCTCCGACTGCATGGTCACCGCCCGATGCCGGCTCCCGCCCTGTCCGTTCCCTGCCGTCGTCCTGGCGCCCGCTGACATGGCCGACCGCACCGGACACCTGCCGCGCACCCCCGGCCGCATCCTGAAGGCGACGATCTGGTCGCTGCAGGGCCTGCGCGCCGCGTGGCTGCACGAGTCGTCGTTCCGGCTCGAGGTCTATCTGCTGGCGGTGCTGGCGCCGCTGGCCTGGTGGCTGGGCGAAACCCCGGTGGAGCGCGCGCTGATGATCGGCAGTTGCCTGCTGGTGCTCAGCGCGGAACTGCTGAACTCGGCGGTGGAGGCGGTGATCGAGCGCTACGGCCCCGAATTCCACGAACTGGCGGGGCGCGCCAAGGACATGGGCTCGGCCGCAGTGTTCGTGCTGATGATGAACGTACTGTTGGTCTGGGCGCTGATCCTCGGCGACCGCTATCTCTGACCCTGTCACTCCCTTGATTTACCCTGACATCCAACACCGCCCCGGCGTCGCGCCGGTGCCGTGGTCCCACAGACTGGAAGCAACGCAATGATGGAATTGATTTCCGATCCGCAGACGTGGATCACCCTCATCACCCTGAGCGCGATCGAGATCGTGCTGGGCATCGACAATCTGGTGTTCATCTCGATCGCCGTCTCCAAACTGCCTTACGAACAGCGCGAGAAAGCGCGCAAGTTCGGCATCGCGGTGGCCTGCATCAGCCGCATCGCGCTGCTGCTGACCCTGGCCTGGCTGGCGGGGCTGACCCAGGACCTGTTCAAGGTATTGGACCAGGGCATTTCGATCCGCGATCTGGTGTTGGTGCTGGGCGGCGCGTTCCTGCTGGTGAAGGGCGTCGGCGAGATCCGCGACATCGTCAAGGGCGAGCCCGAGAGCGAGGACATCAATACCAAGCCGGTGACCGTGTTCTGGGGCGTGATCGCCCAGATTGCGATCATCGATATCGTGTTCTCGCTGGACTCGGTCATTGCCGCGGTCGGCATGGCCAACCAGACGCCGGTGATGGTGGCGGCGATTCTGCTCGCGGTCGCGGTGATGCTGCTGGCGGCGACCCCGCTGGGCAAGTTCATCGACCGCAATCCCACGGTGAAGATGCTGGCGCTCGCGTTCATCGTGCTGGTCGGCGTATTCCTGATCGCGGAAGGCCTCGAGGTGCATGTGCCCAAGGGCTACATCTACTTCGCGATGGGCTTCTCCGCCGCGGTCGAGAGCCTGAACCTGTGGTCGAAGAAGCGCGCCCAGGAGCGGTTGTTGCCCGAGTGAACAACCGGCGCGCGCTGCGCCGGAAGCCCCCGGGTGGTGCAATCCGTGCTGCAATGCCCCTGGTCCCCCACGGAGCGCTCCCATGCGCGCAATCTTTCTCCTGATCCTGGTCGCGCTGTTGTCGGGCTGCGGCTACAACGAGATCCAGAGCAAGGACGAAGCGGTGAAGGCGTCGTGGGCGCAGGTGTTGAACGTCTACAAGCGCCGCGACGACCTCATTCCCAATCTGGTGGCCACCGTGAAGGGCTACGCGCAGCAGGAACAGGCCGTGCTGATCGGGGTCACCGAGGCGCGGGCGAACGTCGGGCAGATCAACGTGAACCCCGACGACGCCGCGTCGCTGCAGCAGTTCCAGCAGGCGCAGGGCGAGCTCTCCAGCGCGCTGTCGCGGCTGCTGGTGATCACCGAGAACTACCCGAACCTGAAGTCCGATCAGGCCTTCCTGAATTTGCAGACGCAGCTGGAAGGCACCGAGAACCGTATCACCGTCGAACGCGGCCGCTACATCGAGGCGGTGCAGGCCTACAACACCTACATCCGGCAATTCCCGGTGAATCTCACCGCGAAGATGTTCGGTCACGCGGAGAAGCCGAGTTTCACCGTGGAGAACGAACGCGCGATCCAGGATGCGCCGAAGGTCGATTTCGGCGGGCAGGCCAGCGTCGCTCCACCGCTGGCGCCGGGACAGATGCAGACGATCGCCCCGGTGACGCCGCCGCCGGGTCTGGCGCCCGCCCGCACCTCCGGTCCCGGGCCGCAGCCGGTGCCGCTGCCGGATAGCCAGTCGTTCAAGCCGCCGCAGCAGTCCGCCCCGACCGGCGGTTGATCCGCTCCGATACGGAGACAAGACATGCTGCGCACGTTGTTTCGTTGTGCCCTGCCGATACGTGCCCTGCTGGTGCTGGCATTCGCTCTGGCCGTGGCCGGGCCGGTACATGCGCAGGCGCAGGCACCGCTTCCGCCGCTCATCTCGCCGGTCGTCGACATGACCGGCACGCTCAGCGCCGCGGAGATCGCGCAGCTCGAACGGCAGGCGCTGGCGCTGCAGAAGAGCAACGGCAGCCAACTGCAGATTTTGATCGTGCCCAGCACCCGGCCCGAGACGATCGAGGCGTATGCGCAGCGGGCATTCGATACATGGAAGCTCGGCCGCCAGGGCGTCGACGACGGCGTGCTGCTGCTGGTGGCGAAAGACGACCGCACCGTCCGCATCCAGACCGGCTACGGCCTGGAAGGCGCCATTCCCGATATCACGGCCGGCCGTGTCATCCAGGAGTATCTGGTGCCGAAGTTCCGTCGCGGCGATATGGCCGGCGGGCTCAACGATGCCACGCTCGTCATCGCATCACTGATGAATGGAGAAGCGCTGCCCGCGCCGATGGCGGCGCACGTCAGCACCCCTTCGGGCATCCGTAATTTTTTCGCGCTGTTGCTGGCGCTGTTCGCCGCGGCGCTGGGTCGGTTGCTGACCCGGAACCGACCCAGCGGATGGCGGATCGGACTGTGCACGATCTTGTCCGCTACGGCTGCTTTCGCACTGTCGGTTGGATGGCCCGTCCTTTTCCTGTCGGTCGCGATCGGTCTGTTCATCGGTGCCTTCACGATGCCCGAGGCTGCAGTCGCCGCGGCGGGCCGCTACGGTCAACGGAGCGCATGGCGGATCGAGGACTTCCTCTACGACCCCGATGCGCCCGAGTCGGTGCGCCGCCGGGCGGAACGCGATGCGAGGGCCAGCCGTTCCAGCGATGACGGTGGCTGGAGTTCCAGCAGCAGCTCCAGCAGCTCCAGCAGCGATTGGAGCGGTGGTGGCGGCAGCAGTGGAGGCGGCGGCGCCTCGGGGAGCTGGTGACCATGCGCTTGCTCAAGCATCTGTTCGCCCGCTCCGCGCGCCGTCTGTTTCCGGAGGCGCGCCTGCAGCGCATCGCCGAGGCCATCGCCCGCGACGAGCTCCGGCATCGCGGCGAAGTCTGTTTCGCGGTCGAATCCGCGTTGGATTGGCGTGCCGTGTGGGCTGGAAGGCAGGCGCGCGACCGCGCGGTCGAGGTCTTCTCGCGGCTGCGCGTCTGGGACACCGCCGAGAACAACGGCGTCCTGATTTATCTGCAACTGGCCGACCGGCGCATCGAGATCCTGGCCGACCGTGGCCTCGCCGGGCGGGTCAGCGACGAGCAGTGGCGCGGCGTCTGCCAGTTGATGGAAGAACGCCTGCGCGCGGGCGATGCCGAAGCCGCGGCGCTTGAGGGCGTGGCGGCGGCGGGCGAGCTGCTGGCCGCGCATTTCCCGCGCATCGACGGCAATGAGTATCGCAACGAGTTGCCGGATCGCCCCCAGCTGCTCGACTGAACCGCGGGTCCGGCGAAGCGTCGCCGGCTCCGGCACAATACGCGCACCGTTCGCCAGCCGTACCCGCCGATGACTTTCCTGCACCAGATCGACCCGATCCTGTTCCAGTCGCCCGAGTTTTCGCTGTTCGGCGCGAACTTCCAGCCGGCGGTCCACTGGTACGGGTTGATGTATCTCCTCGGCTTCAGCGCGGCCTGGCTGCTGGGCCGCAGCCGCGTCCGTGCCGGCCGCCTGCCGGGCGTCAGCGAGCAGGCCTACAGCGATCTGTTGTTCTACTGCATGCTCGGTGTGATCTTCGGCGCGCGTATCGGCTACATCCTGATCTACGACCTGGGCTCGTACATCGCCGACCCCGTGCAGATCTTCAAGATCTGGCAGGGCGGCATGAGTTTCCACGGCGGTCTGGCCGGCGTGCTGGTGGCGTCGCTGTGGTGGGCGCGCAAACAGCGCATGCATTTCTTCGACATCGTCGATTTCGTCGCGCCGCTGGTGCCGCCGGGCCTCGGTCTGGGCCGGCTGGGCAATTTCATCAACGGCGAACTCTGGGGCAAGTACACCGAAGCCGGCTGGGGCGTGATCTTCCCGCGCGCCGAAGCCGATCTTTACGGCCTCAGCGCCGCCCAGCTGGAGCGCATGCACGCCAGCGGCGCGCTCGACGCGCTGGCGCGGCATCCGTCGCAGCTGTATCAGTTCGCGCTGGAAGGCGTGGTCCTGTTCTGCGCGGTGTGGTGGTTCTCGCGCAAGCCGCGCCCGCGCTACGCGGTGGCCGGCCTGTTCGCCCTGCTGTACGGGTGTTTCCGGTTCCTGGTCGAATTCGTGCGCCTGCCCGACGAACAGATCGGCTATCTCGCCTTCGATTGGCTGACCATGGGCCAGGTGTTGAGCCTGCCGCTGGTCGCGCTCGGCCTGGTCCTGCTGTTCATGTCGCGCAAGGCGCCGACGCTGCAGCCGCAGGTCGCCTGATGCGGCCCTATCTGGATCTGCTGCGGCACGTGCTGGAACACGGCACGGAGAAATCGGACCGCACCGGCACCGGCACGCGCAGCGTGTTCGGCTGGCAGCTGCGCTTCGATCTGAACGCGGGTTTCCCGCTGGTCACCACCAAGAAGCTGCATCTGCGTTCGATCGTCCATGAGCTGCTGTGGTTCCTCAGGGGCGAGACCAACATCGCCTACCTGAAAGACCACAAGGTCGGGATCTGGGACGAGTGGGCCGACGAACACGGCGAACTCGGCCCGGTCTACGGCAAGCAATGGCGGCGCTGGGCGACCGCCGACGGCGGCGAGATCGACCAGATCCGCTGGGTGGTCGACGAGATCAAGCGCAACCCGGATTCGCGGCGACTGATCGTCAGCGCCTGGAACGTCGCCGATCTGGCCGACATGGCGCTGATGCCCTGCCACACGATGTTCCAGTTCTACGTCGCGGACGGCAAGCTCAGCTGCCAGCTTTACCAGCGCAGCGGCGACATCTTTCTGGGCGTGCCGTTCAACATCGCCAGCTACGCGCTGCTCACCCACATGGTCGCGCAGGTCTGCGGCCTGGGCGTCGGCGATTTCGTGCATACCCTCGGCGACGCGCATCTGTACTCGAATCACTACGATCAGGCCCGCGAACAGCTGTCGCGTGAGCCGCGCGCACTGCCGACCCTGCGCCTGAATCCCGAAGTGAAGGACATCTTCGGTTTCGCCTACGAGGACATCGCCATCGAAGGCTACGACCCGCACCCAGCGATTAAGGCGCCGGTGGCGGTGTGAGCGTTTCGCTGGTCCTGATCGCCGCCCTCGACCGCAATCGCGCCATCGGCCGCGACAACGCGCTGCCGTGGCATCTGCCGGACGATCTGAAACGCTTCAAGGCGCTGACGCTCGGCAAGCCGGTGCTGATGGGGCGCAAGACTGCGGAATCTCTTGGCCGCGCGCTGCCGAAGCGGCGCAATCTCGTGCTGACGCGCAGCGGGCGCGTGCCGTTCGACGGCATGCAGGCGGCGGCGACGCTGGACGAGGCATGTGCGCTGGCCGATGCCGATGGCGCTGTGGAACTGTGGGTGATCGGCGGCGCGGAACTCTATGCGTTGACGCTGCCGTTCGCGGCGCGTCTGTCTTTGACCCATGTCGATACCGAAGTCGACGATGCGGATACGTTTTTCCCCGCGTTCGATCGTGCGCAGTGGCGCGCGGTCGCGCGCGAGGCGCATGCGGCGGATGAGCGGCATGCGTTCGCCTTCGAATTCGTGGATTACGAGCGGGCGTAGGGCGGGCCCTGGCCCGCCATTACGATGTATCCGGTCGCGCCGTACGATGATCGGAACGGTTTCGACCCTGTGTTTCGATCACGATGATCCGCAACGGCATTGTCGCAATGGCCGGCCAGGGTCCGCCCTACGGCTTCGGCCGGTAATGCCCGGTGATCTTGTGATCGAAGAGGATGTCCTCCTCGCGGGTGCCGCGGCCGATGTTGTGGATGATCAGCGGCGTGCCGCCGATCATCGTCCTGCGGTCGCTGACGATGCCGATGTGCGGCAGGTTGCCGGGCAGCATCCAGGTGACGAGATCGCCGACGCGATAGTCCGCAGCGCGCGAGGTGACCGGCAGCGACCAGCCCTGACGCTCGAACCACGTCTGCAGATTCGGCACGCGGCGGTGATCGATATTGCTGTCCGGCCCGCGCAACCCCCATTTCTTCGGGTATTTCGCGAAATGCGCGCGCATGTCCTCGTGCACGCGCTGCTGCAGGTCGATGCGCTGTGTGCGTAACGCGCGGATCACCACATCGGTGCAGACGCCGCGCGAAGCCGGCACATCGCCGCCCGGATAGGGCAGGCGCACATAGGCGGGGTCGTAGCTGACGGTGACGCCGATCTGCTTGCGCGCGGCCGCCGCCAGCGCGACACCGTGCGATGTCGTCGCGGAATGCGTGGCATGAAGTGCGGGAGCGCTTGCAGGCGCTCGATTCTGCGGAATGGCCTGCGCATTCGAATCACTGCAAGCCGTCAACGCGCACGACAGCGCGAACGACATCGCCGCGACCAGCCGCCTGCGCTGGATCGCGGCGTGAGACATCAATCCTGCGGACCCGGCTGTGATCCAGACATGGCGACCTCGCGGCCGGGCACCTGGACGAGGCGCAGTTCGTCGGTGTCGAGCTGCAGCGCGCTGAGCTTGCCGCCCCAGACCGCGCCGGTGTCGATCGCGTGCACGCCGTGGCCGATGAACAGGCCGAGCGTGGACCAGTGGCCGCAGACGATCTTCAGGTCGCGCTCGACCCGGCCCGGCACTTCGTACCACGGGTACAAGCCCGAGACCTGCGTGCCCGGCGCGCCTTTTTCGTTGAAGGCGATTCGGCCGCGCGTGGAGCAATAGCGCATCCGGGTGAAGATGTTGATGATCGCGCGCTCGCGCTCGACGCCGCGCAGCGCGGGCGACCACGCCGGGTAGTCGCCGTACATGTTGCGCAGCAGCTTGCGGCGGCCGTCGCTGCGTAGTCGGCGTTCGATTTCCTGCGCATGTTTCTCGGCGTGGCCGGTGGTCCATTTCGGCGCCAGGCCCGCGTGGATCATCATCCAGCCCAGCGCGCGGTCGCTGTGCAGCAGCGGGCGGTGGCGGAGCCAGTCGATCAGGGTGTCGCGGTCGTCGGCGAACAGGACGCGCTGCAGATCCTGGTTGACCTTGCGCTGATCGTCGGCGGTGCGTTCGGAAATCGCCAACAGCGACAGATCGTGATTACCCAGCACCACGACGCTGTGTTCGCGCAGCGAATGCACCAGCCGCAGGGTTTCCAGCGATTCGCCGCCGCGGTTGACCAGGTCGCCGCAGAACCACAGCCGATCCTGGGCCGGATCGAAACGGATCTTCTCCAGCAGCCGCTGGGTGACGCCGTAGCAGCCCTGCAGGTCGCCGATCGCCCAGACCGCCATCTCAGCGGCCCCTTGCGTATGTGCGGCAGGCTTGCGTGCGGGACGCGTGTGTACGGACCAGGTGCGGACGAAGCGTTCGGGCGCGGCGCATGGTCAATGCAGCATCCGCGGGATGCACAGCACGAACTGCGGAATCGGCGCTTCGAATTCGGTGCCGTCGTCGGCGCGCATCACGTAGGCGCCTTCCATCGTGCCGTACGGCGTCTTGAAGAAGGTGCTGGACGTGTACTCGAAGCGTTCGCCCGGGCGCAGCCGCGGCTGTTCGCCGACCACGCCGTCGCCCACGACTTCGCGCGGGAAACCGACCGCATCCACGATCAGCCAGCGGCGGGAGACCAACTGCGCGGGGCGCGAGCCGGTGTTGCGGATGCCGATGGTGTACGCGAAGTAATACAGCTCTTCGTCGGGCTTGGATTGGTCGTCGAGGTAGCGGGTGGCGATGTCGATCGCGATGGCGTCGGCGCTGATGTCGTTCATGGCGACAGTTTAGTTGCAATCGCGCGATTTGCGGGCATCACGCCTCGTCGGTGGCCCCGTCGCTCGCGGCCGGCGGCTCGACGGCGAGATTGGCCAGAGCGATGAAATCGGCGACGGCCAACTGTTCGGCGCGGCTCTGCGGGTCGACGCCGGCGCGCACGATGTCGTCCGCGGTGCAGACGCTCGACAGCGCGTTGCGCAGGGTCTTGCGTCGCTGGCCGAACGCCGCGCGCACGATATCGGCGAAACGTCGCGGATCGTCGATGCCGACCTGTTTCGGCGGATGCGGCACCAGCCGGACCACGGCCGAATCCACCTTCGGCGGCGGCCGGAACGCGCCAGGCGCCACTTTGAACAGCGCGGTCACCGTGCAGTAGGCCTGCAGCATCACGCTGAGCCGGCCGTAGACCTTGCTGCCCGGGCCGGCGGCCATCCGGTCGACCACTTCCTTCTGCAGCATGAAATGCATGTCGCGGACCACGGCGGCGTGGTCCAGCGCATGGAACAGGATCGGCGAGGACAGGTTGTAGGGCAGGTTGCCGACCAGGCGGATGCGTTCATCGACAGCCGGAGTGCCTGCGGCCAGCGCGGTGAAATCGACGTTCATCACGTCGGAATTGATCAGCGTGAGTTCGCCGTGCGATGTCGCGGCGGCGGTCAGCGGTTCCAGCAGATCCCGGTCGAATTCGATCGCGGTCAGCGCGCCGTGCCGGTCCAGCAGCGGGAAGGTCAGCGCGCCCTGGCCCGGGCCGATCTCGACGATGCGGTCGCCCGGTCGCGGGTCGATCGCCATCACCAGCTTGTCGACGACGCCGCGTTCGTGCAGGAAGTGCTGACCCAGCGATTTTTTCGCGGGCTCGCGGAATCCGAGGGTCATGTCTGCGTTCCTTTCATGCGGGTCGCTTACAGCAGGCGGGTGCCCAGCGGCACCTCGCGGTCGGGAACGCACAGCGCGACCGCGCCGTCGGCGTCGTGGAAGCCGGTGACCAGGCATTCCGACATTAATGGCCCGATCTGTTTCGGCGGAAAATTCACCACCGCGACCACCTGCCGGCCGACCAGTTCCTGCGGCCGGTAATGCGCGGTGATCTGCGCGCTGGATGTGCGCACGCCGATCTCCGGGCCGAAGTCGACGCGCAGCACGTAGGCGGGTTTGCGCGCTTCGGGAAACGGCTCGGCCGAAATCACCCGGCCGACGCGCAGTTCGACTTTCAGGAAGTCGTTCCAGCCGATGGTCGCGCCGTCGGTTCCAGGCAACGCGTCGCTCATGCCGCGTCCGTACGTGCGATCCGTGCGGACGCGAGGCGGGTGCAGGTGTCGATCGCGGCGAACAGACTCGACGGATCGGCGACGCCGCGACCCGCCAGCTCCAGCGCGGTGCCGTGATCCACCGCGACGCGCGGGTAGGGCAGGCCGAGGGTCAGGTTCACCGCGCGCTCGAAACCGCTGTATTTCAGCACCGGCAGGCCCTGGTCGTGGTACATCGCCAGCACCGCGTCGAAGCCGACCAGCTTCGCGGGCAGGAAGGCGGTATCGGCCGGCAGCGGCCCGATCAGCGTCCAGCCTTCGCCGCGCAGCCGATCGAGCAGCGGAATCATGATGTCGAGTTCTTCGCGGCCCAGGTGGCCGTCCTCGCCCGCGTGCGGGTTCAGGCCGAGTACGGCGATGCGCGGCGCGGCGATGCCGAAGTCTTCGCGCAGCGCGGCGTGCAGGATGCGCAGGGTGCGTTCAAGGCCATCGGCGGTGATCGCGTCGGCGACTTCGCGCAGCGGCAGATGGGTGGTGGCCAGCGCGACCCGGACGATGTCGTTGGCGAGCATCATCACCACGTCGCAGCGCGCCTGTGCGGCCAGCAGTTCGGTGGTACCGGTGTACGGGATGCCGCCGTCGTTGATCGCGGCCTTGTTGACCGGGCCGGTGACCAGCCCGTCGCAGAGGCCCTGCAGGCAGGCGTTGGCGGCGGTTTCCATCGCACCGATGGTGGTGCGCGCGTTGCGCGGCTCGGGGTAGCCGAAACGGCTGGGCTTGATCGGCGGAATTTCGACGAGGGCGAGTCGGCCGGGGCCGGCTGCACTGGGGTCGTTGGGAGAGATCAGGCGCAGCGGCAGGCTGATGGCCTCCGCTGCGCGCAGCAGGGTGTCGCGGTCGGCGTAGGCGATCAGTTGCGCGTCCCAGTCGCGCTGGGCAGCACGGACGACGAGTTCCGGGCCGATGCCGGCCGGCTCGCCCGGAACCAGCGCGAGTCGGGGGCGTCGTGTCATCGCAAGCGTTTGGGCAGGCGCTTGAGCGCGATCAGCCTGCGCCGGCAGCGGCGGCCGCACCGGTGCCGATGCGGATGTCGATGAAGGCCTCGCCGCGCAGCTCGCGCAGGAAGCGGGTCCACTCGTCTTCCAGCTTGCGCTGGCCGATGCTCTCGCGGATCTGGCTGCGGCGGTTCTCGTCGGTGACATTGGCCTGACGGGTGCCGGCGCGCTTGACGAGGTGCCAGCCCGCCTGGGTCTTGAACGGTGCCGAGACCTGACCGTCGGCGAGGGCCGATACCTGGGCGCCGAATTCGGGGCCGAAGTCGTCCTGCCCGAACCAGCCCAGGTCGCCGCCGCGAATCTTGCTGATGTTGTCTTCGGAATCCTTGCTGGCCAGTTCGGCAAAATCGGCACCGCCGGCGATGCGGGCGCGCAGGGTTTCGAGCTTGGCCTTGGCGGCCGCATCGCTGCCGCCTTCCTCGGTACGGATCAGGATATGGCTGGCCTGGTATTGGGTGACCATCTTCGCTTCGCCGGCCTGAGCGTTGCGGGTTTCTTCCAGCTTGATCAGCTGGAAGCCGTTCGGGCCGCGGATCGGACCGATGACCTTACCGATTTCCATGCTGCTGATGGTGCTGGCGAAGCTGGTCGGAATCTGATCGAGGGCGCGCCAGCCGAGGTTGCCGCCTTCCAGCGCGTTGGGGCTATCGGAATAGCGCACCGCAGCGGCGCTGAATTCCATCTCGCCGCGTTCGAGCAGGCCCTTGATGCCTTCGATCTTGCGTTCGCCGGTGGTGATCTGCTCGGCAGTGGCGCCTTCGGGCAGGGCGACCAGGATGTGGGCGAGACGGTATTGGGTATTGCCGCCGGCCTGCGCCTTCAGCGCGGCATCGACTTCGGCGTCGCTGACGCTGATCCGGCCCTGCGCGAAGCGCTGGCGCAGGCGCTGGACCACGATCTCATCGCGGAGCGAGCTGCGGAAGTCGGCGAAGCTCAGGCCGTCTTTGGCCAACTGCTGGCGCAGTTGCTCCGAGCTCAGCTTGTTTTCGCGGGCGATGTTGGTGACCGCGGCGTCGACTTCCTCGTCGGTGACCCGCATGCCGGTGGTGGCTGCGCGCGCAGCCTGCAGACGGATCAGGATCAGGCGCTCCAGCACCTGGCGCTGCAGCACGTCGGCGGGCGGCAGCTGGGCCTCGCGGCCCGCGTACTGGCCGCGGATGTTGGCGACGGCGCGTTCGAGTTCGCTCTGCAGGATGATGTCCTCATCCACCACCGCGGCGATCCTGTCCAGCGGTTGTTGGGCGAAGGCGGAAGAGGTGCCGACGAAAAGCGTGCCGGCGAGAAGCATGGCGGCGATGGCGCAGCGGAACGATCGGATCATGGGACAGAGTCTGAAGAGGGGAGTTCGCCGCCACCGCGTGTCTGGGGGGGCGGGACGAGGGACAGATCCTCGCGGTAGTAGCCGAGGATAGCACGGCGCAGACGGCCTTCCGTGTCGGGCCCTGCGGAGCCTAACCCCTTGAGTTCGATCTCCAGCTGAATGGCATTGTTGAGCTCGCCGCTGCGGCCGCGCAGGTAGCGGCGGCCGACCAGGCGCACCGCCAGACAGCAGCTTTCCCACTGCACGCCGGCGATGCCTTCCAGCAACTGACTGTCCTTCAGCGAATAGTAGTAGCGGCCGACCACGCTCCAGTTCGGGTTGATCGGATACAGGAACGACAGGTCCGCCTGCTCCAGCAGATCGCGGCGGTAGCGATAGCTGAGATTGACGATGCCGTCGTCGCCGATCAGGTAGCGGGTGCGCAGGCTGGCCAGATCGCGGCGGCCGCCTGTCGGATCCCATTGATAGGAACCGCCGATCGTCCAGCGGTCGTTCGGCGCGTAGCTGGTGTCGACTACCCAGGCCGATTTGCCCTGGTCGATCGGATTCTCGCCCGGCACCGTGACCCGCGAGTCGTCGAAATAGCGGATCTGACCGATGCTGGCCGCCAGCTTTTCCAGGCCGTCGGATTCGCGGATGAAGCGGGTGGAGACGGCCAGGGTGAGTTGGTTGCCGTCGGCCTGGCGGTCGGCGCCGGAATAGCGGTTGTCGCGGAACAACTGGCCCCAGCCGAAGGTGAGCGGGCGGGTGTCGAACAGCGGAATACCGGACTGGTCGCGGTACGGCGCGTTGTAATAGAAGATCCGCGGCTCGAGCGTGTTGAGGAAGGCCTCGTCGCCCCAGCGCATCTCGCGGTCGAAATACAGCCCGGCGTCCAGCGTGGTCACCGGCAGGCTGCGGGTGGGGCTGCTGTCGCGGAATTGTTGGATCAGCGGCGCGAGCACCAGCGGATCGCTGGCATCCAGACCGTTGCGCTGGGCGTAGGTGATGGCCCGGTCGCTGGCGTCGCCGCCGAGCTGGTAGCCGGTGTAGCGCCATGCGAGGGTCGGCTTGATGAACCAGCTGTCGCCCTGCAGCGGCAGGCTGAGGAACGGCCGCAGGTCGAGGCGGCTGCCGTCGGAGAACTGGTCGTGGTCGAAGCGCACGATCTCGGCATCGATGCCGGCGGTCAGCGACTTCGCGAACTCGCGTTCCCAGCGCACATGGCCGCGCGGCAGGCGGTTGAAGGGCAGGTTGGCATCGCGCAGGGTGTAGTCGGCCAGTTGCGAGTGGTCGGCCATGATCGAGGCCTCCCAGTTGCGGCCGCGGCCATACAGGCCGATATCGCTGGTCACGAACGAGGCCGCGCCGCCGCTCAGGGTGTTGCTGGCGTCGTCCAGGAACCGGGTGTCGCTGATCCAGGCGATGTTGCTGCGCGCCTGCCAGTGCGGACCGAAGCCCTGGACGCCGTTGAAGCGCAGATAGCCGCGATTGTCCTTGCGACGGTTCTCTTCCGGGACGCCGTCGGCGATTTCGTCTACGCGCCCGCGGTCGGTGAGCTTGTCCGACGGCAGGAACGCGGCGTCCAGCACGCCGTTGCCGGTCTCGGTGAGATAGCGGAATTCGCCGCCCAACTGCAGGCCGCGCTTGCTCATCCAGCGCGGATTGAGGGTGGCGTCGTAGTTCGGCGCCAGATTCAGATAAATCGGCTGGCGCCAGTCGAACCCGTTGCGTCCCGACGAGGAAATGGCCGGATACAGCAGGCCGGTGCGGCGACGGTCGTCGATCGGGAACCGGAACCATGGCAGATACAGCACCGGAATCCTGCCCACGCGCAGGGTGGCGTTGTGGGCGGTGCCCATGCCTTCCTCGGTGTTCACGTCGATGCGCTGGGCGCGCAGCTCCCAGCGGCGGGCCTCGGGCGGGCACGTGGAATACGTCGACCCGTACAGCGAGCCTTCGCTGCCCTGCATGGTGATGCGCTCGGCGCCGCCGTTGCCGCGACGACGGACCAACTGGTACTTGATGTCCTCCAGTTCGTGCGTGTCCTTGCTCTGGTCGCCCTTGGCGCGGGCGGCGATCAGGCGCATGCCGCGATCCTGGTAGCGCACATTGCCGTCGGCGGTATAGGTCTGTTTTTCCTGGTCGAAACTGAGGCGGTCGGTCGACAGTATCTGCTCGCCGCGGCGCAGGAACACATTGCCGCTGAGATTCACCACCTCGCCTTCGGTGCCGTCCAGCGAGTCGCCGTCGATATCGGTGGCCTGCTGGGTCGGGTCGCTGCCGATATTCAGGCCTTCCTGCGGCGCCAGATCCGTCGCGAACGCCGGAACCGCGTCCTCGATCGGGCACAGGCCCCAATCCTCCGGGCGATCGTCGGCGGCTTGCGCGGACAACGAGAGGGCGATACAGAAGGGCAACGGCAGCAGACGGAGTTTTTTGCGCACGCGTTCAACCAGGCTGTGGGATATATCCGGGCTAGCTTGACGCATCCGCCCCGGTGCGGCAACGCGGGATCATGGCCGCCCGCTGCCGGGTTCAGCCCCGCAGCGCGCCGATGTGCGCGACGCACGATTCGCGCAGACCCTGCATGTCGTAGCCGCCTTCCAGGCTGGAGATCACGCGACCGTCGGCGTGGCGCTCGGCGATGGCGACCAGTTCACGGGTGATCCAGTCGAAATCCTCCGCTTCCAGCTGTACCTGCGCCAGCGGATCGAGGCGGTGGGCATCGAAGCCGGCCGAGATCATCACCAATTGCGGCCGGAAGGCGTCGAGGTGCGGCAGCAGCCGCGTGCGCCAGGCGTCGCGGAACTGTGCGCCGGTCGCGCCTGGCGGCAGCGGTGCGTTGAAGATGTTGCTGATGCCACGCTCGGTGACATGGCCGCTGTCGGGGTAGAGCGGCATCTGGTGCGAACTGGCGAAGACCACCCGCGGTTCAAGGTCGAAGATGGCCTGCGTGCCGTTGCCGTGGTGCACATCGAAGTCGGCGATCGCAATGCGCGAGAGACCGAACTTGTCGAGCGCATGCGCAGCACCGACCGCGATCGAATTGAACAGGCAGAAGCCCATCGGCGCGGTGGCCGTGGCGTGGTGGCCCGGCGGACGCACCGCGCAGAATGCGCGTTTGAATTCCCCGTGCAGCACGACCTCCACCGCAGCCACCACCGCGCCGGCGGCGCGCAGCCCGGCTTCGGCCGAGGCCGGCGACAGGACGGTGTCGGGATCGAGCCAGATCCGCTCGGTCGGCCGGGTTTCCAGCACCGCATGCAGCAGCGATTCGGCGTGCACGCGCAGCAGTTGCCCGCGACTGGCGCGCGGCGCCTCGCGCCAGTCAAGATCCGGGTAGGTCTCGCGTAGACCCGCAGTCACCGCTGCCAGACGCGCCGGGCTTTCGGCGTGGGTCGGCCCGGTGTCGTGGGCCAGGCAGGCGCTGTGGGTGAAGACCGGAAGGCTCATTTCTGGCGCTGGCGACGCTCGTGGTTCCATAACTCTTCGCCGTGCCCGCTGTGCCGCGCCAGCACCCGCGCCAGCACGAACAGCAGATCCGACAGGCGGTTGAGATAGCGGATCGCCTGCGGCCGCACCGCGTCGTGATGCGAGAGCGTCACCGATTCGCGCTCGGCGCGGCGGACAATGGTGCGCGCCAGATGGCAGCGCGCCGAGGCTTCGCCGCCGGCCGGCAGGATGAAATCCTTCAGCGCCGGCAGCGGGTCGTTGTAGTGATCGAGCTGTTGTTCGAGACGCTCGATGTCGGCGTCGTCGATCGCGGCATGGCCGGGGATGCACAGCTCGCCGCCGAGATCGAACATCTGATGCTGGACGGTGGTCAGCAGCGCGCGGATGTCGTCCGGCACGTCGCAGGCCAGCAGCACGCCGATGGCGGAATTGGCCTCGTCGACGGTGCCGTAGGCGGTGACGCGCGCCGAATCCTTCGACACCCGGCTGCCGTCGCCCAGACCGGTCGAGCCGTCGTCGCCGGTCTTCGTGTAGATCTTGGAAAGACGATTACCCATGGTGATTCCCGATCCGTGCTCTTCGTAGGAGCGGCTTCAGCCGCGATGCTCTTGCGTGACGAAGAGAAAGATCGCGGCTGAAGCCGCTCCTACAGTAGGTTTCGAAGATTCAGACCGTCTGCGCCCGCAGCGCCGGCGCCTGCCGGCGCAGCAGCGCGAAGCCGCCGAACATCGCCGCCGCGTAGAACAGGGTGCCCAGCACCGTCCACTTGAAGAACGGGATGCCTGCGACGTAGGCCGCGACCAGACCGCTGCCGGTCTGGGTGTACATGGTCGAGCCCAGCCAGGTGGTGAAATTGGTGACGAGGAAGAACAGCATCGAGCCGATCAGCGAATAGCCCAGCACGTTGGCGCCGTTGACCTTGCCGCGCAGACCGAAGCCCAGCACCGTGGATAGTGCGATGCAGACGTAGACCGACCAGAACGAGAGGCTGGCGACGTAGGTCATGTAGCTGCCGCCGAACATCAGGCCCAGGGCGACGTCGGACAGCACCATCGCGATCAGCGGGACGACGACCGCCCATGCGCGGCTCGCGAAATAGGCGCCGCCGAACAGCGCCATCGCTTCCACCGGCGAGAAATTCGGCGGGTGCGGCAGCAGGCGGCTCAGTGCGGCCAGCACGATCATGCCCGCCAGCAGCAGCGGACCCGGGGCCAACAGGCCGCCGCGCTTGGCGTCGGAGCCTGAAGAGGAAGAAGAAGCGTGAGCGGTCATCGGCGGTCGCAGGCGGAAGTGAACACAGAGCGTTAGCATAACGCAATGTCCACGCCCGACCCCGCCCCGCAGACCCTCTCCAGACTCTCGAACGCGCCCGCAGTGGCCTGCCACGATGTCCTGATCGTCGGCGGCGGCCTGGTCGGCGCCAGTCTGGCGATCGCGCTCGACCGGCTCGGTATCGACGTCGCGCTGCTGGAAGCCGCGCCGCCCGGCGCGCTGCCGGCGGTGTTCGACCAGCGCAATCTCAGCTTCGCCGAGGCCACCGTCAACGCCCTGCGCGCGCTGGACGTGCTGCCGCGGCTGCGCGCGCCCACCGGCGCCATTGCCCGCATCCACATCAGCCGCAATGGCGATTTCGGTCGTGTAGTGCTGAACGCCGCCGATTACGGCCGCGCTGCGTTCGGCCAGGTCGTGGTGGCGCGCGATTTCGGCGACGCGCTGGCGTCGAGGCTCGACGATCTGCCGCGCCTCACCCGCTATCGCCCCGCGCGTTTTCTGGGTTTCGCTGAAGACTCGGTCGACGGCCTGCGCCAGGCGCGTGTCGCCGATGCGGACGGCGAGCGCCTGATCGCCGCAAGACTCGTGGTGGCCGCCGACGGCACCGCCAGCGCGGTGCGCGAGGCGCTGGGCATCGCCGCCGAACGGCACGACTACCGCCAGACCCTGTTCGTCGCCCGCGTCCGCGCCGAACGCGCGCCCGACGGCACCGCCTGGGAGCGATTGACCGATCATGGCCCGACCGCAGTCCTGCCGCGCGGCGATGGGCATTACGGCACCATCCACGGCGTTGCCAGCGACGAGGCCGACGCGGTGGCGGCGCTCGACGACGCGGCGTATCTGCAACGACTGCAGCGCGTCTTCGGCTGGCGCGCCGGGCGTCTGCTCGAAGCCGGCCCGCGCAGCGCCTACCCGATCGTGCGCACGCTGGCGCAGCGGATCGTCGCGCCGCGCGCCGTGATGGTCGGCAACGCTGCGCAGAGCCTGCATCCCATCGGCGCGCAGGGCTTCAACCTGGGTCTGCGCGATGCGCTGACCCTGGTCGAATGCATCGACGCCGGCCGCGCGCGCGGCGAAGACGCCGGCAGCGCAGCGGTGCTGGCCGAATACGCACGGCGTCGTCGCGACGACCGCGAGCGCACCATCGCATTTTCCGACGGTCTCGCGCGCTGGACCTCGAATCCTTCCCCATCGGTGTCGCCGCTGCGCAGCCTCGGCCTGTTCGCGCTCGAAAACGACCCTGCGCTGCGCGCGATGCTGGTCGGCGGCGCGATGGGTTATCGCGGCGACGTGCCGCAACTCTGTCGTGAGGTGGTCGCATGAATCGTCGAATGAGCGAGAGCCGTAGCGGCGATCGTCGAACCTCCACCGGCCGTCTCGCCGATGCCGCCGTCGTCGGTGGCGGCGTGGTCGGCGCCGCCTGCGCGCTGGCGCTGTCGCAGCAGGGGTTGCAGGTCACGCTGATCGAACACGCCGAACCGCCGGCATGGTTGTCGGCCGAAGCCGATCCGCGCGTGTACGCGTTCGCCCCCGACAGCGCGGCGCTGTTCGAAACGCTCGGCGTGTGGGACGCAGTGCGCGACGCGCGCGCGCAGCCGTACCGGCGCATGCGCGTGTGGGACGCGGCCGGCGGCGAGGAACTGCGCTTTGATGCGGATGCGTTCGCGGTGAAGCAGTTGGGCTGGATCATCGAACACGCGCTGCTGCAGGACCGGCTGTGGGCCGCGCTGCGGCGCTCGAACGTGACCGTGCGCTGCCCCGCACGCGTGGTCGCGCTGGAGCAGGGCGATGACAGTGCAACGCTCGAACTCGACGACGGCCTGCGCGTCGAAGCGCGCATCGCCATCGCCGCCGACGGCGGGCGCTCGACGCTGCGCGAACTCGCCGGTATCGGCATGGGCACCGAAGACTACGGCCAGCGCGGCGTGGTCGCCTACGTCGCGACCGGGCGCCCCCACGAAGACACCGCATGGCAGCGTTTCCTGCCGACCGGGCCGCTGGCGTTCCTGCCCTGCGCAGCGACCGCCGATGCGCAGAACGTGTCCTCGATCGTCTGGACATTGCCCGATGCCGAAGCCGCACGTGTGGTCGCGCTCGACGACGCGGCCTTCGCGGAAGAACTCACCCGCGCGTTCGCCTCGCGCCTGGGCGACGTGCGTCCGCTGAGCCCGCGCATCGCCTTCCCGCTGCGCCGCCAGCTTGCGGACGCCTACGTCGCCGGCCGCGTGCTCGCCATCGGCGACGCCGCGCACGTCGTGCATCCGCTGGCCGGGCAGGGCGTCAACCTCGGCCTGCGCGATGTGTCCGCGCTGCGCGATATCGTCGCCGCCGCGCAGCAGCGCCGTGTCGACTGGAGCGCCCCGCACCGCCTCGCGCGCTGGGCTCGTGCGCGCCGCAGCGACGCCACCGCATCCGCCTACGCCTTCAGTGCGATCAATCGCGTGTTTTCCAACGATCACCTCGCGACCACGCTGCTGCGTGGTCATGCGCTGGGATTGGCAGGGAAGATCGCGCCGCTGAATCGCGCGCTCTGGCGGCATGCGGCGGGGGTGTGAAAACGTATGGATGCATCCGTGAGCCAGTCCGTCGATTCGCCCCGCTATGCCGTCGTTCTCGCTCCTGGAGAAGGTCGCGCATATCCGATGGGCCCGATCGGCGCTGTGTTCAAAGCCGATGGCGATGAAACCGCTTCGCGTTATTCGATTTCCGAATGGTGGCTGGAGCCGCATACACAGGGTCCAGGCGCGCACGCGCATCCCGAGGACGACGTGTTCTACGTCATCGAAGGCACGATGAGTTTCCTGGTGAACGATGCGTGGATCGACGCCGCGCGCGGGTCGTTCGTGCTGGTGCCGGGCGGTGCGGCTCACGATTTCGAGAATCGCAGCAACGCCCGCGCCGGGGTGCTGAATCTGTCGATCCCCGGCGGCTTCGAACAGCACATGCCGGGGATCGTGGAGTGGTTCGCAGAACACCCGCCCGGAAATGCGGGCGGCTGACACTCAGGTCGACACTTCAGAGCCCTTTCAAGATCCAGCGACTGAAAGAACTGTCATCCCGAACGAGGGCGAAGCCCGAGGAGGGAACTGCTTATAGCCGGTGCCGCAACAACAGCAGATCCCTCCGCCCGCTGCGCGGGCGTTCGGGATGACAGAGGCTTATCGGTTTGCGCAGGACATTCTGAACAAGCTCAGGCCGGCCCGATCACCAATCCGTCGGCTTGTAATCCTTGAGGAACTGGCCCCAGACGTGTCGGCCGGTGTTGATGCCGTCGATGATCGGATCGACGATGCGCGCGGCGCCGTCGACGATGTCCAGCGGCGGGTGGAAGCGCTCCTCGATCACCTTGCGCGCTGCGAGCTCTGCGGGATCCTCGTCGGTGACCCAGCCGGTGTCGACCGCGTTCATGTGGATGCCGTCGCCGTGGTAATCGGTCGCGGCGGTGCGGGTCATCATGTTCAGCGCCGCTTTCGCCATGTTGGTATGCGGATGGCGCGTGGTCTTGAACTTGCGGTAGAACTGGCCTTCGACCGCGGAGACGTTGACGATGTGCTTGTCGCGCGTTGGCGCCTCGCCGTCGCGGGTGCGCATCATCAACGGCTTCAAGCGCGCGTTGATGATGAACGGCGCGATCGCGTTGACCAACTGCACTTCCAGCAGCTCCACCGACGGCACTTCGGCCATCAGCAGTCGCCATGAATTGCGCGTGCGCAGATCGATCTGCTGCAGGTCCTGATCGAGACGGCCCTGCGGGAACAGATGCTGCTGGCCGACCATTTCTTCGGCGAGCAGCGGAATCTGCGACAGCTCGGCGGCGCGCGTGATGCCAGCGAGCGCATCGCGGTTGTCGCCGACGCTCATCTGCGTGCCGCCGTCCGCGCCCTCGGGCAGCATCGCGTACTGGCGCAGGCCTTCGTAGCCGCCCAACAGCTTGCGCAGATGCTCGGGTACTTCGTGCGCGGCGGCGGTTTCGCCTTCCATCATGTGCGCGTAGAACTCCGGCGGGCGGCGCACGGTCTGGCAGGCGTTGTTGATGATGAAGTCGAGGCGGTCGCGGGTCGCCACCAGTTCGCGGCAGAAGGCTTCGACGCTGGGCGTGTGGCGCAGGTCCAGGCCGAAGATTTCCAGACGGTCGGCCCAATCGCCGAAATCGGGTTCCTCCGCGTAGCGTGCGGCAGAGTCGCGCGGGAAGCGCGTGGTCACGATCAGCGTCGCGCCCGCGCGCAGCAGTTTGAGTCCGGCCTGATACCCGATCTTGACCCGGCCGCCGGTCAGCAGCGCGACGCGGCCGCGCAGGTCGGCGGTTTCGGTGCGCTTGAGGAAATTGAATTCGGCGCAGGCCGGGCACAGCTGGTCGTAGAAATGATGGATCAGCGAATATTTCTGCTTGCAGACATAGCAATGCTGCGGCTCGACTGACTCGCGCGGTTCCGGCGCGTCGCTGTCGCGATCGTCGGCGACGAAATCCTGGGGCGGGAAGTAATTCGGCGTGGTGAACACCGGCCGGCGGCGCAGTTCGCGGATGCCGGTCTCGTGCAGTACGGCTTCCTCGCGCGCGACCTGCGCGGCGTTGCGCGCGCGCTCGGCGGCCTTCATCTGCTGTCGGCGCAATACCGGATCGGGGTGGTAGACGCTCGCCACCGCCTGATGCAGCCGCCCACGATCTTCGGCGGGCAAGCGGTCGAGCAGCTCGCGGTCGGCGGCCACGGCGTCGAGGAAGGCGATACAGGCGCGGGCATCGGCAGCGAGCGCGTCGGCGTCGCGCTCATCGGCGGCGCGCGGCGGGTCAAACGCGTCGTCGTGCGCGGGGTGGGGCGATGAAGGCATTGCGGTCCGGATTGGAGGCGGCGACGGGCCGCCGGACCGCATATTGTCGCGCGGATGCGCAGGCTGCGCACCCGGCGGCGACTGCCGGCTGGGCGTGTGCCGCATGCGAGGCGATCGATACGCGGGTCCTGCGCCGATCACCACCGCCGACAATAGGCGTGCCCAACTGCCGGGCATTCCGCAGTTCTGCTCACCCGGCATACCCCGTCCGGTCTGGCCATCGAGAGGACACGCACCTGTCAGTCATGACAGGGAAGGCGTAATGCCTTGTTTTCAAAGGAAATCGCCACGTTGACCGCATGCGGGCGATGACGACACACTGTTCCGCGGCGCGTATGCGCGACTCAACAGGGAATCGATTTGAACAGGACATGTTTTCTCGGGGTTTTCTCGGCTGCGCTCGCGCTGAGCGGCTGCGTCACCGCAACGCCTGTCATCACGCCGTCGGGCCAGAATGGCTTCACGCTCAATTGTTCCGCAATGAACGACATCGGCCAGTGCTACAAGAAAGCCGGCGAGTTGTGCGGATCCAACGGATATCAAATCTACGACCAGAACAACAATCCGGTCACCTTCTGGTCGGGCGCCAGTCAGACGATGGTGATCCGTTGCAAAGCGCCGGGCGAGCAGAACCCGCCTGCCGGCAGCTGAAGGCACACGGTTCCCGGTAGCGATCGATCGGTGCGTCGTTGTGCCGATTGATCGCCTTGAGTCGCCTCAGGCGCTCTTCGCCAGCTCCGTCCAGTCCTCGTGCAGGCCGCATTCGCGCTTGAGGCCGAAGAAACGGGTGTCCTCCGCATCCATGCCGTCTTCAAGGCGGCGGGTGGTGTGGATGTCGCCGATGGAGACGTAGCCTTCGTGCCACAGCGGGTGGTAGGGCAGGTTGTTGGCTTCGAGGTATTGCCAGATGTCGCGGTCGGTCCAGTCGGCGATGGGATGCAGTTTCCAGCGGCCGTCGCGCAGTTCGAGGAAGTCGATGGCGGCGCGGGTGCTGGTCTGGCTGCGGCGCAGGCCGGCGATCCAGGTGCGCACGCCGAGGTCGCGCAGCGCGCGCTGCATCGGCTCGACCTTGCGCAGCTGGTTGTAACGCTGGATGCCGTCGATGCCGTTTTCCCACAGTTTGCCGTGGCGCGCTTCCATCCACGCGATGCCCACCTGCGGGCGGTAGACCTTGAGATTCAGCGACAGGCGTTCGGTCAGCTCGTCGACGAAGCGGTAGGTTTCCGGGAACAGGTAGCCGGTATCGATCAGGATCACCGGGATGTCCGGCTTCGCCTGGGTGGTCATGTGCAGCGCGACCGCGGCCTGTGCGCCGAAGCTCGACGACAGCGCGTGATGGCCGGCGAGGTGTTCGACCGCCCACTGCACGCGTTCCGGCGCCGTTTTCGTGGCGAGCCAGCGGTTCAGTTCGGCGAGGGCCTGCGGCGATTCGGCCGCGGTGATCGGGTCGGGAAGGCTCATGCGATCAACTCCAGTGGCAGTGCTTTGCCGGGGGCGACGTGTGCGTGCACGAGGCCGCTCCTGATCAGGAAATCGCCGAAACGCTCGGCATCGCCGCGTTCGGCGGCGTACTGTCGGAACAGCGGGTCGAGGGTGTCGAGGATGGTGGTTTCGTCGATGTTTTCGCGGTACAGCGTGTTCAGGCGCTGGCCGCGGTGGTCGGCGCCCAGCATCAGGTTGTAGCGGCCGGGCGCCTTGCCGACCAGGGCGATTTCGCCCAGATACGGCCGCGAGCAGCCGTTCGGGCAGCCGCTGATGCGGAGGTGCAGGTCGTTGCCGTCGAGGCCGTTGTTGGCCATCACCGCTTCGAGGCGATCGACGAACGCGGGCAGGTAGCGCTCGGCTTCGGCCATCGCCAGACCGCAGGTCGGCAAGGCGACGCAGGCCAGCGCGGCCTTGCGCAGCGGCGAGGCTTCGCGATGCGTGTCCAGCGCGTATTCGCCGACCAGTTGGTCGATCAGCGCGCGCTGCGCGTCGTCGAGATTCGCGATCAGCATGTTCTGGTTGGCGGTCAGGCGGAATTCCGACGGGCCGCCACTGGCATCGAGCACCTTGGCGATTTCGCGCAGGCCGGTGAGGTGGCGCACGCCGTCGCGGTCCCAGATGCGGCCGGAGAGAATGCGCAGGGTCAGATGCCAGCGGCCGTCGTCGCCCTGGTGCCAGCCGAATTCGTCGGCGTTGTGCGCGAACGCGAAGGCATGCGCCGGCGCGAAGGTGATGCCGGCGCGACGCGCGACTTCGAGCTTGAACGCCTCCAGGCCGTGATCGTCGATGGTGTACTTCAGCCGCGCGCGCTTGCGCACCGCGCGGTTGCCCCAGTCGCGCTGGGTGGTGACCACGGCTTCGGCAACCGGAATCACCTGGTCCGGGGCGATGAAGCCGATGACATCGGCGATGCGCGGATAGGTCTCGGCATCGCCGTGGGTCGCGCCCATGCCGCCGCCGACGCTGACGTTGTAGCCGAGCAGCGCGCCGTCGTCGCCGACGACCGCGATGAAGCCCAGATCCTGCGCGAACACGTCGACGTCGTTGCTGGGCGGCACCGCGAACGCGATCTTGAACTTGCGCGGCAGATAGGTGGCGCCGTAAATGGGTTCTTCTTCTTCGCCGCTGCCGGCGACTTTTTCCTCGTCCAGCCAGATTTCGTAGTAGGCACGGCTGTTGGGCAGCAGGTGCCTGGACACGGCTTCGGCCTGCGCCTGCACCGCGGTATGCACCTGCGACAGATACGGATTGGAGGCGACGGCGATATTGCGGTTGACGTCGCCGCAGGCGGCGAGGGTGTCCATCAGCGCGGCGTTGATCGCCTGCATCGTCGGCTTGAGTTCGCCCTTGATCACGCCGTGGAACTGGAACGCCTGGCGGGTGGTGATGCGCAGGCCGCGTTCGGCGAAGGTGGTCGCGATGGCGTCCAGCTTCAGCCATTGCGCCGGGGTGACCACGCCGCCCGGGGTACGGGTGCGGATCATGAACGAGAAGTCGGGCTCGAGCTTCTGCCGGCGGCGCTCGTCGCGCACGTCGCGGTCGTCCTGCTGGTAGCTGCCGTGATACTTGATCAGGGTCTGGTCGTCGTCGGCCAGCGCGCCGGTGATCCGGTTCGACAGCGATTCGACCAGCGTGCCGCGCAGACGGCCGCTCTGCTGTTTGATGTCTTCGACCGAGTGAGCGCTCATATCAGTACACGTCCCGCGAATAACGACCCTGCGATTGCAGGGCGTTGAGATAGTCGTTGGCGTCTTCGGCCGACTTGCCGCCGTGGGTGGCGATCGCGTCGAGCAGCGCCGTGTGCACGTCCTTGGCCATGCGCGTGGCGTCGCCGCACACATAGAGGTGCGCGCCGCCTTCCAGCCAGTCGAACAGGGTGCGGCCGTGTTCGCGCAGCTTGTCCTGCACGTAGACCTTGTGCGCCTGATCGCGCGAGAACGCGAGGTCGAGACGCTGCAGTTCGCCGCGCTTGAGCGCGTCCTGCCATTCGATCTGGTAGAGGAAATCGCTGCGCGCGTGCGGGTTGCCGAACAGCAGCCAGTTGCGGCCGGTTGCGCCGACGACGCTGCGCTCCTGCACGAAACCGCGGAACGGGGCGACGCCGGTGCCGGGGCCGATCATGATCACGTCGCGCGAGGCATCGGCGGGCAGGCGGAAGCGTTCGTTGTGTTCGATGTAGACCGGCAGCGACGCGCCTTCCTCGCGACTGGCGAGGTGGTGCGAGGCCGCGCCCCAGCGCAGCGCGTCGCCGTGGCGGTATTCGATATGGGCGACGGTGAGATGCGCTTCGTCGCCGACCGCCTTGCGGCTGGAGGCGATGGAATACAGCCGCGGCTGCAGCGGACGCAGCGCTTCGATCAGCGCCTCCGCGGTCCACGCGCCGGGGTGTTCGAGCAACAGATCGACGATCTGCGACTGCGCCATCAGCGCGGTCAGGCCTTCGCGCTGATCGGGCGCGAGCAGGCGGTTGAGCGCATCGCTGCCGGCGTGCGCGGCGTGGGTGGCGATGAACGGACGGCTGAGACGGGTGATCTCGCGCTTGCGGCCCAGCCACTCGTGCAGCGGCAGGGTGTCCCCGCCAAGCGCGACCGGCGCATCGGCGTCGAGATCAAGCGCATCGGCGATGGCCTGCACCAGCGCCGGCGGATTCTCGACCCACACGCCCAGGGCATCGCCGGGTTCGTAGTCGAGGCCCGAGCCTTCGAGCGAGATTTCGAGATGACGGACGTCGCGATCCGAGCCGCGGCCGGTGATCGGCAGGTTCGCCAGCAGTTCGGCGGCGAACGGGCGCTCGCGGGTCCACGCCACCGGCGCGGCGATGTGCGGGCGCAGCGGCGTGACACTGGCGAGCTGCGGCCGCGGCTTCAGGGCTTCCTTGGCTTCGGCGAGCACCTGGGTCGACCACGGCGCGGCAATGGTGTCGATATCGAGATCGGCGTCGGCGCGGGCCACCCAGCGCTGCGCGCCCAGGGCTTCGAGACGCGCATCGAGACGCTGGCCGATCACGCAGAACTGCGGGTAGCTGGAATCGCCGAGGCCGAGCACCGCGAAACGCAGCTGCGGGAGCTGCGGCGCGCGCTTGCCTTCGATGAATTCGACCAGCGCGCGGGCGTCGTCCGGCGGGTCGCCGTCGCCCTGGGTGCTGATCACGATCGCGAGAAAACGCTCATCCTTGAGTTCCCGAGTCGGATAGGCGTCGGCGCGGAGCAGGCGGACGGGCAGGCCTTCCGCTTCGAATTTCGCGGCCAGCGCTTCGGCGATGCGCTTGGCGTTGCCGGTCTGGCTGCCGTAGATCAGGGTCAGCCGGCTGCGCTCGGCATGCTCGGCCGCAGGTTCGACGGCGGCGTGCGCGGCGGCAACGATGGCGCCGCCCTGCGCACGGGCAAGGCCGGCGGTATAACCCGAGAGCCACCACAGGCCGGCGCTGTCCATGCCGTCGACCAGTCGTGCGATCTGGGCGTAGGGCTCGGCGGTCAGCGGCGACTGGGCGAGCGTGGCCGGCGAAGGGGCGGTATTGGCGGGGGACATGGCAGCCTGGGACAGGAGAGGGGAAAACGACGAGCGTTCAGCCTAGGCGCCTGCATTTGCACGCGGAAAGGATCGGTCGTTATGCGCTTATGCCGGTGCGCACTTTCGACACCGGGGGGCGTCGCGGATACTGGAAAACCTTCAGCGGCTCCTCCCCTGCATGGAACTGCCCCCGGATTTTCTGCTGTATGTCGTCATCGGCTTCGCTGCACAACTCATCGACGGCGCCCTGGGCATGGCCTACGGCGTCACCGCGTCCAGCCTGTTGCTCGGCTTCGGCGTGCCGCCCGCGGTGAGCAGCGCCACCGTGCATGCGGCCGAGTGCTTCACCACGGGGACTTCGGCGATCTCGCACCATGCTTTTGGCAACATCGACCGCAAGCTGTTCCGGCGGCTGTTGCTGCCCGGCATGCTGGGTGCGGGCATCGGCGCCTACCTGCTGACGATGATCGACGGCGACATGCTCAAACCGTGGATCGCGGGCTACCTGCTGCTGATGGGCGTGGTGATCCTGTTCAAGGCGTTCCGCGAGCTGGTGCCGCGCGAGGTCACCTCGCACGTGTCCACGGTCGGTTTCATCGGCGCGCTGCTGGACGCGATGGGCGGCGGCGGCTGGGGACCGATCGTCGCCAGCAACCTGATCGCCCGCGGCCATGAGCTGCGTCTGACCGTAGGCAGCGTCAACGCGGTCGAATTCTTCGTCACCCTCACCGCGTCGATCGTGTTCCTGATGACCATCGGCACCGGTCACCTGGACATCGTGCTCGGGCTGGCGCTGGGCGGCGTGGTCGCGGCGCCCCTGGGCGCGTGGCTGATCCGTTTCGTCCGTCCACGTGTGCTCATGCCGTTCGTCGGCGTACTGGTGATCTGCCTGAGCGCGCGTACCCTTTACCACAGCTTCGCCGGCTGAGACCGCAGGGTTTCTTCCGTCCTGGCGACACCATCGCCATCCGGCTGAAGTCCGCCAGCAGCGAATGCAGGCCTCTTCGCCGCCAATCCATCCACGGGACATCATGTCGTATCCAGCGTTGAGTCATCTCGACCGGCTCGAAGCCGAGAGCATCCACATCCTGCGCGAGGTCGCGTCCGAATTCCGCAATCCGGTCATGATGTATTCGGTCGGCAAGGACAGTTCGGTGCTGCTGCACCTGCTGATGAAGGCATTCGCACCGGCGCGTCCGCCCATTCCGATGCTGCACATCGATACCGGCTGGAAGTTCCGCGAGATGATCGCGTTCCGCGACCGCCGCGCGAAGGAAACCGGCATCGAGCTGCGCGTGCATACCAATCCCGAGGGCGTGGCCCAGGGCATGAATCCGATCACTTTCGGCGCCACCGTGCATACCGATGTGATGAAGACCCAGGCCCTGAAACAGGCGCTGGACATGCACGGCTTCGACGCGGCCATCGGCGGCGCGCGCCGCGACGAGGAGAAATCGCGCGCCAAGGAGCGGATCTTCTCGTTCCGCAGCGCGCAGCACCGCTGGGATCCGAAGAACCAGCGCCCCGAACTGTGGAGCCTGTACAACACCCGCATCCACAAGGGTGAATCGGTGCGCGTGTTCCCGATTTCCAACTGGACCGAACTGGACGTGTGGCTGTACATCTACCGCGAGAAGATCGAGGTGCCATCGCTGTATCTGGCGGCCGAGCGCCCGGTGGTGGAACGCGACGGCGCGCTGATCATGGTCGACGACGAGCGTCTGCCGATGCGCGAGGGCGAAACGCCCGCCATCAAGCGCGTGCGCTTCCGCACCCTCGGCTGCTATCCGCTGACCGGCGCGATCGAATCCGAAGCCGATACGCTGGAAAAGATCATCGCTGAAATGCTGGTCGCCACCACGTCGGAGCGCCAGGGACGGGTAATCGACCAGGATCCTTCCGCTTCGATGGAGAAAAAGAAGCAGGAGGGGTATTTCTGATGTCCGCTATCACCAACGACACCAATCTCGAAGCCGATGCCGCGGTCGCGGCCTATCTGCAGCAGCACGAACACAAGCAGCTGCTGCGTTTCATTACCTGCGGCAGCGTCGACGACGGCAAGAGCACGCTGATCGGCCGGCTGCTGCACGACACCAAGCTGCTGCTGGACGACCAGTTGGCGGCGCTGGAAGCCGACAGCCTGCGTCACGGCACCCAGAATGGGCAGATCGATTTCGCGCTGCTGGTCGACGGCCTGCAGGCCGAGCGCGAGCAGGGCATCACCATCGATGTCGCCTATCGTTTCTTCAGCACCGACCAGCGCAAGTTCATCGTCGCCGACTGCCCGGGCCACGAGCAGTACACCCGCAACATGGCCACCGGCGCGTCCACCGCCGATCTGGCGATCGTGCTGGTCGACGCGCGCAAGGGGTTGCTCACCCAGACCCGCCGCCACAGCTACATCGTCTCGCTGCTGGGCATCCGCCACGTGGTGCTGGCGGTGAACAAGATGGATCTGGTCGACTACGACGAAGCGATCTTCACGCGCATCGTCGAGGACTACCGCGCGCTGGCCGAACAGCTCGGCATTCCGCAGGTCACCGCCATTCCGCTGTCCGCCTTGAACGGCGACAACATGCTGGAGCCTTCGACGCGGATGCCCTGGTACACCGGCACGACGCTGCTGGCGCATCTGGAAACCGTCGATGTCGCCGGCGCGGGCGAAGCGCCGACCGCCGCGCTGCGCCTGCCGGTGCAGTGGGTCTGCCGCCCGGACCAGAATTTCCGCGGCTTCGCGGGCACCATCGCATCCGGCACGGTGGCGCCCGGCGACGAGATCGTCGCGCTGCCGTCCGGCCGGCGCTCGCGCGTCGCGCGCGTGTTGGGCGGCGATGGCGACCTGCCGCGCGCCGGCAAGGGCCGCGCGGTCACGCTGACGCTGGAGGACGAGATCGACATCAGCCGCGGCGACGTGATCGCCGCCGCATCGTCGCCGCCGGAAGTGGCCGACCAGTTCGCCGCGCACGTGCTGTGGATGGGCGAACAGCCGCTGCTGCCGGGCCGCCCGTACTGGCTGAAGGTCGGCGCGCGCACGGTCGGCGCCTCGATCACCGAGATCAAGCATCGCGTTGACGTGAATTCGCAGGAGCATCTGGCCGCGAAATCGCTCGATCTCAACGAAGTCGGCTACTGCAACCTGCATCTCGACCAGCCGATGCCGTTCGAGACCTACTCCGACAGCCGAGAACTGGGCGGCTTCATCCTGATCGATCGCCAGACCCACGCCACGGTCGCGGCCGGCACGCTCGATTTCTCGCTGCGCCGCGCTGCGAACATCCACTGGCAGCATCTGGAAGTGGACAAGGCCGCGCGCGCGCGCGGCATGGGCCAGTCGCCGCGCTGCCTGTGGTTTACGGGGCTGTCCGGCTCGGGCAAATCCACGGTCGCCAATCTGGTCGAGAAGCGGCTGATGGCGATGGGGCTGCGCACCTATCTGCTGGACGGCGACAACGTGCGCCATGGGCTGAACAAGGATCTGGGTTTCAGCGACGAGGACCGCGTGGAGAACATCCGCCGCGTCGCCGAAGTCGCGAAACTGATGGTGGATGCCGGCCTGATTGTGCTGGTCAGCTTCATCTCGCCGTTCCGCGCCGAGCGGCGGATGGCCCGCGAGCTGTTCGACGGCGGCGAATTCATCGAAGTGTTCGTCGATACGCCGCTGGCGGTGGCCGAAGGCCGCGACGTGAAGGGGCTGTACGCGAAGGCCCGTGCCGGCAAGATTCCGAACTTCACCGGCATCGACTCGCCGTACGAAGTGCCGGAGGCGCCCGAAATGCGCCTCGATACCGTGGCGCAGACGCCCGAAGCGCTGGCCGAGTCGGTGGTGGAACGCTTGCTGGGCGGTTGATGCCTGAAACGAAAAGCCCGGCGATGTGCCGGGCTTTTCGTCGTGACTGAACGGGTGTCCGCTCCAGGCGCGCGTGCCTCTTATCTTTTCCTGCGGATCATCTCGAACAGGAACAACAGGCCGATGGCGCAGACGATCGAGACGATGAAGCCGGTCATGCCGCCGGACAGTCCGAGCATCGGCGCGATGTAACTACCGATCCAGGCGCCGGCGATGCCGAGCAGAATGGTGAGAATCCAGCCCATCGAATCCGCGCCCGGTTTGATGAAACGCGCGATGATCCCGATGACGGCGCCGATGATGATCGTGTAAAGAATGCCGGTCATGACTCCCTCCCTTTGATTGGATGGTGTTGCGGCCCGTTTGAGACCGCAGTCGCATCCTAACAGTCGAGGTTGCCGACAAGGGAATACCTGAAGCGTGTTCAGATGGGTTCGTAGAGCGGCCTTCAGGCCGCTTCACTTTCAGATGTCGGGGGAAATGCAGAAGCAGCGGCCTGAAGGCCGCTCTACAGGCCGGCACTTTGTTCTAGCAGCAGCCGTGATCCCCGTGCTGTTCGCCGCCGGCCACCGCGGCCACGCCGACGGTCTCGCCGCGGACGCTGGCGTTGCGGTGCTCGGCCAGCACCTTGGCCACGCAGGCGGTGACCCGCTTGCCCATCGGGATATCCAGGAATTCGTTGGGGCCGTGGGCGTTGGAGTGCGGGCCGAGCACGCCGGTAATCATGAACTGCGCGCCGGGAAATTTTTCGCCGAGCATGCCCATGAACGGAATGGTGCCGCCTTCGCCCATGTACATCGCCGGCTTGCCGAAGAAGGCCTGGCTGGCGTCGTCGATGGCCTGTTCCAGCCACGGCGTCATCGTTGGCGCGTTCCAGCCGGTGGAATCCTTTTCCAGATGCAGGCTGACTTCGGCGCCGTTCGGCGGGTCGCGCAGCAGCGCTTCGGTCAACAGCTCACCGGCGCGCTTGCCGTCCAGGGTCGGCGGCAGGCGCAGGCTCAGTTTCACCGAGGTGAACGGACGCAGCACGTTGCCGGCCGACGACAGCGCCGGCAGGCCTTCCGCGCCGGTGATCGACAGCGCCGGACGCCACGTGCGGTTGAGCACCAGTTCGGTCAGGTCCGAATGCATCGGGGTCATGCCGGGCAGGAACGGGAATTTGTCGAAGATCGCGGTATCCAGCACTTCCGCGCAGGTTTTCGCCTGCACCATGCGGTCCGCCGGCACCTCCACGTGCAGACCGTCGATCAGGACCCGGCCGCTGTCCTGGTCCTCGATCCGCGACAGCAGCTGGCGCAGGATGCGGAAGCTCGACGGCACCACGCCGGACGCGTCGCCCGAATGCACGCCTTCGCTCAGCACCTTGACGGTGAGGTTGCCGCCGGCGAGGCCGCGCAGCGAGGTGGTGCACCACAGCTGGTCGTAGTTGCCGCAGCCGGAATCCAGGCACACCACCAGCGACGGCTTGCCGATGCGCGCGGCCAGATGATCGACGTAGGCGGGCAGGTCGTAGCTGCCGGATTCCTCGCAGGCTTCGATCATCACCACGCAGCGCGCGTGCGGCACGCCCTGTTCCTGCAGCGCCTGCACCGCGGCGATCGAGCCGAAGATCGCGTAACCGTCGTCGGCGCCGCCGCGGCCGTAGAGGCGATCGCCCTTGATCACGGGTGTCCACGGGCCCAGGTCGTCGTCCCAACCGGTCATTTCCGGCTGCTTGTCGAGATGGCCGTACAGCAGCACGCAGTCTTCACCGGTGGCCGCACCGGCGCTGGCCGGGATGTCGACGAAGATCAGCGGCGTGCGGCCTTCGAGGCGCACCACTTCGACCTGCATGCCGGCGACGTTCTGCGCCCGCGCCCAGGTTTCCATCAGCTTCACCGCATCATCCATGTAACCGTGCGCGGCCCAGTCGCTGTCGAACATCGGCGACTTGTTCGGGATACGGATGTATTCGACGAGCTGCGGGACGATTTCGTCGTCCCATTTGGCGTCGATGGAGGTCTGGAGGGAAGCCGGCTGGATCGAAGCCGCTTGGGTCGAAGCCGCCTGGATCGAAGCGGGCTGGGTGGAAGTCGGGTCGACGTTGCGGATAGCCATGGCGTTGGGAACCGATGTTGAAGAGTCCGGCCATTGTACGCCCCCCATCCGATCCGATCCCCGGGGCTCGCGGCGGGCGGGTCTGTAGGGATTTTCCGACCCTCGGATGCGGCATCGGCTGGCCCCTGCACGGGTGGTTCGGCGATGTGGCCGGGCAGGGCGAATCCGGACACTGTCCCTGTCGACGCAGCGCACCGGCGCACACCGAAAAGCCCGGCAGCGTGAACGCCACCGACAGTCCCGAATCCGATCTGTCCAACCCAACCAAGGAGCCATGCCATGAACCTGTTCAACCTCAAGTCCCTGATCGCCGCCACCGCCCTGACGCTGGCCCTCGCCGGCAGCGCCTTCGCCGCCGAGAAGGTGAACATCAATACCGCCGACGCCGCCACTCTCGACCGCGTGCTGGTCAACGTCGGCCCCAGCAAGGCGGAAGCCATCGTCGCCTACCGTAAGCAGCACGGCGCCTTCCGCAGTGCAGAGCAACTGGCGCAGGTCGACGGCATCGGCCTGAAGACGGTCGAAAAGAACCGCGACATGATCGTGATCGGCGGCGCGGTCGCGCCCGCCAAGCCGGCCGCCGCTGCCGCGAAGGCGCCGACGGTGGCCCCGAAGAAGCGCTGATCCATCCAGCCCCACCGGCGCCGAAGGCCGCGAGCGATCGCGGCCTTCGGTATTGGCGATGAAGCGCTCGGCTACACTCGCCCGGTCCGTTCCGGAGGTCCGAATGTCCGCCCGCCTGCGCCTGATTCCCGCACACGATTACCGCCGCGAACGCTGGCGCAACGGTTTCGGCTGGACCCGCGAGATCCTGAGGTGTCCCGAGGCCGCGGACGATTGGGACTGGCGCCTGTCGATCGCCGAGATCGAGCGCGACGGGCCGTTTTCCACGTTCGATGGCGTCGATCGCGAACTGGTGCTGCTGCACGGCAACGGTGTGCGCCTGCGCTTCGACGACGGCGAGGTGCGCGATGTGGGGCCGCCGCACGGGCGGGTGCGTTTCCCCGGCGAACGCACGGTCTCCGGTGAACTCATCGACGGCACGACCCACGATTTCAATCTGATGTGGCGCCGCGACCGCATCGACGCGCACCTCTGGCACCGTCCGCTGGTGGGTTCGATGGTGCTGTTCGTCGAATCGGGCGAAACCTGGGCCGTGCATGTGCTGTCCGGCCGGACCGATGCCGCCGACGGCAGCGATCGAGTCGCCGCGGCGATGGGCGACACGCTGTTGTTGAGCGCGACGGCCGGGCGCGCGCGTTTCGCGCTGGACGGCGGCGGCGAGGTGCTGGTGATCCGGCTGCGGCCGCGGTGAGCGGGCGGGTGTCGGGTCGCCCGCGGACTGCGTAGGATGACGCGAGCGTTTTCATCGATGAGCGTCCCTTGAACATCAATCGCCCGCATCGCACGATCCGTACCCGGAACCGTCATTCGCCAAAGGACTGCCCGCAATGACCCTGCTGCTGGTCCGTCACGGACAGGCGAGCTACGGCGCCGCCGATTACGACAACCTGTCCGAGCGCGGACGCCTGCAGTCGCGCCGGCTCGGCGATTGGCTGGCGCGCGGCGGTCATCGATTCGAATCCGTGGTGGTGGGCGGCATGCGCCGGCACCGGCAGACCGCCGAGGGCGTGGCCGAAGCCTTCGCCGCACAGGGGATGCCGCTGCCCGAGGTCGTGGCCGATCCCGGTTTCGCCGAGTTCGATCACGAGGCGGTGTTCGGCGCCTATCTGGCGCGAGATCCTGAGCACCCGATCGCTGTCGCCAGTCGCAGCGGGCAGCCGCGCGATGTGGCGGCGATGCTGCAGGCGGCGCTGCTGGCCTGGGCGAACGACGAGTTGCCCGGGCTTCCGGAAAGCTGGGCCGCGTTCGGTCAGCGCGTGCAGTCGGCGGGCGAGCGGCTGGAAGCGCTGGCGGGCGACGGCGAGGTGCTGGTGCTCAGCTCTGGCGGCGTGATCTCGCGGCTCGCGCAGATCGCGCTGGACGTGCCCAACGCGCGTGCGGTCGAACTCAACCTGTCGCTGCGCAACAGCGCACTGTCGGAGTTCCATCCTCACGGCAGCCGCCTGCGGATGGGATCGTGGAATGCGCTGCCGCATCTGCACGGCGAACGCGAGCTGTGGACCTACTATTGATCCGGTACGACATTGATCCGGTACGAATATGTTTGAATCCGTGGATGTGCCTGCGTAGGAGGGGCTTCAGCCCCGAGCATTTTTCGCAGAGCTCGGGCCTGAAGGCCTTCCACGTAGGAAGGCATAGTCCACACCACTCTTGGATGGCATCGATGCTGATGCCGTCTTCACGCAAGCTTCCGAATACACCATGAGCAACGCACGATGAGCACCGAACGCATCGCCACGCTGTTTCCCTTCTCGGACCGCTCGCGCGAACTGCAGTCCGCGGTCGCGGCTTTCGTCGCGGAGCGGATCGTTCCGGCGGAAATCGCATTCCACGCGCATGCCGCCGATCCGCAGACGCGCTGGACGATTCCGCCGCTGCTGGAATCGCTGAAGGCCGAGGCCAGGGCGCAGGGGCTGTGGAATCTGTTTCTTCCGGATGCGACCCACGGCGCAGGTCTGAGCAATCTCGACTACGCGCCCATCGCCGAACTCACCGGCCGCAGCCTGTTCGCGCCCGAAGTGTTCAACTGCAGCGCGCCCGACACCGGCAACATGGAAGTGCTGGTGCACTTCGCGACGCCAGAACAGCGGGCGCCGTGGCTGCCGCGCTTGCTGGCGGGCGAGATCCGCTCGGCGTTCGCGATGACCGAACCCGATGTCGCCAGCTCCGACGCCACCAACATCGCGCTGCCGATCGTGCGCGAGGGCGACGAATTCGTCATCAACGGCCGCAAGTGGTGGACCACCGGCGCCGGCGATCCGCGCTGCGAGATCATGATCGTGATGGGCGTGACCGATCCCGACGCGCCGGCGCATCGTCGCCAGTCGATGGTGCTGGTGCCGATGTCGACGCCAGGCGTGCGCGTGCTGCGACCGCTGACGGTGTTCGGTTACGACGATGCGCCGCACGGGCATGTCGAAATCGAGTTCACCGACGTCCGCGTGCCGGTCGCCAACCTGCTGCGCGAATCCGGCAGCGGTTTCGAGATCGCGCAGGCGCGACTGGGGCCGGGACGCATCCATCACTGCATGCGCCTGATCGGCCTGGCGCAGCGCGCGCTGGAGATGATGGTCGCGCGCGCGCGCAGCCGCGAGGCCTTTGGTCGCCCGCTCGGCGGACACGGCATGGCGCAGGAAGCGATCGCGCTGTCGCGCTGCGAGATCGAACAGGCGCGTCTGCTCACGCTGCAGGCCGCGGTGGCGCTGGATGCGCACGGCAACAAGGGCGCGAAGGATCTGATCGGCATGATCAAGATCGTCGCACCGCGGATGGCCTGCGCGGTCATCGATCGCGCGATGCAGATCCACGGCGGCGGCGGCCTTTCGCAGGATTATTTCCTGGCCCAGGCCTATGCCGGCGCGCGTTCGCTGCGTCTGGCCGATGGCCCGGACGAAGTGCATATCGCATCGCTCGCGCGATCGATGCTGAAAGACACAAAATCGTAGGAGGGGCTTCAGCCCCGAGCTCTTCCATCAATGCCATCGCAAACACCTCGGGGCTGAAGCCCCTCCTACGAAAGCCACGCATATGGATTTTCGCGAGACATGGACATGACCCATCCACTCGACCTGCCTGCGGAATCGCTGGCGACCTATCTCGAAGCTAACGTCGCCGGCTTCCGCGGACCGCTGACCGCCACCAAGTTCAAGGGCGGCCAGTCCAACCCGACCTATCGGATCGACGCGGCCAGCGGTACCTATGTGCTGCGCCGTAAACCACCGGGACAACTGCTGCCGTCGGCGCACGCGGTCGATCGCGAGTTCCGCGTGCTGCAGGCGCTCCACGGCACCACGGTGCCGGTCGCGCAGCCGCTGCATCTGTGCAGCGACGCGTCTGTCATCGGTTCGATGTTCTATCTGATGTCGTTCGTCGACGGCCGGATCTTCTGGGATCCGTCGCTGCCGGACATGGCGCCGGCCGGCCGCAGCGACATCTACACCGGGATCATCGATGCGATGGCGGCGTTGCACACGATCGATCCCGAGGCGGTCGGTCTTGGCGACTACGGCAAGCCGGGCAGTTATTTCGAGCGCCAGATCAGGCGCTGGACCGAACAGTACCGCGCCAGCGAAACGCGGCCGCTGCCGGCGATGGATGCGCTGATCGACGCGCTGCCGGCGCGCTGTCCGGCCGATGACGGCGTGGTCGCGCTGGCGCACGGCGATTTCCGTATCGACAATCTGATGTTCCATCCGCAATCGCCGCGCGTCATCGCCATCGTCGATTGGGAGCTGTCGACGCTGGGCCATCCGCTCGCGGACCTCGGTTATTTCTGCATGGCGCTGCGCCTGCCGCGCAATCCCGCGTTGCCGGGTCTGGCCGGATTGGATCGCGCGGCGTTGGGCATTCCCGACGAAGCCGCGCTGCTCGCGCGCTATTCGCTTTTGACCGGCCGGCCGATTCCAGCGGACTGGCCGTTCGTGCTGGCCTTCAGTTTCTTCCGGCTCGCGGCGATCGCGCAGGGCGTGGCGAAACGCGCGGAGCAGGGCAATGCGTCGAGCGAGCAGGCGATGCAGGCCGGGCGCATGACCGGGATGTTGGCGACGTTGGGCTTGGAGGCGCTGTCGATCCCGTAGGAGAGCCTTCAGGCCCGAGGTCTGCGAAAAAAGCTCGGGGCTGAAGCCCCTCCTACGAGGCATCTGCCCAAGCCCGCTCGACCGGATCCGGTCTAGCGGTCGTCGCGCACCCAGATGCCGCCGTGTTCGATCTTCACCGGAAATTTCGCCACCGGTTCGTAGGCCGGCGCGCACAGCGCGGTGCCTTCGCGCAGGTCGAAGCGGGCGCCGTGCAGCACGCAGGTGATGCTGCCTTCCACGGGATCGACATCGCCGGACGACAGCTCGAATTCCTCGTGCGTGCAGCGATCTTCCAGCGCGTAGAGTTCGCCGTCCAGATTCACCACCAGAATCGGCGTGTCGTCGGCCCAGGCCACGGCTTTTTCGCCGGGCAGCAACTGTCCGGTCGCGCAAACGAAGGTCCAGTCGCTCACGGCGGCATCTCCAATGATTTTTCGAGGATCTCGAACTGCAGGTCGTCGCGCTTCGGCAGGCCGTAGCGCGGATCGCCGTACGGAAACGGTTTGCTGATGCCGGTGCGGGCATAGCCGCGACGTTCGTAATAGGCGATCAGTTCTTCGCGGCTGTCGATCACCGTCATGCGCATGCGCGAGCAGCCCAGCGTGTCGCGCGCGATGCGTTCGGCTTCCGCCAGCACCAGCTTGCCGATGCCGCCGCTCTGCAGGTCGGGATCGACCGAGAACATGCCGAAATAAGCCGTGGGAATTCCGTCGTCGCTGATCTGCTTCGCGATATTGGCGCAGGCGACCAGCCGCGGCCGATCCTCGTCGCCGCTGTCGGTGGCCAGCAGGATCACGCTGGCCGGCGCATCCAGATCGGCGCGCAGCATCTGCGCATCGATGCGCTGGCCGCCGAGCAGATCGGCCTCGGTGGTCCAGCCCTGGCGACTGGCATCGCCGCGATAGGCGGCGGTGACCAGCGCGATCAGTGCGGGAATATCGTCGTGGGTAGCGTTGCGGAAACTGAGCATGACGGTCGGCATGGTGTTTGAAAAGGCCATTCCTTCAACGGGTAATCCCTTGCGCGCGACGGCGGCGATCAGCCGAGCAGGCGGCGAACCTTGACGAGGGCGGCAGCGAAGCGTTCGATTTCCTCGTGCGTATTGTAGAACGCGAACGAAGCGCGGCAGGTCGCGGCGACGCCGTAGAACTGCATCAGCGGATGCGCGCAGTGGTGGCCGGAGCGCACCGCGACGCCTTCCAGATCCAGCAGCGTCGCCAGATCGTGCGCATGCGCGCCGTCGACCAGGAAACTGATCACCGCCGCTTTCTCCGGCGCGTTGCCGAGGATCCGAAGACCTTCGATGCGCTGCAATTCTTCGCTGGCGTGCGCCAGCAGTTCGGCTTCGCGCGCTTCGATCGCAGGCATGCCGATCGCGGAGAGGTAGTCGACCGCGGCGCCGAGGCCGATGTGGCCGGCGATGTTCGGCGTCCCGGCTTCGAAACGATGCGGGCCGTCGTTGAAAGTCGTGCCTTCGAAGCGCACTTCCTTGATCATCTCGCCGCCGCCGAGAAACGGCGGCATCGCGGCGATGTGTTCGCGTCGCGCCCACAGCGCGCCGGTACCGGTCGGGCCGCACATCTTGTGGCCGGTGATCGCGTAGAAATCGCAGCCCAGCGATGGCACATCGAGCGTGCGGTGCGGCGCGGCCTGCGAGCCGTCGATCACCGTCACGATGCCGCGGCGTCGCGCTTCGCGGCAGATCGCGCGCACCGGATTGACCGTGCCCAGCACGTTGCTGACGTGGGTCAGGCCGAGGATCTTCACGTCCGGCGTCATCGCCGCGTAAAGCGCGTCCAGATCGAGCGTGCCGTCTTCGTGGATCTCGGCGACCCGGATCGTCGCGCCGGTGCGCTCGGCGACCAGCTGCCACGGCACGATGTTGGCGTGATGCTCCATGCGGCTGAGCAGGATCGCGTCGCCGGCCTTCAGCCGCGGCAGCGCCCACGAATACGCGACGAGATTGATCGCGAACGTCGTGCCGCTGCACAGCACCAGTTCGTCGCGATGCGCGCCGAGAAATCCGGCGAGTTTCGTGCGCGATGCTTCGTAGGCGTCGGTGGCCTCGGTGCCGAGCGCATGCACCGCGCGGCTGACGTTGGCGTTGTGGTGGCGGAAGAAGTCGTCGACCGTGTCGATGACCTTCGCCGGCTTCTGGCCGGTGTTGGCGGAATCGAGATAGATCAGCGGTTTGCCGTGGACTTCGCGGGTCAGCAGCGGAAAATCGGCGCGGATCGCGCTCCAGTCGATGCTTGTCGTATCGATGTTCTGCGCACTCATGCTCCGGTCGCTCCTGCGAGACGGGCGTCGAGCATCGCGGTCAGCGCGTCGCGCAGTGGTCCGGCGGCGACGACGTTCAGCGCTTCGCGGCAGAACGCGGCGGTCAGCAGCGCGCGCGCTTCGGTTTCGGGCAGTCCGCGGGTGCGCAGGTAGAACAGCGCGGTGGGATCGAGCTGGCCAACGGTGGCGCCGTGCGCGGCCTGCACTTCGTCGGCATGGATGACCAGCACCGGCTGGGTGTCGATTTCGGCCTGCGAAGACAGCAGCAGATTCTTGTTCGACAGGTTGGCGTTGCTGCCATCGGCGCCTTCGCGGATGACGATGCCGCCGTGGAAGGCCGCGCGACCGCGATCGGTGGCCAGACCGCGCCAGAACAGGTCGCAGGCGGTGTCGCGGGCGATGTGGTCGATACCCAGACGCGTGTCGACGTGGCGTTTGCCGTCGGCGAACAGCACGCCGGATGCGGTCAATCGCGCATGATCGCCTTCGAGGCGGACGTTCAGTTCGTGCCGCGACAGCGACGCGCCGAGTTCGAGGTCGAGACGGGCATAGCGGGCGTCGCGCGCGAGCACCGCGTCGGTGCGCGCGAACACGCTCGCGCCCGCGGATTCGCTCTGCACGCGCACATGTTCGAGTTCGGCGCGCTGGCCGAGATGGACGTGGAAGACGTGATTGGACAGCCCGCGGTGTTCACCGAGTGCGATGTGGTGTTCGACCAGACACAGGTGGGTGTCGTTGCGCAGATCGACGAAGTGGCGCAGATGCGTCGCGGACGCCTGCGCCCGGCCGCTGGCGACGAACACCAGATGCAGCGGGAAGGCGGCCGGGCATTCGTGGTCGAGATGGATGACGACGCCTTCTTCGGCCAATGCGGCGTTGAGGTTCGCGAACACTTCATCGGCGCCCGCGAAGCGACGCGCCAGGAAATTGGCGTCGCGCGGCTCGCCCGTCCGCAGCACCTGCGACAACGGCTGTACGTCGATGCCGGGCATGGACATGACGGCGATATCGCTGTGCGCGGCGTCGTAGCGCCCGTCGACGAAGACCATGCGCGGAAAAGGAATCTCCGCGAGCGCGGCATCCAGCGCACCGGCATCCGCGCCTGCATCCGCGCCTGTATCTGCAACGATCGGCGCCGCGGGCGCGAACGCACGCCGTTCCATCGCGCGCAGCGGCGTGTATTTCCAGGCTTCGCTGCGCGGCCCCGGCATACCGTCGCGCAGCGCCGCATCCAGGGCTTCGCGGCGATGCGCGCCGAGACCCGCGGCGTCGCGCTGGGCGAGGCCGTCGAACGCGGCTGCGAACGAATCGAGCAATGCGCTCATCGTGCCGCGGCCTCCGGCGTCACGCGATCCTTGATCCACGCATAGCCGTGTTCTTCCAGTTCCAGCGCCAGCTCCGGGCCGCCGGTTTCGACAATGCGTCCGTCGGCCAGCACATGCACGACGTCCGGCTTGATGTAATCGAGCAGGCGCTGGTAGTGGGTGATGACCACGAACGCGCGGTGCGGGCTGCGCAGCGCATTGACGCCGTCGGCGACGGCTTTCAGCGCATCGATGTCGAGGCCGGAGTCGGTTTCGTCGAGGATCGCGAGCTTCGGTTCCAGCACCGCGAGCTGGAAGATCTCGTTGCGCTTCTTCTCGCCGCCGCTGAAACCTTCGTTGACGCCGCGATGCAGCAGTTCATCCTTCAGATGCAGCACCGCCAGTTTCTCGCGCACCAGCTTGAGGAACTGCATCGAATCCAGTTCGCCTTCGCCGCGCGCCTTGCGCTGGGCGTTGAGTGCGCTGCGCAGGAAGTAGGTGTTGTTCACGCCCGGGATCTCGACCGGATACTGGAACGCCAGGAACACGCCGAGCGCGGCGCGCTCCTCGGGTTCCAGCGCCAGCAGATCCTGGCCTTCGAACGACACCGAGCCTTCGCCGATCTCGTAGCCGTCGCGGCCGGCGATGATGTTGCCGAGCGTGGATTTTCCGGCGCCGTTCGGACCCATGATGGCGTGGACTTCGCCGGGCTTCACGTCCAGCGTGAGCCCTTTGAGGATGGTTTTGCCGGCGACGCTGGCGTGGAGGTTGTCGATCTTCAACATGTCGGATTCTTCGTGCCGGAAAGGCTGAGATATGAAAGGAGGGCGTCAGTCTGCGGTGGCCGGCGACCAGCGCAGCAGTCCCCAGGCGGCGAACAGTGCCCAGACGGTTTCGAGCACCACGAACGGCATGAAGCTCACCAGCCACGCGGAATAGCCGCACAGCAGCGCGCCGATCATGTTCATCGCGAGGAAAGCCCGGGAATGCTCGGAGATCGTGCGCCGCTGATTGAGCACGAAGGCGATCAGCAGCATGGAGACGCCGAACGTGCCGATGATGTCGCTGAGGGTCATGCGGTGTCTCCGCTAAGCGCCTGCAGTGCGGCGATGGCGTCGTCGCGGCGCGACCACGGGACGAACAGATGGTCGTGGTAATAGGCGGACACGGCGTTGCACGGAATGTCGCGCGCGGCGAGGGCGGTGGCGATCGCCGCCATCATCCCGACCGCTTCCAGACTGGAATGGATGCGCAGGGTGATCTGCGCCCATAGCGGTTCATCGCGCGATCCGTCGGTGGTTCCGTCGGGCGCTTCGTCGACCTCGACGACCGTCGTGACGCCTTCGTCCTCGCGAAACAGCATGACGGTGGCGCCCGGGACGGAAGCGTCCGCGGCCTGCGAGCGGATCGCGCGCGGGCGCGCCGCCAGCTCGGGCGCGAGCCCGGCCAGCAGGCGCTGCAGATCGGTTTCGCCGACGGCTGAGGCGGATGTGACAGCGGCGTTCATCCGACCGAACCTTCGAGCGAGACTTCCAGCAGTTTCTTGGCTTCCACCGCGAATTCCATCGGCAGCTCGCGGAAGACGGTCTTGCAGAAGCCGTCGACGATCAGCGACACCGCGTTCTCTTCGGAAATGCCGCGGCTGCGGCAATAGAACATCTGGTCGTCGCTGATCTTCGATGTGGTGGCCTCGTGCTCGACGGTTGCGCCGGGATTCTTCACTTCGATGTACGGAAACGTATGCGCGCCGCAGCGCTTGCCGATCAGCAGGCTGTCGCACTGGGTATGGTTGCGCGCGCCATCGGCGCCGCGCTCCACCTTCACCAGGCCGCGATAGGTGTTCTGGCCACGGCCGGCGCTGATGCCCTTGCTGACGATCTTCGACTTGGTGCGCTTGCCGATGTGGATCATCTTGGTGCCGGTGTCGGCCTGCTGGCGATGGTGCGTGAGCGCGACCGAATAAAACTCGCCGGTGGAATCGTCGCCAAGCAGCACGCACGACGGGTATTTCCAGGTGATCGCCGAACCGGTTTCGACCTGGGTCCAACTGATCTTGCTGCGCGCGCCGCGGCACTCGCCGCGCTTGGTGACGAAGTTGTAGATGCCGCCGACGCCGTTCTCATCGCCGGGATACCAGTTCTGCACCGTCGAATACTTGATCTCCGCATCGTCCAGCACCACCAGCTCGACCACCGCCGCGTGCAGTTGGTTCTCGTCGCGCATCGGCGCGGTGCAGCCTTCGAGATAGCTGACGTAGGATTTTTCCTCGGCGATGATCAGCGTGCGCTCGAACTGGCCGGTGTTGATCGCATTGATCCGGAAGTAGGTGCTGAGTTCCATCGGGCAGCGCACGCCCTTGGGGATGAACACGAAACTTCCGTCGGAAAACACTGCCGCATTCAGCGCCGCGAAATAATTGTCGCCGGCCGGCACCACACTGCCGAGGTACTGGCGGACCAGCTCCGGATGATCGTGCAGGGCTTCCGACATCGAGCAGAAGATGATGCCTTTCTCGGCCAGTTCTTTTCGAAAAGTGGTTCCGACGCTGACCGAGTCGAATACCGCGTCCACCGCGACGCCGGCCAGCTTCGCGCGCTCGTGCAGCGGCACGCCGAGCTTGTCGTAGGTATCCAGCAGTTCCTGCGGCACCTCGTCGAGCGATGCGTATTTGGCTTTCGGCGCCGAGTAGTAGCTGATCGACTGGAAATCGATCGGTGCGATCTCGAGCTTCGCCCAATGCGGCGGCGTCATTGTCAGCCAGTGGCGATACGCGGCGAGCCGCCATTCGGTCATCCACTCGGGTTCGTTCTTTTTCGCCGACAGGAAGCGGACCACGTCTTCGTCGAGGCCCGGCGGCAGCGTCTCGGACTCGATGTCGGTAACGAAGCCGGCGTCGTAGCGACGGCCGAGCTGTTCGAGGATTTCGGCATTCTGGACGGGCATGCCCAAGGCGGGCGCGCTCTGCTGCGGCAGCGATTCATGGGACTGTTGGGCGGTCATCGTCGTTCTCAATTGGCCGACAGCGAAACGGGAATGGTCCTGCGCGCATCCGTCGTGGGGTCCGGCAGGATCATGTCGGCCAGGGTGACGCGACGCAGGGCGTCGGCGACGACATCGTTGATCCGCCGCCAGTTGGCGCGGGCGCTGCAGGAATGCTCGATGCCGCACTGGCCTTCGTGGATGCTGCACTCGGTCATCGCCAGCGGGCCTTCCATCGCTTCCACGATCTCGACCAGCGAGATCTTGGCGGGTGGCCGGGCCAGGCGGTAGCCACCGGCGACGCCGCGGAACGCCTGCACCAGCCCGGCTTGGGCCAAGGGCTTGAGCACTTTGGCGACGGTCGGCGTCTCCAGGCCGGCGCGTTCGGCCAGCCCGGTCGCGCTGAGCACGGTGTCCGGCGCGCTGGCCAGCACGGTCAGCACCACACTGGCGTAATCGGTGAGTTTGGTGACGCGGAGCATCGGCTGGTGTTGGCGCCGGGTGGCGTCTCGACTGAAACAGGACCGAAATTGTACGCTTTCGGTCGGCCGGGCTCAATCCGTGACCTTTGCTGCCACGAGCTTCGTACAGGCGACTTCAGGTGACGACTGTCACCGCGGATGGCTGATGACGGCCAATGGCCGGCGCCGCCGGGCTGAGGAGAATGGGCCGCGTCCACTCCCGGACGCAGGAGTCCGCCATGCGCACCACCCACACCATCCCGTCGTCGTTCCAGACCACCGTCGAACGCCTGGCCGAGCGCGCGGCGTCCGCCGCTAACGCCACCGAGCGCCCGCAGTGGCTGCGCTGGCTGTTGGCCGCGGGCGCGGTGTTCCTGCTCTGGAAAGCGTGGCGCGGGTTCAAGTCGCTGTTCTGGACCGTGTTCGGCCTGGGCATGGCGCTGTACTGGAGCGGCGCTTGGCGCGGATGGTTCTGAGCCCGTCCCGAAAGCGTGCGCGCGGCCGGACCCGCGCCGCGCGCCCGTCGCGGGCGCCGGCAAATAGGCCATAATCGCCCTCCACGCATCCCCAGCCGGAACCGTTCACGCCATGCCGAAGAAGAAGATCGTCGCCCGCTTGTCGCCCATCCACGGCAATGGCGTGTTCGCCGACGAATTGATCCGCAAGGGCGAGCGGATCGTGCGCTACAAGGGCGAAGTGCGCACCCACGCGGAGGTCGATGAGGCCTACGCGGACATCGACGAGAACGGCCACACCTTCCTGTTCACCCTCAACGACGACTACGTGATCGATGCCAACGTCGACGGCAACGTCGCGCGCTGGATCAACCACAGTTGCGCGCCCAACTGCGAGGCGGTGCAGGAAGAGAACACCAAGGGCAAGCCGCACAAAGACAAGGTGTTCATCGAAGCCATCCGCGACATCCAGCCGGGCGAAGAACTGACCTACAACTACGGCATCGTGCTGGCCGAGCGGCATACCGCCAAGCTGAAGAAGATCTGGGGCTGCAAGTGCGGTGCGAAGAAATGCACCGGCACCATGCTGCAGCCGAAGAAGTAGGCGCCACTGGCGGCGTGCCGCCACATCGCCAGACTCCACACACCGCGCGTGTGACGGACGATACAGGGCGATGGAAGTTTCCATGACTTAAGACAGTCGTCGCACTCCGGCGCTTGTCGCAGGATGCCCGCACCTTCAGAACGGGATGCCGCCATGCGCGCCTTGCTCCTCGCCGCGGTCGTCTCGACACCCGTACCGGTCCTCGCCCTCGACATCGACGGCAGGATCGAGCCCACGGAATGGTCCGGCGCGCAGCGCATCGACGATTTCCGCATGACCCAGCCGCTGACCCGCGAACCCGGCCGGCACGCCACCGAGGCCTGGTACATGGCCACCGCCGATGGCCTGGCGATCGCCTTCCGCAATCTGCAGCCGGCGCATGTGCCGCGCACCCGGCAGCGGTTCCAGCGCGACAACAACGGCAACGTCGACCGGGTCAACGTCTACGTCGACTTCGATGGCGACGGTCGCAGCGGCTACAACTTCATGGTGGCGCTGTCGGACGACATCGCCGACAGCACGATCAGCAACGAGACCCAGTTCAACGGCGACTGGGACGGCAACTGGTCGCATGCGGTGTCCGAGGACGAGCACGGCTGGTCCGCCGAGATGCTGATTCCCTGGCACATCGCGCCGATGCGCAGCGGCGAAGGCGGCACGCGCACGATCGGGCTGGCGCTGGACCGGGTGGTCGGCGACAGCAACGAGCGCATGACCTGGCCGGCGATCAGTTTCAACGATCAGCGCTATCTCAGCGCGCTGAACAAGGTCGAGGTGCCGCAGTTCAGCCAGTCGTTGCTGGCGATCACGCCGTATGTCGTCGGCCTGTACGACAACGTCGGCGGCAAGGACGATGCCGATGCCGGCGTGGATCTGTTCTGGAAGCCGAACGGCCAGTTCCAGCTCAGCGCGACGCTGAATCCGGATTTCGGCCAGGTCGAGAGCGACGGCATCGTCGTCAACTTCGGCGCGATCGAAACCTTCTTCGGCGACCGGCGTCCGTTCTTCACCGAGAATCAGGGCTATTTCGAAGTGCCGTTCGGCTCGCTCGGCAATGCCCAGCAGTTGATCTACACGCGTCGCGTCGGCGCGCAGGCCGACGATGGCAGCGGTTCCGGCGACGTCACCGCTGCGGTCAAGATCAACGGCAGCGCCGGCGGTTTCGGCTACGGCGTGTTCGCGGCCACCGAGGGCGACAGCGTCGGCCGTGATTTCTACGCGCTGCGCGCGACCCGCGGGTTCCAGGGACACAACGTCGGTGCGATGGTGACCCACGTGAATCGTCCATTCCTCGACCGCGAGGCGACCGTCGTTTCGCTCGATCACCAGTGGGCGCCGAACGCGCAGTGGAATATCCGCACCAATGTGGTCGGCTCCAGCATCGATCAGCGCGGCGAGACCGTGCGCGATTCCGGCGCGCAGGTGCGGGTCGACCACGACATAGGCGATGGTTGGCGGCAGCAGTTCTATCTGCTGCACACCGGCGGCGATCTGCAGCTCAACGACCTCGGCTTCCTGGATCGCAACAACTACAACTACGCCCGCTACGAGCTCTCGCGACGCTTCACGTCGCTGCCGGAAAGCTCCCCGTACGCGTCGCACCAGTGGCGCTTCGCCACTTCGCGGCGCACCAACGACAACGGCGTGCATATCGGCGATGCCTTCGTGGTGAACCGCGGCAGCGAGCGCCGCGATGGCGGCAACCAGTTCTTTGAAATCCTGGGCTGGACGCCCGGCCACGAAGATCTCATCACCCGCGGCCACGGCGCAGTCGATCATCCGGGGCGCCTGTACGGATTCGCCGAGCGCTTTTTTCCGAAGAAAAAACACTGGTCGTTCTACGCCAATCTGCGCTACGGCGCGGAAGGTCTGGGCGGTATCGATCGCGGCGCCTGGAGCACGTATCTGGAGCCGACCTATGCGGTCAACGACAATCTCAGCTTTTTCCTTGGCCTGGAATTGCTGCGCAACCCGGATTGGCTGATCTGGGATCGCGACACCGCGCGTCTGGTCACCTACGGCCAGGAACAGGCGCTGCTGAACGCGGGCACGGTGTGGCTGATCGACAGCAAGCAGGAGCTGCGCGTGCGCCTCGAAGCGCTGGGCCTGGACGCCGAGGCCAAACGCGCCTGGGTGGTCGCGCCCGACGGTACGCCGGTGCGCAACAACGACCCGGCCGACAGCTTCGCGCTGCGCAACCTCGGTTTCCAGGTGCGCTACCGCTACGAGTTCGCGCCGCTGTCGTATCTGTATATCGCATACGTGCGCGGCGGTTCGATCTTCGATGCGGGCAGCCGGTATTCGGTCGGCGATGAATTCAGCAGCGCATTCGATCTGCGCGACAGCGAACAGTTGCTGGTGAAGCTGTCCTACCGGTTCGAGATCTGAACACACGTTGAAATTTCCGCAGGCGCGGCATTGCATTTCGTAGGAGGGGCTTCAGCCCCGATGCTTCATCTTCGTGCTTCGGCATTGATGCCGTGTGCGAATCTTTGCTGTCATTCCGAAAAGCTCGGGCCTGACGGCCCTCCTACGAAGCTTCATTTGTCGAGCTTGATCACCACGCGACCGTTCTGGATCAACGTGCCGGCGATCCGCCGCGAACCGAGCGTATCCAGCATCTCCTTGTCGAGTCTGTAGACCGGTTCGCTGCGGGCGTAATCGCGCAGCCAACCGTTGATGAGATCGCGGCCGGTGGCGTTCATGCGGCTGCCGATCAGCGGCAGTTCCGCCGATTCCAGTTCGGGTTCTTCCAGATACAGCGCATTGCTGGCCATGTCGTAGCGCAGCCCGCTGGTGACCGCGATGTGCCCGGCGGGCCGGTCGCTGCGCATGCCCAGACCGTCGATGCCGACGTCGAAATCCAGATGCAGGCGCGTGCTGTCGGGCGGGATCGCGACCTGCGGATTGCTGACGCTGAGCTTGAGCAGGCCGCCGAGCTGGTCGTACTGCTGCGGATAATGGCGATCGAGATACGCCTGCAACTGCGGCGCGGTGAATGCGACCTGGTTGCTCAGCAGGGCGGTTGCGGTGTTCAACGTATTGCAGCCCGGCAGGATCGCGATGGCGCCGAGCGTAACAAGGATGGCGGCAGTGAACAGGAAAGAGCGGCGACGTGCGTTCGGTGTGGACATATCGGTCATGGTGGGCTCGTGGGCGTTGGCCGCAGCTTAGGCGACGGGCATGAACTGTGGGTGATCTCTTGCCGGGTAGTGATCGCGCCGGCGCGATCATCCGTCGGCGAGTGCGCGCTTGCGCTGCGCGGTGTAATGCCACCAGGGCTGCGCGGGCGCACCATTCATGAAGTCGATGGCGGCGAGGAAGACATCGATCATGCAGGGGTCGTGGCGGACGCCGGTCGTCGTGCAGAGGCGTCGATAGAGCGCGTAGGCGTCGCAGCGCGCCAGTTCGGCGGGTGCGTGCAGGCCCAGCGTCTTGAAATCGCCGGCGGTGGCGGGACCGACGTTCGGGATATCGGTGAAACGGCGGACTTCGGAAGCGCAGGTCGCTTTGGCCATGGCGGGAGATTCCGATGCGGCGAAAAACCGCTGGGACGGAAACGAAAAAGCCGGATTCCCTGTGGAAATCCGGCTCTTCATGGGCTGCTGCGGGCGAACCCGCAGCGATGGCAACGGCTGGATGACTCAGGCCGTAGCGGCATCCTTGAGCTTCTTCATCGGACGGACCTTGACCTTCACGGTGGCCGGCTTGGCGGCGAAGGTGGTCTCCTGACCGGTGAACGGGTTGATGCCCTTGCGCTTCGGCTTGGCGGCGACGCTGACCGAGGTGATCTTCAGCACGCCCGGCAGCACGAACGTGCCGGCGCCCTTCTTGCCGATCGACGCGTGGATGGCGGCTTCGAGCGTTGCCATCACGGCGCGCACATCCTTGGCGGCGACTTCGGTGGCGGCGGCGATGTGCGCGACCAGCGCGGACTTGCTCATCACTTCTTTGATCGGCTTCGGCGCGGCCGGCTTGGCTGCGGCCTTCTTCGCGGCGGCTTTCTTTTTCGTTGCCATGAGAATTTGTTTTCCTCGTCGGATGGTTGAACTGTGTCTGGGCCGGTACGAGCCGGCATGCGCACTGTAGGCCAAGGTCGTGCCGTCGCCAAGCCCCCAAAAGGCTTTTTTCAGGCTTTTTTCCGCTGATTTACGACCAGGGACGGCGTATTCGCCGATATCGGGCCGGAATCCGGCCGCGAGCGCTTCCGGGAAGCGGAAAAAACGGCATTCCGCGCGCGCAGCGGACAGCATGCGCGATGCATGGCGGAACTCAACGGCGGTCGCATCCGATCGGTCGCAGTCGCGACAGCGCCGCGGCGGCGGACCATTCCGGGCCGGTTTTTCCGAGCTTTTCGACCGTCTGCGCATAGCGCTTCCCGAAGCGTTCGCGGTTGCAGAAAGGGTCGTACCCACTGGGGCCTTTCAACAGGGCGATCAGCGCAAGACTTTCCTGCGGCTTCAATTCCGCGAGCGGGACGCTGAAATAAAACTCTGCCGCCGCTTCGATACCGATCACATCCTTCCGGCCCCCGCCTCCTGAGAACCAGCTTTCGGCCAGGATCGTGTTCACCGCCTGGTCCCGTGTCCACTGCCGGCTGATCTTGATCGCGAATGCGATGCTGGAAAGATGATGGTCGATCATGCTGCGCGCGCGGCCATACTTGAACTCTGCTACCCGCGTCGCCTGATACAGCAGGATCTGCTCCGAAGGAGGTGGCGCCGGAAATTGTCTCGTGGACATGAAATGGTCGACCCAGAACGTGACCGGGTTGAGCTTGCGCAAGCTGGTCGCCCCGTTCGCTTCGACCGCGAGATACTGATCCCGAATCGCATCCGACGCGCGGTACGACGATGCCGGGATGTCATCGGGAACGAAACGCGCGCCCCATGCGTAGATCCCGAAGCACAGCGCGATGCCGGTCAACAGCAGCCCGATGAGGACGACCAATGCCCACTGCGGCCAACGCAGGCTCGCGCTCATATTCCGTCCATCATTCCCGGGAGACATCGAGTGTCGCCGTGCACCTGCACAGCGGGCAATCGGCGACCCGCGTCACCCGTGTATCTGCGCCCTCGTCGCGCTACTGGCCGTCGCCGTTCGCCAGCACGCTGGCGGCAGCGCCGACGATCAGCGGATCCGCAGCGTGCACGACGCGCGCGTCCTTGCGCGGGTAGGGCAGGGTGGACAGGAAGTGACGCATGCAGTTCAGGCGCGCGCGTTTCTTGTCGTCGGACTTCACCACCAGCCACGGCGAATCGGCGGTGTCGGTGTGGAAGAACATGGCGTTCTTGGCCTCGGTGTAGTCGGGCCATTTGTCGAGCGACTGCAGGTCGATCGGCGACAGCTTCCAGTGTTTCAGCGGATCGTTCCTGCGTGAATTAAAGCGCCGCAGCTGTTCCTCGCGGCTGACCGAGAACCAGAATTTGTAGACGCGGATGCCGCTGCGCACCAGCATGCGTTCGAATTCCGGGGTTTCGCGCAGGAATTCGAGGTATTCGGCGGGCGTGCAGAAGCCCATCACCTTCTCGACCCCGGCGCGGTTGTACCAGCTGCGATCGAAGAACACGATCTCGCCCGCCGTGGGCAGGTGCTGGATATAGCGCTGGAAATACCACTGGCCGCGCTCCTGCTCGTTGGGTTTCTGCAGGGCGACCACGCGAGCGCCGCGCGGGTTGAGGTGTTCGGTGAAGCGTTTGATGGCGCCGCCTTTGCCGGCGGCGTCGCGACCTTCGAACAGCACCACGACGCGCTGGCCGGTGTCCTTCACCCAGCTCTGCATCTTCAGCAGTTCGATCTGCAGTTTCTTTTTCTCGGTCTCGTACTGGCCGCGGCGCAGGCGGGTGCGGTACGGATAACCGGCCGGGAGCGGTGCGCTGATGCTGTCTTCGTCGGTCAGCGGCATCGCCTCCAGCCGCTGCGCGGCTGCCTGCGACAGTCCCGGTTCGAGGCCATGGCCCACAGCGTGTCCGGGCTGCGCACCTTGCAGTGGTCCTTCCGAGGTAGGCGCCGCATGCACCACGCCATTGTCGTTCGCGGTCGTGGTCGCGAACGGCTCGATGGCGGTGCCTGGTGATGTCGCTTCGACCACCGATGCGTCGGAAGCGACCGCCGCGCGTTGGTGTCGCGGCTTCTGTGCTGTCTGGGTGCGGGAGGACGGCGTTTTGCGCGAACGCGGAACGGGCATGACGGGCTCCTGGGGACGTTGGAATGACCTGGGGCCGCAGGAGGCTGCGGCCACGGGTTCCATCGTCCGCCCGATATGCGCCGGGCGCTTGAGCTGGGTCAATTTCGCCCGTCGGAAACGGGCGCTGTCGCGCTTCAGGCGGCTTCTCGGGCTGCGTCAGGCCGCTTCGTACGCGCCATAGCCGCGCAGGCGCCTGTAGCGGCGGTCCAGCAGCTCGTCGATGGGCTGCTGTTCCAGCGCGTCCAGCTCGTTGATCAGCACGGCTTTCAGGCGCTTGGCCATCTGTACCGGGTTGCGGTGCGCGCCGCCGGTGGGTTCGCGCACGATTTTGTCGATCAGGCCGAGTTCGCGCAGGCGTTTGGCGGTGATCGCCATGGCCTGTGCGGCTTCCTGCTTCTTGTCGGCGGTCTTCCACAGGATCGATGCGCAGCCTTCCGGCGAGATCACCGAATAGGTGCTGTATTCCAGCATCAGGGTGCGGTCGCCCACGCCGATCGCCAGCGCGCCGCCCGAACCGCCTTCGCCGATCACGGTGCAGATGATCGGCACTTTCAGTTCGGACATTTCGATCAGGTTGCGGGCGATGGCTTCGGACTGGCCGCGCTCTTCGGCGTCGATGCCCGGCCAGGCGCCGGCGGTGTCGATGAAGGTCAGCACCGGCAGGCGGAAGCGTTCGGCCATCTTCATCAGCCGCAGCGCCTTGCGGTAGCCCTCGGGCTTGGGCATGCCGAAATTGCGGCGGACCTTGGCCTTGGTGTCGCGGCCCTTTTCGTGGCCGATCAGCATCACGCTGCGGCCGCCGATGCGTGCCAGACCACCGACGATGGCGCTGTCGTTGGCGAAGGCGCGGTCGCCGGCCAGTTCCTGGAACTGGTCGCACATCACCCGCAGGTAATCGAGGGTGTAGGGCCGCGCCGGATGACGGGCCAACTGCGAGACCTGCCAGGCGGTCAGGTCGCGGAAGGTCTGCGCGGTGCGCAGCCGCATCTTGTTTTCCAGCGCGTGGATCTCGGCGTCGATGTTGACCGCGGGCCCGGTGCTGGCCTGGCGCAGCTCGCGGATCTTGGTTTCGAGGTCGGCGATGGGTTGTTCGAAATCGAGGTAATTGGGGTTCATGCGACGAGGGCGATCCGTGGCCGGAAAGGCGGTCAGTCTAGCCGACGCAGATGCCGAACCGCCGTACGGCAGGGTATGCAGGGCGCCCTGCGACGAAGCGATCGGGCATGTTGTCATTCCGGATGGATGTGAGGCCGGATGGCCTCGAAATGCTGGCCGACGGCCCCGTGCGGCGGTTTACCCCTGCAGCCAGGGTTTGGTCATCGCGACCTTGACTGTGCGCACGCCGGGCAGGGCGCGGAGGGTGCCGGGCAGGTCGGCTTCCACGCGCACGGATTGACTGCCGTTGATATCCAGCGTACCGGCGGTGCCCTGCGGCAGCAGCAGGTCGTAGCGCAGCGGGGTCTGTCCGGGGCGGTGCTGGGCGAGCAATTCCTCCAGGCTGCGCATCAGCCCGGGCTGGCGCAGGTCCAGGCGCATCGACAGCCGCTGCGCCTGCTGGGCGCAGATCACGCGGTAGTCCCAGCAGCGTTTCGCGCGCAGCGAGAAGCCGCCGCTGAATTCGTCCTCGCGCAGGCCGCCCTCGACCACCAGGATGCGGTCGCGGGTCAGGAGTTGCTGATACTCGAAGTAGGCATCGGCGAAGAACGCGCATTCGATCCGGCCGCGGCCGTCTTCCAGATGCACGAAGGCCTGCGAATCGCCGCGCTTGCGCATGCTGACGACCTGGCCGGCCAGGATGACCACCGCTTCGGCGCGCCACTGGCGGCGGCCTTCGTCCTCGCCGCCGGGCCGAGGCGCGCGTGCGGGCGGCGTGTTGCTTTCGTAGAGCTGGTCGAGTCTGCCCAGATCGGTGCCGACCAGCGCCTGCAATTCTTCGCGATACGGATCGAGCGGATGGCCGCTGAGATAATGACCGAGGGTCTCGCGTTCGCCGGCGAGTTTCTGCGACAGCGACCAGTCGGGTTCTTCGGGCAGTTCGATCTTCAGTTCGGTCGTGCTCTGCGCCGGACCGCCGAACAGCGACACCTGACCTGCGTCGCGCTCGCGGGCGAGCTGTTCGGTGGCTTTCAGCACTTCGGGCAATTGCTTCAGCAGCGACGGGCGATTGGTGCCCAGGGCGTCCAGCGCGCCGGCCTGGATCAGCGCTTCCAGCGTGCGCTTGTTGAGCTTGCTGCTGCCCACCCGTTTGCAGAAGTCGAGCAGATCGGCGTAACGCCCGCCGTTGCGGCATTCATCGGCGATGGCGTCGCAGGCGCCGCGGCCGACGCCCTTCACCGCGCCAAGTCCGTAACGGATGGTCTTGTCGTCCATCGCCTCGAACATGTAACCGGACGCGTTCACATCCGGCGGCATCACCATCAGGCCGATGGTGCGGGCTTCGTCGAGGAAGCTCACCACCTTGTCGGTGTTGTCCATGTCCGACGACAGCACCGCGGCCATGAATTCGGCCGGGTAATGCACCTTCAGCCACGCGGTCTGGTACGCGACCAGCGCGTACGCGGCCGAGTGCGACTTGTTGAAGCCGTACTCGGCGAATTTCTCCATCAGGTCGAAGATCTGGCTCGCGATCTTCGGATCGACGCCGCGTTCGGCCGAACCGGCCTCGAACTTGGCGCGTTCCTTGGCCATTTCCTCGGCTTTCTTCTTGCCCATCGCGCGCCGCAGCAGGTCGGCGCCGCCCAGCGAATAGCCGGCCAGCACCTGCGCGATCTGCATCACCTGTTCCTGGTACACGATCACGCCGTAGGTCGGCTTCAGCACCGGCTCCAGCGCCGGATGCGGATAGCTCACCTCGGTGCGGCCGTGCTTGCGGTCCACCCATTCGCGATCCATCCCCGAGCCCAGCGGGCCGGGGCGGAACAGCGCGGCGAGCGCGATGATGTCTTCGAAGGTGTCGGGTTTCGCGCGCTTCAGCAGCTCGCGCATGCCGCGCGATTCGAACTGGAACACCGCGACGGTATCGCCGCGCGCGAACAGTTCGTAACTGGCCTTGTCGTTCAGCGGCAGCGCGCCGATGTCGAGCGGCTCCTCGCCAGCGCGCGCGCGGCGGACATTGATCGCCTTCACCGCCCAGTCGATGATCGTCAGCGTGCGCAGGCCGAGGAAGTCGAACTTCACCAGGCCGATCGTTTCGACGTCGTCCTTGTCGAACTGGGTCACCGGGTTCTTGCCGCCGCCCTGGCCGTCGTGTTCCGCGAACAGCGGGCAGAAATCCGACAGCGGTTCGGGCGCGATCACCACGCCGCCGGCGTGCTTGCCGGCGTTGCGGGTCAGGTCTTCGAGCTGCAGCGCGAGGTCGATCAGCTCGCGGAAATCCTCTTCGCTGTTGTAGCGTTCGACGAACTCGCCGATCGCGCGCTCGGGATCCTTCTTCGCGCGCTCGCTGCGGCCCAGCACGTCTTCCAGCGACAGCGGATCGGCCGGCTGCAGCGGGATGAGTTTGGCGATGCCGTCGACGAAACCATAGGGATACCCGAGGATGCGGCCGGCGTCGCGCACCACCGCCTTCGCCGACATCGTGCCGTAGGTGATGATCTGGCTGACGCGGTCGCGGCCGTACTTCGCGGCGACGTAGTCGATCACCTCGTCGCGGCGGTCCATGCAGAAGTCGATGTCGAAGTCGGGCATCGACACGCGTTCGGGATTGAGGAAGCGCTCGAACAGCAGGTCATAGGGCAGCGGGTCCAGATCGGTGATGCCCAGCGCCCACGCGACCAGCGAGCCGGCGCCGGAACCGCGGCCCGGGCCGACCGGGATGCCGTGTTCCTTCGCCCAGTTGATGAAGTCGGCCACGATCAGGAAGTAGCCGGGGAAGCCCATCTTCACGATCACGCCCAGCTCGATGTCCAGGCGTTCGTTGTAACTGGCCCTGTCGTGGCCCTGCGCCATCGGGTATTTCTGCAGGCGTTTTTCCAGCCCGTCGTGGGCTTCGCTGCGGATCCAGCTGTCGAGGGTGTGATCGCTGGGCACCGGGAACGCCGGCAGGTAGTACTTGCCCAGCGAAAGTTCGAGATTGCAGCGCGTGGCCAGATCGACCGCGTTGTCGATCGCGTCCGGCGCGTCGGGCGCGAACAGCGCCGCCATCTCCTCGCTGGTCTTCAGGTACTGCTGCGCGGTGTAGTCGCGCGGTCGCTTGGGATCGTCGAGCACGCGTCCGGACGAGATGCAGACCCGGGCCTCGTGGGCTTCGAAGCCGTCGGCGTCGAGGAAGCGAACGTCGTTGGTGGCGACCACCGGCAGGCTGCGCTCGGCCGCGGCGTGCAGGGCGAAGTTGTTGAACGGGGTTTCGCCCTCGAAGCCGCAGCGGGTGAGTTCGAGGTGGATGCGGTCGTCGAAATGCCGCTGCCAGTCGGCGAGCGACTGCATCGCGAGATCGGGGCGGTTGCCGGCGAGCAGCTGCCCGGCCTGGCTGTGGCGGCCGGCGATGGCGAACAGGCCGGCGTTGGCCTCCTGCAGCCACTGCGGCCGCACCACCACGCCGTCGTGGCGCTGGCCTTCCATCCAGGCGCGGCTGAGCAGCCGGGACAGCGACAGGTAGCCGCTGCGGTCGCGGCAGAGCAGGGTGAGCTTCCAGGGCGTCTCGTCGCCCTCGGCGACGCTGATGTCGGCGCCCGCGATCGGCTTGATGCCGGCGCTCTCGCAGGCCTTGTAGAACTTGACCAGTGCGAAGAGGTTGTTGCGGTCGGTCATCGCCACCGCCGGCTGCCCCTGCGCCACGCTGCGGCCGACGAGTTCCGGGATGCGGATCGTCGAATCGGCGAGCGAATACTCGCTGTGCAGGTGGAGATGGACGAAGCGGGAGGACATCGGAGGACCGCGGATCACAGCCCGGCAGGTTAGGTCGCGGGGGGCGTTCCGGCAAGGCTTGACGGCGCGGTTTTCCGGCCTGTGCGGATGTCGTTCCCGGGTCGCAATGGTCCGGTTTCGGGATAATGCCCGGCGCTCCCGCCCGCTCCGATCGACCCGCATGCCTTCGTTGACCGGAATCTGCCGCTTCGCCCCGCCGCTGGACGCCAGTGGCGGGCGCGTGCGTCGCGACGGCAGCACCACCGACTGGTGGCTGATCCTGCAGTGCGAGCCCGATGTCGGCCGCTACCTGCGCCAGCTGTATGCGCTGGACGTGCGCCACACCCGCCAGCTGAGCGACCCGCTGTGGGGGCCGCACGTTTCGATCGTGCAGAACGAGATGCCGCCGGATCCCACGCTGTGGCGGGCTTTGGAGGGCCAGCCGATGACATTCGACTATCTGTATCCGCCGCAGGAGATCGGCGAGTACGTCTTCTATCCGGTGGCGTGCGCCGAGGCGCTGGCGTATCGCGAAGCGCTGGGACTGCCGCGCGAACCGCGCTGGCCGCTGCATCTGACCTTCGGCAACCGCAAGGCGGCGCGCTGAGATTCGATGCGGCGCAGCGTCGGCATCGAACCGTCGTGAAGGGGCCGAAACCCCTTCACGATGGATGCTTACAGAATGATCGGGCCGCCGCGGCAGGTGGTGCTGCGCGAGGTCCGCGACGTCGAACCCGACGCGTTGGTGACCGTCACTGTGACGGTGAAGGTGCCGCCGATGCTGCAGTGGCCGTAGAAATCGCTGTGGCCGGTGTCGTTGATGGTGGTGCCGCCGCCCGTCCACGAGACCGTGGTCGAGCTGTCCGAGCTGTAGTCGATGTAACAGTAGAAACGCCCGCCGCCGTTGTCGATCGGGCAGACGAACGTGGTGATGGTGGGTGGGGCCGCCTGCGCCGTGGCCGGCAGCAGGCCGATGGCGGCCACGGCGAACGCAGCGGACAGCGACAGGGTTTTGACATTGAAATGCGTGTGACGCATGGGTACATCTCCTTATGAAATGCGGACTGCGGGAAATCGCGGACCGCCGGGTCGGCTGTCCGCGTCGCACCGTGATGGCGACGGCTCTGAGGCTGAGAGCGCGGCGACGTTCTGATCTTAGTAGCTGTCCGGATCACGAAACACTACCGCGGCCCGATCCCGGAAGACCTCCTTCAGATATACCGCCTCTCCGTGGCGCTTTTTTGCGCGTCGTTCAAGGCAATGGACCCATCTTGCACAGGAAGGTCTGCATTGGCGTCGCCGTGGACCCGTTAACATTGGTCACGGTGGCGGTGATGTTCAGATATTGGCCCTCGACGCATTCGCCGTAAAACTCGCTGTAGTTTTCACCGGTATAAGAGCCTCCCGCTTCGTAAAGCCATTGCACGGTGGCCGGCGTCGGCGACGTGTACTGCACGGCGCACACGTACATGCCATCGCCAGTATCGCCAGGCCGCGGGCAGTTGAAATGGGTGATGATCGGCGGAGTTTGCGGACCGCCGGTGAACAGCGTCAGTCCGAACTGGCTCAGGATCGGATTCAGCGGCTGGTGGTAGGACGTCGGCGAGGACGCGTTGCAGTTGTCACCGGTCTGCGAGGAGATCGACTTGCCGCCGGACGCCACTCCCTGTGCATGGCCGCCCGGGGTAACGAACGCACCGCCGGAATCGCCCTTGCCGATGCAGGCGGAGGTGCTGCTAAGTCCGTAAACCGTGCCCGCGGTGTAGTTCACACTGACGTTGTTGGCACGCACCGTGCCGCAACGGAATCCGGTCTTCCACCCGGACCGGCAGATCATTGCGCCGACCAACGCCTGGGCGCTCCCGATCACGGTAATCGCGCTGCCTGCGTAGTTGCTGACGGAATTGCTGAGAAGCCATGCGGAGGGCTGGGTAATCTGCACCCAGGCCATGTCCTGAGTGGGGAAGATCGCACCGGCAAACACGCCCTGCGCTTCGCCCGCCGTGCCCGTGGTGGCCGTGCCGACACCCCCACAGTGACCGGCCGTGGTGAAGCCGGTGTTAGCGCCTTGAGTGACTGGAAAGCCGATCGAACACCCACTACCGCCGATGTTGTAGCGCTCGCCACCGACGATGGCGGCCGCGGGTTGCGGAGCGTCATCGGAGTCCTCCACACGGAACGAAGCGCCGTCGATACCGGTGGCTGCCACGAAATCGCGGGCGGCGCTTCGCGCCTTGGGGTGGGCCTCGATCACGACTTGATTGCTGGCGACATCCACGAACCAGGCATGGATGTCCGGGTGCAACCTGCGCCGCTGGCCGAGCCAATCGAGCTTGGCCTTTGCCACCTCGAGATGGGCGAGGCTGCGCTGGACGATGCGGGCGTCCGCGCCCAGCGCGCGGATTCGCGCGGCGGCATCGCCGCCGGTGGTCGCGATCACCAATCGGAACCCGTTATCTGCGCCGCGTTCCAGCCAAGCGCCGGCGAACGTCGCGCCGAGGCTTCGCCGCGCTTCCGGTACGCGTGCCGTCGCAAGGCGTTCCGTGGCGAGATAGGCGGGCAACTGCCGGACATCCATGCCGAGATCGCGCTCGAGAGCCAGAGACAGATCTTGGCTGGTCGAGGAAGCGTCATGTCGAGCTCGGGTGGGCGGCGCTGCCGATGCCGCGAATGTTGCAGACATCGAGACGAGGATCGAGATCCCGATCGCCAGCTTTGTGGCGTGCCGGGAGAGTAGTGCGCATGCATTCCTGTGCATTGATGATTCTCCTTTTTGGATGGGACACACGATCCGAGACGAATGCAACGGGTCGGAGCCCCGCGCGCGCAGATACTGCGCTGTTCGATCTTGCGCCGATCGCTTCGCATGGATTGCGACGGATGCCTCAATCTGCCGTGGTGGTTGTGTCTACCCGCTGCCGCCTGGGCCAGTTGAGCCGCCGCATCGGCCTAATATTCCGTGTCGCACCGACGCGACAGCGCCTCGCGCACCGGGGCATAACTGCGGCGATGTTCCGGGCAGGGGCCGTGCGCAGCCAGCGCCGCGCGATGCGCCGGGCTGGGATAGCCCTTGTGGCGGTCGAAACCGTACTGCGGATAGCGAAGATGCAGTTCGAGCATGCGCCGGTCGCGCGCGACTTTCGCCAGGATCGACGCGGCCATGATCGCTGGTTCGATCGCGTCGCCGCCGATGATCGCTTCGGCCGCGCAGGGCAGGCCGGTCGGCAGGCGGTTGCCGTCGATGCGTGCGCGGTCGGCGGCCGGCGACAGGCCTGCCAGCGCGCGGCGCATGCCGGTGAGCGTGGCCTGCAGGATGTTGAGCGCATCGATCTCGTCGGCCTCGACGAACTCGATCCGCCACGCCAGCGCGCGTTCGACGATCAGCGGATACAGCGCCTCGCGCCGGGCTTCGGTGAGCTTCTTGGAGTCGTTCAGACCGTCGATCGGCCGGTCCGGATCGAGAATGACCGCCGCCACCGACACGGGGCCGGCCAGCGGGCCGCGGCCTGCTTCGTCGACGCCGGCGATGCGCAACGGTCTCGTGCGCGCGATGAGGGTGAGCGGATCCTCGAACAAACCGCCGGCAGCATCGGCGGCCGGCGTGCGGCGGCGTTTCACTGCGCGATCAATTCGGCGACCGCGTCCGCGGCCCGCGCCGATGCGTCGCAGCGCAGCTGCTTGTGGAGTTCGGTGAACTGCGGCAGCAGCGCTTCCACGGTCTGCGGCTGGCCGAACCAGCGCAGGCAGGCGGCGGCGAGCTTTTCCGGCACGCAGTCGTGCTGCAGCAGTTCGGGAATCAGCGGTGCGTCGGCCAGCACGTTCGGCAGGCTGACGTAGCGGCTTTTCAGCAGGCCGAGGCGGGTGACGATGCGATAGGTCGTCGGCGAGATGCGGTGGCCGACCACCATCGGCCGCTTGCACAGCATGCCTTCCAGCGCGGCGGTCCCGGAGGCCAGCAGCACCACGTCGCTGGCGATCATCGCGCGCTGCGCGTGGCCGTCCAGCACGCGGACGCGCGCGGCCAGTTCCGGCCGCGCCTGCAACTGTTCGCGGATCGCGGCATCGCACTGCGCGTTGGCCGCGGGCAGCAGGATCTGCAGCGTCGGAATGCTCTGCGCGATGAGCGCTGCCGCGTCGAGAAACACCGGCAGCATCTTCGCGATTTCGCCCAGCCGGCTGCCGGGCAGCAGCGCCAGCACCGGTGCGTGTCCGACGATCGCCAGCGCATCGCGCGCGGCCTGGCGATCGGGCTCCAGCGGAATGGCGTCGGCCAGCGGATGGCCGACGAAGCGCGCGTCCACTGCGTGCTTCGCATAGATCGGCGGCTCCATCGGAAACAGGCACAGCACGCGGTCGGCGCTGTCGCCGATCTTCGCCGCACGCTCCTCGCGCCAGGCCCACACCGACGGACTGACGTAATGCACGGTGCGGATGCCGCGGCGTTTGAGCCATTTCTCCACGCCGAGATTGAAGTCGGGCGCATCGATGCCGATGAACACGTCGGGCTTCCACGCGAGCAGGCGTTTGCGCAGGCGGCGGCGCAGGCGCAACAGCCGCGGCAGGTGCGCCAGCACTTCGGCCAGGCCCATCACCGCGAGTTCCTGGCTGTCGTGCCACGCGTCGAGACCGGCGGCGCACATGCCCGGCCCGCCGATGCCGGCGAATTCGGCATCGGGAAAGCGCAGCCGCAATTCGGCGATCAGGCCCGCGCCGAGCTGGTCGCCGGAGGCTTCACCCGCGACGAGTGCGATCCGCATAACCGGATCACCGCAACAGCGGACGTTCGCCGCGTTCGATGAAATCGAGGAAAGCGCGCACGTCGGCGCTGCCTTCTGCCAGCGTGGCCAACTGCTGCTTGGCGTCGGCGAGATTCGCGCCGGACATGTACAGCGCGCGGTAGGCGCGCTTGATCGCAGCCACGCGCTCGGGCTCGAAACCCCGGCGTTTCAGGCCTTCGCTGTTGATGCCGCGCGGCCGGCCGTAGTCTTCCTGCGCGATCATCAGGTACGGCGGCACGTCGCCGTTGACGAATGCGCCCATGCCGATGAACGCGTGTGCGCCGATCCGGCAGAACTGGTGCACGCCGGCAAAACCGCTGAGGATCACGTGATCGCCGACCTCGACGTGGCCGGCCAGCGTGGCGTTGTTGGAGAACACGCAGTGATCGCCCACCGTGCAGTCGTGGGCGACGTGGGTGTAGGCGAGGAACCAGTTGTGGCTGCCGATGCGGGTGATGCCGCCGCCGCTGCCGGTACCGCGGTTGATGCTGACGAATTCGCGGATGGTGTTGCCGTCGCCGATCACCAGTTCGGTGCGTTCGCCAGCGAACTTCTTGTCCTGCGGATCGCCGCCGATCGCGGCGTGGCCGTGGATGCGGTTGTCGCGACCGATGCGGGTTGGGCCGTGGATGCTGCAGTGCGGGCCGATGCGGGTACCGTCGCCGATCTCGACGCCCGGGCCGATCGAGGTGAACGGGCCGATCTCGACGCCTTCGCCGATGGTCGCGCCGGCATCGACATGCGCCAACGGATGGATCGCTGCTGCGCTCATTTCAGTCCTGCGATTCGGCGCACAGGTATTCGGCGCACGCCACTTCCTTGCCGTCGACGCGCGCGATGCCGTCGTACTTGGCCATGTTGCGGATGCGGCGCTTGAGGGTGATATCCAGTTCGAGGCGGTCGCCGGGCACCACTTTCTTGCTGAAGCGCGCGTTCTCGATCTTGACCAGGTAGAACAGCTTGTTGTCGATGACGCCGCCGTTCCTGATCTGGTTGGTGAGCTGATACAGCACGCCGCCGGCCTGCGCCAGCGCTTCGATCACCAGCACGCCCGGCATCACCGGCTGCGTCGGGAAATGCCCCTGGAAGAACTCTTCGTTGATGGTGACGTTCTTGTAGGCCAGGATGCGGTTGCCGGCGTCGAATTCCACCACGCGATCGACCAGCAGGAACGGATAGCGATGTGGCAGCAGCTTCTGGATCTCGCTGGTGCAGAGCGGAAGCACCGGTTGATAGGCGGGCTGACAGCTGGATTCGATCGACGTCATTGTGATTCCTTGTTGCGCCCGCCGACCTGGCGCGCCAGCGCGTCGAGCTGTTTGAAGCGGGCGGCGCTCTTGCGCCAGCTGCGGTTGTCCATCAGCGGCGTGCCGGACGAATATTCGCCCGGTTCGCGGATCGAGCTGGTGACCAGGCTCATGGCGGTGATCACCACGCGATCGCAGACTTCCAGGTGGCCAAGGATACCCGCACCGCCGCCGATCAGGCAGTAGCGGCCGATGGTGGCGCTGCCGGCCACGGCCGAACAGCCGGCCATCGCGGTATGCGCGCCGATGCGCGCGTTGTGGCCGATCTGGATCTGGTTGTCGAGGCGCACGTCTTCCTCGAGCGTGGTGTCGTCCAGCGCGCCGCGGTCGATGGTGGTGTTGGCGCCGATCTCGCAGTCGTCGCCGATCGCCACGCCGCCGAGCTGCGGCAGCTTGAGCCAGCGGCCGTGCTCCATCGCCAATCCGAAACCGTCGGCGCCGATCACCGCGCCGGGATGGATCAGGACGCGCTGGCCCAGGCGCACGCGGCGCACGAGGGTGACGCGCGCGCTCAGTTCGCTGCCTGCGCCGATCACGCAGTCCTCGCCGATGACGCAGCCCGGGCCGACGACCGCGCCGGCGTCCACGCGCGTGCGCGGGCCGATGCTGACGAAGGGGCCGATGCTGGCGTCGGCCGAGATCTCGGCCGAGGGGTCGACGACTGCGCTGGGGTGGATGCCCGCGACGGTTGTCGGCCGATGGTCGAACAGCGCCGCGATCTTCGCGAACGCGGCATAGGGATCCTTCGCGATCAGCGCGTTGCCGGCGTAACCCTCGGCGTCTTCCGCGCGCATCACCACCAGCCCGGCGCCGCTGTCGACGAGCTGGCTGCGGTAGCGCGGGTTGGCGAGGAATGCGAGCTGGCTGGCGCCGGCCCGCGCGAGGGTGGCGACGCCGTCGATGCGGCGCTCGCCGTCGCCCTGCAGGGTCAGGTCGAAACGTTCGGCCAGCGCGGCCGCGGTGTGGTCGGAAGTCTGCATCCGCGGACGCTCTGGGCGATGCTTCGGGGCGCGATCAGAACGCGCCGCCGAAGGTGAACTGCAGGCGTTCCAGATCGTCGGTCTCTTCGCTGCGCAGCGGGAACGCGTAGCTGATCGAGATCGGGCCCACCGGTGCGCGCCACAGCAGCGAGATGCCGGTCGATGCGCGCAGTTCGCCGGCGTCGAAGCTGTCGACATCCTTGAACACGTTGCCGACGTCGAGGAACGCCGAGACCCGCGCCGAGGGCGTGTCGAGCAGGGTCGGGAAATACATTTCCAGCGAGCCCACCGTCTTCACCGCGCCGCCGATCGGCTGGCGGAACGTGCTGCCGTTGGAGAAATCGACCGGGCCGAGCGTGTTGTCGCGGAAACCGCGCACCGTGCGCACGCCGCCGGCGTAGAAGTTCTCGAAGAACGGCAGACCGGTGCCGGTCAGCACGCGGTCCAGCGTGGTGCCCGGGGCGCAGTCGGCATCGCTGAATTCCTTGCGCGGGATCGGCGGCGGACCGCCTTCGGAGCGGCAGATCACCTGGATGGCATCGCTGCCGTAGCTGTCGCCATAGCCCAACTGCAGGCGGGTATTGAGCACCAGCGCGCGGTTGATCGGCCAATATTTCGAGAACTCGTAGTTGAGCTTGAAGTACTCGGCGGTGGAGCCCGGCAGGGTGACTTCCGCCGACAACCGGTGGTAGGTGCCGTTGGTCGGAGTGAAGAAGTCGTTGCGGGTGTCGCGCGCCCAGCCCAGCTCCGCGCGCCACGAATGGAAGGTGCTCTGGCCGAAGGCGTCGATGTAATCGACGACGGTGGCTGGCGACGAACCCGGGAACGCGAGGATCTGGTTGCGGTCGATGCCGAACACCAGCGAGACGCTGTCGTTTTCGGTCAGCGGCAGGCCGAACACGGCCTGGGCCGCAGCGCTGGTGCTGGAATACTGCGCGGTGTTGAAGTCGGAGTTGTCGAACTCGCGCCACCACATGTTGTAGCCCAGCGACACGCCCTCGTCGGTGAAATACGGATTCAGGAACGAGAACGAATAGCGCTGCTGATAGACGTTGCGCTGCACTTCCACGCTGATCTGGTTGCCGCTGCCGAGGAAGTTGTTCTGCGACAGCTGCAGCGTGGTGGTGAGGCCGGCGAGCTGCGAATAGCCGAAGCCGAAGGTGAAGCTGCCCGAGGTGGTTTCCTTGACGTTGAAGACCACGTCGACCTGATCGTTGCTGCCGGCGACCGGCGCGGTTTCGACTTCGACCGAACCGCTTTCGAAGAAGCCCAGACGCTGCAGACGGACCTTGGAGCGGTCGATCGCGGCCTGCGAGAACCACGAGCCTTCGAACTGGCGCATTTCGCGGCGCATCACTTCGTCGGTGGTGCGGGTGTTGCCCTTGAACTGGA
>CALRWS020000021.1:0-81583 GCA_943371935.1 Chitinophaga pinensis | reverse complement strand
CTTCGGTTCGCCACGGTGAGGCAAGAGCTCGGGCCTGAAGGCCCTCCTACGAAACGCACGAACGCACACGCACGAACGCCGTCATCATGTCGACTGGAGCCTGTCATGCGTAGACGAACGATTCCCGCAGCGTTGCTGATTTCGATATTGGCCGCCTGCAGCGCCACCACGCCAACCGACGCCGTCGCAACCGAAACCGCTGCGCCCGAGGCCTCCGCAGCCGCCAGCGGGCCGCCGCCCGGCGCCGCCGGCAAGATTTCGCCCGACATGGTCGGCAAGGTCAGCCCGGTGCCGGCGTTCATGGGCTTGGGCGAGCACTTCAACATCGAGATCCAAAGCCAGGGCGAGCAGACGCCCGAGGGCATGCGCCACAGCGTCCGCCTGGTCTGGGGCATGGGCACCTACGAGGGCGAGGGCACGCTGTTCTATCGAAGCGCGCCCGGCCCGGCGCGCGGCGCACCGATCCTGCTCGACGGCACATTGCAGACCGCGCAGGGTCCGAAAACGCTCCGGGTCGAAATCGTCACCGAACCTTGTACCGACGACGACGACCAGCCGCATCCGCAGCGGGTGACGGTCGCGCTGCAGGGAGAAACCGGCATGCAGGGCTGCGGCGACCTGGCGGTGTACTGATCCCCGCATCGACGCGTGCATGGACGGCGCGACAGGAGTAAGTTCCGGCACACGCTTCGCATCGATGCCGGGCGAACGCAATGCCCGCCAAGGAGGGTCGATGCCCAGATTCATCCGGAAATTGCTGCCGCTGCTGCTGATCCCGGCGTTCTTCGCGGTCGGCGTGTATCTGGGCCCGAAACTCAGCTCTTCTTATCGCACGGCGTTCCCGCCCGCGGCATACGCGACCGGCGATCACGCCGCGCTCTACGCCAAGGCCGGCAACGAGGTGGTGATGTACGCCACCACCACCTGCCCGTACTGCGAGAAGGTGCGCGATCTCCTGGCCGCGGAGGGCGTGCAGTACACCGAGTACCAGATCGACAAGTCCGAAGCGGCGAACGCGGAGTTCATCGCCAAGGGCGGCATCGGCGTGCCCTTGCTGTACATCGGCGAGCGCAGGATCGACGGCTTCCGCGAGCCGGTGATCCGCGAGGCGTTGAAGGCCATCGGCAAATCCGTCGATGAACCGGCGAAGGCGACGGGCGCCTCGCTCTAGAAGCCCGACCTCGAATGGTGTCGGCAGGACTACGCCGCTTGCCGATACGCGCGCACGCCCGGGCCGGGCTGGCGCTACGACCGTGCCGCACCCACGACTACGACTGCGCCGCCGGCTGCTGATCGGCGCTGCCCGATAATCCGAAGAACGCCATCGCCGTCGCCGTGGTCGCCGCGGCGACGGTTTCCACCGGCTCGCCGCGGTCGCGTGCCAGTTCTTCGACGATATGCGCGAGATACATCGGTTCGTTGCGCCGGTGCGAAGGCTGCGGCTTCACGGTGCGCGGCAGCAGATACGGCGCATCGGTTTCGATCATCAGCCGGTTCGCCGGAATATGCTTCATCAGTTCGCGCAGGTGCAGGCCGCGGCGTTCGTCGCAGAGCCAGCCGGTGATGCCGATGTGCCAGTCCCGGTCCAGACAGTCGAACAGCTCTTTGCGGGTGCCGGTGAAGCAGTGCACCACCGCCGGGCCCAGGCGACCGTCGAAATTCTTCATCATCGCGACGAAGTCATCGTGCGCGTCGCGCTGGTGCAGGAACAGTGGCTTGCCATTCTCGGCGGCCAACTGCAGCTGGCGCTCGAATGCCCGGCGCTGTGCGGGCCGCGGCGAGAAATCGCGGTTGTAGTCCAGCCCGCATTCGCCCACCGCCACCACCTCGGGGTGTGTATGCAGTTCGCGCATCTCGGCGTCGCACTCGTCGGTGTACTCCAGCGCCTGATGCGGATGCACACCGGCGGTGGCGAACAGTTCGCCCGGATAAGTCCGCGCCAGGATCAATGCTTTCGGCGAATGCTCGCGGCACGCGCCGGTGATCACCATCCTCGTCACGCCGGCGGCACGCGCGCGCTGCAGCACCGCCTCGCGGTCGTGGTCGAAGCTGCCGTGGGTGAGATTGGCGCCGATATCGATCAGGGTCATACGCAAGCTACGAAGAACGGGGTTCGCCATTGTACGGAAGCCGCGACGCCGCTCCGGACATGGCCGGCAACAAACCCGGACACAACTCGTTACAACTCCGCAGGGTCCGGACCGCCGCCAGCGTCAACGTCGCCGCGCGCATCGGCGTTCACATCCGTACCCACCACCACGGAAGATCCACCATGTTGCGCACCCTGATGACCACCTTCGGCCTGACCCTGCTGCTCGGCGCCGCCTCCACCGCACGCGCAGTACCCATTTACGATTTCTCACCCGTCACCGCGGAAATGCAGACCTTCGTGACGGCCAACAACCTCGACGGCGCGTCGCTGCGCGTCAACAAGCACGGCAGCGTGGTCTATCGCCGCGCTTTCGGCAGCTACACGCTCGGCACCCGCATCCGCATCGCTTCGGCCAGCAAATGGCTGTCGGCGCTGACCCTCGCGCGTCTGGTCGACAAGGGCCAGATGCGCTGGACCGATACCGTCGGCCAGTATTTTCCGAACATCGAAGCCGCCAAGCGGCCGATCACGCTGGCGCAGCTGTTCTCGCACACCAGCGCGCTGCCCGGCGGCGACGACAGCTGCATGTCCAACCCGCTCTACACGCTCGCCAGCTGCGCCAACCGCATCCTGCAGGAACCGCTGATCGGCACGCCGGGTACGGTGTTTTCCTACGGCGGCAATTCGATGCAGGTCGCCGGGCGCATGGCCGAACTGGCCACCGGCAAGGCCTGGGACGACATCTTCATCGACGAAATGGTGACGCCGCTCGGTCTGAACGCCACCGACTTCGCCACCGCCTCCACCGTTTCGGGCTACGTGCGCAACACCAATCCGCGCATCGCCGGTGGCGTGCGCAGCACGCTGGAGGATTACGGCAAGGTGGTCGACATGGTGCTGGCCTACGGTTGCCTCGACAACAGCACGACACAGTTCTGCCTGCCGGGCCGCCGCTTCCTCAGCCGCACCACCATCGAAGCGATGGCCAACGACCGCACCGTCGGCACCGTCGACATCTCGCGCCCGCCGACCTCCACCGGCTTCGGCTACGGCATCGGCCAGTGGATCGACCCCACGTCGCCGCTCATCGTCTCCAGCCCCGGCGCCTTCGGCTTCACGCCGTGGGTCGATCGCGTGAATCAGGTGGCCGGCGTGTTCCTGGTCGACGACCTCAACACCCGCGTGGTCGACGACATCAACGACATCCGTACGATGGTCAACGTGGTCACCGCCGAAGGCCAGGGCAGGCGCGTCGCGCCGGTGTTGCCGGCGGCGACCGCAGCGCAGGAGCCGAAGACGAATGCGATGCCCAATCGTGTGCGTATGCCGGATCGCGATGCGTCCAGTCGCCGCTGAGCGACCCTCGCGATCAATTCATTCACGCGATCCGCAGCCCGGGTCCGCGCAACGCGCGGACCCGGGACGACGCAAGTAATCTCTCTCCGAAGAGCACCCGCTGCGGCCGTCGGCCGCAACCTGGCTACCACGTCACTGACCTTTTCCCCCGAATCTCACCCGGTCGCGGCAGGCAACCCGGCGAGATAAGTCAGGCCGGAGATGCTCGGGAAGAAGCAGTACACCCCGCCGCGCGTCGTGATGGTGCGGCCGAAGCCGGTCACCGTGGTGTTGCCCGAGCCATTCGCGCCCGCGCCGGGGAAGGTGAACGCACTCGATGACGGGTCGTTCACGCCGAGGAACACGTCCTCGCCGCTGATGTTGTACAGCACATTGCCCGCGGGCGTGCCACCCGGCGCGGTGGCCGATTTCACGAACGTAGACGTCATGCTCCACTGACTGGTCAGGAACTCGAACTGGTTCTGGATGCTGGCGTTGATGAAGTAGCCGACCAGACCGCGCGTCGCCGAATCCGGCTTGTCCGGATCGTACGGCGGACCATAGGGCATCGCGCGGCGGATGATGCGGTGGTTCGAGCTGGTGCCGCCGCCGACCACGGCCTCGTCGCGCGGATTGTTGCGACGGATGTGCGACCCGATCGGGCACACCAGGCCCAGCGTATCGTCGGTCTCGGCCGGCGGCGCGACATAGGTGAAGTTGTTGAGCCGATCACGCGGCAGCAGGGGATCCTGCTGCGTCGGCGACAGCGACAATGGATTGCCGTTGCGCCAGCGTCCGCAGATCTTCGCTGCCGCCATTTCAGTATCGACACCGGCCTTGTCGGCGAAGCTCTGCACCAATGCATCGTAGGCGGCCACATCCTGTTCCAGGATGCGGAACGCGGCATAGCTGCCGTTCAACGACAGTTGCGGCGGCGACACGCTGTAGCTGCCACCGATCTCGTTGGTGTAGCCCAGCAGGAACTCGCCCGTCGCGACCACGGGCTGGTCGTCCGGCGTGTGCTTGGTGGGCGGCGCACCGAGCACGGTCGGCTGCGAGATGCTGTCGCGATAGCCGAAATGCACCTTGTTGTCGGGCAAGGCGTTGGCGTCCTGTTCCAGCAGGATGGTCGCTGCACCGGTGAAGGCGGACCGCAGCTGCGCGGACACGGATTCGAGCACCTCGGTCGAGTCGCGTACCCACAGGCTGACCAGCATGTGGACCTGCGCACCGTCGCCGAGCCCGCCGATCCAGTGCCCGGGCGCGCTGCTGCCGACATCGCCGACATTCCTGGCCACGCCGGCATTGCTTGCGCCAAGCTGGAACGAACCGTCGAAGGTCGCCAGCTCGGCGGCCGACACGCCCATCGCGGCCAGGCCGGTACAGGTGAAGCTGGCATTGAGGAAACAGGCAGGGCGAACCCCGGTGCGCTGCGCGGAGGTGATCTTCGGCAGGCCGTTGTTGCCGTTCACCAGGTCCGTCAGCAGCGTGCCTGCCGCGAGGGGATCGGTGATCGAAAGAATGAAATGTCGCGAGAAATCGACGCGATAACCGCGCAGGATCGTGCCCTGCACATCCGCATAATCGATGGGTGTGGCGTCAGCGGGCATCGTGGTCATCCTGACCTCCTGCAAGAGAATGAAGAAACGCGCAGGCAAGCCACGGCATATCCGTGACGTTGCCGATGCGCGCGCGGCAGACACCGTAGTGGCAGACACCGGACCGGCACATGCCGGCCCGGATGCCTCATGCGGTCACTTGGCGGGCGGGAACGCTGCCAGGATCATCTGCACGGTCTGCGGATACGCCGCATAGATGCCGGCATTGTTCGGCAGGTGCTGCGACGCATCGTTCGCGGCCACGAAGGCCTCGAACGCGGCCAGGTTGCTCTGCACCGGCGACACCGCCGCGCCGCCCACCACGAAGGCCAGCAAGGCATTGAACACATCGCCGAGCTGGTTCACGAAATCGCTGATGTAGGCGTTGAAGCTGCCGTCGTATTCGGTGATCACGCTGATCACCAGCGTGTCGGACGGCGTATTGATCTGGCTCATGTCGGGCTGCAGGTTCGGCTTCGACGTATCGAACAGCACGAAGCGCGCGAAATGCACGGTGCCGATCGACTGCAATGCGGCATGGATCGCGGCATTGTTGACCGCGAGTGTTTCCACGATGGTCGAGAGTTTGGTGCCCGGCAACACGGGCATCATCAGGGTCAGTCCGGTGGTCATGTGTGCGTCCTTTGCGGTGGGAGGAATAGTGTTTCGCTGGGCCCGACCGGGCTGGCGGCGTAGCCGCCGTGTCGGCTTCCAGCGTGAGCGACTGCACAGGCAAGATAGCAACCGTAACCGTGTGTCACAACGGCGTTTCTGGTGCGCTTCGCTTAACCTGGCGACGTCGCTGCTTGTCGATCCGGCCAATGGCGAACAAGCGCAGCGGAGTCGGATGGGTTGAGCGTAGCGATACCCATCAACACGTTTCGTAGCCCCGGTCCGCGCAACGCGTGGACCCGGGACGAAGCAAGGGATTTCTCGCCGAAGAGCCCGGTTACGGCCTTGAGCCCGGTTACGGCCTTTGATCGTAGACGGGCTGCGTCGCTGTGTAACTCGTAGCGATGCAGGATCCGTTGAGCTTAGCAATACCGAGCAAAAAGCAACTGCAGAGCTTCCGCGCTGACGCGCGGGTTACTTTCTTTGTCGCAAAGAAAGTAACCAAAGAAAACTCCTTAATACCGAGGCAAATCTGCCATCTGACACGTGGCCGGAATTTTTCGATGCGGCATCCTGCCGCGTCGAAAAACGGCGCACATCCTGTGCGCCGCCCGTTGGGTCTACAGACCCGTAACCCGGGTCCGCGCAACGCGCGAACCCGGGATGAGGAAAGGTAGATCTTTCCGAAGAGCCCCGGGTACGACCTTTGGCCGCACCCGGGCTACGTGACTGCGGGTAAGCTTGAACGAATTTTTAAGTGCCGATTAGAAACACCCGTGCAACGTCACACGAATATTCAACTCTGTACTCGATGATGTTGTCCATGAACTCTGAAGCCGAAAGCCGAGTCTCGCTCTCTGGGGATGCTCCAACATTCTCTATGCAGACGCTGTATATCTTGCAGGACTGGCCGAACTTCTCCATGGAGGCCAGAAAGGTTCTCAGAAAATTACAGGATGCCTTGCTGTCCTCGTCGCTGGGCGTGCCAACGTCAAGATAGTCCCAGCCGCAACCGCAAACGGTGTGCGGCGCCAAATAATATATGTACTTGGAGCCGAGCACCTCACGAATCTCTACAGCTTCTGACGAGGCACTGGGCGACAGCTCAACGGAAAACAAGTCGCCGTTGCACTCTGGCACCTGATGATCAATCCCTAGGTACAGCTGCGAGCAGTTCATTTCTGCACCTGACACCTGAGTTAAGCCGCCCCGCAGCGGGGTGGCAGACGCATGCCAGCGTAGCGCAGGCACGTAGCTGACGCCACGATGGGGGTCGGCCTGAACGAATTGTTAGGCAACATGCCGACCAAGTAGATCCACTGTTTTCTTACGGCCAAACTTCTTTGCAATGTCAACGGGTTTGTCCCCACTGGCGTTGGTTAAATCTGTGTTGGCTCCCGCTTTTAGGAGGCATCTTACAATTCCAAGAGTTCCGTCCCAGCCACATGCCCAGTGTAAAGGTGTGCTGCCAGTGTCGATCGCTTGAATGTTAGGGTCCGCGCCGCTAGCAAGCAATGTTCTTACAACTGTCGCCTGTCCCCAAGAGCATGCTCCATGTAATGGGGACTCTCCCGTGCTATCAAGAATATTTGCGCTCCACCCTTTGCGTAAAAGTCGTCGAATGGCCCGGTTGTTGCCCTCCCAAGCATTTCCATGCATAGGAGTTTCCGCAGCACCGTCGCTAGCTTGTGCGTTTTCATAGTCCGAGACGCGGTAGCCGTTTCTCATGTTGCCTAACGCCTGTTCGCCCCCGAAACAGAGCGGCAGAAAAATACTGCACTTCACCGCTCATGGAGTCAATCGATGAGATTCGGGCTGTAAACAATCGGCCACGGCTATTTAGTTGACGCAAATATTCTACATATTCATCCGGTCAGGAAAGGTTGAACTCTGCATTCTTCGTAGAAGGACTTTCAGGCCTGATCTTCAAGCAGTAAAGCCGATATCAAAAGCTGCTCGGGGCTGAAGCCCCTCCTACACAAGCACAGCCATCGAATTCAAACATGGTCGTATCGGATCAATGAGCCGCGTCGAATCTCTCGTCCAAAAAGAAACGCCGGCAGTTCCCTGCCGGCGTTTCCTAAACCATCACGCTATCTCAACGAATCAATTCAACTGACACGTCGCCGGTTTCGCCGAAGTGAACAGCGCCGCAGTGCCCCATTCCGGATGATCGATGAAGGGGTTGCGATTGCCCTGGAAGCTGTAGATCACTTCGTTGCGCTCGCGTTCGGCGGCGGTCGGCGGGTCGGCCTGGTGCCAGGCGATCAGCGTGGACAGCAGTCCCATGTAGGCCGGCGAGCTGGAGGTGATGACGATCTGCGCGCGGTTGTCGGTGAGTTCCAGGTCCGGTTCGGACTGGCCGGTGGTGGGATGCGTGCCGCCTTCGTAGCGGATCGCCATGTACAGGATGGCGCGGGCCATGTCGCCCTTGCGCTTGCCCCACACTTCGAATGAGCCGCTGTTGCCGTCGGGCGTCTTCACCCAGTTGGAGTTGCCCGGATACACGCCGCTGCCGCCGCCCTGGCCGTTGTTCACTTCGGTGACGCGCTCACCGCAGCCCGAGGCCGCGGTGCAGTTGGCGTAGGGCTTGTTGCCGCGATCGGAGTTGTAGGCCGAGTCGGTGAGATACAGCATGTGCGTGTCGGTGTACGGCGCGTTCGGCAGGCCGAGGTTGCCGGTGGTGGAACCGAAGCCCAGCGAGTTCGGCCAGGTGTGTTCGCGGTTGTATTTCAGGCCGGTGCCGCTGCCCGCGCGATCGGTGATCTTGACGAAGCTGCGGTTGCGGTAGGCGTCGAGGATGCGGCCGCTGTTGTTCGGATCTTCATCGGCGATTTCGAGGATCGACCACGCGTTGGTGGTGCCGCCGCTGTACGGATACGCAGTGTGGCCCTTGATGGTCGCGTGCAGCGAGCAGCGCAACTGCGAGGCGCTGCTGGTGTTGACCTTCGAGTAATAGCCGGTACCGCCACCGCCGCCGCTGGCGACGTTGAAGTTCACCAGCGTGTTGGCCGCGGGACGCGCATCGCCGGAATCGCGGATGTTGGCCGCGAACGCGGTGAAGGTGCAGGCCACGCCCGCGGGCAGCGCCGTGCCGGTATCGATGCTGAAGCTGGTCGCGGCGGTGGTGGTGGGCCACGTGATGTTGATATCGCCGAAGGTGGCGCAGGCCAGGGTGAACGCGCCGGGGCCGGCGATGACCGCTTCGCTGAAGGTGATGCCCAGGTTCCCGGCGGCCGGGAAATCGGTGGCGCCGTTGACCGGCGTGGTGGAGGTGACGGTGGGCACCGGGTTCGGCGGCGTGGTGCCGGTGAAACTCTGGCTGTTGTTGCAGGTGCCGAAGGTCTGGGTGGCCGCGGCGCGCCAGGTGAAGTTGGCCAGGCCGCCGCTGCCGCCGAGCTGCAGCGAACGACCGGCGGGGTCGGAGCCGCTTTCGGAGACCGGAATATTGGTGCTGGTCATGCCCGCGGCCGGACCGTTGCTGGCGGTGATGCCGCCTTCGTAGCTGATGAACTGCACGACCTGGCCGCTGGGATTCACCAGCGCGATGCCGTCGTTGGAACCGTTCTGGATGCCGTTGCTGGCGTAGCTCAGGGTCGCGATGCGCACCTGGCCGCCGCAGCTGACCAGACTGCCCGCAGGCACGAGGTCGTTGTCGTAGGTGACCGCGGACGACGGGGTGGAGCCGTTGTAGAGATACACGCGGTAGCTGCTGAGCGTCTCGCCCGCGGTGGCGACGATCTCGATGCGCTCGCCGGTATCGCCGGCGGCGGTGGAATCGTCGTAATGGAATTCGTTGATGAAGACGTCTGCCTGGGCGGCGCCGCTTCCGAGAAGCAGGGCGAGGGCCAATGGACACAGCACATAAGGTGACAGCATGGAAAGCGCACGCGACATGGGTACATCCCTTCCGTTATGGAGGGCGCAATCTAGCCCGGCGTTGTGACAACCGCCACCGAAAAGCCCGGGCGCCGGGCGCGCGCCGACGAACGGCGCCCAGGGGACGGGTCGGCTTCGCCCCTTGCCACGGCTGTTAGCCTGATGCGATGACCGCGCAAGACACCTTTCCCATCGCCGAACTGCTGCCGGACATCCGGCGGACGCTGAGCGCCGGCACGCACCTGGTGCTGGAAGCGCCGCCCGGCGCCGGCAAGACCACCCAGGTGCCGCTGGCGCTGCTGGACGCCGAATGGCTGGCCGGCCGCAGGATCGTGATGCTGGAACCGCGCCGCGTGGCCGCGCGCGCGGCGGCGCAGTTCATGGCGAAGCAACTGGGCGAAGCCGTGGGGGAGACCGTCGGTTACCGCATCCGCTTCGAGAACAAGGTCACCGCGAACACACGGATCGAAGTGGTGACCGAAGGCATCCTCACCCGGATGCTGCAGGACGACCCGATGCTGGAAAGCGTGGGCGCGATCCTGTTCGACGAATTCCACGAACGTCATCTCGCCGGCGATCTCGGTCTGGCGCTGGCGCTGGATGTGCAGGCGGGGCTGCGCGACGACCTGCGGCTGGTGGTGATGTCGGCGACGCTGGATGGCGAGAAACTCGCCGCGTTTCTGGACGCACCGCGGCTGTCCAGCGCCGGCCGCAGTTATCCGGTGCGCATCGCGCACTTCCCGGCGCGGCGCGACGAGGCGATCGAGCATCAAGTCAAGCGCGCGGTGGAACATGCGCTCGCGGAACATCCGGGCGATGTGCTGGTGTTTTTGCCGGGGCAGCGCGAGATCGGGAAGGTGGAGGCGCTGTTGCAGAGCGCCCCCCTCCCAACCTCCCCCCGCATGCGGGGGGAGGAGCCCAAAAGTCTCGCTCAACACAGCGTCGAACACGCAAAACTCCCTCCCCCGCATGCGGGGGAGGGTTGGGGTGGGGGCAACGGCAAATCAGGAATCGAAATCCTCACGCTCCACGGCGAACTTCCGGTCGAACAACAATCGCGTGTATTGCAGCCTTCGCAGGACGGCCGCCGTCGCGTGGTGCTGGCGACCAATGTCGCCGAATCCAGCGTGACCCTGCCGGGCGTGCGGGTGGTGATCGACAGCGGCCTGGCGCGCGAGCCGCGCTACGACCCCAACAGCGGTTTCTCGCGGCTCGACGTGGTGAACATCGCGCAGTCGTCCGCCGATCAGCGCGCCGGCCGTGCGGGCCGCGTCGCCGACGGTTGGGCGTACAGACTCTGGCCGGAATCGCAGCGCCTGGAGCCGCAGCGGCGACCAGAGATCGCGCAGGTCGAACTGGCGTCGCTGGCGCTGGAACTCGCGGCCTGGGGCAGCGACGCGCTGCGTTTCGTCGACGCGCCGCCGACAGGTGCGATGGCCGCGGCGCGCGATCTGCTGCAGCGCCTCGGCGCGCTGGACGCCGGCAATGCGATCACATCGTCCGGAAAACGAATGCTGACGATCGGCACGCATCCGCGACTGGCGGCGATGCTGCTGTCGGCGCAGAACGATATCGAGACCGCACTGGCCTGCGACATCGCCGCACTGCTGGAAGCGCGCGATCCCCTGCGCGCGACGCCGGGGCAGGGCCGCAGCGATGCCTTGGCCGCGCGCTGGCAGGCGCTGGCGGCGCATCGGCAGGGCCGCACCCCGCCGGACGCCGTGCGTTCGTCGCTGCAGGCGCTGGACGCCGCCGCGACGCAGTGGCGCAAACGTCTGCGCTGCAGCGCTAAACCGCCAGCGAGCGTGCCGGCGCATGCGCTGGGCGATCTGCTGGCGCACGCGTTTCCCGATCGCATCGGCTACCGTCACGGCAGCGACCTGCGCCGCTATCCGCTGGCCAACGGGCGCATGGCGCAGTTGTTCGACGACAGCGCGATGATCGGCGAACCGTGGATCGTCGCCTGCGATCTACGTTTCGAAGCGAAGGACGCGAAGGTGCTGCGCGCCGCGCCGGTGGACGAAGCGCGGCTGCGTCGCGATTTCGGCGCGCGTTTCTCGGATCGCGACGAAGTGCGCTGGGACGACGCGCGACGCGCGCTGGTCGCCGAACGCGTGCAGCGTTTCGACGGCATCGTGCTGGACGCGCGGCCCGCCGGCCGCGTCGACCCGGCGCAGGCCGCGCAGGCGTTGACCGACGCAGTGCGCACGCTCGGCATCGATGCGCTGCCGTGGCGCGAGTCGCTGGCGCAGTGGCGCGCACGCGTGCGCTGCCTGCGCGCGTGGATGCCGGAACTGGCGCTGCCCGATCTGTCGGATGCGGCCTTGCTGGCGACGCTCGATACGTGGTTGCGGCCGGCGTTCGTGGGCAAGACCCGGCTCGACGCCCTGAGCGAAGACGAGCTGAGCGAAGCCCTGAAGTCAGGTGCAGGCATCGACTGGGCGCTGCGGCAGCGCATCGACGCGCTCGCGCCGACCCGCATCGTGGTCCCATCGGGCATGGAGCGCGGCATCGAATATGCCTACGACACCGCGACCGACGCGCCGTCGCCGCCGGTGCTGGCGGTGAAACTTCAGGAATTGTTCGGCCTGTCCGATACGCCGCGCGTCGCCGACGGCCGCGTGCCGCTGACCCTGCATCTACTGTCGCCCGGCGGACGACCGCTGCAGATCACCCAGGATCTGCGCAGCTTCTGGGAGCGCACCTATCCGGAAGTGAAGAAGGAAATGAAAGGCCGCTATCCGAAGCACCCGTGGCCGGACGATCCGTGGAGCGCGAAGGCGACCCATCGCGCGAAGCCGCGCGGTACGTGAAGCACGCATCGCGAAGATAGGCATCGGCTGCGGTTTTGTCCGGTCCCTGCCATGCGTAAATCCCGATCCGCAATTCACCTTGCATGATCGCGCAGTGCGATTGCGGCATTCCGCGGCGCTATCTGAATGTCGATGGATATGCGATGCGCAACGCGCTTGCGCGGACGATGTCGCTGTCGACAATGCAGCGACATCTTTCCCGTTCACGCACAGCGCGATCACTGCAAGCCGCACGCGGCGATGCAATCGCCACAGGAGCTCGTCATGAATGCCATCGATCGTTTGTCGGAGAGCGGCACCGCTCTCTTCCGTCGCGCACGCGGTAGCCTCGAATCCGGCACCTCGCATTTTCCGAAGTGGCTCGAAGCCGGCGCGATGTTGAGCGTGGCCAAGACCGGCACCAGGGTCGCCGCGACGCTGGTACGCCGCAACCCCGGCGTGGCGATCGCCGTCGGCGTGGTCGGGGCCGGTGTGCTCGCCTATCGTTTCTATCGCCGGCGCGCTGAGGCCGCGCAAACGGATGCACCACGCGCCGCGATCTCCGGCAAGGTCACGCGCAGCAACGGTACCAAGGTCAAGGTCACGGGCGCCGACAAGAGCGACGCCAAATCCGGGCAGAGTACCGAGCGCAAGCCGCGCACGCGCAAGACTGCCGAAGACACCGAGAACGCGCAATCCAGCGCGGAATAAGCCGGTTCATGGACGCGCGCATCGGCATTGTTCGATGCGCGTGTCGAACGATCCAACAGGATGATCCAAGAGCAAGAAGAATGCCGCATCGGCCTCAACCGGTGCGGCATTCGCGCCATGCGCCGGGCGCAAGATCGTCCAATCGCCATTCGCCTATCGCCACACGCACCAGCCGCAGCGTCGGTAATCCGACCGCAGCGGTCATCCGTCGCACCTGACGGTTGCGACCTTCGCGGATCACCAGTTCCAGCCACGCGTCGGGCACGGTCTTGCGGAAGCGTACCGGCGGATCGCGCGGCCACAGCGATGGCGCGTCGATCCGATCCACCTGCGCCGGCAGCGTCATCCCGTCGTTGAGTTCCACGCCGCGACGCAGTGCGTCGAGCTGTTCCGGCTGCGGCACGCCTTCCACCTGCACGCGATAGGTCTTGGCGAGCTTGTGACGCGGATCGGTGATGCGATGCGCCAGCGCGCCGTCGTCGGTGAGCAGCAGCAGACCTTCACTGTCGTGGTCGAGCCGGCCGGCCGCATAGACATCGCGCGGCAGCCCGAAGTCCGCAAGCGTGGGCCGCGGCGGCAGGCCCGCCTTGAGCGGACCGCCATCGGTGAACTGGCACAGCACGCCGTAGGGTTTGTTGAATGCGATCAGCACGACTTGCGTTCCATCCGTGCGCGACCGCGCGGCAGGCCTATGCTGTGCGCAGGACTTTTCGCGAGTATCGTCATGAGCAACCACGAACTCACCGCGCTTTCCGCACGCCTGCTGGGCAAGGCCTGGGAACAGGCCAGCGCCGCCGAACGCGCCGTGTTGACCCGGATCCATCGCCGCGAACACATCAGCATTGCGCCGGTGCCCGGCAGGGGCGACGACCGGACGTTCGGCGAGCGCGTCGCCGACGGTGTCGCGCATTTCGGCGGTTCGTGGACCTTCATCGGCATCTTCATGCTGTTCCTCGGCCTGTGGGTGGCGACGAACGTCTGGCTGCTACGCGCGGACCCGTTCGACCCTTACCCTTTCATTTTCCTCAATCTGTTGCTGTCGATGCTGGCCGCGCTGCAGGCGCCGGTGATCATGATGAGCCAGAACCGCCACGCCGAACGCGACCGCGCAGCGGCGGAGCACGATTATCAAGTCAATCTGAAGGCCGAGCTGGAAATCATGGCGCTGCACGACAAACTCGACCAGCTGCGAGTGGAGCAGCTGGAGAAGATTTTGGCGGCGCAGGGCGAACAGATCGCGCTGTTGCAGCGGCTTTTGGAAGCGCGGCAGCCGTAGGCAACAAGCGAACACCGCGACGCTTCATTTCCACCAGCCGCACGCGCGGCTTTATCGGACCGGGTTGACTACTTCATCCCTTGGCGGGTTTGACGAACCGCAGCGTCATACGATCGCTTTCGCCGATGGCCTGATACATCGCCGCGTCTTCGGCATCGTGACGGTTGGTCGGCGGCAGCGTCCACACACCGTTGGGATGATCGGCGGTGTCCTTCGGATTCGCGTTGACTTCGCTGCGCGCGTCCAGCACGAAGCCGGCCTTCGTCGCGAGATCGATCACCAGTTGTTCGGTGAGATAACCCGACTTCTTCATTTTCTCCAGATCGGTCCCCGGCTTGGCGCGATGCTCGACCACGCCCAGCACGCCGCCCGGCTTCAGCGCGGCGTAGAAGCCGGCGAAATACGCATCCGCGGTGCCGCCGCCGATCCAGTTGTGGACGTTGCGGAACGTGAGCACGGTGTCGACGCTGCCCGCTGCGACGAACGTCGGCTGCTTGGGATCGAATGCGGCGAAGCGCACGCGATCGAACTGCGCCGGCGCTTTCGCCAGCCGCGCCTTCAGATCATCCATCGTCTTCTGCTGGAATTCGCGGCTGCGGCCTTCGGCGACCGCCATCGGGTCGACCAGCGCTGCGGTGTAACTGCCGTCGTTGCGCAGATACGGCGCGAGGATCTCGGCGTACCAGCCGCTGCCGCCGGGCGTGATCTCGAGTACGGTCTTGTTCGCAGCCACGCCGAAGAAACCCAGCGTTTCGCGCGGATGCCGGAACGCGTCGCGCGCGGCGTTCTTCGGATCGCGCCAGCTGCCGGCGATGGCATCGGACAGCGCGGTATCGGCGACGGGCGCCTGGCCCGCTTCCGCGGCAGCGTTCGTATTCATGGAGGTGCAGGCGCCGATCAACGGCGTGCCCAGGGCGAGGATCAGACAGCAACGCAGTGCGGACGCGGACAGATTCGACATGGCGGCGTGAGGTGTCGTCGGAAGGGGAGCACAGCCTAGCGCAAATCGCCCAGCGGCTCGCGTGCCTGCGGCAGCCTCGCGGCATCGGGATACGGCGCCACATCGAAGTGTTCGCCGGCCGCCAATCGCGATTGCACGTCGCGCCACCATGCGGGGTCGAAGATGTCGCCGTGTTCCTCGCACAGGCGTTTGCGCAGCGCCGGCAGGATGCCGAGGAACTGCGGAAACAGTTCCGGAAACACGTCGTCGCTGCCGGCGTACAGCCACTCGTCGAGCGGTCGGGTTTCGTCTTCCTCGCGCATCGCCGGCACCGCGCGGAATTTGCACTCTTCGACCAGACACAGCTCGTCGTAATCGTAGAACAGCACACGGCCGTGACGGCTCACGCCGAAGTTCTTCAACAGCAGATCGCCGGGAAAGATGTTGCTGCGCGCGAGATCCTTGATCGCCTGGCCGTACTCCAGCACCGCGCGCTCGGCGGCCGGCGCTGGCGCTTCGCGCACGTACAGGTTCAACGGACGTACGCGGCGTTCGACGTAGCAGTGCTTGATCAGCACCTCGTCGCCTTCCAGCTGCACGGTCTGCGCGCATTCGCGCAGCAGTTCGTCCAGCGCGGCCGGCGCGAATTGCCGTTTCGGAAAGCGCAGGCGCAGGAATTCCTGCGCGTCGACCAGACGTCCAACGCGATCGCGACGGAACACCAACCGGTATTTTTCCTCGACCTCGGCGCGCACCATGTCCTTGGGATAAGCGAAGCGGTCGCGGATCAGTTTGAACACCACCGGATAGCCGCGCGGCGTGAACACTGCCATCACCATTCCGCGCTCGCCGTCGGCGAGCACCAGCTCTTCGTCGGGATATTCGGACAGATGACGGAACACCTGGCGATAGCGTTCGGTCTTGCCCTGTTTGATGCGGCCGACCACGGTGAACAGTTCGTCCAGCGGTTTGCGCGGCAGCAGCGCGTGCAGGAACGCGACGACATCGCCGACCCGGTCGATGTCGGCATGGAAATAGCTGCGCGAAAACCCGAACAGGATCGAGATCTGCTGGTCGTCGACGATCACCGCGTCGGCGCGCACGCCGCCGGTGTCGCTGGTCAGCGCCACCACCACCGGATACGAGGCGCCCGACGCGCCGTATGCGCGGCCGACCAGATACGCGCGGCGTTCGCGATAGAACGGCGTCTTCAGCATCGACACGCCGATCACCCCGCGCGACTGCAGCGCGTCCGCGACCGACCGCGCGCTGGCATCCAGATCCACCCAGCCGTTGACGTAGGCGAGGTCGCGGAAGATGTCGCGCCAGACTTCGGCCGCATCGTGATCGAAGGGATGATGCCGCAGCTCGCCGGGGCAGGCGGGGTCGCCGGTCGGCACGATCTCCAGCGCCAGGAACTCCACGTCCGGCGCGACGCCGTCGATCTGGAAGAACCGCCGCGCCAGCGAGTTGTAGAAGGTCTTGTACAGCTCGCGATCCGGCAGCGCGGCGATGCGCAGGGCGTAGGCCGCGCGGATGTCACGCCACAGCGGACGCGAGCGCACGCGCTCTTCCAGCAGCGATTCCAGCCGCGCCAGTGATTCGCGCACGCAGGTTTCGTACAGATCGATGCGCGCGGTGGCGTCGGTCTGCGCCTGCCGCCAGTCGCGGCGTTCGAAACGTTTGCGCGCGCGCCGGGTGACGTCGGAGAAGCGCGCGTTGTAGTCGTCGAAGCCGTCGGCGATGCGCGCGGCCGCGCGCAGCGCGGGGTCGGGTAGGCGGTGTCCGGATCGCGTCGACATGCCCGGAGTGTACGTCAGTGGATGCTGGTCGATGCGTCCTGGCGGACGCGGATCGACGCGTCGGATTCGCAGTCCGTGAGACACCGGAAACCTATCATTCTCCTACGCCGAAAGACACACGGAACGTCTGGAAAACAAGGTTTTTCTTCCTGATCCGCCGCGCTGCAGTCGCAGTCCGCGAGACGACCTGGGGAGACAATGAACGCTCGGTCCGCAAGGATGCGTCAAGGACAGGGGAGGCCCGGATCGCAGCCGTCGAGGCGCGGCCGGGAGCGCCTCCTCCGGCACAAGGATGTGCCGCCGGGCACCCAATGCGACCGATGGTACCCGACCGCTTCCAGCCGTTCGCTGCAGACCCGCTCGTTGCCGGACATCGCCATCGATGCCGGCGGCGTTCGCTGCGCACGCCTCGCATCCACCGCCTGTGCCGACGCGACAACACGACCCCTGCGCTTCATCCCACACCCAAGGAGTGACCCATGCATCTGTTCAAGACCGAAATGCTGTTCCTGGAACCGCCTCGAACCCGGTTCGCCTACGGCCGGCGCGGCCCGCGTCTGCAGCGCTATGGCCGGCGTGCCCTGCCGCGTCCGGACGCCGCGCCTGCGGACGCGTGCATGCGCACCGGAATCATCGACACCATCGAAGCCGTCGAAGCCGTCGAAGCCGTCGAAGCCGTCGCCGCGATGCCGGCACCCGTCGTCGGGCGTGCGGCCTGAATGCGCCGGGAACCGCTGCGCCGCTGCGAAAGGCGGTCGTCATGTCCGGCGTTTATCCTGCGCGCCGCGCCGGAAGGACCTGTTCCGCGCTTATCCCCCCAAGGAGTGTCACCCCCATGCGTTTGTTCAAGAGCGAAATGATCTTCATGCCTTCGTCGTCCCGAACGACCCGACCGCGCTACGGCGGCCGCGGCCCGCGCCTCATGCGCGCACTTGCCGAACAGCCTGTCCGCAGCGCCTCGATCTGCATCCTGAATCCCGCGGATCCCGAAGCCTGCGCCTGCCGGAACCGCAATGCGGCCTGGCCGACGGACTGCGAGCTGGGTCAGGCGGCCTAGTCGCGGCGACCCCGCACGGCGACATGCCGAGCCATGTTCCAGAAACCACAAACCCGGCTTTCGCCGGGTTTGTGCTGTTGACCTGCCGCCGCGCGAGCGCGCCGTGGTTCAGGCGCCCGGCTTGAAGCCGATGGTGCGGCGGGTGGTGACCGGCGACGCCACCGGCTGGAAGCGCCAGCGTTTGACGGCCGCCACCGCTTCGCGGTCGAACACGCGCGGCGGGGTGCCGCGGACGACGCGTGCGGCGCTGACCGAACCGTCGGTGCCCACCGTGAACTCGACAAGCACTTCGCCCGACTGACCGGCGCGCAGGGCTTCCGGCGGATATTTCGGCGAGGGCGTGCTGATCGCACGCAGATCGTTGGCGCTGGCGGTGGCCGCAGTGGGTCGCGTGGCTTCGGCCTGGCGCGCGGCCTCGGCCTGGCGGTTGGCTTCTGCCTGGCGTGCGGCCTCGGCCTGGCGATTGGCTTCGGCCTGGCGGTTGGCTTCGGCCTGACGTGCGGCTTCGGCCTGCTGCGCCTGCTGGCCCGCGAGGCGTTCCGCGGCCACGCGCTGGGTTTCTTCCTGCGCCTTCTTGCGGTCTTCCTCGAGCTTGGCCAGACGCGCCTTCTCGGTTTCGGCGTCCACTTCGGTCTGCTGCTGGCGCTGGGCGAAGCTGGTCTGGGCGTCGGTGAGCGACTGTTTCAGGCGCGGCAGCGCGGGTGCGGCCTTGTCGGTCTTTTCCATCAGCGCATACAGGCGCTGGGCTTCGGCGAAATCGTCGCGGGCGATGCTCTGCTCGGCAGCGATCAGCGCGTAGGGCATCAGGTCGGTCAGGGCGCTGGCGACCGCGGCGTCGTTCGGCTGCTTGTCGCGCAGGGCGAGGTAGTACTCCATCGCGTTGTTGCTGGCGGGGGCGTACATGCGCTGTTCGGTCTGGGCGGCGCGGGCGGCTTCGCGCAGCTGGTCGACGCTCATCGCCGCGACCTGCGCGGAAATGGCCGGAGCCGGAGGCGCCTGCACCGGCTGTACGGGGGTCTCGGGCTGGGCGGCGGGATCGGTTTCCGCCTTGTCGCCGCCGCAAGCGGCGATGGCCAGCACCAGGGCCGCGGACAGCGCGGCGTAACGGAAGCCGTTGCGGAACGGACGGATGGACTTGGAAGCGGTGTCTTGGACGGCGGACATCACGATGGTTTCCCTGGCTGGCTGGAATCATGGTTTGCAAGCACATCCTGTGCCAGCGCCCCCCCTGTCGCGGCCCCCGTATCCCCAAGGCCGCGTTCATTCTACTTTCCGATACAGAAGCTCGAAAAAATGTGACCGAGTAAGTCATCTGGCGCAAGTCTGCCGGTGATTTCTCCCAGCGCGTCGTGGCCGGCGCGCAGCGACTCGGCGGTCAGCTCCAGCATATCCCCATCCAGCTGGTGCCGCGCGGCGGCCAATTCCTGCGCAGCGCGACGCAAAGCGTCGACCTGGCGCGCGCGCGCGCTGAACGCGCCTTCGGTGCCGTCGCCGTCGCCAGCGGCGAGGGCGCGAAGCCGGGCATGGAGGGTGTCCAGCCCGGCGCCGGTCCGCGCCGACACCCGGACCACGTCGTTTTCAGGCTGCGGCGGGTCGACCGGCAGCCCGGCCAGCAGGTCGGTCTTGTTGAGCACCCACAGCCGCTGCGGCACGTCCGCGATCGCCTCGGCGACCGCAGCGCGGCCAGCCGCGAGCTCGCGGGCGTCCAGCACCACGATCGCCAGATCGGCGCGGGTCAGTTCGGATTCGGCGCGGCGCATGCCTTCGCGTTCGATGGTGTCGCCGCCCGGACGCAGGCCGGCGGTATCCACCAGGGTCAGCTCGACGCCGTCCACGCGCACGGTTTCGCGCAGCAGATCGCGGGTAGTGCCGGCGATGTCGCTGACGATGGCGCGCTCGCTGCCGGCCAGCGCATTCAGCAGCGAACTCTTGCCGGCGTTCGGCGGGCCCACGATCACCGCGTGCAGACCGTCGCGCAGTTTCCGGCCGCGCTCGGCTTCGCGCAGCAGCGCGTCGAGATCGGCGGCGGCCTGCGCCAACCCGCGGCGCAGCGCCTCGCCGCCCAGCGTGTCCAGAGGTTCATCGACGAAATCGATCGCCGCTTCCACGTGGATGCGCAATCGCAGCAGGGCATCGGCCAGCGCGTCGACGCGACGCGAAAACACGCCGTCGAGCGAACGTCGCGCCGCACGTGCCGCGCGCGCGTCGCCGGCGGCGATGAGGTCCGCCACGGCTTCGGCCTGGGCGAGATCGAGTTTGCCGTTGAGGAAGGCGCGTTCGCTGAACTCGCCCGGGCGCGCCATGCGCGCGCCCAGCGCGCAGCAGCGATCAAGCAACTGGCGCAATACCGCTGGACTGCCGTGCGCCTGCAGCTCGACCACGTCTTCGCCGGTGTAGCTCGCCGGCGCCTTGAAGTAGAGGGCGATGCCGTCGTCGAGGGTCTCGCCGCGCTCGTCGTGGAACCGGGCGTAGTGCGCGTGGCGCGGGGTCAGCGATTTCGTGCAGATGCTTTCCGCGATCGCGAGCGCCTGCGGACCGGAGATGCGCACGACGCCGACGCCGCCGGCTCCGGCAGCGGTGGCGATCGCGGCGATGGTGTCGTGGCTGTGCATGGATTCAACCGTCGACCGTGGCGCCGAGCTGGAAAATCGGCAGGTACATCGAGAACAGGCACACCATCGGCAGCGCGAAACCGATCGCGACGCCCAGCAGCAGCGCGACGATGCCGCGGCGTTTGTCGTCCGGCGTACGTACGCGCACGAACGATGACAGTACCGGCACCAGCAGCGGCAATACCCACAGGAAGCCGCCGCCCTGCACGAACAGGCGGGTGAGCCAGGGCAACCCCATGCCGAAGTTCTCGAACATCTCCGTGAAGAGTGGCGGGATCATGTTCGCGGCGATCACGCCGACGACGGCCACCGCGGTGCCGATCACCAGCAGCAAGGTATTGGTGGAGTTCCGCATGCAGGTTCCTTGACCGATGGGTGACAAGCGTTGGAGCGGATTCTGCACGAATTGCGGATCGCGCAGCGTCCACAAACAGGAAGCCCGCCGTGCGGCGGGCTTCGTTGCGGCTTCGATGCAGCGGTTTACGCTTTCTCCACCGTCGCAGGCGTCGACTTGTCGCCGTAGCGCCGCATCATCCACATCTGCTGGATCAGGCCCAGCGCGCCGTTGGTGACCCAGTACAGCACCAGACCGGCGGGGAAGAACGCGAACATCACGCCGAAGATCAGCGGCATGAACTGGAACATGCGCGCCTGGATCGGATCGACGCCGACCATCGGCGTGAGCTTCTGCGTGAACCACATCACCGCCATGTTGATCGCCGGCAGGATGAAGTAGGGGTCGCGTGCGGTCATGTCCTGGATCCACAGGATCCACGGCGCCTGGCGCAGTTCGACCGATTCGATCAACACCCAGTACAGCGCCAGGAACACCGGCATCTGGATCAGGATCGGCAGACAGCCGCCAGCGGGATTGATCTTCTCTTTCTTGTACAGCTCCAGCATCGCGGTCTGGAACTTCTGCTTGTCGTCGCCGTAGCGTTCCTTCAGCTGCTGGATGCGCGGCTGGAACTTGCGCATCTTCGCCATCGATTTGTACTGCGCGGCCGACAGCGGATACAGCGCGAGCTTGATCAGCAGTACCAGCAGCATGATCGCCCAGCCCCAGTTGCCGGTGAAGCCGTGCAGCTTGGCGAGCAGCCAGTGGATGGGATCGGCGAGGAAGGTGAAGTAACCGTAATCGAGCGTCAGACCGAAGCCGGGCGCTTGGGCCGCGAGCTTGTCCTGCAGCTTCGGACCGATCCACAGTTTCGCTTCGGTACTGGTCTGAGTGCCAGGCGCGACCGTGAACTGCGGGCCGGTGGCGGTGATACCGAACTGATTGCCGGCGCTGGCCAGGTCGAACTTGGCCTTCTGGTCCGCCTGCGGGATCCAACTGGTGAAGAAATAATGCTGCAGCAGCGCGATCCAGCCGCCGTCGGTGGTGACATTGAGCGGACCGTCGTCGACGTAATTGTCGTACGCGCGTTTCTGGTATTTCTCGGTCGGCGTATACCAGACCGCGCCGTTGAAACTGAAGGATTCCGGGTTGGTCATGCCGCGCTTGATCACATGCGGCACGCGCGACAGATAACGATAGACGTGGCCGGTCCAAGGCTGGCTGCCGCGGTTGACGATGTCGTCGCGCACTTTCAGCGCGTACTCGCCGCGGGTGAGGGTGTAGGTACGGCGGATGGTCACGCCGTCGGCGCCGGTCCACAGATAGTGCGCGCTGATGTCCTTGGCGCCATCGACGAGCTTGAGCTCGGTCGCAGACTGTTCGGCGACGAAACCGCTCTGATGGCTGGGCGCGCCCTGGATACTGCTCCAGCCGCTCTGGGCGATGTAGAAATTCTCGGTGCCGTCGTCGAACAGGCGCACCAGCGGCGCGTCGGGCGCGCGGCTGACGCGATAGTTCAGCAGTTCGGCGCGATGCACGTTGCCGCCGTCGATGCTGAGACGCAGCACATCGTTGCTCAGCGTGACCCGCGGCGCTGCCACGGGCGCCGCGCTCGCCTGGGCGATGGGCGCACCGGGGACGGCGGCTGCCGGAACCGCCGCGGGAGCGGCAGCCGGGACGGCGCCGGGCGCGACAGGCACCGGAAGACCCTGCGGCTGCGCGGTGGGCGCGGTCGCGGCCTGCGCGCTGGCGGGCGTTTCCGGCGGGGATTTCTGTTCCTTGCTCCACTCCATCCACAGGATGGTCGCCACCATCAGCCAGGCGAAAATCAGAAAGGTGCGCAATTGGTTCATGAGGCTGACGGACTCGTCGCGCCGTTGGACACGGGCGCAGGGGGCGGAGGAGGGGAAGCGGGCGGCATTGTGCCGTTCGCGGGGGATGGGGGCAACGCGGCGCGGCGCAAGGCCTGCCGGAAGGCCTGTTCGAAGGCGGCCACCAGCTCCGGCCCGGTCGCGCGCGCGGCAGGCGGACGGGCGACGACGACATAGGCGCCTGTAGCCATGGCGGCGCGATGACGGCGGAAGTGATCGCGCAGTACGCGCTTGATGCGGTTGCGAATCACCGCGCGGGGACTGACCTTGCGCGAGACCGCGAGGCCGAGGCGCGCTTCGCGATCGTCGCCGAGATAGTGCACCGCGAGGATCGGCGTGGCGGCGCGGCTGCCGCGCGCGAACACCGCGTCGAATTCCGGGCGCGCGCGTACCCGCGCGGTGCGCGGGTAGCGGGCTGTGCGTCGTGCAATGCGATCTGTACCGATGGGATCGGCGCGGACTGGATCGGCGCTGGAATGCCCGGTGTTCATGAACAGTGGATGTTCATGCCGGAAGCATCCTGCCTGTGGCTTCGTATCGGCGGCGACGGGCGCATGGCCGGCCGCAGGATCGAAACGATCAGGCAGTGAGGCGCGTACGACCTTTGGCGCGACGACGGGCAAGGATCTTGCGGCCGTCGGCGGTCTTCATGCGGGCACGGAAACCGTGGTCGCGCTTACGCTTGAGGTTGCTGGGCTGATAGGTGCGTTTGGTAGCCATGGGTCGGGCTCGATGACGTGTTGCGTTGAGCGGAACAGCGTGACCGCGCCGAAGCGCAATGCCTGAACCGCAAGAACCGGCAATTATGCAGGCGTAGCGGCGGGCCGGTCAAATCGCTCGGGCCTGTCCATGCATCCGTCCGTGCGCCGGTCCACCGGTGCGTCGATACCGACGGCGGGTGCGGGGGGGCCGGCACGGTGGTAGTCTGCCCCACTCCCTGCCGACTTCGCGTGCCACGCCCACCGACCACGTTCGGGGCGACCGGTTGCGCGGCTCGACCTGTTCCTCTGCTCGACTCAAGCGAAGCGCGACAAGAAAACCCCGATGGATGCCTGGCCCCGCTGTCTAGAACACCTCGAAGCCGAACTGCCGCTCGAGGAAGTACAGACCTGGCTGAAACCGCTGCAGTCCCGCCTGCGCGACGACGGTCTGGTGCTGTACGCCCCGAACGCATTCGTGCGCGATGCGGTGCAGAGCCGCTATCTGCCGCGGATCAGCGAACTGCTGGGACACTACGCCGGCAACGGTGCGGTATCGCTGGAGGTGGGCTCGGTTTCGCGACCCGCGCTGACGCAACCCAGCCCGACCCAGACGCTGGCAGCCAGTCGCGCGCCGGCTGCGGAATTCGCCGGCAATCTCGACAATCACTACAGCTTCGACAATTTCGTCGAAGGCCGCAGCAATCAGCTCGGCCGCGCCGCGGCCTGGCAGGCGGCGCAGAAACCCGGCGACCGCTCGCACAACCCGCTGCTGCTGTATGGCGGCACCGGCCTGGGCAAGACTCACCTGATGTTCGCGGCCGGCAACGAAATGCGCCGGCAGAACCCGGGCATGCGCGTGATGTACCTGCGCAGCGAACAGTTCTTCAGCGCGATGATGAAGGCGCTGCAGGACAAGACCATGGACGCCTTCAAACGCCAGTTCCAGCAGGTCGACGCGCTGCTGATCGACGACATCCAGTTCTTCGCCGGCAAGGACCGCACCCAGGAAGAGTTCTTCCACACCTTCAACGCGCTGTTCGACGGCCGCCAGCAGATCATCCTGACCTGCGACCGCTACCCGCGAGAGGTCGAAGGCCTGGAACCTCGGCTGAAGTCGCGCCTGGCCTGGGGGCTGTCGGTGGCGATCGAGCCGCCGGACTTCGAGACCCGCGCCCAGATCGTGCTGAGCAAGGCCCGCGAACGCGGCGTCGCTTTGCCCGAAGACGTGGCGCTGCTGATCGCCAAGAAAATGCGCAGCAACGTGCGCGACCTTGAAGGGGCGCTCAACACGCTGGCGGCCCGGGCGAACTTCACCGGCCGCACGATCACCGCGGAATTCGCCCAGGAAACCCTGCGCGATCTGCTGCGCGCGCAGCAGCAGGCGATCAGCATCGCCAATATCCAGAAGGCCGTGGCAGACTACTATGGTCTGCAAATCAAGGATCTGCTGTCCAAGCGCCGGACCCGCTCGCTGGCCCGTCCGCGGCAGGTGGCGATGGCCTTGGCGAAAGAGTTGACCGAACACAGCCTGCCGGAGATCGGCGACGCCTTCGCGGGGCGGGACCACACCACGGTCCTGCACGCCTGTCGTCAGATCAAGTTGTTGTGCGAAAGCGACGGCAAGCTGCGCGAGGACTGGGACAAACTGATTCGCAAACTCAGCGAATGAGGCGTCTCAAAACATGAGAACAGGATGGAGACAAACTGTGGATAAGTCCGGCACGCCCACGGCCCGTTAAAGTTGTCCACAGGTCTTCCCCATCCCGCAACAGCGTTTGTACAGACTTTGGCAGGGCTATAAACCGCAACAAAATCAGAAGCTTGGAGCTGTTACCCCCGGTTTTTGGAAACACCATCACCACCAGCTTTTAAGATTTATATCTCTCTTTGAAGCTTGATACTTTCGCAGCTCGACCGGCACACCGGCATATTTGGGGAATCGAATCACATGCGTTTCAGTCTGCAGCGCGAAGTGCTCCTGAAGCCGCTGGCTCAGGTCGTCAACGTGGTCGAACGCCGGCAGACCCTGCCGGTGCTTGCCAACCTGCTGGCGCGGGTCGAAGGCGATCTGCTGTCGCTCACCGGTACCGACCTCGAAGTGGAAATGGTTGCGCGTACCCGCGTGGACGATGCCGAGACCGGCGAGATCACCATCCCGGCGCGCAAGCTGTTCGAGATCGTCCGCGCCCTGCCCGACGGCAGCAAGGTCACGATCGCGCAGGCGGGCGACAAGGTCACCGTCTCTGCGGGCCGGAGCCGCTTCACCCTGGCCAGCCTGCCTGCCAACGATTTCCCGGCGCTGGATGAAGTCGATGCAACCGAACGCGTCAGGGTCGGTGAAGCCGGCCTCAAGGAGCTGATCGAACGCACCGCCTTCGCGATGGCGCAGCAGGACGTCCGCTATTACCTCAACGGCCTGCTGTTCGATCTGCGCGACAAAGCGCTGCGCTGCGTCGCCACCGACGGCCACCGCCTGGCCATGTGCGAAGCGGTGCTGGAAGAAACCGTGCAGACCAAGCGCCAGATCATCGTTCCGCGCAAGGGCGTGCTGGAACTGCAGCGCCTGCTGGAAGGCAGCGACCGCGAGCTGGAACTGGAGATGGGCCGCAGCCACATCCGCGTGAAGCGCGACGATGTGACCTTCACCAGCAAGCTGATCGACGGGCGTTTTCCCGATTACGAAGCCGTGGTGCCGATCGGCGCCGACCGTGAGGTGAAGATCGATCGCGAAGCCTTCCGCGCCTCGCTGCAGCGCGCGGCGATCCTGTCGAACGAGAAATACCGCGGCGTGCGCATCGAAGTCTCTCCCGGCCAGCTCAAGATCAACGCCCACAATCCGGAACAGGAAGAGGCCCAGGAAGAGATCGAGGCCGAGACCAAGGTCGACAGCCTGGTGATCGGCTTCAACGTGAACTACCTGCTCGATGCCCTTTCCGCGCTGCGCGACGAACACGTCGTTCTGCAGCTGCGTGATTCCAACTCCTCGGCGCTCGTGCGCGAAGCCAGCAGCGAGAAGTGCCGCCACGTCGTCATGCCGCTCCGCCTTTGATGCCGATCGATCGCCTCATTGGCCTGTTCCACGTGAAACATACGAATCGCCCGGGCCTGCCCGGGCGTATTCGTTTCGGCATACCGGTTCCTGAAGGGCTGCCCGCGCAGCAGGAACCGGCATGCATGTAACCCGCCTGCAGGTGTCCGGTGTCCGCCGTCTGGCCGAGGTTGAACTGCTTCCTGCCCCGGGCATCAATCTGATCACCGGCGACAACGGCGCCGGCAAGACCAGTCTGCTCGAAGCCCTGCATCTGCTTGCGTACGGCCGTAGTTTTCGCGGCCGGGTCCGCGATGGTCTGATCCGCACCGGTGTGGATGCGCTCGAGGTTTTCGCCGAATGGCGCGAGGACACCACCGGTCGTGCCCGCCGCGCTGGGCTGCGTCATTCCGGCCAGCGTTGGGAAGGCCGTCTCGATGGCCAGCCTGTCGGCCAGTTGGGTGAGCTGTGTGCAGCCTTGGCCGTGGTGACGTTCGAACCCGGCAGCCATGCGCTGGTCACCGGCGGAGGTGAACCACGTCGGCGGCTGGTCGATTGGGGGTTGTTCCACGTGGAACCCGACTTCCTTGCGCTGTGGCGCCGGTATGCGCGTGCCTTGAAGCAGCGCAATGCCCTGCTCAAGGCACGCGTCCGCGACCAGCAGCTGGACGTCTGGGATCATGAGCTTGCCGATGCCGGAGAACCGTTGACCCGCCGCCGCCAGGCGTATCTCGACGATCTGGAACCCGTTCTGGAAGCCATGGCCGGCGAACTGTCCCCTGCGCTGGGGCGTGCGAGTCTGTCATTCCAGCCCGGCTGGTCACGCGATAGCCTGTCTCTTGCCGACGCCCTGCTGGTGGCCCGGGATCGCGATCTCGCCAACGGTTTCACCTCGGTCGGGCCGCATCGCGCCGATTGGCGTATCGATTACGCAGCGCTGCCTGGCCGGGAAACCCTGTCCCGCGGTCAGGCCAAACTCACCGCGCTGGCGGTGCTGTTGGCGCAGGCGGAACGACATGCCGCCGCCCGCGGCGAATGGCCGGTGGTCGCTCTGGATGACCTGGCGTCGGAGCTGGATCGCCACCATCAGCGGCGAGTGCTGGAGCGCCTGCTGGTGTCCGGAGCGCAGATATTCATTACCGGCACCGAATCGCCTGCGGCCTTGGCAGCGCTGGAAACCCCGGTGCGAGTGTTTCACGTGGAACAGGGCCAAATCGGGCTGCTGGATGGATGATGCTTGCTTGCAGCCGTATCCGTGCTTGGGCTCGATGGCAACAGCGGATTCTGTCGCACAGTATTGCTGCACACGAACTCAGACAGGCATGGCATGCCATTGAATTCCATACGATTGTCCGCTGTACGCGCATTCATCCTTGCTGTCGTGCATGGAAGCGGTGTCATGCGTGAGGCCGGATCCGGGCGCCCGAAGCAGCGGTAGTGCATGAGGTCGCCGCCTGTGGTTACCGAGACGGTCTTCAATTCCGCTGAGCGTGAGCTGCTGACGCAGGCCAAAGACTGCGATCTCTGGATTCCTGACGTCACCTGGCGAGACACCGCGGGATGGTGCAGCGTGCCGCGAGCATGTCCATCCGGGCTCGAAACCCCGCCCAGACCTCCGCAGAGAGCCTACAGGCGCAGTTTGCGCCGCCACCGCGACCCTGCGCGCGCTGGGCCCGTCCAGGCCCGTCCGCGCCGCCCCAGACGTGGCGCGCTATAATTCCGCGTTCGAACCCTATAGCTAATGTGTCGTGCGCCCCGGGCGCGCGTCCATCAGCCGTGCAGTAGACGTCCCAGTAGCCGCACCAGCAGCCGAAAGAAGCGAATGACCGACGATACCCAGCAGCCCGCCGCGCCGAACAACACCTACGACTCCAGCAAGATCACCGTGCTCCGCGGCCTGGAAGCCGTGCGCAAGCGACCGGGCATGTATATCGGCGATGTCCACGACGGCACCGGTCTGCACCACATGGTCTTCGAAGTGGTGGACAACGCGATCGACGAAGCCCTGGCCGGTCATGCCGACGATGTGTTCGTCACCATCCACGAAGACGGCTCGGTGTCGGTCTCCGACAACGGCCGCGGCATCCCGGTCGACATCCACAAGGAAGAGGGCATTTCGGCGGCGGAAGTCATCATGACCGTGCTGCACGCCGGCGGTAAGTTCGACGACAACAGCTACAAAGTGTCCGGCGGCCTGCACGGCGTGGGCGTGTCTGTGGTGAATGCGCTGTCGGAACACCTGTGGCTGAACATCTGGCGCGACGGGCATCACTACCTGCAGGAATACGCGCTGGGTGAGCCGCTGTTCCCGCTGAAGCAGATCGAAGCCTCCAGCAAGCGCGGCACGCTGCTGCGCTTCAAGCCGGCGGTGGAGATCTTCACCGACGTCGAATTCCACTACGACATCCTCGCCAAGCGTCTGCGCGAGCTTTCGTTCCTCAATTCGGGCGTGAAGATCACGCTGACCGACGAGCGCCCCAACGAACGCGGTGAGACGCGGCGAGACGTCTTCCAGTACGAAGGCGGTATCCGCTCGTTCGTCGAGCATCTGGCCCAGCTGAAGACGCCGCTGCACCAGAACGTTATTTCGGTCAGCGGCGAAATGAACGACATCGTGGTCGACGTGGCCCTGCAGTGGACCGACGCCTATCAGGAAACGATGTTCTGCTTCACCAACAACATCCCGCAGAAGGACGGCGGCACCCACCTCATCGGTTTCCGCGCCGCGCTGACCCGCACGCTGACCAATTACATCGAACAGAACGGTATTGCCAAACAGGCGAAAGTCACGCTCACCGGCGACGACATGCGCGAAGGTCTGATCGCGGTGCTGTCGGTGAAAGTGCCGGATCCCAGCTTCTCCAGCCAGACCAAGGAAAAACTGGTCAGCTCCGAAGTCAGGCCGGTCGTCGAGACCACGTTCGGCGCGCGTCTGCAGGAGTTCCTGCAGGAACATCCGAACGAAGCCCGCGCCATCACCGGCAAGATCGTCGACGCCGCGCGCGCGCGCGAAGCCGCACGCAAGGCCCGCGACCTCACCCGTCGCAAGGGCGCGCTGGATATCGCCGGTCTGCCCGGCAAGCTCGCCGACTGCCAGGAAAAGGATCCGGCGCTGTCGGAACTGTTCATCGTCGAGGGCGACTCGGCGGGCGGCTCGGCGAAACAGGGCCGCAACCGCAAGAATCAGGCGGTGCTGCCGCTCCGCGGCAAGATCCTCAACGTCGAACGCGCGCGTTTCGATCGCATGCTGTCGTCGGCGGAAGTCGGCACGCTGATCACCGCGTTGGGCACCGGCATCGGCAAGGACGAATACAACCCCGACAAGCTGCGCTACCACCGCATCATCATCATGACCGACGCCGACGTCGACGGCTCGCACATCCGCACGCTGCTGTTGACGTTCTTCTACCGGCAGATGCCGGAGCTGATCGAGCGCGGTTACATCTATATCGGTCTGCCGCCGCTGTACAAGATCAAGCAGGGCAAGAACGAGCTGTATCTCAAGGACGATGCGGCGCTGGATGCGTATCTGGCCAACAACGCGGTCGAGAACGCGGGCCTGATCCCCGCGACCGGCGAACCCGCGATCGACGGCGCGAATCTCGAAAAACTGCTGCTGCTCTATGCCGGCGCGCGCGACGCGATCGCGCGCAACGCATATCGCTACGACCCGGCGCTGCTGGAAGCCCTGATCGACTTCACCCCGCTCGACGCCGCATCGCTCGCGCGCAACACCGACGAGCGCACCGAACTCGACGCGCTGGAAGCCCGCCTCAACCGCACCGGTCTTGGCCGTCCGCGCTATCGCGTGAACGCGCAGGTCGCCAGCGACGCCCAGCCGGGCGCACTGGTCGTCACCCGCACCCACATGGGCGAATCGCAGATCCAGGTACTGCCGCTCTCCAGTTTCGAAATGGGCGAACTGCGGCCGCTGCGCGACGCCGCGGCACAGCTGCACGGCCTGCTGCGCGAAGGCGCGAAGATCGTCCGCGGCAATCGCGAGGAACCGGTGTCCAGCTTCGCCCAGGCGCACGCCTGGCTGCTGGAAGAAGCGAAGAAAGGCCGCCAGATCCAGCGCTTCAAGGGCCTCGGCGAAATGAATCCGGAACAGCTGTGGGAAACCACCGTGAATCCCGACAGCCGCCGCCTGCTGCAGGTCCGCATCGAAGATGCGGTCGCCGCAGACCAGATCTTCAGCACGCTGATGGGTGATGTGGTCGAACCGCGCCGGATTTTCATCGAGGACAATGCGTTGAAGGTCGCGAATCTGGACGTCTGACGGAAGCGGCAGGTCGCAGGATCGGGACACCATACGCTGCCGATTCGATATGGCAGCGTTCCGCCGCACAAGTCACGACGTGGGCGGATGCGGTGAAACAGAAGACGCTACGCAGTAAAAACAGAATCTGATCGTTCTCCGACATGCCGATCCTGCTCTTTTGAGCAGGATTTTCCGGGCACCCGGGTGATCAAACGATTGTTTAAATTCGAACCGAATCGCAATGAAGGCACTCTCGACAGGGTGCCTTTTCATGAAGTGATGCAACTTGCATGCTTTCGTACACGTCGCTTGCGATGGATAATCCGACACGATCTACACGGGCGATATCGTGCGACCGCCGTCGCGGCTTTGTTGCGGTGCGACAAAGCAATTGACGAAACTTTAATCCCTGACCGATTACAACGTCATCCCCCGCCGAACCGGAGCCACCGCCGCGATGAGTCCCCGCCAGATCACGCCTTCCGTGCGCGACATCGCTGTGGGTCTCGTTTGCGCACTGCTGCTGTCGGCCTGCGCGACCACGACGTCGTCCACCGGGCGCAAGCAATACGTCGGCGCGGTGTCGCAGGCACAGCTCGACCAGTTGGGTACCCAGGCCTTCAATCAGATGAAGGGCCAGAAGCCGCTGACCCAGGACGGCAAGCAATCCGCCTATCTGTCCTGCGTGGTCGATGCCATCGTCCGCGAACTTCCGCCGCAGTGGCGGCAGGGCGGCTGGCAGGAAGCGGTCTTCGTCGACAAGAACCCGAATGCCTTCGCGCTGCCCGGCGGCAAGGTCGGCGTCTACACCGGGATTTTCGATGTCGCCCGCAATCAGGACCAGCTTGCGGCGGTGGTCGGTCATGAGATCGGCCATGTCATCGAGCGGCACCACGACGAGCGCGTGACCCGGCAGATGGGCGCCTCGGGCGTCGTCCAGCTCCTCGGCGTGATCGCCGGCGCCAAATACGGCGACAGCGGTTCGCAGCTCGCGACACAGGGCGGCAGCCTGCTCGCGCAGGGCGGGTTCCTGCTGCCCGGCACCCGCGAACAGGAGACCGAGGCCGACGTCGTCGGCCAGCGGCTGATGGCGCAGGCCGGCTTCGATCCGCGTCAGGCGGTGGATCTGTGGCAGAACATGCTCGGCGCCAGCGGCAGCCGTCCGCCGGAATGGCTGTCCACCCACCCGGATCCCAGGTCGCGCATCGGCGAACTGCGCAAACGCGCGGAGACCCTGATGCCGACCTACGAACAGGCTCGCGCCGCCGGCCGCAAGCCGGCCTGTGGCTGAGGCGAATTCACGTTTATGCTTCCCCTCCGCGGCAGGGCCGCACACACCGTGACGGTCTTCGTGCCGTCCTCAACGTTTCCAGCACCGAGACTTTCCATGACCGCTTCTGTCCTTCGCGTCCTTCCGAAAAACGCTCTCAACGCAGCGCTCACGCTGCTGATCGGCTGCGCCTTCACCGGCGGCGCCTACGCGCAGGACAGTGAGCTGGGCGAGGGATACGAGGACAAGCCCAAGTCGACCACCATGACCGGCAGCGCCGCCGCGGCTGCCGAGCGTGCGCGTCAGCGCAAGGCCGAAGCCGCAAAGAAAGCCAACCAGCAGCCTGAGCTGTTCCCGCTCGCCACGCGCAAACCGCCGGAAAGGAAAACGTCGCCGAAAGAGGTGAAGACCGCGAACGAGATCCAGGCCGCCTACGACGCCAAGCAGTACGCCGATGCGATCGCCAAGGTCGATGCCGCCACCACCGAATCGAAGAACGCTTATCTGCAGAGTTATTTCTATCAGCTCGCCGCCGACGCCTGGGGCAAACAGGGCGACCAGGCCAAGGGCGCGGAGTATTACCGCAAAGCGGTCGACGCCAATGGCCTCGACAACAACGGCCACTACCAGATCATGTTCAATCTCGCGGTGATCCTGAACGAATTGGACCGCGATGCGGAAGCGTTGACCTACCTCGACCGCTACATGGTCGAAACGAAAACCGAAACAGAACAGGCGGTCGGGTTGAAGGCCTACCTGCTCAACAAAACGGGGCGTGCGGCCGAAGGCGCCGCGCTGTACGAAAAAATGCTCGCCGCCAAACCCGGCGACACCGCGATCATGATGAACGCGGTCGCCCTGTACCAGCAGGCCGAAAATTTCGACAAGGCCAATGCGCTGCTCGAAAGCGCGCGCAAACAGGGGCTGTTGAAGGAAGCCAATCACTACCGCACGCTGTTCGTCGGCTACGTCAACGCCAGTAAATACAAGGAAGCGCAGGAAGTTCTGGAAGACGGCGTGGCCAAGGGCGTGATACCGCCATCGCAGACGCTGGCCAACGATTATTCGATCATCGCCCAGAATTATCTCGCCGAAGACAAGGGCGCGCAGGCCATCGATTTCTACGGGCGTGCAGCCAAGGTCGCCACCAATGGCGAAGCCGCATTGAATCTGGCCAAGGTCTTTCTCTATGAAGACCGGATCGGCGAAGCCAAGGCCGCAGCGCGCGAAGCGCTCGCCAAAGGCATCAAAAAGCCCAAGGACGCCAACAATATTCTGGCCATGCCTGGAAAGTGAGACAGGAAGCGTCCGAATCGGTTACGTTTCGGGCTGAGGATGTTGGTAAGTCCTCCTGCGATTGGTATAAGCTTACAGATTCCCGCGACCGGTTTTCATTCCGCCGTTCGCGGTTCGACCATTCCGGGGTGTCGTGGGTCGGGGTTGGGTTCACTTTCATGGACAGATCGCGAACGCGATACCGAATCAGCACCACGAGTCCGCTAAACCGAGCCTGCTGCGCATGACCGAACCGTTGCCGACCCACGACAAGCGTGACCGCGAAGAACCCGGCCTGAATTGGCCGCGGGTCACCGCCATCAGCTTCGCCATTGCGCTGCATATCGCGGCGCTCATGCTGTTGCTGGTGCCGGTCACTCCGCCGGGCGCCGAGCAGGACGAAGAAGAGAACACCAGCGTCGTCATCATCGAGCCGCCGCCGCCGCCGCCGCCACCGCCGCCGCCGCCGGACGAGCCGCCGAAGGAAATCAAACTCACGCCGCAGGAAACCCCGCGTCCGGTGATCCAGCCGCCGCCGGAAGAACCGCCGCCGGTCGTGTTCGACGAACCGTCGCCGGTCGATACGCCCGCGCCGCCGCCGGCACCGCCCGCGCCGCCGGCACCGCCCGCGCCGTCCGGTCCGCCGCGCAACGACAACGATCTGCGCGCCAGCCTCTGCGTCAAGCCGTCGACCGCGCCGATCGGTGCCGCCATCACCCGCGCCGGCATCGATCAGGGCGAAGTCGTGCTGCTCATCGTCTATCAGGCCGATGGCACCATCACCGACGTCAGCGTCGCCAAAAGCAGTCGCAACCGCGATGTCGACCGCGCCGCGGTCACCTGGGCCAAGCGCGCGAAATTGTGTCCGGGCGCTGCCGGCCAGGGCCGCATCCCGTTCTCGCTGTCGAGTGAGTAACCGTTTCTGAATTACCCCGCTTCATCGCTTCACGCAACTAACCGTTAGATCCTTCCACACACAAGAAAGGTAAGCGTCATGCTGCAGGAAATCACCGCCGCCGCCACCGGGGGCAACGCCGCCGCTCTGAAGCAGATGGGCGTTGACCATCTGATCACCGAGTTCATGACGAAGCCGGGTGAATATCCGGTCCAGATCGCGGTCGCGTTGACCCTTATAGTCATGTCCGCGATGTCCTGGTATTGGATCGTGGTCAACTTCATCAAGAACAGCAATCTGCGTCGCCGTGGCGACTCGGTCACCAGCACGTTCTGGGAAACCCCGAACGCACAGGATTCGATCCGCTTCATGGAAGAGCAGCCCAAGAGCGAGCCCTTCTCGAAGATCGCCCTCGACGCCGCCCAGGCCGCCGCGCATCACCAGCGTCATGAAGGCTCGCGCCTGGTCGAGTCGCTGAATCGTTCGGAGTTCGTCGACCGCGCGCTGCGCCAGGCCGTCACCCGCGAATCGATGGGTCTGGAAAGCGGCCTCACAGTGCTGGCCACGGTCGGCTCGACCGCCCCGTTCGTCGGTCTGCTCGGCACCGTGTGGGGCATCTACGGCGCGCTGATCAAGATCGGCGCGACCGGTCAGGCTTCCATCGATGCCGTCGCCGGCCCCGTGGGTGAAGCGCTGATCATGACCGCTGTCGGTCTGTTCGTCGCCATCCCGGCGGTGCTTGCGTACAACTTCTTCGTGCGCAGCAATCGCATCACGAACAGCAAGTTCGACACCTTCGCCCACGATCTGCACGACTTCTTCGCAACCGGCGCGCGCGTCGGCGAAGTCGCCGCCAAGCGCTGATCCCGGCGACCCTCGAACCACCTGACGGAGTCCAGTCATGTCCTTCAGTTCCGGCAACGACACCGGCGGCCCGATGTCCGAAATCAACGTCACGCCCCTCGTGGACGTGATGTTGGTGCTGCTGATCATCTTCATGATCACTGCACCGCTGATGTCTCATAAAACGAAGGTCGAGTTGCCTGAAGCGGACTACAACTCCCGGACGGATGAGCCGCTTCCAACGCCGCCGATCACTGTTGCCGTAACCGAAGAAGGCAAGTTCTTCTTGAACGACGAACCTGTGACCCGCGAGCTGTTGGAAAGCCGGCTGTCGATCGAGGCGCAGAAAACGCCGCAACCGTCGGTCAATATCCGCGGCGACAAGACCACCAAGTACCGTTACGTGAACGAAGTGGTCAACATCGCCCAGGCCCAGGGCATGCGCAAGGTCGGCTTCGTCGCCACCCGCGAACGCAACTGACGCAGACAGACAGAGAGCAGACGCATGGCATTCGCATCCAACTCCGGTTCCGGCCCCATGGCCGACATCAACGTCACGCCCCTCGTGGACGTGATGCTGGTGCTGCTGATCATCTTCATGGTGACCGCACCGATCCTGTCGTACCCGATCGACATCGACCTGCCGCAGCGGACCAATAATCCGCCTGAAAATCCGGTGGAACCCCCGGATCCGGTCAAGCTACGCATCGACCAGTCCGGCACCGTGTATTGGAACGACAGTCCGACTCCGGTCTCCGCACTGCGCAGCATGATGTCGAGCGAAGTCGAACGCGATCCGGCCAACCAGCCGACGCTTGAGATCGATATGAATGAGGACGCGCAGTACGAAATCCTCGCCAAGGTCCTCGCTTCGGCCAAGGACTCGCAAATGAAAAAGATCGGCTTCGTGAAGAAGTAGATCGCACCACCGGCCGGCGGCGGACCTGCAGCTCGCCGCCGCGCCTCCAAACGCTTGCCTTATCTTGAACGCCGCCTCCGGGCGGCGTTTTTTTGCATCCGATGGCCGCGAAGGCTTGCACTTGTGCAGCGGCCGGCGTTAACGTGGAACCGCACCCACCGTGAGGAGCGACGCCATGGCTTTCGCGCAAGCAGATTCCCGGCAGGACGCCATTTCGGAAATGAATATCACCCCGTTGGTCGATGTGATGTTGGTGATGCTGGTGATCTTCATGATCGCCGCCCCGGTCTTCAGTCAGGCGATTCCGCTACCGCTCGGTCATCCGAACGAACGGGCGGAACCACCACCGCCACCGATCGAACTCCGGATTGACGCCGCAGGCGAAGTGTTTCTGGGCGGCCAACCGATGCCCGTATCGGCGCTGACGTCGGTGTTCTCGGCCGAACTCGAGCGTGCCGGCAGCCAGCCGGTGATCCTGAGCATTGATGCCAACGGCGAAGCCGATTATCAGGTCGTGGCCAAAGTGCTGGCGGTCGCGCAGAACGCCGGACTGGGCAATATCCGCTTCAAGCACTGACACATCGCTACGTTTGCGAACGGGCGGCCATCGGCCGCCCGCTTCGTTTCAGGGGAACGTCCCTGTTCGTGGATCAGTGAGTGCGGGCAGCGGCGATGACCGCGAGATAACGCTTCACGGTCGTATCCAGTCCCGCATACAACGCTTCTCCGATCAGCGCATGTCCGATCGAGACTTCCAGCACATCCGGCACTTCGCGCAGGAACAGACCGAGATTCGCCTGGCTCAGATCGTGACCGGCGTTCGCGCCGAGCCCATGCGCCGCCGCCTCGCGGGCAGTACGGGCGAAGGCCGGCAACTGCGTTTCCGGGTAGCCGGCCGCGAACGCCTCGGCGTACGGACCGGTGTAAAGCTCGATGCGATCGGCACCGCTGGCGGCGGCGGCGGCGATGTCGGCGCCGGCATCGGCGAACAGCGCGACACGACAACCCAGGATCTTCAGCGACGACACCTGCCCACGCAGCGCATCCAGGTCGCGCGCGAAATCGAACCCGTGATCCGAGGTGAGCTGGCCGTCGCCGTCCGGCACCAGTGTCGCCTGCGCCGGACGCGTTTCCGCGCACAGGGCATGGAAACCCGGATAACCCACACGCGGCGGCGCGAACGGGTTGCCTTCGACGTTGAATTCGACGGCGTACTCGCGGGTCAGTTCAGCCAATGCATAGACATCGTCGGCGCGGATGTGGCGTGCGTCGGGGCGCGGATGCACGGTGATGCCGTGCGCACCGGCGTCGAGGCAGGCGCGCGCCGCGGTCACGACGTCGGGATCGTGGCCACCGCGCGAATTGCGCAGTACCGCGATCTTGTTGACGTTGACGCTGAGGACGGTCAAGGGGTGATGGGCAATGGCGCGATCAGGACTGCGCGGTATCGCTGTTGACCGGCATAGACGTGGCGCCGACGGCACCGGCGGCTTCGGCGCGCTTGGCTTCGGCCAGCTCGCGGAGGCGGCGCAGTTCCTGCGGATCGATCAGCATGGTTTCGCTGCGGGCGCTGTTGTCCACGCGCTGCGCCAGCAGGCTCATGATTGCCACGATGCTCAGGCCCAGCGAACCGAGCACGCAAAGAATCACCGCCGTCATCGAGCTGGCGCTCAGCGCGATCATGAACAGGCCGACGGCAAACAACAGGAGTAACCAGGGCATGGGACGCGTCCTTACCGGGAAACGGAGCCGGGGGAGAGGGGGGGACGGGCGCCAGTCTACTCCGGAGGCGCATGGCGCCGACAGCCCGCCCGCCGGTCCGGTCCTGCCGTCTGTCGCCCTTGGCCAGCGGCAGTGTGACGCAGCTACAGCAGCGGCGACATCAGCCGCGCCAGCGCTTCGGGCAGCCGCGTCATGAACAACGACCGGTGCCGATCGTCGCGGACCCGCGGGGCGCTGGCGAATTCGCCTTCGATCAGTTTCGCCAGACGCTCGCCCACGCTCAGATCCTGGAACAGCATCGACACCTCGAAATTGAGGCGGAAACTGCGGTGATCGAAATTCGCGCTGCCGATGATGACCGACGCCGCGTCCACCAGTAGCGCCTTGGTATGCAGCATCCGCGGACCGTATTCGTAGATCTTCACGCCGGCCGCCAGCAGGTCGTCGTAATACGAACGCGCCGCCATCGTCACCAGCCGCGAATCGCTCATCCGCGGCACCATCAGCCGCACGTCCAGGCCGCCGAGCGCGGCCGAGGTCAGCGCCATCATCGCCGCCTCGCCGGGCACGAAATACGGGGTGATCAGCCACACCCGTTCGCGAGCGGCATGGATCAGGTTCACGTGCAGACGATGGATCGCTTCCCAGGACGAATCCGGCCCGGACGTGAGCACCTGCGCCGAAATCGCGCCGGGCGCGGATTCGGGCAGCGTACGGGCGATGTCGGAAATGAAATCGCGGCGGCCGGTGACGTAGACCCAGTCCTCGGCGAAGACCAGCTGCAGCGCGCGCACCGCGTCGCCTTCGATGCGCAGATGCAGATCGCGATAAGCGTCGCTGCGCAGGCGTTCGTTCTCGGCATCCGTGATGTTGATGCCGCCGGTGTACGCGATGCGGCTGTCGATCACCACAATCTTGCGGTGGGTGCGCAGGTTCAGCCATGGCCGCCACCAGAACCGCCAGAAATGACTGGGATGGAACCATGCGACTTCGCCGCCGGCATCCACCAGCGGCGCGAGGAAGGCGCGCGAACACGAGCCCGAACCGATCGCATCCAGCAGCACGCGCACGCGCACGCCGCGGGCGGCGCAGGCGACCAGCGCATCGCGCACCATGCTGCCGCTCTGGTCCGGCATGAAGATGTAGTACTCCAGGTGCACCTGATGCCGCGCGCGGCCGAGGTCGTCGATCAGTGCGTCGTACTTCGCCGCACCATCCACCAGAAGGCGCACATCGTGCAGCGTGCTCGGCGCCAGACCCGTGGCGGCATGGGCGACTTTCGCCAGTTCCTGCGCATCGGGCGAGTAGGCGGTCTCGCAGGTATTGCCGAGCGCATCGCCCTCCAGCCGGCTGCGTGCGCGCCGCAGACGCTGACGCTTGATCTTCTGCGGGCCCAGCAGGTGATAGATCAGGAACCCGATGTAGGGCAGCAGCGCCAGCCCCATCAGCCAGCTCAGCGTCGCCACCGGCTCGCGCTTCTGCAGCACGATCCAGCCGCCCAGCAGCAGCAGATACGTCAGCCAACCGACGAACAGCACCGTGCCGATGAACTCGCCGACCACCGGGATAGCGTGCAGCCAGTCCCACACCCAATTCCACATGCCGGACATCCCCGTGAACGCGGTCGCAGCGCCTGCGACTTGCGCGCGCTAGCCTACTCCGATGGCACAGGGCGGCAAAGTCGACGAAGCGACCCACAACCTGCTGCGCAGCGGGCCGGTGAAAGGTCGCGGCGCGGCTTCGTACGTGCGCGGCCGATTCGAGAAGACCGTCGCCCAGGCCGAAGACGACGGCTGGGGATCGGTCTACGCCGCCAACGAAGGCGAAACGGACACGCCGCCGCCGAAACTGCGCACCGAAGTCACCGAAGAACGCGCGCGCAGCATCGTCAGCCGGAATCAGTCGCCGGATCTTCCGTTCAGCCAGTCGTTGAATCCGTATCGTGGATGCGAGCACGGATGCGTGTATTGCTTCGCACGGCCGTCGCATGCGTATCTCGATCTGTCGCCGGGCCTCGACTTCGAGACGAAGCTGTACGCGAAGACCAACGCCGTCGACATGCTGCGCAAGGAATTCGCCCGCAAGGGGTATCGGTGTTCGCCGATCTCGCTCGGCATCAATACCGATGCCTACCAGCCCATCGAACGCCGCTACCGCATCACCCGGCAGCTGCTGGAAGTGTTCGCAGAGCATCGCCACCCGGTCAGCCTGATCACCAAGAGCGCGCTGATCCAGCGCGACATCGATCTGCTCGCGCCGATGGCGCAGCAGGGTCTTGTGACCGTGTATGTGTCGATCACCTCGCTCGACAACCAGCTGTCGTCGAAACTCGAACCGCGCGCCGCCGCGCCGCATACGCGTCTGAAAACCGTGCAGGCGCTGCATGAGGCCGGGATCCCGGTCGGCACGATGGTCGCGCCGATCATCCCGATGATCACCGACCGCGAGATCGAACACATCCTCGAAGCCGCCTACGCCCACGGCGCCCGCGCCGCCGGCTACGTGCTGCTGCGTCTGCCGCACGAATTGAAGGAAGTGTGGCGCGAATGGCTGGCGCTGCATTATCCCGAACGCGCCGCGCACGTGATGAGCCTCGTCCAGCAGATGCGCGGCGGCAAGGACTACGACAGCGCCTACGGCACCCGCATGCGCGGCGAAGGCCCGTTCGCGGATTTGATTGCGATGCGGTTTGCGAAGGCTTACAAGCGGTTCGGGTTCGGACGGTTGCGGGGGTTGGATTGTTCGAGGTTTGTGGTGCCGGTGGCTGAGAAGCCTGATTCGCCGCAGGGGACGTTGTTTTAAGAGCGCCCCCTCACCGCTCGCTGCGCTCGCTCTTCCCGCTCCCCGCAAAGCGGGGAGAGAGTGCCGTCAGAACCTGTCCCGGACTTGATCCTGGGGTGGGTGAGGGGCGCTCTGGTTGTTCGCTCTCTCGGGTTGACGGTGTGAGTGGCGATGACCAATATCACCGGCGATAGACCAGATTGAGGGGTCTGAACCACGTTAGGCGGCACTCACACACCGCTCCGGGGAAATGAAATGAAACAATTCGCTATCCGTCGGATGTATAGCTACTTCGAAACGACCACTGATGATATCGAGAAATGCATATTCGACGAGAAGCTGGAAGAACTCGACAAGGAAATGAAAGATCTTCTGGAAAAGTACGGGTTGAAACTGATTGCTCATGACACTCGTTTCTTACCTTTACAAAAATTATCTGTACTGAAATGTACAAAATGCGACAACCTGATGATCAACAGAGACAAAAATCCTGCAGGTTTCGGCAGCAGCGAACTATGGTCAGATTTCGATTCTGAAATAAATCGCGTCATACACGACGGCGGCAACCACGAAGGAAAAGAGCTTTGCATGGAGTGTTTGCCGATATCGCATCGCTGGGGATATTTTTCATAGAGCACAGTTCTGTAGGGCGGAACCCGCGCAGCGGATTCCGACGAATATCGAAATGATGTACGTATCAGGATGGCGGAATCGCCTTCGGCGGCTCCGCCCTGCGACGCTGCGCTGTTCAACGGGAGTGGACCCTGATGGCATTGATGCGATTTCCGGCGGCTTTACTGACGGCGCTGCTGCTCGTTACAGGATGCGGGCAGGAAACTGCGCCTACGCCGGTGAGCCGAGTGAACATTCAAGAGATGCCGCCACCCGACGTCGGCAACATCTCGCGCTTCCTCGATTGCAGCGCTGAGCCACGCAGAGACCTGTCGTCCCGCGAGCGCTGCGAGATCGCGGCGTTCAAGGCGCGCTGCAATGCGCTCGATGATTGTTATGTGTCCTGCCTCAGCAGTCCGGCAGGCGTGTTCACGGGCGGTGGTTGCGGCCACGTCTGCACGTTTGGACCGCATCCGGGTGCGCCCTATCCGGCGGCTGTGGATGCGTGTTCGAGTGAGCCCGGCGAGTCGGGTCTGAAACCCAGGTTGCGGCCTGATCATCCATCTGCCGAGGAACGCGATCATTGAGAACGTAGCCCGGGTAGAGCGCAGCGAAACCCGGGGCTTTTGGAGTTAAGGGACTCATGGTAGGAATTGAATCACGCATCACTATTCATGATGGTCTCGTGATGGTTGATCTTGAGTCATGCGCAAAAAGCCCCGGGTTTCGCTGCGCTCTACCCGGGCTACGGGGCTACGGGATGCCTTCCGTTGGGATTGTGGTATTGCGCAGATGGCGCACTGTTTTCTTGCGCCAGAAGGGAAAGAACAACAGGCATGTCGTCGAGTCCTTGCGCCACTCGCCGTTTTCGAGCGATTCCAGCGTCCAACGGTAATCCATGCCGCCACGCGAATGCACGCGAAGGCGAGCGCTATCGCTGAGGCCAAACGCGAAACATTCGAGTGCGCTACCCGGGTCCACGGATGAGAACAGCTCACACCACCCGGCGAATCCGACGGTGTAACCATCTCCGTCGCAGAAGAACGAGACATCGAAGCCTTCCGTCGTGGTCGCTTTCACCGTGATCGCATCGCCGTCGTCCACCACCGACAGCTGCGGATACTTGCGCAGCTTTTCGCGGATCTCATCCAGCGGCGAAGCCGGCGCTTCCACGCTGGACGACATCGCTAGCTCTGCCCGTACAACACTTCCGCCCGCTGGAACAAAATCCAGCTCGTCGCGATGAACTTGTCGCCGCGCTGCGGGCGGTTGCCGCGGTGGGTGTGGGTGAACGATGTGGGTGCGATCAACAATGAGCCGGTTTCCGGTTTCACCTTGCGCTGCTGGAACATGAATTCGGTTTCGCCTTCCTCGAAGTCGTCGTTGAGGTAGAGCGTCCACAGCAGGTGGCGGTGCAGGGTTTCGGCGGTGTTGTCGCGCGGGTACAGCTCGCAGTGCCAATAGGGGTAGCCGCCTTCGCCGGCGCGGTACCACTGCAGGTTGATACTGCCGGGGCGCAGGCAGGCGCGGATGAGTTCGATGATGCCGGCGTCGTCCTTCGCGGCCAGGTCGTCCGCGGACAGCCGCCGCAGGGCGCCGTCGGGGCCGGGCTGTTGCAGCATCAGCGGCGCGATCAGCGCCTGCGGGTATTCGCGCAGATAGCGGATCAGGCCGCCGAGCATGGCCATGTTCAAGGTCTGCTCGACCTGCTGCCATTGGGGATTACCGGTGATGGTGATGTCGCGGCTGTGCTTGAGTTCGGGAAATACCCCGCCGCCCACCTGGCCGGGCCGCAGCGCGTCGCTCGCGCGGATGTGGCCGACAATTTCGGCGCAGATCTCCGGCGCCAGTGCGTTGGGGGTGATCGCGATGAAATCCTTCACGGGGGTCTCCTTCTGTGGAACATCCTTCTTTGAAGCATCCTTGTCCGGCACGGCGGTGTCGGGCGTGCTCATGCGCGTGCGTCGTATTCGATGCGGCGGTGCCGCGTGGCGGCCGTCGCGTTCAGCCGCCGCAGGCCGGCGCAGACGGCGCTGTGGTGCAGGTGACGGGTCGGGGGCGCGGGCGAGGCTGCGGTCATGGCGGGCGGGTCCGGCGGGCGAGCGCCTATTCTCGCCTACCCGGCTCGGACCGTCGTCCCGGCCGGCCGGGAGATGCGGATCCGCGGTTTCCCTGCGGACTTTTCGGCTAAGTGTTTGCCTGCACAGGTATTCCCGGGCATAATGCGCGGCTCGTTACGCCCGGCCCGGTTCCATCCGGCCCGGAGGACAGGTCCGCGAACCCGTCCGCCAGCGCAGCGACACCCCGAATCCCGTTCGCAAGGCGAACGTCCCTGCCGATCCATCGGCCTGGACCGACGCCGGGGCCGCCGTCTCCCGGGCTATGGGAGGCCACCGCAGATCGCACGATTCCGTCGCGCGTTCTTATCGATAGAGGTACGTATGTCCCGCGAATGCCAAGTCACCGGCAAGCGCGTGCAGAGCGGCAACAACGTCTCGCACGCAAACAACAAGACCCGCCGCCGCTTCATGCCCAATCTCCACGAACGCCGCTTCTGGGTGGCTTCCGAGAACCGTTGGGTGAAGCTCCGCGTTTCCGCCAATGCCCTGCGCACCATCGACAAGAACGGCATCGACGCCGTGCTCGCCGAACTCCGCGCACGCGGCGAAAAGATCTGAGGGGGACTGAACCATGGCTTCCAAACGCGACAAAATCCGCCTGATCTCTTCGGCCGGTACCGGTCACTTCTACACGACCGACAAGAACAAGAAGAACACGCCTGCCAAGATGGAGATCAAGAAGTACGATCCCGTCGTCCGCAAGCACGTGATGTACAAGGAGGGCAAGATCAAATAAGTCCCAGGACTTGTTCGATTTCCACGAAGCCCGCCGCATGGCGGGCTTCGTCGTTTCCGGCCCCGGCATGGTTCAATCCCCGCATGTGGTCGAACCTCCATCCCGGATACTGGCTGTTGATCGTCGACTGGACGATCCGCCTCGCTGCGCTGTGGTGGATCCCGTCGCGCAGCCGCCCCGCCGCGGCGCGCAGCTGGCTGCTGCTGGTCGGGTTCGTGCCGCTGCTGGGGCTGCCGCTGTATCTTGTGTTGGGCCAGCCCTGGGTGTCGCGCGAACGCCGCGAACGCCAGGCCCGCGCCTCGCAGCGCATCCGTGAGGAACAGCGCCCGCTGGCCGCGCTGCGGGCGCCGGACGGCTTCAGCGGGGCAGCGATCGCGCCGCTGATCGAACGCCTCGGCGGGTTCATGCCGATGCGCGGCAATGCGATCGAACTGCTCGACGATTACGACGCCTCCTTGGCCCGGCTGATCGCCGATCTCGACGGCGCCCGCCACGAAGCGCATCTGCTCTATTACCTGATGTTCGACGATGCGGTGGGCGCCGCCGTGGCCGAAGCCCTGCTGCGCGCCAGTGCGCGCGGCGTGCGCTGCCGCCTGCTGCTGGATGCGGTGGGCGCCAAGCCCGGTCTGCGCGCCTGGACGCGGCGCCTGCGCGCGGGCGGCGTGGAGGTGCAGCCGATGCTGGCCGGCGGTCTGGTCTGGCGGCGCAGCGCGCGGATGGACATGCGCAACCATCGCAAGCTGGCGGTGATCGACGGCGGCATCGGCTACACCGGCTCGCAGAATCTCGCCGCGCCGGAATTCGTGGCCGGGCATCCCAATCGCGAACTGGTGGTGCGCGTGCGCGGCCCGGTGGTGGCGCAGCTGGCGGCGCTGTTCGCCAGCGACTGGTATCTGGAAACCGGCGAAGCGCTGGTGGTGCCGCCGCCGGTCGCCGGGGACCACATCGGCGAAGGCTTCGACGAAGGCACGGTCGCCCAGGTGCTGCCGTCCGGGCCGGCGTATCCGTTCGAGAACGCCCGCGACTGCGTGGTCGCGCTGCTGCAGCGCGCGCGCCGACGCGCAGTGCTGGCTACCCCGTACTTCGTGCCCGACGACGCCACCCTCGGCGCGATGCGCATCGCCGCGCTGTCCGGCGTGGAGGTGGTGCTGATCCTGTCGTCCACCAGCAACCAGCGGCTGGCGGCGTGGGCGCAGGCCTCGTATTTCGATGAGCTGCTGGACGCCGGCGTGCGCATCGTCCGCCATCGCCCGCGGTTCCTGCACGCCAAGCACCTGAGCATCGACGACGACATCGCGCTGATCGGTTCGATCAATCTCGACATCCGCTCGTTCGCGCTCAACGCCGAAGTCGGGATGCTCTGCTACGGCCGCGAGGTCGTGGCCCACCTGCATGCGATCGAGGCGGCGTGTCTGGCCGACTGCGAATCCGTCGATGCCGCGCAGTGGCGTCGACGCCCGGGTTGGCAGCGCACCCGCGACGGCCTGGCGCGGCTGGCCGATTCGCTGATCTGAGCGCGCGCCTTCAGAACCATTTGAAATCGGCAGCTCGTAGAGCGGCCTGACCAGCCGTTCGGTTGTTGAAAACCAGGCCGCTGGAACAATGTCGCGATCGATCAGCGGCCTGAAGGCCGCTCTACGGGAGATGTAAACCGCTCCATACATTCAAAGCGGTTTCTCCATCACGTAATCGTCCATCACGTAGCCGTTGCCGATGTCGAACACCGCTTCCTCGCGCACGACGAAACCGGACCGGCGATAGATCGCGATCGAATCGGTATTGCCCTTGTTGACGGTGAGATACAGACGCGGCCGCCGCAGTGCGCGGGCCTGCGCTTCCACGTGCCGCAGCATGGCGCCGCCCAGACCCTGGCCCTTGTGCGTCGACAGCAGATACAGCTGTTCGAGTTTCATCGCGTCGTCGTCGGCCAGCGAACAACTGCAGTATCCGGCCGGCTCGCCGTCGACGCGCAGCACCCACATCCAGCGCTGGTCCGAATCCAGGTACTGCCGCATCCGCTCTGGCACGTAGCGGCCATCCAGCATGTAGTCGATCTGCGCCATGCTGATCATCGACGCATAGTGCGCACGCCAGATGGTGTCGGCGAGTTTCGCGACGGTGTCGAAGTCGTGTTCGGAAAGTGGGTCCAAGCGGATGTCGTGGGTCATCAACGGGGGTCCGGGTATGCGCGGGAAAAGTAGGGGCCACAGTATCCACGGATTCCGATCAAGCCCGCTCGTCATCCCCGCGCAGGCGGGGATCCATGCCCGGATTCTTGAAGCGGATCGCGACTTGTTCTGAACGTTCGAAGGCATGGATGGCCAGTCTTCGACTGTTGTGAAGCGCTTCCCGCCTGCGCGGGGATGACGGCAGAAACGCAACTTTTCAGGCCTTCGGCTTACGACCCAACGCGAAAGAAATCCATCGTCCAGTTGGTTTCCCACGTGTCGCCGCCATCGACCGAAAACGCCTGTTCCCATCGTGCCGTATCCGTTGCCAACGAAGTCCACGTGAACCGGACGCGGATCGGCGTGCCGTCGAGACTGTCGTCGGCGTAGAACAGGCCCATGCCATCGGTGAATCGGCCGACCACCGGCGTATCGATGCGATCGGGATGGCGCCCGTCCAGCCACCAGATCGACCACGTCGCAGTGGCGGGGTCGAAGCTGCGCAGCGCCACCGCCCGATAGGCGCCGTCGGGCAGATCCAGCGTGTTGTCTTCGAGATTGCCGAAGCCGCCGAGGATCTTGCGGGTGGTCGACGTGCCCTCGAATTCGATCCACTCGTTGCAACCGGCGAGGCGGGTCTTGAGCCGGCGATGGCGCACGCGCCAGTCGCCGATGATGAAGTCGAAGTCGTCGGGCGGGATGTCCGTGATCGCGGCGGCGTGGTTCATGGTGCTGTTCCAGATCGATTGGGCCACGACCATAACAGCCGATTCCTGACAGTGTCTGTCAGCAGGCCTCGACACCCAGAACGTGGTCCTCGCGAAAACGAAGCAGCCCCGGCTCGCACCGGGGCTGCTTCGATCACGACATGCAGCGCGTCGATGGATCAACGCATCTGTTTTTGAACATTCCGCTTCAGAACGTGACGCTCCAACTGTTGATGTACCCCGTATCGGCGCTGGCGTTGTCGTTCACACGCAGGTTCCACGTGCCGTTCAAGGCTTCCGTCGACAGATTGACGGTGAAGGTCTGCACGATGTTGTCGGCGCTGCCGCCCGCACGGTTGTGCAGGATATAGACCGAACCATCCGGCGCCACCAGATCGACCTTCAGATCACCCTTGTAGGTATGCACGATGTTCACCGCGACCGGCGTGGTCGCCGAACCGTTGCCGGTGCGGCCGGAGACGGTGATCGGGCTGTTGACCGTGGCGTTGTCGGCGATCGTGTAGTCGGTGGTGTTGGTATAGGTCTGCGCGCCGCCGCCGCTGCCTACGGTGACCGAGCGCGTGGTGGTGTTGGTGGCGCCGCCGTTGTCGGTGACGGTCAGGGTGACCGTGTAGGTGCCCGCAGCGGTGTAGGTCTTGCTGGGATTGGCCGCGGTGGAGGTGGTGCTGTCGCCGAAATTCCAGCTGCGGCTCGCGATGCTGCCGTTGCTGTCGGTGGAGGTGTCGGTGAAGTTCACGGTCAGGCCGCTGATCGTCGACGTGAAGTTCGCGACCGGAGGCGTATTGCCGCCGCCGCCGCCGTTGTCGCCGTCCGGGGCCACGCCGCCGAAGTGGGTGGAGACCTGCGGCCAGATCAGCGACATCTTCGCGCCCTTGTTCATGCTGCCGCCCAGATGGTGCAAGGCGATCGCCTTGTGGCTGGAGCGCGCGATGACCGGCGAACCGGAGCTGCCGCCCTCGGTGTCGCAGTAATAGCCGATGTCGGTATTGGTGCCGTTGCCGCTGGTGCTGGCGCTGTTGACCCGGCAGCGGCCGCCGCCGTCCTGGTCGCTGACGATGCTGAGTTCCTTCTGGCGTCCGCCCGGATGGCCGGCGATCATGATTTCCTCATTCAAGGTCGCCGCGCGCGTTTCCAGGCCCAGATAACCGAAGCTGGAAATATTGGCGAAGTTCTTCACCGTGAACAGCGTGTAATCCAGCGTGGTGTTGGTTGCCAGCATCTGGTCGCCCGCGACCTTGGTCGGCGTAGCCGCCGCACCGCCGCAGCTGCTGAGCTGATAGTTGAACCACACTTCCGCCGAGGCCGTGGCGCTGGCGGTGGCGATGCAGTGGTTGTTGGTGAACATGCGGTTGTCCGGACCCGCGCGCCAGGTGGTGCACAGCCCGCCGCCGCTCATCACCAGCCGCGCCACGGGGCGCGAGCGGTCGAACGCGGTCGGATCGCTGGAGGCGTAACAGGCGGCGGCGCGCTTGTCGTCGGTGCCGATGATCGAACGCGTGCCGAAGCCGCCGTCGATCATGCCGTCGATCTGCAGTTCGCGCAGCTTGCGCTCGGAATAGCCCTGCAGATAACGGCTGACGCGGACGCCGTCATCGCTGCGCCATGCGCCGCGCGGCGTGCCGACCAGGCGCATCAACGCCACCGGACCGTGGATCGACATCGCCGAGAAGCTGGTGCGGCCGTTCTGGCCCATCGCCTCATCGACGGTGTTGCCGTCGCGCGTCGCGTTGCTGTAGCGATACAGCTGGGTGCGGTCGGGGCTGAAGACTTCCAGGGTCACGCCGTCGGGCAGCGAGAAATGATCGAAATGCACCTTCACGAAACTCGCGTCGGAGGTGCGGATCTCGTGGATGCGGCCCAGCGATGCCGCGGTGAGGCGCAGGCTGGCATTGCGCTGGTCGGCGATCTTCATCGGCGCCGGCTGCGCGGCCTGCGCGAGCATCGGCGCGAAACACGACAGCGCAACGGCGAGCGCGAGCATCTTGCGGGTGGAGCGGGCGATCTGGGCGGGACGGGCGAGGTGGGTCGAACGGGCACGCTTCATCAAACTTTCCTTTTCTCGGATCGTGGAAACAGCGGGAAGCGCTCGGCAGCGAACGGGGGACTTCGGCGAACGCAGGCGTGGGCCGTACATGGCCCGCAGCGGAGCAGAACACGGAGCAGCGCAGCATTTCCAGTCCCGGGTCACAACCTCCCGTGGCGTATGGTGTCCGCGGCGCCGACCGTGGCCGCGCGATGGCGACTTTGGTCGCAGTCCAGCGACAGCGTCCGCCGCCGTACACTCGCGCATCGTCCTTCGTCGAGGCAGGCATGATTCCAGGCTGGGTGCTGCTGCTGGTGTCGCTGGGCTACGTGGGCGTGCTGTTCGCGGTCGCCTATCTCGGCGACCTGCGCGGCGCCACCCCGCGCTGGCGCTGGGCGCGGCCGCTGATTTATTCGCTGGCGCTGGCGGTCTACTGCTCGTCTTGGACGTTCTACGGCGCGGTCGGCACCGCCGCGCGCACCGGCCTGGGGTTCCTGCCGATCTATCTCGGCCCGCTGCTGATGCTGCTGTTCGGCTGGCGCATCCTCGAACGCCTGGTGCTGATTTCCGGCGAACACCGCATCGTGTCGATCGCCGATTTCCTGTCCTCGCGTTACGGCCGCGCGCCCGGCCTTGCGGCGCTGGTCGCGGCGGTGGCGCTGATCGCCGCCGTGCCCTACGTCGCGCTGCAGTTCAAGGCGGTGGCGATGAGCGTCGAAGTGCTGGCGCCCGGCAGCGACGCCGCCCTGTTCGGCGACCCCGCGCTGTACGTCGCGCTGCTGCTGGCGGCGTTCGCGATCCTGTTCGGCACCCGCCAGATCGACGCCACCGAACACCATCGCGGCATGGTGCTGGCGGTGGCGCTGGAATCGCTGGTGAAGCTGCTCGCCTTCGTCGCCATCGGCGTACTCGCGCTGCTGCATCTGCCGGGCGACGGCCACCTCGGCGCGCGCGTCGTCGACGCCGCGCGCGTGGTCACCGCGCCGGGTCTGCCCACGGGCTTCATCGCGCAGACGCTGATCGCCTTCACCGCCATCATCTGCCTGCCGCGCCAGTTCCACGTGGCGGTGGTCGAATGCCAGGATCCCGCCGACATCCGTCCCGCACGCTGGCTGTTCGGCGGCTATCTCATCGTCTTCAGCGTGTTCGTGGTGCCGATCACCCTGGCGGGACAGTCGCTGCTCGCCGGCAGCGGCGCGTCGCCCGATGCGTATGTGTTGGCGCTGCCGCTGGCGCTGGACCAGCAGACGCTCGCGCTGATGGCCTACATCGGCGGGTTTTCCGCTGCCACCGGCATGGTCATCGTCGCCAGCGTCGCGCTCGCGACGATGGTCAGCAACGATCTGGTGATGCCGCTGCTGCTGCGCAACGGCGTGCTCGCCGAAGGCGGGGGCATCGATCGTCAGGTGCTGTGGGTGCGTCGCTTCACCATCGTCGCGCTGGCGCTGATGGCGTACGCCTATTACCGCGGCGCGGCGGCGGCGGGCGACAGTCTCGCGCAGCACGGTCTGCTCGCGTTCGCGGCGGTGGCGCAGTTCGCGCCAGCGTTGATCGGCGGCCTGTACTGGCGCGGTGCCAGTCGCGCCGGTGCGTTCGCGGGTTTGCTGCTCGGCGCGCTGACCTGGGCCTACACCCTCCTGCTGCCGGCGCTCACCCAGAGCAGCGATGCCGGCGCGGCGTGGATCGCGCACGGGCCGTTCGCGCTGTCGTGGCTGCGGCCTCAGCAGTTGTTCGGCCTCAGCGGCTGGGATCCGCTCACCCATGGCGTGTTCTGGTCGCTGCTGTTCAACGTCGGCGGCCTGTTCCTGGTGTCGGCGCGGCGCCGTCCGCGCCTGCAGGAACAACTGCTGGCCACCACCTATCTCGACCCGTACGCGCAGCGCTCGCCGCTCGGTCCCGGTGGCTGGGCTGGCAGTGTGCGCAGCGGCGAACTGCTGGCGCTGGCCGAACGCATCCTCGGCGAGCGTCACGCGCGCCGCGCGTTCGACGACTACGCCCAAAGCCAGGGCCGCAGCTGGCAGCCCGAACATCTGGCCGACCGCGCGCTGATGCAGTTCACCGAACGCCTGCTGGCATCGGCCATCGGCGCGGCATCGGCGCGGCTCACGCTCACCACCGCGCTGCGCGGTTCGGGCATGGAGCTGGGCGAAGTGGTGTCGCTGCTCGACGAAGCCAGCCAGGAACTGCGCTTCAACCGTCAGGTGTTGTCGACCACGCTGGAGAACATCAGCCAGGGCGTGAGCGTGGTCGATGCCGACATGCGGCTCATCGCGTGGAACCGCCGCTATCAGGACATGCTGGGCTATCCCGACGGCATGCTATACGTCGGCCGGCCCATCGCCGAGCTGATCCAGTGGAACGCAGAGCGTGCCGAACTCAGCATCGCCGACCCCGGCATCGAAGACGACATCGAAGAACAGGTGCGCCGCCGCCTCGCGCATCTGCGCGCGGGCCAGCCCTACGTGTACCAGCGCGTGCGCGCCAGCGGCCAGGTCATCGAGATGCGCGGCCAGCCGCTGCCCGGCGGCGGCTACGTCACCAGCTTCAGCGACATCACCGATTACAAGCGCGCCGAACAGGCGCTGCGCGACATCAACGAAACCCTGGAGCAGCGCGTCGAACTGCGAACGCGCGAAGCCGAGGCCGCGCAGCAGTCGAAGACGCGCTTTCTCGCCGCGGTCAGCCACGATGTGTTGCAACCGCTCAACGCCGCGCGCCTGTTCGCCTCGGCGCTGCGCGAAACCACCGACGCCGACGAACGCACGCATCTGGCCGAACGCGTCGACACCGCGCTGCGCGCCGCCGAGGATCTGCTCGACGGCCTGCTCGATGTCTCGCGACTCGACGCCGGTGCGCTGCAGCCGGAGATCGCCCACTTCGATGCCGTCGAACTGCTGCAGGAACTCGCCGCGCAGTACGCGCCCAGTGCCGCCGGCCGCGGCCTGTCGCTGCGCGTGCATGCGCTGGCGCCGGTGTTCGTGCGCAGCGATCGCCGCCTGCTGCGCCGCGCGCTGCAGAATTTCCTCGCCAATGCCTTGCGCTACACCCGCGAAGGCGGCGTACTGCTGGGCCTGCGCCGTCGCGGCCAGCAGATCGAATGCCAGGTGTGGGACACCGGCCCCGGCATTCCCGCCCATCACCTCACCCAGATCTTCGAGGAATTCCGCCGCTTCGATCACGCCTTCGCGAAAGGCATCGGCATCGACGACGAACGCGGCCTCGGCCTCGGCCTGTCCATCTGCCAGCGCATCGCGCGCATGCTCGACCATCCCCTGCATGTGCGCTCGCGCGTGGGTCGCGGCAGCCTGTTCTCGATCTGCGTGCCCGTCGGTATCGCCACGCAACAGCGGGTGTCGCCCGAGATCGCGCCTTCATCCGACGCCCTCGCCGGCCTGCGCGTGCTCTGCGTCGACAACGACCCGGAAATCCTCGACGGCATGCGCGCACTGCTCGACCGCTGGAAAGCGGTGGCGCTTACCGCGTCCACTGTGGATGAAGCCTTGGCGCATATCGACGCGGAACCGGATGTCGCGTTGGTCGACTATCACCTGCATGACAGGCTCGATGGGTTGGGGGTGATTGCTGAGCTTCGGCGGCGTGCTAAGCGGGATCTGCCTGCGGCGTTGCTCACTGGGGATGGGAGCGATGCGTTGAAGATCGCTGCGCGGGAGTATGGGTGTGCTGTGTTGACGAAGCCGGTGAAGCCGGCGTCTTTGAGGGCATTTTTGGGGGCGCGGGGTGTTAGGGGGTGATGGTAAGGCTGTCAGATGTTGCAGGTGGATTGGGTTTGACAGTGGGTTTTGTTGGGGGGCAGAGTGAGGATGTACCTAAATATCAAAGATCTAAATGATAGTTAGGCGTCACACCAACCAACAGGGGAAACCAATGACTATTTCCAAACAAGAACTTGAAGCAATGAATGATCTTCTTGCAAAGGGCAAGAAAGTCACTGACTTAGCCAAAAAATATCCGCAATATGACTATTGGGAAATCTATTGGGCTGTCAATGATTATAGTTTCCTGGGCAAGAAGCGCACCATCACAAATCGTCTAAAGCGACTAGTTAAAGAAAAAACCACTGAACAACGAGAAAAAACCGCGGAGGAGGCTCAAGAGCTACTCAATGAACTCTATCGGCAACTCAAGCGAAATAGCGAAATGCTCATAGAAATTGATCGCGTTCTTAGAGGCAATAAATGACACCGAGCAATTCGTTCAAGCTGATCCTGATCGCGGCGCCGGCCACTTGCTTGGCCTACGCTAATACGCAGGGTGGGCTTTATGCCCACCGTTGTGATGCTTGAATAAGGATGAGCGGCTATGCTCATCACGCGCAGTAACAGATCTGGTGCACTGGTGTGCATAAAGCCGACTTTACGAGCTCCACATTAAAATAAGGAAATAAAATGCAGTCTCTTGATGAAATATTGAGTGAAGCAATTAATAAGGCTACAACAGAGCGCGGAAATATTAATGTTCTAATTGCAGGCCGATCTGGTGTCGGAAAAAGTACATTAATCAACGCTGTTTTCCAGAAAAATCTCACAGAAACGGGCCAAGGGCGTCCTGTTACGCAGAGCACCCGGGAGATCAGAAAAGATGGCGTGCCCGTCACAATTTTTGATACTCGCGGCCTAGAAATGTCTCGGTTCGAGGAAACGATTTCAGAACTTGAAAAGATAATTACAGAACGCAGTGGTGATAGAGACTCAAACAGACATATTCATGTTGCTTGGCTTTGTATTCAGGAAGACGGGCGACGGATAGAAGAAGCTGAAATTCGCCTGCATGACATGTTGTCAAGGCATGTGCCGTTGATCTCCATAATAACCAAGGCAAGAAGTGACAATGGGTTTAGAAATGAAGTTCTAAACCTGCTGCCGAAATCAAAGAATGTAATTCGCGTTCGCGCAATTCCAGAGGAATTGGATGACGGACACGCACTTAAACCTATGGGGCTTGAAAGCCTCGTAGAACTCACGTCTGAGGTAATCCCTGAGGGAAAACGCCGTGCTTTGGCCGCAGCACAGAAAGCCAACCTGAACTATACAAAATCACAAGCACATAAAATTGTTGCTGGAGCTGCTACTGCAGCGGCTGCCGCCGGTGCGTCTCCGATTCCATTCTCCGACGCAGCAATCCTCGCGCCAATTCAAATTGGCATGATTGCTGGGATTACGTCGGTATTTGGATTAGAACTTTCAAAGGGAACAATAGGCACTTTGGTTACTTCTGCAATTGGAGTAAGCGGCGCTACTTTTGTCGGCCGAACAATCGTTGTAAATGTCTTGAAATTTTTCCCAGGAATTGGAACTGTGGCTGGCGGTATAATCTCAGCTACAACAGCGAGCGCGATCACAATTGCCCTCGGAGAGGCATATATAGCTGTACTAGCGGAAATATTCACAGACGACCCAGACGCTATTCCTAGCGCGACAGTCATTGCTGAAAAACTCAAGGAAAGAATGCTTAATCCGTAAGGCAAATGAAACCCGCCGCGTCGAAAGGCCGTAAGGCGCATACGACTACGTAGGGTGCATAAGCGAAGCGTCATGCACCTTTCGGAAATTCCGATGTCGGTGCCATTCGATGGCGCATGACGCCTTCGGCTTATGCGCCCTACGCATGCCGCATCGCGAAGCGGCTACCATCGCTGGCATGAACACCGCCTCCGTCAAAACACACTGCGGGCGTCTGCCCGGCACGACGACGAAACTGCACGCGCCGCCGGTGAACGTGCTGAGTTATCAGGTCGGCGGCAACACCTTCGCATACTTCAAGACAAGCGAGCCCGAGCGCTGGCGGTTCAGCGTGCGCGTCGATCCGGGACGCTTTCTGGAGCTGACGTCGGTGGAAGGCATCAAGCCCGCGCGTTACATGGCGCGCTTCCACTGGGTGACCATCGTCGATGTGCGCCGCGTGCCGCCGACGTATCTGCACGAGCTGATCGCGTGGTCCTACGACAATGCGCTGAGCCGGTTGTCGAAGCGGAAGCGGTTGGAGATCGCGGCAGCATCGTAACCCGGGTAAGGCCGGCCGCACCCCAATGCCAGTCAGTTAACGCTGACTGGCATTTTTTGTATTCGCGGGATTCTGTTTTTGTAGAGCGGCCTTCAGGCCGCCGATCGTTCGCGGCAAAAGCCTCAGCGGCCTGAAGGCCGCTCTACGGACGACAGACATCGCTTAACTGACCTGCATTGGGCCGCATCCGCAAATCCGGCAACATCGGCCCGTTGATCACACCCGCACACGCATTGTTCCGATTCGCTGAAAAAAAGCGAATCTTGAAAGAACCTGTCATCCCGAATGAGGGCGAAGCCCGAGGAGGGATCTGCTTGTCGCCGGTCGCATCGCAACAGCAGATCCCTCCACCCGCTGCGCGGGCGTTCGGGATGACAGTGGCTCGAGATGGGCGAGAAGTCCTGATCCAGCGCGGATGCGCGGGACAGGGCTTGCGCGCCATCGTCCGGGATTCCTCTGGAAGCAAGGCTGACCGCAGGAGCGTACATGGCGTACCGATGGATACGTCCGACTTGATACGCTGACGCACCGATCGACATCGCCGCGATCTCCCGGAAGCAGACACCCTTGTGAACGAACTCGCATTCCAACTCCTCGTGTCGCTGACCGTGGTGGCCACGGTCGCCGGCATCGTCATGGAAGAGGTCGGGTCGAAGCGGCTTCCCGAACCGCTGCGCTCCCTAAAGGCGCAGGCGAAACGCGCTTCGGTGGATGCGAGCAAGCGCCATCCATGGGTCGGGGCGGCGCGTCTTTTCGTCGTGTGCGGATATCTGCTGTCGCTGGTAGCGCTGGCCTGCTTCGTACCTTTCAGCCCGTGGGCGTATCTATTGTTCACGGTGTGCTGGAGCACGCTGTCGGTATGGGATGCGCCGCATATCCTGCCGAGGCTGTTCGTCCCGATGTACGAAGCCTTGCTGCTGCTCAATGGCGCCATCCTTGCGCTGTGTTTCCTGCCCCCGCTCGCGGCGCGCTTCGGCGCAGGCTGAAAGCAGACAGCAGATTCCTCGATCCGTTCCGGATGACGGATCGTGCAGTGAACAAGTTCGGCGCGGCGCGACGTCTCCGATCCGTGGATGCAGGCGGGCAATACCTTCGGCCCCGCTCGACACTCGAGTCCAAGCACGTCATGGCATCGAACGAATGCCTGCATTAGCATGCGTCATCCGCTCCGGGTGGGCAGCTCGACGCAGGTGTTCCGCGATGGCCAGTGTTGTCGTCAGCCCGTATTCCGCCGAATGGCCCAGGTGCTTTCTCGCCATCCGCGAAGAATTGCTTGTCGCGTTCTCGCCGATCGCAGTGGCGATCGAGCATATCGGCAGCACATCCGTTCCCGGGCTTGCGGCGAAGCCGGTGATCGACGTGTTGCTGGGTGCGCGCTCGCTGGCGGAGGTGGAGTCGAGGATCGAACCGCTGGCTGCGCTCGGCTACGCATACATCAGGAAGTACGAAAATGTGCTGCCCATGCGGCGCTATTTCGTGAAATCTCCAGCGGCGTCGTTCCGCATCCATCTGCACGCGGTCGAGCGGGGTTCGCGCATCTGGCGGGAGCATCTGGCATTCCGCGATGCGTTGCGCAGCGATCCCGCGCTGTGCGCACGCTATCAATCGTTGAAGCGGCAACTCGCGCAAACGTTCGCCGACGACAAGGCGGCGTATTCGGCCGCCAAGGATCCCTTCGTCCAATCCGTTCTGGCCGACGTTTGCGGATAGCACGCTGTGGATTGTGCTGCGATCGAGCGGTTCAGTCCTGAGGCAGCGTCGTGGCACGGGTCAGGGCGAAGGTCGCACCAGCGAATCCCGCAAAGCCGATCCTCTCATCACACCCCGACTTGCGTTGCGCCGGGAGTCGTAGACAAAGCGTGGATCTGGAAAGACCTGTCATCCCGAACGAGGGCGAAGCCCGAGGAGGGATCTGCTTGCCGCTTGTCGTACCGCAACAGCAGATCCCTCCGCCCGCTGCGCGGGCGTTCGGGATGACAGCGGGTTTGATGGCCGCCCGGGCAACAGGGTGCCGGCTGCGCCTGGAGGCCAGCCGTGAAATACGACGTTGACAGACTGTGTGACGCACAGTAGTGTGCGCCACATGGCCGAGACAGACGCTTTTACGAAACTCGAACTCGAACTGCGGCGCGGGGTGGTGGTGTTGGCCACGCTCTCGCAGCTGCGGACGCCGCGTTACGGCTATGAACTGCGGCAGGCGATGGCCGAGAAGGGCATGCCGATCGAGGAAGGCACGCTGTATCCACTGCTGCGCCGCCTGGAAACGCAGGGCGTGCTGAGCAGCGAGTGGAAGATCGAGGACGGGCCGCCGCGGCGCTACTACGCGCTGAACACGGACGGCCGCAAGTTGCTGAAAAAGCTCACTTCATCGTGGCAGGGCATGAACGACGCCATGGATCGACTCCTGACCGAGGACTGACGAATGAATGCGAACGATGTGATCGAATCCTATGTGACCGATGTCGCCCTGCTGCTGCCGCGCCGGCAGCGCAACGATGTCGCGTTCGAGCTGCGCGCGCTGATCGATGAAGGGCTGCAGGACCGGGCCGAAGCCGAAGGGCGCGCGGTCGATGCCGCAATGGCGACCGATTTCCTGCAGGCCTTCGGTCGACCCCGGGACGTGGCCGCGCGCTATCGCCCGACGCTGACCATCATCGATCCCGCCGATGGCCACCGCTTCCTGCGCGCGACCGTGATTGGCCTGGCGATCATCTGGTGCCTGGGCCTGCTGGAGCGCCTGCAGCAACCCATCGGTTCCGGAGCAGAACTGCTCGGGGTCATCGCGCAGTGGTGGCTGGGCACGGTGGTCGCTTCGCTGTGGTGGCCGGGCGTGCTGGTCGCGGGTTTCGGCACGGCCGCGTGGGTGCGCCGTCGCTGGCCCAACGCCGCGGCGTGGACGCCGCGTACGCGCGATCGTCTCCAGGGCGGCCGCGTCGGCACGGCGATGGCGCTGGTCGGCATGCTGTGCGGCACGTATGTGCTGCTCGACCCGCGCGTGGTGCTGGATGTCGTGTGGAACGGCCGGGCCGCCCTCGTGGCGTACGAAGCGCTGACCTACACCGAAACCTTCCTGCACCGGCAGGCGCCGTGGGTGCTGGCCACGCTGCTGCTGAATATTGCGGTCTTCATGGTCGTCATCGCGATGGGTCGCTGGTCGGCGGTGATGCGACGCATCGAAACCGGGCTGAGCCTGATCACCTGCGCGCTGCTGGCATGGACAGTGCTGGATGGCCCGGTGTTCATGAGCGGGCGCAGCGACGGCACGGCAAAATTTCTCCTCGCGCTGATCGTCGCCTACACCTTGATCCACTTCGCGGTCAAAGCGTACCGGCGGATCCGGCCGATGCCGGACCGGCGGCTGCACGCGCAGCGATGAGCGGGCCCGGTCATCGATAGAGCGATATCGGGTGACCCGGGCGATGTCATGCAACGCACTCGAAACGCGCATTGCGCATGACGCTTCCGCCGGTTCGATGGCCTGAATCCAGCGGCCGTTCCGCAGTGCGGTCTGCTGGACCGATCGAAAACGACGCGATTCAGCGATAGCATCGACGGCAGCAACGACCGGCCGGCCCCTTGAGTGTGCCGTCGCCGATCGCGACGACGCCCCAAAGAATCCGGGCGTTGTTGTTTGTACGGGCCGACTTCGGCGAATTCCTGAATCATCCGGTGTCCGGAACATGTCCTCGAAAGACGATTGGCCCAAAGAGAAGCACTGGAAGCATCTCTACACACGGTCGGAAAAATTGAAGCGCGCCGAACAGCTGGGCATGGCATATCCGGTGGTATCGGATCGGAAGCTCGTCGATCCCGAGCGCGTGCACGTATTGTTCGTCTGCAGCCGCAACCAATGGCGCAGCCCCACCGCGGAGCGCATGTTCAAGCGGCATCCGGTGATCGTCGCGCGCTCGGCCGGCACCAGCCCCAACGCGCGGCGCAGGATCTCGCCCGCTGACATCGGCTGGGCGGATGTGATCATGGTGATGGAGGGGAAACATCGCGACCGCATCGTCGCGGAGTACGCGCGCCTGGTCGAACACAAGACGATCCATGTCCTCGACATACCCGACGACTACAAGTACATGGATCCGGAGCTGATCGAAATACTGGAACAGACGGTGGAGCCGCTGCTGTTCGCGTAGTCCCAGGATGCGCGTTGCGCTAGGCTCGCGATATCGCGTCCAAAGGTCCCGCCATGAACCACACCGACACCGCATTCACCCATTGTCCGTACTGCGGCGAAGAGATCGAGATCGTTGTCGACGGCTCCGTCGATCATCAGCAGTACGTCGAAGACTGCAGCGTGTGCTGCCGGCCGATCGTGTTCACCGTCGTGGCCGAGGACGGCGAGGTGGTGAGCGTGGATGCGCGCTCGGAAGACGAGTAATCGTCGAGCGACGGTAGGCAGGACGATCGTGGGTCAGTCTTCTTCCGGCGGCGGCATCACCGCTTCGGGATCGATCGCGAGTTTGCCGGCGATCAGCACCGCCTGGGTGCGATTGCTGGCGCCGAGCTTGCGCAGGATCGCGGTCATGTGCGCCTTGATCGTGGCTTCGGAGACGCCCAGTTCGTAGGCGATCTGTTTGTTCAACAGGCCATCGCCGAGCATCTGCAGCACGCGGAACTGCTGCGGCGTGAGGTCGCGGACGCGCTGTGCGGCATCGTGTTCTTCCGCGCCGGCAGCGGGTGCCTTCAACGCGGACGCTGGCGCCCAGCGGTCGCCGGCCAGCACGGCGTCGATGGCTTCGCCCAGCGTGCCGGCATCGGCGGATTTGGGAAGAAAGCCGACCGCACCGTGATCCAGCGCGCGACGCATCACCGCCGGCTCCTCGCGCGCGGACACCACCATCACCGGCAGCTGCGGGTAGTGCGCGCGCAGATGCACCAGCGCGCTGAACCCGTGCGCGCCGGGCATGGTCAGATCTAGCAGCAACAGGTCCGCGTCACTTTCGCGTTCGATCAGCGCGTACAGCGCGTCGACGCTTTCGGCCTCGCGGATCGTCGCCGTGGGCAGTGCGCGCGCGACCGCGTTGCGCAGGGCTTCGCGGAACAGCGGGTGGTCGTCGGCGACGAGGACGGTGGGCATGGACTCAGCGGACCAGCCGCTCATCCACCAGCGACTTCACCACGGAAGGATCGGCGAGCGTCGACGTGTCGCCCAGCTGATCAGGCGCGTTCTCGGCGATCTTGCGCAGGATGCGGCGCATGATCTTGCCGGAGCGGGTCTTCGGCAGGCCCGGCGCCCACTGCAGGAAGTCGGGCGTTGCGATCGGGCCGATCGCCTTGCGCACGTGCGCGACCAGCGCCTTGCGTAGATCCTCTGTCTGCGCTTCGCCCGCGACCAGCGTGACGTAAGCGTAGATGCCCTGTCCCTTGATGTCGTGGTTGAAGCCGACCACCGCCGCTTCGGCGACCTTCGGATGAGAGACCAGCGCGCTTTCGACTTCGGCGGTGCCGATGCGATGGCCGCTGACGTTGATCACGTCGTCGACGCGGCCGGTGATCCAGTAATACCCGTCGGCGTCGCGGCGACAGCCGTCGCCGGTGAAGTACATGCCCGGGTAAGTCTTGAAATAGGTATCGATGAAGCGCTGATGATCGCCGTACACGGTGCGCATCTGGCCCGGCCATGAATCGAGCAGCACGAGGTTGCCTTCGGTCGCGCCTTCCAGCAGGCGCCCTTCCGCATCGACCAGCGCGGGCTGCACGCCGAAGAATGGTTTGCTGGCCGAACCGGGCTTGAGATCGGTCGCGCCGGGTAACGGCGAAATCAATGTTCCGCCGGTTTCGGTTTGCCACCAGGTGTCGACGATCGGGCAGCGGCTCTCGCCGACCACCTCGTAATACCAGCGCCAGGCTTCGGGATTGATCGGTTCGCCGACGCTGCCCAGCAGGCGTATGGATGCGCGCGAGGTCTTCTTCACCGGCGCTTCGCCTTCGCGCATCAGCGCGCGGATCGCGGTGGGCGCGGTGTAGAAGATCGTGACCTTGTGCTTGTCGACGACTTCCCAGAACCGCGAGACGGTCGGATAGTTCGGCACGCCCTCGAACACCACCGCGGTCGCGCCGTTGGCCAGCGGTCCATACGCGATGTAGGTGTGGCCGGTGACCCAACCGACATCGGCGGTGCACCAGTAGATGTCGTCCTCGCGCAGATCGAACACCGCTTCGTGGGTGTAGCTGGCCCACACCAGATAGCCGCCGGTGGTGTGCAGCACGCCCTTGGGTTTGCCGGTGCTGCCCGAGGTGTAGAGGATGAACAGCGGATCTTCGGCGTTCATGCGTTCGGGTTCGCACTCGGCCGGCTGATCGTCCACCACCGCGTCGTACCAGCGGTCGCGCGGCATCTGCATGTCGACCGCGCCGCCGGTGTGGCGGATGACCAGCACGGTCTGCACCGAGTCGGTGCCCGGCATCTTCAGCGCGGCGTTGACGTTCTCCTTCAGCGGCACGGTCTTGCCGCCGCGCAGGCCTTCGTCGGCGGTGATCACCAGCGTGGTGCCGCAGTCGGCGATGCGGTCGGCGATGGACTGCGGCGAGAACCCGCCGAACACCACCGAGTGGATCGCGCCGATGCGCGCGCAGGCCTGCATCGCGACCACTGCGTCGGGAATCATCGGCAGATAGATGGTGACGCGGTCGCCCTTCTTCACGCCGAGATTGCGCAGCGCGTTGCCCAGGCGGCACACGCGTTCGTAGAGTTCGCGATAGCTGACGTGCTGCGACGGTTGCGCCGGGTCGTCGGCTTCGAAGATCAGCGCGGTCTTGTCGCCGCGCGTCGCGAGATGACGATCCAGGCAATTCACGCTGGCGTTGAGTTCGCCGTCGGCATACCAGTGGATGTGGAAATCTTCGACGCGGAAGCTCACGTCCTTGATCGTCGTCGGCGCCTTGTACCAGTCCAGTCGCTTCGCGATCCTGCCCCAGTAGGCATCGGGATCGGCGACGGCCGCGGCGTAATCGCGTTCGTAATCCTCGCGACGGATGCGCGCGCTGGCGGCGAAGGCTTCGGGCACCGGATAGATGGATGAAGCGGCGGATGGAGCAGGAGACGGGGCGTTGTCGGTCTGCGACATGGGGGCGGGCTCCGCGGAATGACGGGATGTGGCGACGCGCACAGTGTGAGGCATGCGCAACGTTTTGCAGTGCAGCATGGGTCTTAGACCATGGTCGAAAAACCCCCTTCGGAGCGGGCTTCTTCGACCAAAGGCGAATAGGCGCGTACGGCATCGAAGCACAGGCTGCCGCCACCGTGCATCCGTACGTGCCCTCGGGAGGGGCCCACCATGAACGAACGATCGCAACTGCGCCGGCCGCTGAGCCTGTCGCTGCTGATCTGCCTGCTGGCGCCGGGGATCGCGTTGGCGCAGGCCGCCACGCCGAAAGAACAGGCGCTGGAAGCGCGCGTCGCCGAACTCGAGAAAATCGTCCAGCAACTGGTCTCCCAGCAGCAACAGACACAGGCGACGGTCGCCCAGGTACAAAGCGTGCAGGCACAATCGCCAGCGGCGACGCCCGTGGCCGACGGCAAGCCGAAGATCCAGGCGTCGCCGATCATGACCGCCGCCAACCCGGGCACCGCGTTCTCGTTCGGCGGTTTCATCAAACTCGACGCGATGGTGACCGACACCAGCGACGGCCGCATCGCCGATGGCGCCTCCGGCCGCCTGTTCTATCTGCCGTCGTCGATTCCGGTCGGCCCGGCCACCGCCGATGGCGGCGATGCCTATACCGACTACCACGCGCAGTTCTCGCGCTTCTGGCTCGGCGCCGATCACACCACCGACGGCGGTGACAAGATCAAGGCCTACATCGAAGCCGACATGTTCGGCGGCGGCAGCAATGCATTGGCCGGCAACGAGACCGCAACCAATACCTACGCGATAACGCTGCGCCAGGCGTACGTCAGCTGGGGTCGCCCGGATGGCGCGCAGTGGCTGGCCGGCCAGGCGTGGTCGAACTTCATGGATGTCGCGGCGCTGCCCGACACGGTGGATTTCGTAGGCCCGACCGACGGCACCGTGTTCGTGCGCCAGGCCCAGCTGCGCTACACCAAGGGGCCGTGGTCGTTCTCGATGGAGAACCCGCAGACCACGATCACGCCGTATCGCGGCGTCGGCGCGCGCTTCAATTCCGGCGACAACATCGCGCCCGATTTCAGCGCGCGCTGGCAGAAGAAGGGCGACTGGGGCCACCTCAGCGTCGCCGGCCTGCTGCGCCAGTTCAAATATGCCGGGCAGACCGATACGGGCGCCGCAGTCAGCGTTTCTGGCAAGGTCAATCTGGGCAAGAACGACGACATCCGCTATGCGGTCAACGCAGGGCGCGGCATCGGCCGTTACCTCGCCTTCGGCCTCGCCAGCGATACGGTGCTTGATGCCGGCGGCGATCTCAAACCGATCGACGGCTACGGCGCGTTCGCCTCGTGGCGGCATGCGTTCTCGCCGAAGCTGCGCAGCAACGTGTTCTATTCGATGGCGCATTTCGACAACGACGCGCTGCTGACCGGTCAAAGCGCGACCGAACGCGCGCAGTCGTTCCACGCCAACCTGATCTATTCGCCGATGCCGAAACTCGATGTCGGCGCCGAACTGATCTGGGGCCAGCGTTCGCTGGAGAACGAACTCGAAGGCGATCTCCGCCGCATCCACACCCACGTCAAGTACAGCTTCTGACGCGCTTCAACACATCGCGCCCCATCACAACCTGAGGGAACGGACCATGTCCAGTGTCGCCGCAACACCCGCCGCACCCGCTACGGGCGCGCTCACCAAGGGCCACAAGAAGGTCATCTTCGCGTCGAGTCTCGGCACGGTCTTCGAGTGGTACGACTTCTATCTGTATGGATCGCTCGCGGCGATCATCGCCAAGCAGTTCTTCGGCGGCCTGAACGACACCAGCGCCTTCATATTCGCGCTGCTGGCGTTCGCTGCCGGGTTTGCGGTGCGTCCCTTCGGCGCGATCGTGTTCGGCCGTCTGGGCGACATGGTCGGCCGCAAGTACACCTTCCTGGTCACCATCGTGATCATGGGCATCTCGACGTTCCTGGTCGGCATCCTGCCCAACTACGCCAGCATCGGTTTCGCCGCGCCGGTCATCCTGATCGTGCTCAGACTGCTGCAGGGGCTTGCGCTGGGCGGCGAGTACGGCGGTGCCGCGACCTACGTGGCCGAGCATGCGCCCAACGGCAAGCGCGGCTTGTACACCAGCTTCATCCAGACCACCGCGACCATCGGTCTGCTGCTGTCGCTGCTGGTCATTCTGGGCGTGCGCACGGCCGTGGGCACCGAAGCGTTCGAAGCCTGGGGCTGGCGGATTCCGTTCCTGCTGTCGATCATCCTGCTCGGCATCTCGGTGTGGATCCGCATGCAGCTGCATGAGTCGCCGGCATTCGTGCAGATGAAGGCCGAAGGCAAGCAATCGAAGGCACCGATCACCGAAAGCTTCTTCAGCAAGAATGGCCGCATCGTGGTGTTGGCCCTGTTCGGCGCCACCGCCGGTCAGGCCGTGGTGTGGTACGCCGGCCAGTTCTACGCGATGTACTTCCTGACCCAGTCGCTGAAGGTCGATGCCACCACCACGTGGCTGCTCATCGCCGCTGCGCTGCTGCTGGGCACGCCGTTCTTCGTCGTGTTCGGCTGGCTGTCGGACAGGATCGGCCGCAAGGGCATCGTCATGACGGGCTGCCTGATCGCTGCGCTGACGTATTTCCCGCTGTTCAAGGCGCTGACCCACTACGCCAATCCCGCGATCGACGAAGCCCGCACCCGCGCACCCGCGGTGGTGGTGGCCGACCCGGACACCTGCTCGTTCCAGTTCGATCCGGTCGGCAAGAAAGTGTTCAACAACTCCTGCGACATCGCGACCGCCGCGCTGGCGAAAGCCGGCGTTCCCTACACCATCTCCGCTGCACCGGCAGGCAGCGTCGCGCAGGTCAAGATCGGCGACACGCCGGTCGACTCGTACGAAGGTGCGGGCCTGAGCAAGGAAGACGGCAAGGCCAAGGGCGACGCGTTCGTGGGCAGTCTCAAGGCCGCGCTCACCGGCGCCGGCTATCCGGAAAAGGCCGACCCCGAGCGCATCAACAAGCCGATGGTGCTGCTGATCCTGACCATCCTGGTGATCTACGTGACCATGGTCTACGGCCCGATCGCGGCGTGGCTGGTCGAGCTGTTCCCGACCCGAATCCGCTACACCTCGATGAGTCTGCCGTACCACATCGGCAACGGCTGGTTCGGCGGTTTCCTGCCGACCATTTCCTTCGCCCTCGTCGCCGGCAGCGGCAACATGTACCAGGGCCTGTGGTACCCGATCATCATCGCGACGATGACCTTCGTGATCGGCTCGCTGTTCCTGCGCGAAACGAAGGATGTGGATATCACCCAATAACCGCGTGCCTCGAAATCGTCACCCGTGCACGACGACGTCGGCGAAAGCCGGCGTCGTCGTGTCGGCACCGGCCCGAAGAGCAAATCCCCCCGCCATCGCTGCGCGCTGTCGGCCCCCTTTTCAAAGGGGGCAAATGCAGGTTCGATGCGCGTTGTGGTTTCGTCTCTTGCGGTTGCGTTGCGGGCCGCACGCCGCACGCATGAGCAGCCGTGATGGCCGTTATCGGCAGCAAGCGGCAGCGATCGAAGCTGCTTCGATATTCCACCAGCACCAACAAAACCAGCGCTTGCCCCCTTTGTAGAGGGGGCCGACAGCGCGCAGCAGTGGCGGGGGGATTTGCTTTTGACGTCCGCCAATACCGGTCAGGCGTCGGCGCTGGACTTCCGCCCCACCAGCTTCGCCGCGATGATCCCCGCCTCGTAAAGAAGGCACATCGGAATCGCCAGCAGCAGCTGCGAAATCACATCCGGCGGCGTGATCACCGCCGCGACGACGAAGATCCCGACGATCGCGTAGCCGCGCCATTCCGACAGCTGCTTCGGCGTGACCCAGCCCAGCAGCACCAGGATGACCAGTGCCACCGGCAGCTCGAAGCTGATGCCGAAGGCGAGGAAGATCACCAGCACGAAGTCCAGATAGGCGTTGATGTCGGTCATCATCGCCACGCCGTCGGGCGTGACGTGCGCGAGAAATCCGAACACCGAGGGCAGCACCACGAAGAACGCGAACGCGCAGCCGCTGTAGAACAGCACCAGCGCCGACGCCAGCAGCGGGAAGGCCAGTCGCTTCTCGCGCTTGTACAGGCCGGGCGCGACGAAGGCCCAGGCCTGGTACAGCAGCCACGGCATCACCGCGAACACCGCGACGAAGAACGCCAGCTTCAGCGGCGCGAAGAACGGCGAGGCCACTTCCACCGCGATCAACTGGCCGCCCTTGGGCAACTTGTCCAGCAGCGGCTGCGCGAACCAGCCGTAAAGCTTGTTCGCGAACGGCAACAGGCAGACGAACACCAGCATCAGCCCGGCGAGGGCGCGGATCAGCCGGGCGCGCAGTTCGATGAGATGGGCGAACAGTCCGCTTTCCGCGCCGTCGAACGCGTCCGGATCAACGTCGGACATCGCGGCTCCCGTCGGATGCGGTGTCGTCGGAAGGAATGTCGTGCCGCATCTCGATGTCGTCGATGGCGGCGAGCAGCGCCTTGTCGTCGCTGTCGAGCAGCGCAGTGCTGTCGTCGATAGCGCTGCTGCCGTCGCCCGGGTTGCCGCTCGCGATCTGCGACTGCATGGCGTCGAACTCGCGCCGCGCTTCGGCTTCGGCCGCGCGCATGTCATCGCCGATATCGGTCACCGCCTTGCGGGTGTCGCGCAGCGTGCGCTGCAATTCCTCGGTGGCCAGTTCGCGTTCCAGCTCGCTCCTGACCGAATACCACTGCGCGCGGGCGCGGCGCACCCACAGCCCGGCGAAACGCGCGGCCTTGGGCAGGCGCTCGGGGCCGAGCACGATCAGGGCGACGACCGCGATCAGGAAGAGTTCGGAAAACCCGATATCGAACATGGTTTATGTGCCGGAAGCGTGCCGCGGACCCGACCTGAGCGGCCGGGTCGCTACGCGGCGCGGATCAGCGGGCGACGTTGTCGTCGTTGCGCTGGGATTCGCTGGACGATTCGGGCTTCGTCTGGTCGCTCAGCTGCGCCGGCTTCTCGTCGTCGCGCATGCCTTTCTTGAATTCCTTGACCGCGTTGCCCACGTCCTTGGCGCCGCTGGTCAGGCGCTTGGTGCCGAACACCAGCAGCACGATGACCAGCACGATGATCCAGTGCCAAATGCTGAAGCTGCCCATGGCCGTTCCGCCTAGATATGAAGAGAACGCACAGGATAGCGCAGTCGTCGGGCCGGGGTTCTGAACCCGGTTCCGGAACCGGGTTCAGGCTTGCCCTCGGTCAGGTGCCGTCCTTGCTCACGGCGTGTCCGGCAGCGCTTCGACCTTGGCGGGATTGTCCACGGCCTCGAACGGCTGCGGCTGGGTTTCGACCCGGGCGGGCGCGGGTTCGGCGACCGGGCTGGGCGCGACGGCGGGTGCAGCGTCGTCCCGGCGCGCGGCGTGCGCGGTGGCGCTGGCGTCGGCCAGGCGCTCGCGGAAGCCCGCGATGGTCGGCGACGGCGGCTGCGCGGCGCGGTCCTCGAAGATCATCCGCGGGGTGGTGTCCTGGCCGTAGACCGCTTCGTTGGCGCGGTTGTCGATCGACAGCACCGCGCCGTCGAGGGCGACGCCCGCGAACAGGCCGCGGGCGCGCGACCACGACCAGATCTCGGCCTTCATCTGGCCGTCGGTGGCCGCGGCGGCGTTGCGGCCCATCGGACCGGCGGCCACGCCGGCATCGGCGCCGAGGGTGAATTTGCCGTTGACGATGGAATCCAGGCCGCGTTCGCTGCGGAACACCAGCACCACGTCGGCCGACTGCACGCCGACCTGCAGGCCGATGCTGCCGCCGGTGAGGGTGACGAAACTCGGGTTGGACCAGCCGCCGTCGGCGGTGCGCACCGAGAGCACGCCGCGGCCGCGACGGCCGCCCAGCACCAGGCCGGCCTTGATGGTGTCGGGAACGATCACTATCGCCTTCGCTTCGTCCAGCAGTTTGTCGGGAATGGAGGATTCGGGAATCGCCTGGATCTCGGCGAGCACGCGTACGGCGTTTTCGGCCTGGGCGTCCTCGCGTGGGCCGGCCTGTGCGTTGGCGGCCACGGCGAGCGAGAGGGCGAGGGACAGGGCGACGATGCGCGGACGGTTCGACATGGGCGGAGCGACTCCAAACAAGTGGTGCTACGGGGTTGCGGCCGAGCGTAGTCCCGATGCCATGAACCGCGCCAGTCTGCGGCGGTTCACGCATGCGCGCGCAGACGGTTTCGCCGGCAGCTGTCATCCTATGTGGATGACAGCATCCGCCCCGATATCCGCCGCTCCCAGAACTGCCGTGGGAACCGCCGCCCCCAGGACAGCCGTTCTGCTGGTCAATCTCGGCACCCCCGATGCGCCCACTGCGTCGGCGGTGCGCCGTTATCTGGCCGAATTCCTCCACGATTACCGCGTGGTTTCACTGAGCCGCTGGCTGTGGTGCCCGATCCTGCACGGTGTGATCCTGCCGCTGCGCGGGCCCAAGGTCGCGAAGAAATACGCCGACGTCTGGCTGCCCGGCGGTTCGCCGCTCGCGGTGCACACCGCCGATCTCGCCGCTGCGATGCAGGCGCGCATGCCCGATCTGCGGGTGGTCCATGCCATGCGCTACGGCAATCCTTCGATGGACAGCGCGGTCGCCGCCCTGCGCGCCGAGGGCGTGACCGAAGTGGTGGTGCTGCCGCTGTATCCGCAGTATTCGACCACCACTACGGCGTCGGTGGCCGACAAGGTCGAGATGCTGGAAGACGGCGCGCGCGACGACCGCATGCCCAACGACCGCATCCGCGACGGCGAGCTCGATTTCAGGTTCATCGACGACTATCACCTCGATCCCGCCTGGGTCGCCGCGGTCGCCGATTCGATCCGCGCGCACTGGGCCGAGCATGGACGCGGCGAACGCCTGCTGTTCTCGTTCCACGGCATTCCGCAGCGGCTGGTGGATGCCGGCGATCCCTATCAACGTCAGGTGCGGGCCAGCGTCGATGCTATCGTCGCCGCGCTCGGTATCGGGCCCGACGATGCGCTGCTCACCTTCCAGTCGCGTTTCGGCCGCGAGCCCTGGCTGCAGCCGTACACCGACAAGACCCTGCAGGCCCTCGCCGCGCAGGGCGTGAAGCGGATCGATGTGGTCTGCCCGGGATTCGCAGTGGACTGTCTGGAAACGTTGGAGGAAATCACTGTGGAAAACGCCCATCTGTTCCGCGAAGCCGGCGGCGAGACCCTGCGCTACATCCCCTGCCTCAACGCCTCCCCTGCGCACGCGGACGCGCTGGCGGCGCTGGCGCGGCGGCATCTGCGGGGAGCCGCGTGATGCGCGATTTCTCGCTGGACACCGCGCGCGGCCGCTTCGGCGGGCTGCGCAACGACGGCGGGCTGTCCAAAAACGATGGCGGCGGCCTGCCGCTGCTGGCGCTGCACGGCTGGCTGGACAATGCCGCGAGTTTCCGGCCGATGGCGTCGGCGTTGCCGGCCTACGATCTGGTCGCGCTGGACATGCCCGGCCACGGCCGCAGCTTCCATTACCCGGCGGATGCCGAATACAGCATGTTCAGCACGATTCTCGATGTGCTGGCCGCCGCCGATGCGCTGGGCTGGACGCGATTCGCGTTGCTCGGGCATTCGATGGGCGGCGCGATCGCCAGCATGCTGGCGGCGGCGGCGCCGGAGCGCGTCGAAAACCTGTATCTGATCGAAGCGCTGGGCCCGCTGTCCGGCGCCGAGGACACCACCGCATCGCGGCTGCGCGACGCGGTGAGCCAGCGCCGTGCGCTGGATGGCAAGCGCAAGCGCGTGTTCAACGATCCGGAAATCGCGGTGGTCGCGCGGATGCAGACCAGTATCACCGCGCTGGACGAAGCGTGTTCGCGGCTGCTGATCGAGCGAGGTATCCGTCCGGTCGAGGGCGGCTTCGAGTGGAGCAGCGACGCGCGGCTGACGCTGCCGACCGCGGTGCGCATGTCCGAAGCCCAGATCCGGGATTGTCTGCGCGCGATTGCCTGTCCGACGACGCTGCTGGTGGCCGAGCCGACCCCGCCGTATTTCAGTCCCGAGCTGCGCGATGCGCGCGTCGCCTGCGTGCCGCGCATCCGCAGCGTGTCGCTGGTCGGCAGCCATCATCTGCACATGACCCATCCGGTGGAGGTCGTCGCGGCGTTGGGGTTGTGAACCGGTCTGGCGTGCGTGGTTTTTCGTAGGAGGGCCTTCAGGCCCGAGCTCTTCCTGCCGACACCGCGTCGCCGCAAAAAAGCTCGGGCCTGAAGGCCCTCCTACGAGATGCCTCGATGTCAGCGCAGCAGCGCCTGCAGCGTCGCCTTGAGCTGACGGCCGTGTTCGCGGAAATAATCGCGCTGGTCGCGCCATGCCGGGAAACGCGCTTCCACTTCGTACCAGTAGGCCGGCGAGTGGTTGTGGTGGATCAGATGGCACAGCTCGTGCACCAGCACGTATTCGAAGGCATCGGGCGGCGCCAGCACCAGCGACAGATCCAGCGCGACGGTGCCGTCGGGCGCCAGCGAGCCCCACTGCGAACTCATCGCCTTCAGCTGCACGCGCCGCGGCGCGCGGGGTATCGACGGCAGATAGCGCGGCATCCAGCGGCCGATGTCGGCGCGCGCTTCGGCTTCGTAGAAATCGCGCAGGGCGCGACGCAGGGCCGCGTCGCCCGCGCGCGTTGTGGTCCTGAACACCAGCCCGTCCGTCAGGCCGTCCTCATCGCGCTGCAGCGCGGTGAACCGCCCGTGTTCCCAGCGCAGCGGCACCGACAGGCCGCGCAGCGGCAGGCTGCTGGTTTCGTCGCGGCGCAGCAGATGTTCGTCGATGTCGACCAGTCGGCTGAGCTGCGCGTGCAGCCAGTCGCGGTGTTCGGCGATGAAGCGGTCGCCAGCGACCAGGCTCGCGCGTTCCGGCAACGTCAGGCGCACGCCGCGCTCGCTCACCGAAAGTTTGATCCGGCGCGCGCGCGGATCGCGCACGCGCAGCACTTCGACATCGCGACCATCGTCCAGCCGCAGCGGCACGCGGTCGCGCTGCTGGCTTCGTGATTCGTTCGGGCGCGCCGCGGACGGGCGCGCGGCGGGGTTGAGCCCGCGCAGGCGGAAACGGAATGGCATGGCGCGCATCCTACCCGCGGCGGGATGCGTACGGAAGCCGCGACTGCAGCCTTGCCCTCAGCCGTACCGTCGGCCGTACCGTCGGCCGTACCGTCATTCTGCCTTCGACAATTTGAGTGCGGGTTCCAGGGTCAGGAACAGCCGCCGCACTTCCGCACTCATCAGCGCGAAGCGGGCTTCGAGCTCGGCGCGCATGTCCTCGCGCTCGTTGGATTCGAGCTGATCCACCACGCCGTCGAGGAATTTCAGTTTGCGGATGATCAGGTCTTCGCCCAGCACGAAGCTCAGATGATCGTCCAGGGTCAGCGCCAGCCGCGTGACCTGCTTGCCGGCTTCCAGATGCTTGGCGATCTCGTCGCTCTGCAGTTCCTGGTGCTGGCATTTCACAATCGCGCCGTGATCGGTGGGATCGCGCATCTCGCATTCGTCGCCCAGCGACAATCCCTCGGGCAGCGGATCGCCGGCGATCCAGCTGGTCAGGATCGAGCGCGGCGCCACTTCGGCATTCAAGGGCAGCGCCGGGAAGCTGCCCAACGCATGACGCACGTCGGACACCACCGCCTCGGCGCTCTTGCGCGAGGACGTGTCGACGGCGATGAACCCGTGCTTCGCATCGATCAGTGCGTCGGTGCGGCCCGGCTTCACGAACGCGCGCGGCAGCAGTTCGTGGACCAGGTCTTCCTTCAGCCGCTTGCGCGCGCGGCCGCCGAGTTTGCGGCCTTCCTTTTCCTCGATCTCGGCCAGCTTCTTCTGCAGCATGTCGTTGACCACCGCGCCGGGCAGGATCTTGTCCTCGCTGCCGGCGGCGACCCAGATCGCATCGTCGATGCGGCGGGACAATGCCTCGCCCTCGCCGCGGCCGAACGGCGACACGAAGCCGCGCGAGGACAGCTCCAGCGCGCCGACCGGCTTGAGCGTGCATTCGGCGAGGCCGGTGTCGAGGTCGGAGAAATCGAGCGAGACCGGGAAGCGGAAGAATGTGAGGTTGCGAAAAAACATCGAGTGTCCGGATAAGAAGTACGAATAGGAAAACTGTCATCCCGAGGCGGGAGGCCAAGGGACCGGTTGTTGAATGCCGCGTTGATCATGATGCGTCGGAACGATCAGCGGATCCCTTGGACTTTCGGCCTCGGGAACGACAGCGTTACGACATGTCCCCGCTTGCGTTCGCAGCGGCCGGCTCACCGCCCAACCATGCATGCGCATCCGCTATGCCGCCATCGCTGCGTTGTCCCAGCGACAGGAAGTCGAAGAGTTTCGGATCGCTCAGCTGCGCGGGGCGGATGTCGCCCAGCGCGCGCGCGATCTGTTCGACGCGGCCGGGCGAGTCGCGCTCCCAACCGTCCATCATCTTCTTCACCTGCCTGCGCTGCAGGTTCTCCTGCGAGCCGCACAGGTTACACGGGATGATCGGAAACTGTTTCGCTTCGGCGTACGCGGCGATGTCGTCCTCGCGCACGTAGGCCAGCGGTCGGATCACCACATGCCTGCCGTCGTCGCTCAGCAGCTTCGGCGGCATGCCTGCCAGCTTCGAGTGGAAGAACATGTTCAGGAAGAACGTGGCCACCAGATCGTCGCGATGGTGGCCCAGCGCGATCTTGGTGAAGCCTTCGGCCTCGGCGCAGGCGTACAGCGCACCGCGACGCAGCCGCGAACACAGCGAGCACATCGTCTTGCCCTCGGGCACCACGCGCGCGACCACCGAATACGTGTCCTGTTCCAGGATCCGGTAGTCCACGCCGATCGAACGCAGGTACTCCGGCAATACACGTTCTGGAAAACCCGGCTGCTTCTGATCGAGATTCACGGCGGTGATGTCGAACCGCACCGGCGCCTTCTTCTGCAGCTGCAGCAGGATATCCAGCAGCGTGTAGCTGTCCTTGCCGCCGGACAGGCACACCATCACCTTGTCGCCCTCTTCGATCATGCCGAAATCGGCGATGGCGCGGCCCACCTGGTGGCGCAGACGCTTCGCCAGGCGATTGGCTTCGTGCGCGGCGCGACGGGCCGGTGGCGGCAAGGGTTCGGACAGGGGCAGGACGGTATTCATGCGCCGGCATTTTATCCGGATCGCTTAGGACGGATCGTGCGCGGCGCCCGGCGCAGGCAGCAGATTGCAATCGGCCACGCGATATGCAAAGCCGCAAGCCATTGATTTTCATGGCAGAGAACATTGGCACGCGACTTGTATGACCTGTAGGGCCGGAACGCTTGACCGGCATTCCCCCAAAGCCACATCCCATCAAAGCGATTTGGAGATTCACATGAACAAGTCCCTGTCGGCACATACCCGCCTGCTTCCTGCGCTGACGCTGGTGCTGGCCTTCGCCGCCGGTTCCGCCGCTGCCGCGACGACTGTCGCAAGCAGTGGCACGCAGGCCGGCGCGCAGACCACCGCCAACGAAGCATCCGCCCAGCCGGTCGGCGACAGCTGGATCACCACGAAGGTCAAGGCCGATCTGCTGGCGACCGAGGCGACCAAGGGTCTCGATATCAACGTCACCACCACCAATGGCGTGGTCACCCTGTCGGGCAAGCTCGACAGCAAAGCCGAAGTCGATCAGGCCGTCGCCGTGGCGCGTGGCATCAAGGGCGTGAAGTCGGTCGACGCCACCACCCTGACCGTGAAGCCGCGCAGCTGATTGCGCACCCCGTCGGCGCCAGGCCGCCGATGCCCCCCGGGCGCATGCGCCCATCCTTCAATCCCCCAAAGGACATCGAACCCATGAATACCGACATCATCAAAGGCAAGTGGAAGCAGCTCAACGGCCAGATCAAGCAGCAGTGGGGCAAGCTCACCGACGACGATCTGACCGCGGCCGAAGGCACCCGCGACTATCTCGCCGGCAAGGTCCAGGAACGCTATGGCGTGACCAAGGACATCGCCGAACAGCAGGTCCGCGATTTCGAGAAAGGCATCCACTGATCCATTGCCTGCGTATCTCGTCGGTGCCCGCACGGGCGCCGGCGTGGTCGCCGTGATCTGCTCCCTCCCCTTGCAGGCCACGGCGTCGGGTTGCCCGTCCGGAAATGCGCCTCCGAACAGCGCTTCCGGGCGGGCGGCCTTCCTGTTGCACCGGGCGTGTCCCCGAATGGGCATGCTCCTCATCACGCGCCAAACCCCCACAGGCCGTCCCGCATCCGCTGCGGGGCGGTTTTTTGTTTGGCCGTGCGGAATGCACGACCAGAGGGCCGGGGGCATGCAAAACGCAAGGCCGTGTCGGTCATCGGGTTCCGGAACCCCAGCAACGACGGGAATCCGGCGCTGGCACAGCTCTTGCGCCGCATGTTCCACCACCGCGACGCACGCATCGCGATCCCCCTTCCACGGAGCCCCGCATGAGCGCCCATCTCGAACGCAGAACTCCGCAGGCCAAGGCGCAGACCACGCCCCAGCCCCGCCCTTCATCGCCGATGGCCACGCTGGGCGGCACATGGCCGCGCGCGGCGCCGGAAACCGGGACGTCCGGTAGCGCCACCGATTCCGACAGCACCATTTCCGACAGCACCGATTCCGACAGCACCACCGATATAGTGGAAACCCCGCCGCAGGCCCCCGTTTCAGCAAGCGCCGCTTCGAGGGGTGCCGCAACACTGGCGATCGACGTATCGACCAGCAGGCCCGCCCCCCGCAGTTCCGACCCGTCTACATCCGCCCCGACCACAATGGAGTCACGATCCGTGTCGAGTTCCGCCCCGAAGCCCGCCGGTCACATCCTGGCGATCGACGACGACACCCGGATGCTGCAGAACTTCGCGCTGGCGCTGGAAAGCGGCGGCTACAAGGTCGAGACCGCCGACAATCTGGCCGATGGCCTGCGTCTGGCCGCGACCCGGCCGTTCCACGTCTGTCTGCTTGATCACAACATCGGCTACGACTCCGGCATCGAAGCCTTGCCGCGCCTGCGCGAGCTCGCGCCGCTGATGCGGGTGATCATGGTCACCGGCAATTCGGCGGTGGACGACGCGGTCAAGGCGATCTCGCTGGGCGCCAGCGATTATCTGGTCAAACCCTGTTCCCCCGATCAGCTGAAGATCTCGGTCGCGCGCCAGGTCGACACCCGCCGCATCCTCGACCGCCTCGACAGCTTCGAGCGCGAGGCCCAGCTCGGTACGCCGGACCTCACCAGCAAGAACAAGGCGATGCAGGCCGCCATCGACATGGCGCTGCAGGTCGCGCGCACCGATGCGAACCTGCTGGTGCTGGGCGAAAGCGGCACCGGCAAGGGCGTGATCGCCAAGGCCGTGCATCGGGCCAGCCCGCGCGCGTCGGGCGCGCTGGTCACCATCAACTGCCCGTCGCTGTCCGCCGAATTGATGGAAAGCGAGCTGTTCGGCCATTCCAAGGGATCGTTCACCGGCGCGGTGCAGAACACCGTCGGCCGCGTCACCCACGCCGACGGCGGCACCATCTTCCTGGACGAAGTGGGCGACTTCCCCATGCCGTTGCAGCCGAAGCTGCTGCGCTTCATCCAGGACAAGGAATACGAGCGCGTCGGCGACCCGGTCACGCGCAAGGCCGATGCGCGGATCGTCGCCGCCACCAACCGCGATCTGGATACGATGGTGAAGGACGGCCAGTTCCGGCTCGACCTGCTGTATCGCCTCAACGTCATCAGCATCACCGTGCCGCCGCTGCGCGAACGACCGGAAGATCTGGAGGATCTGGCCAACGGTTTCGTGCGCCGCTACGCCGGCGATTACGGTCTGCCCGCGCGCCGGCTGTCGCCGGCGTCGCTCTCCCAGCTGCGCGGCTACGCCTGGCCGGGCAACGTGCGCGAGCTGCAGAACATGATGGAACGCGCGGTGATCCTGTGCCGCAGCGAAGAGATCGGTCCGGAACTGCTCGCGCTCAGCGCTTCGGCGCGTAACGACGCGCAGCCGGGCATGGCGATCTCGCTGGATGAGCTCGAACGCGTCCATATCGAACGCGTACTCGCGTCCAGCGACAGCTTGGATTCCGCCGCGCGGACGCTGGGCATCGATGCCTCCACGCTGTACCGCAAACGCAAACTCTTCGGTTTGTAGTCGCGTCGTGACATCAGCGCGGTCGTGCCAAGACGCCCGCGCGCAACGACTCCGTTCCGCTTCGAGCTTCGCCGATCATCATGAATTTCCGTCCGCCCGTCGTGCTTCCCGAACCTGCCGAACCCGCTGTACAGCCGCGTGAAGGCTGGCTTGCACTGCTCGGCTGGATCCTGTTGCTGGTGGGAATGGGGGCGGCATCCGGCGGCCTGTTCGGTCCCGACGCCTGGTATGCCGCGCTGCTCAAGCCGACCTGGAACCCGCCATCGTGGGTCTTCGGTCCGGTGTGGACGGCGCTGTACGCGATGATGGCCGTGGCCCTGTGGCTGGTCCGGCGCGAGCCAGAAACCGAAGACGGACAGCGCAAACGCGCGCATGTGCTGTTCGCGATCCAGTTCGCCTTGAACATGGCCTGGACGCCGCTGTTCTTCGCGCTGCACAGCCCGGGTCTGGCGTTCGCCGAAATCTGTCTGCTGTGGATCGCGCTGCTGTCGACGGTGCTGGCCTTCGGACGCGTGCGAGCGCTCGCGGGCTATCTGTTGTTGCCGTACCTGCTGTGGGTATCGTTCGCGCTGGTCCTGAACGGTACGATCTGGCTGATGAATTCCTGAGTCATCGAAGCGATCCGGTGGACGTCGATACCGGCGTCGACCAGACTCGATCCGAAACGCATGCAGCACCACTCGTCGATGGGAACGACCCCGGGGAATCCGATGCCATTGTCGCGCTCCGCGCAATTCCGCAACCGCGCCAACGTCGGCATGTTGGCGCTCGCATTCGTGGTGATCCTGATCACCTCGATCATTTCGGTGCGCTCGATCAACGACCTCCGTGATTCGATCGCCACAGTCACGCATACAATTCAAGTAAAGGACGACCTGGGGGCACTTCGCATTCAACTCGGGCAGATGGAGTCCGATGGTCTGCGTTACATGATCGGCGGTGGCGGTCAGCATCGCGACGGCATGTTGGGCCATCTTCGCAACATCGGTGACTTGCTCGACAAGCTGCGCACACAGACTGCGGACAATCCGTATCATCAGGACGCCTTGGGCGCCCTGGGCTGGGAATACGAGCAGTTGAGCGTGCGCGTCGACAATGCGATCTCCATCAAGGAGAGCGAAAAGCGCAAAGGCGACGTTGGGAAGGCAATCAGTAGCGTGAAGGATGGCCGCGGCGAGTACATCGTCAACAGCATGCGGCGGCGCATCGATGCCATGTCCGCACAGGAAAGCGAACTCCTGCAGGGTCGGGCCAGCGAACGCGATTCGCTGGTCAAGCAGACCAACGCCACCCTGCTGATCGCGAATGGCCTGGCGCTGGTGGCTGGCCTGTTCGGATTCCTGGCGCTGCGCCGCGCACAGCTGCAGGCCGAGGACGCACTGCGCCTGGAACTTCACGCCGCCCAGGCGCGCCGCGCGAACGACGAGAAGAGCGCGTTCCTCGCGAGCATGAGCCACGAGATCCGCACGCCCATGAACGCGATCTTCGGATTTTCGCAGTTGCTGGGCGACAACGTCCGCGAACCGCTGCAGCGCGAATGGGTGGCGGCGATCAGGAGAAGCGGGCAGATCCTGCTCGACCTCATCAACGATGTCCTCGATCTGTCCAAGATCGAGGCCGGAAAACTGGAGCTCAACCCGCAGGGCACCGACGTGAGCGACCTCGCGGGCGAGATCCTGGCGCTGTTCGAGCCGATGGCCGAAGCCAAGGGCCTGCGCTTGAGCTGCGAAGTCGATCCGGAATATCTGGTCCCGGTCCTGGTCGACCCCCACCGCCTGCGCCAGATCCTCATGAACCTGCTGAGCAACGCGGTGAAATACACCGAACGCGGTTCGGTGATGCTGCGTCTGTCGATGCGGCCGTCGCCGCTGGGCGAGGGCCGCGACATGCGCCTGTCGGTCAGTGACACCGGCACCGGGATCGCACCCGAACAGCAGGCGCAGATCTTCGAGGCGTTCTATCAGGCCGAAAGCCCCGACGGCAAAGTGCGTCAGGGTACCGGGCTCGGCCTGAGCATCACCAAGCGTCTCGTGGACCTGATGCAGGGCCGCATCCATGTCGCCAGCCGCGTGGGCGAGGGCGCGACCTTCCGCATCGACATCCCCAACCTGATGCCGGCGACGGTCGCGTCGCCGGAAGCGATGGACACGCGCGCGGACTTCGATCGCCTGCCGCCGCTCAAGATCCTGGTGGTGGACGACGTCGAATGGAACATCGAGGTCGCGAAAGGCTATCTGCGCGACACGCGCCACGAAGTGAACATCGCGCGCGACGGCGCCGAAGCGGTGGAGGCCGCCCGCCGCCTGCGACCCGATGTCGTGTTGATGGATCTGCGCATGCCGCGCATGAACGGCTATCGCGCGTTCGAAGCGATCCGCGCCGACGCCGAGCTGCGCGACGTGCGCGTGATCGCAGTCACCGCTTCCAGCCTCCTCAACGAGGACGAAGACCAGAAGTCGCAGTTCGACGGCTATATCCGCAAGCCGTACGCGTCCATCGAACTGTTCTCGACCCTCTCGGATCTTTTCGGCGCCCAGGGCGCCGGGGAAGCGGCCGAGGAAACCGTGGAGCCCGAGGCCCCGGTCGAAGAGGTGGAGAACAGCGAGGAAGCCATGGCCGATGCGCGCAGGGAATGGCATGCCCTCTGCGGCGAGCCGCTCGTCGCCATGCGCGAGCGGATGCGCGTGCGCGAGATCGGCGAGTTCGCGAAACGTCTGGAAATCATCGCCGATCGCATGCGCGAGCCCTCGTTGCAGGCGCTCGCGAAGCGCCTGCACGTCGCCGTGCAGATGTTCGACGTCAATCAAGTGAAGATCGCGCTCGACGCATTGGCGTCGTGGTGCGAAAAGGACAGCAATGCCGCATAGAAAATACCAGGGATCCGTCGCACTGCCGGTCGTGATGGTGATCGACGACCAGACCGCAAACGTCCAGGTGGTGGGACAGCTGCTGACCCGCGCCGACTACGACGTGGTGCCGGTACTCGACGGCCGCGAGGCGCTGGCGCTGGCCGAGCGCAGCCCGCCCGACCTGGTGTTGCTGGACATGCGCATGCCCGGCGTCGATGGCTTCGATGTGCTCGAAGGCCTGCAGTCCATGCCGCAGACGCGCGATGTGCCGGTGGTGTTCCTCACCGCGGACCAGGAGCGCGAGAGCCTGACCCGCGCGTTCTCGGCCGGCGCGGTCGACTACATCACCAAACCCTTCATCCCCGAGGAGTTGCTGGCGCGGGTGCGCACGCATCTCGACCTCAAACAGGCGCGCGATCGTCTGGCGCGGGTCGCCGACGAACGCCAGAAGGTCGCGGAGATCGTCAGCCACGATCTGCGCAACCACTTCGGCAACATCCTGTTCTCCGCCGATCTGCTGTGCGATCCGGCCCTGAACGACGAGACGCGTCGACGCCTGGCGCACTCGATCCGTAATTCCGCCGATGCCGGCGTGCTGTTCCTGCAGGCTTTCCTGGACCAGCAACAGGAGCGGGTACACGACCTGCCGCCGACGCCGATCCCCGCGCGCGCGATGCTGGAAGAAGTCGCCGATCTGCTTTCGCACCAGTCGCAGAGCAAGGGCATGCAGGTGCGCATCGATACCGACGCCGCCGACGGCATCCGCCTGCTGGCCGAGCGCGCCGGCACCCTGCACGTGCTGCAGAATCTGCTGTCGAATGCGCTGAAATACGCGCCGCCGGGCAGCGAAGTGGAATTGACCGCGGCGCGTCAGGGCAAGTACGCACGGCTGACGGTGCTCGATCGCGGGCCGGGCATCACGCCGAAGGATCGGGAGCGCCTGTTCCAGCGCTATGTGCGCCTGAGCGCGCAGCCGACCGGCGGCGAGTCGTCGACCGGACTGGGGCTGGCCCTGGCCAAACAGCGCGCGCGGACCATGGGCGGCGATGTCTGGTACGACGACCGCGAAGGCGGCGGCGCGAGCTTCACGCTGGAACTGCCGATGGTGTGATCGTGGCGTCTGGTTAAGCCGTTCTTCCGGCAGCGCGTTCGGGCGGCCACACTCGATCGCCGGCGCGGGACCGGAGACGAGCGACCGGATACGAAAACGCCCCCGCGTTTCCGCACGGGGGCGGCTCGTTCATTTCGTGCTCGCGTCGGCGTCGTCAGGCTCTGACGCGACGACCCATGATCAGCGACACCACGAACAGGATCAGGAACACGAAAAACAGGATCTTGGCGATACCGGCCGCGGCACCGGCGATGCCGCCGAAACCGAGCACACCGGCGATCAGTGCGATCACGAAAAAGACGACGGCGTAGTACAACATGGGGCTCTCTCCAGGTCAGGGAACGGACCGCGACGTGCGGTCCCGCTGGAGACAGACACAAGTTGCGTGCCATGCGCGGTTTCCCATCTGAATGTCCGACAACATCTTCCTTTTCAACGGCTTGCATCCGTGTGCCGATCCCGCGGCGATTCGGCCTGCGCCAGCGGTCACTGCGATGTGCACGATGCGCCCCGGGCATCGTGCAGGATGCGGATCGGTGTTGTTCACGGGATCCAAGCAGAAACAAGCACTTGAATCATCGATTGGCCGTGGCACGGATCTTGATGCGTTGTCGATGACAAGCAGTCGATGACAAGTCGTCGACAGCACGTACCGGCAAGAGCGCCGCCGATCGAGAACGCGAGGATCCCACCATGTCGATGCTCCTGCAGACCCTGCCGTCACGCCGCCATTCGCGTCGACGCATCCGCGCTGTCCGTGCGCGGGTGTTTTTCGTCTGCATCGCATTGTTGCTGTCGGCGTATCTCGCGTGGCCGCCATCGGCCGCACGGACGGACACGCACATCACCGCACCCGCCGCGGTGGCGCCGACCGATGCCGAGCCTGAGCAGTCCGTCGACAGCGAAGGCGCACTGGGCGGCGGACCGCGCGATTCCGACGCCGCGCTCTATGTCGCCGAACGTTGAGTCCATTTCGCCCGGATGGGCGCGCTCACGCGGCCGCGGTCCGATGCTAAGCTCGGCCGATGAACCAGCCTTCCGATCCCGCAGAACTCGCCCGAGTCGCCCAGCGGCTGGTCGAGCTGCGCCTCGAACACCGCGACCTCGATCTGGCCATCGGCCGCCTGCACGAGAACATCGCCGCCGACGAACTCGCGGTCAAACGCCTCAAGAAGCGCAAGCTGCAGCTCAAGGACACGATCACACGGCTGGAGTCGGCGTTGATTCCGGATGAGCCGGCGTAATCACGGATGCCGCATCCGCCAACGTGCGATGCATACAACAACACAACACCGAAGTAGCCCGGGTAGAGCGCAGCGAAACCCGGGGCTCTCGGCGATGACCATGAAAAGCCCCGGGTTTCGCTGCGCTCTACCCGGGCTACGTAAGCTCTGCGCCGGATTTC
>CALRWS020000020.1:0-83209 GCA_943371935.1 Chitinophaga pinensis | reverse complement strand
CGCTTTCCGCGGCGGCGCACCGCACTGCAAAGCACTGCGAGGCCCTCATGCGCGTCACCATTTTCGGCACCGGCTATGTGGGCCTGGTCACCGGGACCTGTCTGGCCGAGGTCGGGCATCACGTGGTCTGCGTCGACATCGACACGGCCAAGATCGAAGGCCTGCGCCGCGGCGTGATCCCGATCTACGAGCCCGGCCTCGAACCGATGGTCAAGTCCAACCACGCCGAAGGCCGGCTGGAGTTCACCACTGATGCCGCCAGCGCGATCACGCACGGCGACGTGATCTTCATCGCCGTCGGCACGCCTCCCGACGAGGACGGCAGCGCCGATCTGCAATACGTGCTGGCGGTGGCGAACACCATCGGCAGCCATCTGCAGCGCCCGGCGGTGATCGTCGATAAATCCACGGTGCCCGTGGGTACTGCCGACAAGGTGCGCGCCGCCATCGCCGAAGCCATGGCCGCACGCGGCGCCGATGTCGCCTACGACGTGGTGTCGAATCCCGAATTCCTGAAGGAAGGCGCGGCGGTCGAGGACTGCATGCGCCCGGATCGCATCGTGATCGGCGCCGACAGCCCGACCGCGATCGAAAAGCTCAAGCGCCTGTATGCGCCGTTCAACCGCAATCATGAGCGTATCGTGGTGATGGACGTGCGCTCGGCTGAACTGACCAAGTACGCCGCCAATGCGATGCTGGCGACCAAGATCAGCTTCATGAACGAAATCGCGAACATCGCCGAACAGGTGGGCGCGGATATCGAAATGGTGCGCCAGGGCATCGGCTCCGACCCGCGCATCGGCTGGCACTTCATCTATCCGGGCGCCGGTTACGGCGGTTCCTGCTTCCCGAAGGACGTGCAGGCGCTGGCCCGCACCGCGCACCAGCACGGCTATCGCGCCGAACTGCTGGATGCGGTGGAGGCGGTGAATCAGCGTCAGAAAGGTCATCTGTACGAATTGATCGTGCGTCACTACGGCGGTGAAGCGGGCCTGCGCGGCAAGACGTTCGCGGTGTGGGGGCTGGCGTTCAAGCCGAACACCGACGACATGCGCGAAGCGTCCAGCCGCCGATTGCTGCAGCAGCTGTGGGATGCGGGCGCCAGCGTGCGTGCGTTCGACCCCGAAGCCAGCCACGAAGCCGGACGCATTTTCGGCGAGCGCCCCGATCTGGCGCTCTGCGAGCACGCCCACGACGCGCTGCAGGGCGCGGATGCGCTGGTGGTGGTGACCGAATGGAAGCAGTTCCGCAGCCCGGATTTCGGCAAGCTGCGCGCCGCACTGAAGGACGCCGCGGTGTTCGATGGCCGCAATCTCTACGACCCGACCGAGATCGAAGCTGCGGGTCTGGCCTATTACGGGATCGGGCGTGGCCGCTCGATCCTCATTCGCTGACATGGCGGCTGCGCTGACATGACCGCATCCGATGCTCTTGAAGCGCGCGTGGTCGAACTGGAAACCCGTCTGGTGTTCCAGGAACACGCGCTGCAGGAACTGAGCGACGCCCTGGCCGATCTGCGCGGCGAAGCCGCGCGCAGCGCCGACCTGCTGCGTCGCGTGCTGGAAGAACTCAAGACCAACCGCGGCGATTCGATGGCCAACCCGGCCGACGAACCGCCACCGCCTCATTACTGACCGGAATTCACCGATCAGTCCGCCGATCCGACGACTGCCGACACCAATGCCATGAGCGATACGCTTCGCGACCAATTGCTGGGTCTCGGCTTCAAGCCCGCCCCCAAACCCGAAAAGCCCGCGCGTCCGCCCAACGAGGCACGCCGCGGTCCGCATTCCAATACCGATTCGAACGCCAGGCCGCAGGGCGCCAGGCCGAACAGCAGTGGCGCGAATGCGCGGCCGGCAGGCAAGCCAGACGGCAGACCCGACGCGCGTCCAGGGTCCAAGCCGGGTACGCGCCCCGGCCATCGCCCCGCGCGCCCGGGTGACGGTCGTCCGCAGCAGAACGCCAGTGCGCAGCAGCAGCGCAAGCCGCGTTCGCAGGAGGAAATCGATCTCGCCAAGGCCTACGCCATCCGCGCCCAGCGCGAGAAGGAAGAGCGCATCGAAGCGGAGCGGGTGAAGCAGGAAGAAGCGCGCGTACGTCGCGAGGCCAAGGCGAAGTTCGCCGAGCTGGTGAAGGACAAGGGCCTCAACGACCCGGCCGCCGACATCGCCCGCCATTTCGCGTACGGCAACAAGATCAAGCGCATCTACGTCAACGAAGCCCAACTCAAACAGCTCAACGCCGGCGAGCTTGGCGTGGTCCAGCTCGACGGTCGCTACATGCTGGTCACCGCCGAACTGTTGGCCCAGGCGGAAACGATCTTCCCGCAGGCGGTGGCGTTGAAGGTGGATCCCAACGCAACAGCGGAAGAGGATCCCTATGCGGATCCGCAGTATCAGGTGCCCGACGACCTCGTCTGGTAAAGCGCATCGGTAGCGGGGGTCGGCGCAAGCCGGCGCTCCCACAAAAAGCGCGACTTCATGGTCGCCGCGCTGCGTGGAAGGTTCTCAGTCGGTAGGCTGGACTGCAAAGCCCAGCGCGATGTCGGCGAATCACGCAGCGATCATTGGTTGTTACGCTGGGCTTTGCAGCCCAGCCTACTCGGGCAGCTCAGCCTGCTTGGGCAGATGTCGATTCAAAGTCAGAACAGATCTTCCACCGGCGTCGCCAACAGCGCTTCGGCGCTGTGCGCGAATTCGCGCAACGACGACACACCGAGGTCGCGCAGCAGCCGGTAGGACTGGTGCGGTAGCGCGGAATCGGCGATGTCGTGCGGCGCGAGATTCTTGCCGGACACTTCGGGCAACAGATGCAGGCCGGCCGCGGCGTAGCAGTGCTGCACCATCGCCGAGCAGTACAGCGCGCCTTCCCGCGCCAGCAGATTGTCGCGTTTGCGCAGGCGGCGGCTGCGCATCGCGAACAGGGTGCCGATCAGTTCGCTCAGTGAATAACTGGTGAGCCCCGACAGCAGGTCCAGTCCCGCGGTGACGACCTGCCGCGTCTGCGCGTCGTCCAGGCCGAAGTCGAGCACTGCGAGGTTCGGGAATTCGTCGGCGTCGAAATAGCGGTCGATGCGATTCTCCTGCACGCCCAGCCGCATCTGCTTGTAGCGCATGTCCAGATCGGATTCGATCACCCACCAGCGGCCGTCGCTGCGCCGTTCGCTGAAGATGAAGGCGTGCGACCACAGGCTGCGGTGGCCGTCGCGGGTCAGCGGCGACTGCGCCGTACGGATCAGGTGGCTGATCACATCGCCGCCCGCGACCAGACCGATGCGCCCGGGCGCGGCGTGACGCAGCAGAAACTCGGCATTGCCGGTCGCGCCGCTCGTGTCGTCCTCGCTCATGCGATCTCTTCCGTCGTGATGGTTCCGCTCATCGTATCGATCGCCGCGCGGATCAGGCGCGCGGTCTCGTCCGGCGCTTCCATCGGAAACAGATGACTGCCGGCAGTCCAGGCCAGGCGCGCGCCGACCAGCGCTCTGGTCGCACGCAGGCCGACATGCCGCACTTCGCGCGACTTGCGTCCCGCGATGAAGGCCACCGGCACGCGCAGCTGCGCCGCAGCGGCCGCCACACGCGCGGTCGGCAGCGAGCGGTAGATACGGTATTCGATGTCGCGGTCGAACAGCAGCTCGCGCTGACCGCGACCGTCGGGCGTGGTGCAGTGATCGGCGTAATCGCGCAGCACCCGCGGATCCCAGCGCGCGAACACGTCCTTCGCGGCGTAATGCGCGTGCGCGGCGTCGGCATCCGGCCAATGCCGGCGGCGCACCAGGGTTTGCTGCAGCGGCATCACCAGCCGGTCCAGCCCGGTGAGTCGCCCGAATCGTACGAAACCCGCGCTGATCCCGGAGATCAGCGGCGAATCCAGCAGCACGATCCCGGCGACCCGGGCCTGGAGTTTCTGCGCCGCCAGCACGCTGAGATAACCGCCCAGCGAATGGCCGGCCAGCCACACCCGACCGCCGTTGCGCGGCAGGGCATGGACGAATTCGGTGAGTTCATCGACCAGATACGGCCAGCCGACGGTCACCGGCCGGCTGGGGTCGTGGCCGAAGCGCAGCACGCCGGTGCCGTCGAATTCGGGCCGCAGCGCGTCCAGCAGCCTGCGATAGACCGGCAGCGGGAAACCGTTGGCATGCGAGAAGACGAGGGTGTCGGTCACGGCGTCGAAGATCTGCGATGGATGGCGCGGGCGACGTATCGCCCACCGGTTCACTCCGGATCGTAATCCAGATTGGACGCCAGCCAACGCTCGGCCTGCGCCAGGGTCGCACCCTTGCGCTTCGCGTAGTCCTCGACCTGTTCCTTCGACACCCGGCCGACCACGAAATACTGGCTTTGCGGATGGCTGAAGTAGTAGCCGGACACCGCCGCTGTGGGCAGCATCGCGAAGCTTTCGGTCAGGGTCATGTCGGCGTTGGCGGTGGCGTCGAGCAGACGGAAGATCGTGCCTTTCTCGCTGTGCTCGGGACAGGCCGGATAGCCGGGCGCCGGGCGGATGCCGCGATAGGCTTCGTCGATCAGCGCGTGGTTGTCGAGTGATTCGTCGCTGTCGTAGCCCCAGAATTCCTTGCGTACGCGCTGGTGCAGGCGCTCGGCGAAGGCTTCGGCGAGGCGGTCGGCCAGCGACTTGAGCAGGATCGCGTTGTAGTCGTCGTGATCTGCCTCGAAGCGCGCGACGTGCGCGTCGATGCCGATGCCTGCGGTGACCGCGAACGCGCCGATCCAGTCCTGCTTGCCGCTGTCCTGCGGCGCGATGAAATCGGCCAGGCAGAAATCGGGGCGGTCGACGGGTTTGTCGACCTGCTGGCGGAGGAAGTGGAGGGTGGCTTGCTTAAGCCCCTCTCCCATCGGGAGAGGGGATGGGGAGAGGGTACGGGATAGCGACGGCGCTTCAGATGCGGCCGTGTCCGCCGTACCCTCATCCGCCCTTCGGGCACCTTCTCCCGACGGGAGAAGGGAAACCACGACATCATCGCCCACGCTGTTCGCCGGCCACAGCGCGAACACGCCTTTCGCGGTCAGCCACTTCTTGTCGACGATGCGTTTCAGCATCGCCCGCGCGTCGCGGTACAACTCGGATGCCTGTTTGCCGACCACCTCATCCTTCAGGATCGCCGGATACTTGCCGGCCAGTTCCCAAGTGCTGAAGAACGGCGTCCAGTCGATGTATTCGACCAGCTCGGCCAGCGAATAATCGTCGAATACGTGCAGGCCGGGCGCGCGCGGCGTCGGCGGGGTGTAGCTGTCCCAACCGCCGTCGAAGCGCTGCCCGCGCGCCTTGGCCAGCGGCACCAGCCGCTTGGCGTCGCCGCGATTTTTGTGGCGCTGGCGGATTTCAGCGTAATCGCTGTCGTTGGCGGCGACGAAGGCTTCGCGTAATTCCTTGGAGATCAGCGACTGGGCCACGCCCACCGCGCGCGAGGCGTCCTTCACCCAGACCGTCGGCGACTTGTAGTGCGGATCGATCTTCAGTGCGGTGTGCGCGCGCGAGGTGGTGGCGCCGCCGATCATCAGCGGCATCTGCAGGCCCTGGCGCTGCATTTCGCGGGCGACGTGGCTCATTTCCTCCAGCGACGGCGTGATCAGGCCGGACAGGCCGATCAGATCGGCATTCTCTTCGCGGGCGCGGTCCAGGATCACCTGCGCCGGCACCATCACGCCCAGATCGATCACCTCGAAATTGTTGCAGGCCAACACCACGCCAACGATATTTTTGCCGATGTCGTGCACATCGCCCTTCACCGTCGCCATGATGATCTTGCCGTTGTTCTTGCCGATGTCGCCGGTGCGCAGTTTTTCGGCTTCGATGAAGGGCAGCAGGTAGGCCACGGCCTTCTTCATTACCCGCGCCGACTTCACCACCTGCGGCAGGAACATCTTGCCGGCGCCGAACAGGTCGCCGACCACGTTCATGCCGCTCATCAGCGGACCTTCGATCACGTCCAGCGGCCGCGTCGACAGCGCGCGCGCTTCTTCGGTGTCGGTCTCGATGTACTGGTCGATGCCGTGGACCAGCGCATGCGACAGGCGCTCGCGCACCGGCTTCTCGCGCCAGCGCAGGTCTTCGACTTTCTTCTCGCCTTTCTTGCCTTTGAAGCGGTCGGCAATTTCGAGCAGGCGCTCGGTCGAATCCGGGCGCCGGTTCAGCACCACGTCCTCGACGCGCTCGCGCAGGTCGGCTTCCAGATCGTCGTACAGCGGCAGCGCGCCGGCGTTGACGATGCCCATGTCCATGCCGGCCTTGATCGCGTGGTACAGGAACACGACGTGGATGGCCTGGCGCACCAGCTCGTTGCCGCGGAACGAGAACGATACGTTGGAGACGCCGCCGGAAATGTGGCTGAGCGGGAAGCGGCGCTTCAGTTCGCGGGTGCCTTCGATGAAGGCGACCGCGTAGTCGTTGTGTTCCTCGATGCCGGTCGCCACCGCGAATACGTTGGGGTCGAAGATGATGTCTTCGGGCGGGAAGCCGATCTTCTCGGTCAGCAGCGCGTAGGCGCGCGAGCAGATTTCCACTTTGCGCTCGACGGTATCGGCCTGGCCCACTTCGTCGAACGCCATCACCACCACCGCGGCGCCGTAGCGACGCACCAGCAGCGCCTGGCGCAGGAATTCGGCTTCGCCTTCCTTCATCGAGATCGAGTTGACGATGCCCTTGCCCTGCAGGCACTTCAGGCCGGCCTCGATGACGCTGAACTTGGAGCTGTCGACCATCACCGGGATGCGCGCGATGTCGGGCTCGGCGGCGATCAGATTGAGGTAATCGACCATCGCCTTTTCGGAGTCGAGCATGCCCTCGTCCATGTTGACGTCGAGCACCTGCGCGCCGTTCTCCACCTGCTGCCGCGCCACCACCACCGCTTCGTCGAAGCGGCCTTCGAGGATCAGCTTCTTGAACTGCGCCGAGCCGGTGACATTGGTGCGTTCGCCGATGTTGACGAAATTCGTCAGCGGGGTGATCACCAGCGGTTCGAGGCCGCTGAGACAGGTGTAGCGCGGCTGCTGCGCGGTGGCGTCGTTCATGGCGTTCGAGAGGGGGGCGTCTTCGGTCGTTCCATCGATGAGGATCGCGTTCATGCGGCTTCCATTGCGCGTGCGGCGGGCAGGAGTCGAGGCGGCAGGCCCGCGACCGCTTCGGAGATCGCGCGGATATGCGCCGGTGTGGTGCCGCAGCAGCCGCCGACGATGTTCAGCAGCCCCGATTCGGCGAATTCCTGCAGCACGGTGGCCATGTCCTCGGGCGTTTCGTCGTAGCCGCCGAAGGCGTTGGGCAGGCCGGCGTTCGGGTGGGTGCTGACGAAGGTATCGGCGATCTGGGACAGCACATCGACGTGCGGGCGCAGATCCTTGGCGCCGAGCGCGCAGTTCAGACCGATGCTCAGCGGCCGGCTGTGGCGCAGCGCATACCAGAACGCTTCCGCGGTCTGCCCGGAGAGGGTGCGGCCGGAAGCGTCGGTGATCGTGCCGGAAATCATGATCGGCAGCCGCGCGCCGCGCGCCTCGAACACTTCCTCGATCGCGAACAGCGCGGCCTTGGCGTTGAGGGTGTCGAAGATGGTCTCGACCATGATCACATCGGCGCCGCCGTCGATCAGGCCCTCGGTGGCTTCGCGGTAGGTCGTGCGCAGTTCGTCGAACGTGATCGCGCGGAATCCCGGGCGGTTCACGTCCGGGCTGATCGAGGCGGTGCGGCTGGTCGGGCCGAGCACGCCGACCACGAACCGCGGCCGCGACGGGTCGGCGGCCTCGGCGGCATCGCAGGCCTCGCGGGCCAGCCGCGCGCCGGTTTCGTTGAATTCGCGGGCCAGATGCTCCAGCCCGTAGTCCGCCAGCGAGATCGTGGTCGAATTGAAGGTGTTGGTTTCGATCAGATCCGCGCCGGCATCGAGATACGCGCTGTGGATGCTGCGGATGATGTCCGGGCGGGTGAGGCTGAGCAGATCGTTGTTGCCTTTCTGGTCGCGGCTGTCGTGTCCGCAGGGGCAGCCCGGCGCGTGACTGTGATCGGCGATGGCCTCGGCGTCGAAGCCTGCGGCGAACCGCGCGCCGCGATAGTCGTCTTCGCCCAGCTCGTACTGCTGGATCATCGTGCCCATGCCGCCGTCCAGCACCAGGATGCGTTCGCGCAGCGCGATTTCGAGGCGGGCGACGCGCGTGGGCGCGAGCCACGGCTGCAGTTGCGGGAAATCCGCGGCGGCGCGCGCGGACGAGGGCGGCACGGTCGTGTCGGCGTGGGGGCTCATGGCTTGGTTCCGATCAGCGAAATGACTTCGAAATGCGGCGGGCGCTTTTCGCGGGTGACGGTTTCCGATGCGGTGATGGTCAGGCCTGCCTTTTCGACGAACCTGCGCAGTTCCTTGTCGCTGAAACCCAGGTTGACGTGGCTGTAGGCTTCCACCGCGGCGCGGTGTTCGTGTTTGGCCAGGCTGCTCAGCAGCAGCCGCCCGCCCGGGCGCAGCACGCGCGCGGCTTCGGTTACGGCGACCTGGGGGCGGCTGGAGTAGGTCAGGGCATGCATCAGCACGACCAGATCGAAATGACCGTCTTCGTAGGGCAGGGCGTGCATGTCGCCCTCGCGCACCTCGACGTTCGCGAATTTGCGCAGGCGCTCGGTGGCGGCGTTGACCACGCGCGCGCTGGCGTCGATGCAGACGTATTCGCGGGCGTGCGGCGCCAGCAGCTCGGCCAGCACGCCGTCGCCGGAGGCGATGTCCAGCACGTGGCCCGGCGCCAGCAGCGGCAGCGCCGAACGGGCGAGGGCTTCCCAGGTGCGCCCGGGGGAATAGTGCCGCTCCATGTCGCCGGCCACGCTGTCGGCCCAGTTGGCGTCGACCGCGCGGGCGGCCAGCACGCCCGGGATGCGCTCCGCGTCCTGGCGCAGCAGCGGGTCGTCGCTGCCTTCGCGCAGGGTGCGCCAGAGCGCGCGCTGGGCAGTGTCGAGGGAGGCCTCATCGAAGCGGTAGTAGGCCGAGACTCCGGCACGCCGGTCGCGGACCAGGCCGGCTTCCTTCAGGCGCGCGAGATGGGTCGACACCCGCGGCTGCGCCAGCCGGGTGATCGAGGACAGCTCGGCGACCGTCAGTTCCTCGTGTTCCAGCAGCGCCAGCAGCCGGACCCGGGTCGCGTCCGCCAACACTTTCAGTCTCGCCGACCAGGCTTCCAGATCCATTCGACAGGCCTCATATCTCAATATCGCGATACAGAGATAATTGTCTGCCCCGCACGTCGTCAGGTCAAGCGCGTCGGGTTCGTGCTGGGGTTAGGCCAGACCCGCGGCTACAATAGTGGTTTCGATTTCATAGCGAGGACGCGCCCGTGGATTTCCGCTTTACAGAAGAGCAGTTGATGATTCAGGACGTGGCACGCCGCATCGCGCAGGAAAAGATCGCGCCCAGCGCCGAGCACCACGATCGCACCGGTGAGTTTCCGCTCGAGAACATCCGCACGCTCGGCGAGAACGGGCTGATGGGCATCGAGGTGCCGGCCGAATACGGCGGCGCGGGCATGGACCCGATCAGCTACGTGCTGGCGATGATCGAGATCGCCGAGGCCGATTGCGCGCACTCGACGATCGTGTCGGTGAACAATTCGCTGTTCTGCAACGGCATCCTGAAATTCGGCACCGAGGCGCAGAAACAGCTGTACGTGCGCGCCATCGCCGAAGGCCGCGAGATCGGCGCGTTCGCGCTGACCGAGCCGCAGTCCGGCTCCGACGCCACCGCGATGCGCTGCAAGGCGGTCAAACAGGACGACGGCAGCTATGTGATCAACGGCAAGAAGAGCTGGATCACCTCCGGCCCGGTCGCCAAGTACATCATCCTGTTCGCGATCACCGATCCGTCCAAGGGCGCCAAGGGCATCACCGCGTTCATGGTCGACACCGCCAAGCCCGGTTTCCACCGCGGCAAGACCGAGCCCAAGCTGGGCATCCGCGCGTCGGCGACGTGCGAGATCGAATTCCAGGATTACGTGGCCACGCCGGACGAGGTGGTGGGCCAGGACGGTGAGGGGTTCAAGATCGCCATGGGCGTGCTGGATGCCGGCCGCATCGGCATCGCCTCGCAGGCCGTGGGCCTGGCCAAGGCCGCCTACAAGGCGTCCGTCGCCTATGTGAAGGAGCGCAAGAGCTTCGGCCAGCCGATCGGTTCTTTCCAGATGATCCAGGCCAAGATCGCCGACATGAAGTGCCGGCTCGATGCCGCCGAACTGCTGACCTTGCGCGCCGCGTGGACCAAGGCGCAGACCGAGAAGACCGGTGGCCGCTTCAGCACCGAGGCCTCCGTCGCCAAGCTCACCGCGTCTGAAGCGGCGATGTACATCACCCATCAGGCGCTGCAGATCCACGGCGGGATGGGCTATTCCAAGGAAATGCCGCTGGAGCGCTACTTCCGCGACGCCAAGATCACCGAAATCTACGAAGGCACCAGCGAGATCCAGCGTCTGGTGATCGCCCGCAACGAGACTGGCCTGCGCTGACCGCGCGCCGTACGGACAAAGACCGCACATGACCAAGAAAGCCTCCGCCCCGCGTCGCCCGGCCGCATCGAAACCGGGCGCGTCACAACCGGCTGCACGCAAGCCGGCCGCACGGAAAGCGGAACGCCACGAGACCACGGCGCTGGATCCCATCTTCGATGCGATCCGCAGGCGCGCCGGCAAGCGCGACCAGGACGCCGCCAGTGCGTTCGCCAGCGCGTTCTACCAGCGCATGACCGAGGACGAACTGCCGCTGCACGGCCCCGAAGGCTGGGCCGCGCTCGCCAACGATTTCCTCGACTACGCGCGCGTCCGCAAGCCCGGGACGCCGAGCGTGCGCCTGTTCAATCCCACCTTGGCCAAGCACGGCTGGGAATCGCCGCATACGGTGCTGCAGATCGTCAACGACGACATGCCGTTCCTGGTCGACTCGGTGAAGATGGCGCTGGCCGAGCGCGGCATCGGCGTGCACGTGCTGGGGCATCCGGTGGTGCGGATCGTGCGCGACCGCAGCGGCAAGCTGACCGCGGTGGGCGAAGGCGAGATCGAGTCGATGATGCATCTGGAGATCGACCGCCAGTCGGCGGCCGATGCGGCGATCATCGAACGCGCGATCCGCGACGTGCTGACTGACGTGCGCAGTATCGTCCGCGATTGGCCGGCGATGCGCGCCAGGATGCTCGAAGTCACCGACCATCTGGGCAAGCGCACCATGCCGGTGAGCGACGCCGGCCGGCTCGAAGCGCGCGAATTCCTGCGCTGGGCCGCCGAGGAACACTTCACCTTCCTGGGGTATCGCGAATATCGCGTGCGCAAGCAGGGCGGCGAAGAAGTGCTGGCCGCGGAGCCCGATACCGGCCTGGGCCTGCTGCGCGGGCGCGAGAGCGGCCCGCCGCGCAAACTCACCTCGCTCGCCGCGCATTACATCCCGCAGTCGGGCGCGGTCGATGCGCTGATCCTCACCAAGACCAACGCTCGCGCCACCGTGCATCGCCCCGGCTACATGGATTACATCGGCGTGCTGAGTTTCGACGCCAACGGCCGTCCGATCGCCGAGCAGCGTTTCATCGGCCTGTACACCTCCAGCGCCTATACCCGTCGTCCGTGGGAAATCCCGCTGGTGCGCGAGCGTCACGACTACGTGATGATGAAATCCGGTCTGCAGCCTACCGGCCACAGCGGCAAGGCGCTGCGGCATATCCTCGAAACGTTGCCGCGCGACGAACTGTTCCAGTCCACCGAGACCGAGCTGTTCCAGCTCGCCTCCGGCATCCTGAGCCTGCAGGAGCGCGTGCGCAGCCGTCTGTTCCTGCGCCACGACCGCTACGGCCGCTTCTACTCGGTGCTGGCCTATATTCCGCGCGATCGCTACAACACCGAGATCCGCCTGCGCATCGAAGCGATGCTCAAGGACACGCTGCACGCCGATCGGGTCGACTCCACCATCCAGCTCGGCGATTCGCCGCTGGCGCAGTTGCACATGCTGGTGCGGCCGCGCAAGGGCGAAGTGGTCGATGTCGACGCCGCGCAGATCGATGCCAACCTGTCCGCCATCGTCCGCAACTGGCAGGACGATCTGCGCGAGCAATTGGTCGCTCGCCACGGTGAGGAACAGGGTCTCGCGCTGGCCAACCGCTACGGCCGCGCGCTGCCCGCCGGCTACATCGAAAAAGTCTCGTCCGCCGGTGCTGCCGACGATGTCGAACAGCTCGCATCGCTTACGCCGGACAACGACCTGCGCCTCAGCCTGTACCGCGACCAGGAAGGCGGCCTGCGCTTCAAGTTCTACCGCTTGAACGACGATATCCCGCTGTCCGATGCGCTGCCGATGATGGAGAACATGGGCCTGCGCGTGATCTCCGAGCATCCGTACCGGGTAGTGGTGGACGACCGTGTCGCCTTCATCCAGGACTTCGAGGTCGAAGTCGGCCGCGGCGATCTGAACGTCGACGATTTCGACGATACCTTCGAGGATGCGTTCGGCCAGATCTGGCGCGGCAACGCCGAGAACGACGGCTTCAACCGCCTGATCCTCGCCGCCAATCTGTCGTGGCGCCAGGTGGCGATGCTGCGCGCCTACTGCAAATACCTGCTGCAGGTCGGCGTGCCGTTCTCGCAGAGCTACGTCGAAGAAACCTTCACGCGATATCCGATCCTCGCGCGCCTGCTGACCGAACTGTTCGAAGCGCGCTTCGATCCGGCGACCGGCAGCGAGAGCAAGGCCGATATCAAGGCCGGAATGGAACAGTTCCGTCGCCAGCTGTCGGTGCTCGCCGGCAACGACGCGGCGATGCTGGCCGCGGTGGCGCCGGTCATCGCCGCCCGTTCCGCGAAACGCGAGATCCAGCTCGAAGCCACGCGACACGCGATCACCGTGCTGCTGGACGGCGTGTCCAGCCTCGACGAGGACCGCATCCTGCGCGGCTTCGTCAGCGTGATCGAAGCCACGCTGCGCACCAACTACTACATCAGCTATCGCAACGGCCGTTACAAGGATGGTCGCCGCGCCGACGGCGGCCCGGCCGACTATCTGAGCTTCAAGTTCGATCCGTCGAAGGTGCCGGATCTGCCGAAGCCGCGGCCGTACCGCGAAATCTTCGTCTGCGGCCCGCGCGTCGAAGGCGTGCATCTGCGCTTCGGCCCGGTGGCGCGCGGTGGCCTGCGCTGGTCGGATCGTCGCGAGGACTTCCGCACCGAAGTGCTGGGTCTGGTCAAGGCGCAGATGGTGAAGAACACGGTGATCGTGCCGGTGGGTTCAAAGGGCGGCTTCTTCTGCAAGCAGTTGCCCGATCCGTCGGTGGACCGCGATGCCTGGTTCAACGAAGGCGTGGCCTGCTACAAGCGCTTCATCAACGGCCTGCTCGACATCACCGACAACATCTCCACCGCCGGCAAGATCGTCGCGCCGGACGAAGTGGTGCGCCACGACGGCGACGACCCGTATCTGGTGGTCGCCGCCGACAAGGGTACGGCCACGTTCTCCGATATCGCCAATGGCATCGCCAATGCGCACGGGTTCTGGCTCGACGATGCGTTCGCGTCCGGCGGTTCGGTCGGTTACGACCACAAGGGCATGGGCATCACCGCGCGCGGCGGCTGGGAATCGGTCATGCGCCATTTCCGTGCGCTGGGCCGCGATTCGCAGACCCAGGATTTCACCTGCGTCGGCATCGGCGACATGTCCGGCGACGTGTTCGGCAACGGCATGCTGCTGTCGAAACACATCCGCCTGCTGGCCGCGTTCGATCACCGCCATATCTTCCTCGACCCGGATCCGGACGCCGCGATCTCGTTCGCGGAACGCGACCGCATGTTCAAGCTGCCGCGTTCCAGCTGGGCCGATTACGACGCCTCACTGATCAGCAAGGGCGGTGGCATCTTTGCGCGTTCTGCCAAGGCGATTCCGCTGTCGCCGGAGATCAAGGCCGTGCTCGGCATCGAATCCGACGCGGCGTCGATGAGCCCGATGGAACTGATGAACGCGATCCTGAAGGCGCCGGTCGATCTGCTGTGGAACGGCGGCATCGGCACCTACGTCAAGGCCGCCAGCGAAACCCATGCCGATGCCGGCGATCGCGCCAACAACGGCCTGCGCGTCAACGGCGGCGAACTGCGCTGCAGGATGGTGGGCGAGGGCGGCAATCTGGGCCTGACCCAGCTCGGCCGCATCGAAGCCGCGCTCAACGGCGTGCTGCTCAACACCGACTTCATCGACAACTCGGCGGGCGTGGACACGTCCGACCATGAGGTCAACATCAAGATCCTGCTCAACGGCGAAGTGCAGCGCAAGAAGCTCACCATGCCCGAGCGCAACAAGCTGCTGGCGTCGATGACCGATGAAGTCGCGGCGCTGGTGTTGAACGACAACTACCGCCAGAACCAGGCCCTGAGTCTCATGCAACGCATGAGCTTGTCGCGCCTGGGCTCCAAGCAGCATTTCATCCGCACGCTCGAATCGCAGGGGTTGCTGGACCGTCAGATCGAATATCTGCCCAGCGACGCCGAGATCGCCGAACGCAAGGCGCGCCGGATCGGTCTGACCCGACCGGAACTGTCGGTGCTGCTGTCGTACTCGAAGATCGTGCTGTTCCAGCAACTGCTCGATTCCGACGTGCCGGAAGACCCGTACCTGTCGAAAGAACTGGTGCGCTACTTCCCGGCGCCGCTGCAGAAGAAATACGCCAAGGCGATGGAACAGCATCGCCTGAAGCGCGAGATCATCGCCACCGCGGTGACCAACTCGCTGGTCAACCGCATGGGCGCGACCTTCGTCCTACGCATGACCGAAGACACCGGCCGCAGCCCGGGCGAAGTCGCCAAAGCCTTTACCATCACCCGCGAGACGCTGGATGCGCGCGAACTGTGGACGCAGATCGATGCGCTCGGCGGCACGGTTCCGGAATCGGTGCAGGTCGACGCGCTGCAGGTGATCTGGTCGCTGCAGCGTTCGATGACGCGTTGGCTGCTGTCGCGTCCAGGTCCGATTCCGGGCATCGCCACGGCGGTCGAGCGCTATCACGACGGTTTCCGCGAGATCCGCGCCGGCTCCGGCATCCTGCCGCCGACGATGCGGCCGGCCTACGACGCCAGCTACGCCGACTGGAAGGCCAAGGGGCTGCCGGAATCGCTCGCGAAACAGCTGGCGGCGCTGCCGTATCTCGAATGGTGCTGCGACATCATCGAAGTGGCGCGCGCGCGCAAGCTCAAGCCGGTCGATGTGGCCCGGGCGCACTTCCGCGTGGGCGACGCGCTGAAACTGCCGTGGCTGTATGCGCAGATCGATACGCTGCCGGTCGACGGCCGCTGGCATGCGGTCGCGCGCGGCTCGCTGCGCGACGAACTGGCGGCGCAGCAGCGTCTGTTGACGATGCAGGTGCTGGATGCGCCGGGCGCGAATGCCGACGCGAAACTCAAGCACTGGTTCGAACGCGACGACGCTTCGCTGCGTTTCACCCGCAACATGCTGGGTGAGCTTGCCGCGCAGAAAACGCTGGATTATCCGACCGCTTCGGTCGCGGTGCGGCGTCTGTCGATGTTGTCGGTCCAAGGCTGAGCCCGGCGCCCGACGCATCCGGATGGTGTCGTTTGCGAACGGCTCCGGGCGACCGGGGCCGTTCGCGTTTGCGGAGACGTTCTGCGGAGGCGTTTTCAGGGAGGTTTGCGGGGGCGCTTCCGGATGCGGCGCGCCCCTGCGCAGGCGCGCCGCATCCGCTATCCTCGCGTGGCGGGCGCTCGCCCGCGCCCCGCATGGAGCCCGTGTGACCGCACAGCGAATCGCCTTCCTCGCCAGCCCGACCGCCGATGCGCAGGCCGCGCTCGCGGCGATGACCGCGCGTCATGGCCAATGCGTGCCCGGCGAAGCCGACGTGCTGTGCGCGCTCGGCGGCGACGGTTTCATGCTGCATACGCTGCATCGTCACGGCGCCCTCGCGCGTCCGGTGTTCGGCATGAAGCTGGGTAGCGTCGGCTTCCTGATGAACCAGTTCGAGCAGGATGGCCTGCTCGAACGGCTCGCCGCGGCCGAACCCGCGAAACTGCGGCCCTTGGAGATGCAGGCGTTGACCGAATCCGGCGCCAGCGTCACCTCGCTGGCCTACAACGAAGTGTCGCTGCTGCGTCAGACCCGTCAGGCCGCGCACATCGCGATCGAGCTCAGCGGCCAGACCCGCGTCGACGAACTGATCTGCGACGGCGTGATGGTGGCCACGCCCGCGGGCAGCACCGCCTACAACTACTCGGCCGGCGGCCCGATCCTGCCGCTGGGCAGCGGCGTGGTCGCGCTGACCCCGATTGCGCCCTTCCGTCCGCGGCGCTGGCGCGGCGCACTGCTCAAGGCCGACACTGAAGTGCGCTTCCGCGTGCTCGATACCTTCAAACGCCCGGTCAGCGCCACCGCTGATTCGCATGAGGTCCGTGATGTGGTGGAAGTGGCGATCCGCGAATCCCGCGACCGTATGGTCACGCTGTTGTTCGATCCCGAACACAATCTCGAAGAACGCATTCTCAGCGAACAGTTCATGACCTGAGGTCTTCGGGGCTGTGTGGAACCCGCGAAGCGGATCCCGCCCGATGCCGATAAGCGGCGCGATGATGGCGTAATCGCCCGGCTCGGAATCGTCGCTCCCCGATTGCCCCCTGCGGGCCTGATGTTCCGCCCGGGCGATATACTCCGTCCATGGCCGACATCCTGCTTTCCACGCTCAACGCGCGCTATTCGCACGCATCCCTCGGGCTGCGATACCTGCGTGCGAACCTCGGCGAGCTGCGCGAGCGCTCCGTGATCGCCGAATTCGTGATCGGCCAGAAGACCGAGGAGATCGTCGAGAAGATCCTCGCCGCCCGCCCGCGCATTCTCGGCCTGGGCGTCTACATCTGGAACGTCGAGGAAAGCACGCGACTCGTGGCGCAGCTGAAGACCGTGGCGCCGGAGCTCATCATCGTGCTCGGTGGCCCCGAAGTCAGCTACGAGACGGGCGAACAGCGGATCTGTGCGCTCGCCGATTACGTCATTACCGGATGGGGCGATGTGACCTTTGCGTGGCTGGTCGAGCGGCTGCTGTCCGGCGACGCGCCGCCCGGGCGGATCATTCCCGGCGTGCAGGCCGAGCTGAAGGATCTGGCGCTGCCTTACGACGAATACACCGACGAGGACGTGCGCCAACGGCATCTCTACGTCGAAGCCTCGCGCGGTTGCCCTTTCAAATGCGAGTTCTGCCTGTCGTCGCTGGACAAGACCGCATGGCCGTTCGAGCTGACGCGATTCCTCGATGCGCTGGAAACCTTGTACGCGCGCGGCGTGCGTCAGTTCAAGTTCGTCGATCGCACGTTCAACCTGAAGGTCGATACGTCGCTTGCGATCCTGGACTTCTTCCTGCAGAAGATCGAAGCCGCGCCCGACGATCCGCCGTTCGTCCATTTCGAGCTGATTCCGGATCATCTGCCGGATCGCCTCAAGGACGGCATCTCGAAATTTCCCGACGGCACGCTGCAGTTCGAGATCGGCATCCAGACCTTCAATCCGGACGTGCAGACGCGCATTTCCCGTCGCCAGAACGACGAGAAAGCGGCGGCCAATCTGCGCTGGCTGCGCGAGCATTCGCGCGCGCATCTGCATGTGGATCTGATCGCGGGCCTGCCCGGCGAAAGCGTGGAGAGTTTCGCGCTGGGCTTCGACAGGCTGGTCGCGCTGGCGCCGCATGAGATCCAGTTCGGTATCCTCAAACGCCTGCGCGGCGCGCCGGTCGCGCGGCATACCGAGGCGCACGACCTGCGCTTCAATCCCGATCCGCCCTACAACATCCTCAGCACCGATGCGATCGATTTCGCGACCATGCAGCGGCTGTCGCGCTTCTCGCGGTATTGGGACATGGTCGCGAATTCAGGGCGGCTGCCGCGCACCTTGCCGCTGCTGCTGGGCGATGCGCCGTTCCGCCGTTTCCTTGCCTTCAGCGACTGGCTGTACGCCCGCACCGGGCAGACCCACGCGATCGCGCACGAACGACTGGTGCATGCGCTGCAGGCATTCCTGGTCGCCGATGGCGGCGTCGAGGCAAGCGTCGCGAACCGCGCGCTGATCGACGACTTCCGCAGCCAGGGCCATCGCTCGCGGCTGGCGTTCGAGGAAGAAGACGCTCCGCGTCCCGTGCCGGTGCCGCGCAGGAAAAGCGCCACGCCCTCGCGTCAGGCGCGGCATCTGGCGGGTTGATCAAAGACAGCACTGTCGCATCGTGCGAGTCTCCGCCAGGACGCAACGTCGCGAACAGCGAGGGCACAATCGACTGCCTGCGCGGCTCAACCGTGATCCTGACGGTGGTGGCAAGCGACGACACGGTTCTTTCCGGCTTTCTTCGCGGCATAGAGACTTCGATCGACAGTGTCGATGGCGTTATCGATACTGCCATCGCCACTCGGAAAGTGCGCTAATCCGATCGACACGGTGAAGCCAAGTTCGATGCCTTCATGATTCAGGCGGGCCGCCTCCGTTTCCGACCTGATCTTCTCCGCGACCACAAGCGCCCCTTCCATGCTTGTTTCCGGCAGCAGCGCCACGAATTCCTCGCCACCCCATCGACATACCACGTCCATTTTCCTGATCATTCCAGCGAGTCGTTGACCGAATGTCTTCAGCATCTGATCGCCCATCATGTGGCCGTAGGTGTCGTTGATTTTCTTGAAATCGTCGATGTCCAGCATCAATAGCGAAAACCCTCTTTCAAACCGGCGGCAACGATTGATTTCGGCCTCCAATAGTTCGCCGAACCGGCGGCGGTTGTACAGTCCGGTCAGCGCATCGTATCGTGATGCGATCAAGAGGTCTTCAATCAGTCTTGTCTCGTCGAAAATGTCGCGTACGATCGCGGTCATCTCCACGTCGCGGCCAACCCGGTGCTTTGAAATCGTGATCGAGGCCGCGAATTCGCTGCCGTTTTTCCGCAGTGCCAGCACCGGCGTACGCAAGCGCATGTGTCGAGAGGTATCGGGCGAATCGGCGAACTCGACGACGTAGCCGGAGTGCTTCTTGCGGGTTTCCACAGGGATGAGTTCCGACAGCGGCCTGCCGATTATTTCCTCGTTGCTGTAGCCGAAAATGCGCGATGCGGCTTGATTGAACAATACGATGTTCTCGCTGCTGTCGATGCTGATGATGGCATCGTGCGCGAATTGAACGATTTCCCGGAACCTTTCCAGGTCGATATGCGGATTGTCTTCCAGCGGTTGTTTCTCGGTGATCTCAACGATGGCGTGCATGAACTGCGGTCTATGCCCAGCCGGTACGGCGATCTGCAGGATGAAATATCGCCAGAGTCGCTCGCGATTCTCGTGCCGGGTCGAGACGGTATTCTCGACGACATGCTGATGGTGCCTGCATTCTTCCAGTGCGTCGTGCAGCTGGCCGCACATGTACTCTGGAAAAAGCGTAGAGACCGGGCTGCCCGTTGCGTCGCTCCTTGACTTGGCGAGATGCGATTCGTACCCAAGGTTGCAACCCATCAGGACATAATCAGCGGTCTCCTCGACGAAATCGTAGATGGCGCTCGCCGTGCCGAGCATTTCGATCAAACGGATGATGCCGGGCCGGTCATCCGCAGAGACCATACAGCCTCCGTCCGTGGCGACTTCCCTTGCGGATCAGGCTCCTGCATGCGCCTGTCTGCGCTGTGTCGAGTGCTTCGCTCGACTTCGGCCGGAGTGTCAGGACTTGCCAGAGCATCATGAGATTCGCCTTGACTATCGATCCGGCCGGAAACGAGGAAAGCGGCTATTGCGCGTCGCAGCTGCTCCAGACTGCGGATTCTGCGAATGCTTCAAGACTATTGCACACTATGCGAATGAATACAGCAGCCCCCGAACCTCTCGTCATCGCCATTTCCTCCCGCGCCCTGTTCGATCTGGAGGACAGCCACGCCCTGTTCGAGCGCGAAGGCGTCGATGCGTTCGCCGCCTATCAGCGTGGGCGCGAGGACGATGTGCTGCATCCTGGCATCGCCTTTCCGCTGGTGCGCAAACTGCTGGCCTTGAATGCCCACGCGCCGGCGGGCGTGCCGCACGTCGAGGTGATCCTGCTGTCGCGCAACTCGTCGGACACCGGGCTGCGGGTGTTCAATTCGATCCAGCATCACGGCCTGGATATCCGCCGCGCGACGTTCACCTCCGGTGCGCCGACCTGGCCCTACATCAAGCCGTTCGGCGCGCATCTGTTCCTGTCGGCCGATGCCGAGTCGGTGAGTCGTGCGCTTGAGCACGGTGTCGCGGCGGCAACGCTGCTGCCGTCGCAGACGGTGCGGCCGACTGAGGATGCTGTAACCCGCGAACAGATCCGCATCGCGTTCGACGGCGATGCCGTGCTCTTCGATGATCAAAGCGAGCGCATATCGCGCGAGGGCGGGCTGGAGGCGTTTTCCCGCCACGAGCGTGAGCGTGCGCACGAACCTCTGTCCGGCGGTCCGTTCCGCGTCTTTCTGGATGCGCTGCATCGGCTGCAGGCAGCGTATCCGGTCGAGCAGTGCCCGATCCGCACCGCACTGGTCACTGCGCGTTCGGCCCCAGCGCACGAGCGTGTGATCCGCACCCTGCGCGAGTGGGGTATCCGTCTGGACGAGGCGCTGTTCCTCGGCGGTCGCGCGAAAGGGCCGTTCCTGCAGGCATTCGGCGCGGATATCTTCTTCGACGATTCGCAGCACAATATCGATTCGGCGCGTGAACATGTGGCCGCTGGGCATGTGCCGCATGGCGTTGCTAACGACTGACTCCCGACGGGTTGCTGCATTCAGTGGCCGAAGGCCTTCTACCTGTATTGCAGGGAGAAGGAAATCAGTATCCCGTGCGCTTTCTTCCTTCTTCCAGTGCCGCGCGCGGGGAGAAGGTGATCAGGATCCGTGCGCTGCTTACCTTCTCCCCGTGTCGCGCACGGGAAGAAGGAAAGCGATATCGCATCGCGCATCAGGCTGCGTTTGCGACCGGCAATACAAAACTGATGCTGGTGCCTTCGCCAAACCGGCTTGCGGCCTGGATGGCGCTGCCGTGCAGGTGCAGGATGCGGTTGGCGATCAGCAGGCCCAGTCCGCCACCGCGCTGCGTGGCCATTCTGCGGATTGGCGAGCCACGCACCAGCAGGCCGGGCAGATGATCTTCCGAGATGCCTTGTCCGGTGTCGTCGATGCGCACTTCGATGCCGCGGCTGCGAGCCCGTGCGACCAGATGGATATCGCCACCTTCTGGCGTATGCCGGATCGCGTTGTCAACCAGGTTGCCGATGACGCGCTCGATCATGCCGATATCACCCTGCACCGACAGTGGGCCGGTGTCGATCTCGGTGTGCAGATGGATCGATTTGCGCTGGGCGACCAGAGCGAACTTCTGGGCGATGTCCTGCACCAGTTCCGAGACCGAGAATACTTCCGGCTGGGGCTGGGTTTCTTCGCACTCAAGCCGGGCCAGCTCGAACAGCTGCTGGGCGAGTCGCGAGACGCGGTGGCTCTGGCGCACGGCGACATCCAGATAGCGTTTGCGTTCCTCCGCGTCCAGGCCGTCGTCCATGCGCGCGAGGGCTTCGAGATACCCCTGCATCGAGGTCAGCGGCGTGCGCAGATCGTGCGAGACGTTCGCCACAAGATCGCGCCGCAATTCGTCCTGTCGCTTCAATTCCGCCATCTGTGCGTTCATGCGCTCGCGCAAGCTGGCGAAGGCGGTGCGCAGACGCTCGATTTCGTCGCCGCGGTGCAGATTCATCGCCAAGCCAGCACGCGAAGTTTCATCGCCGGGTGGGCTGGCGAAGGCTTCGATATCGCGGATGGTGCGCTCCAGCCGGCGAGTGATCGCCGCGAACGCGGCCAGCCCGGCGAGCATCGCCACCAGGATCGCGACTGCCGCGATGCCAGCGCCGCTGCGCAGCGCATAGCCCTGCCAGGCTTCGGCCACCATCGCGCGGTACATGTCGTTGAGCAGGACGATGTAGACGTAACCGATCACGCCGTCCGCGGTTTCGATCGGTGCGACGCTGAAAATCTCGCGGCCATCGGCATGTCGTGGATTGTCGCCGGTGACCGGCAGTGTCGCGCCGTTGAGCAGGCGGTGCACGGGATCGAGGGCAATGCGGCTGCGGGGCAGGGCTAGGGGTTGCGGCGATGCCTGAAGCACTTGGCCCTGCGGGTCGAGCAGATAGACCTCGATATTCGGGTTTACCGCCATCAGTTGGTCGAACAGGCGCTGCGTGTTGCGTGGATCAGCCACCAGTAACGGCTGTCGGGCAATGTGCTGCGCCAGCCCCAGATTCACCCGCTGCAACACTTCATGCTGGTGCTGTTTCGCGGCGTCGTAGCCCAGCCAGCCGAGAGTGGCGCCGAGGGCCAGCACGATGCCGGCGAACACCAGCGCGATGCGCGCGTACAGTGATCGCGCAATCATGATGCGCTCCGTGGCAAGTCTGCGGGAGACGCGAACTTGTAGCCCACGCCCCAGACAGTGAGGATGCAGGTCGGGTTTGCCGGGTCTTGCTCGATCTTCGCCCGTAGCCGATTGATATGCGAGTTGACGGTATGCTCGTAGCCGTCATGGCTGTGGCCCCAGACCTGGTCCAGCAGTTCCATCCGCCGATAGGCGCGGCCGGCATTGCGAGCGAAAAACGTCAGCAGATCGAACTCTTTGCTGGTCAGCACGACGGTCCGTTCGCCCAGTCTGACTTCGCGCGCAATAGGGTCGATGCTCAATGGGCCGTGGCGGATGACGCCAGCGCGGGTTTCGGCCAGCGTTTCCGCGGCTTTCATGCGCCGCAGCACGGCGTGAATGCGTGCGATCAGCTCGGCGGTCGAGAAGGGTTTGGTCAGATAGTCGTCGGCACCCAGTTCAAGTCCCAAGACGCGATGAGTTTCGCTGGATTTCGCACTGAGGATGATGATCGGCACGTATCCCTGGCGCTCGCGTACTTTGCGGCAGACTTGCAGGCCATCGATGCCGGGGAGCATGAGGTCGAGCACCAGCAACTGCGGCTCTTCGTGCTGCAGCCAGCGCAGTCCTGCTTCGCCGCTGGTTTCGATGGCAACGTCGAAGCCGTCCGCGCGCAGATTCAGCGCGAGCATGGCGCCGATGTCCGGGTCGTCTTCGATCACCAGGATGCGGTTGCGGTCGGTTGTCATCGGGGCTCTTGGATTGATTGCGGCGTCGAGGTCTATCTCCTGCCTGTGCCGCCGCCGTGTCAAGTCACTTTTTTTGAACTTTGCGTGAGGACTTCGTGAGCGGCCGCGGCCGAAGCTGCGTTCACCCGCCATCGGATGCGGGTTCCCCCGAACCATCTGCAATGGAGATCCCAATGATGCACACCCCGCGCAATCGCAGTTCACGCCTGTCCCTCTGCCTGCTCATCGCGCTGACGACGGCAGCAGTCGCGATTCCCATCGCCGGTGCGACCGGCTACGGCCTCGATGGTGCCGTGTATACCCTGACCAACAACGTCGCCAATAACGAAGTCGTAGTCTTCGACCGTTTCGCCGATGGCAGCCTTGGTGCGCAACGCAGCTTTTCCACCCGTGGTGCCGGTACGGGCGGCGGCCTCGGCAACCAGGGCGCCCTGGCGCTGAGCGATTCCGGTCGCTGGCTGCTTGCGGTGAACCCGGGCAGCAACAGCGTGTCGGTGTTTCTTGCCGTCGGCAATCATCTGTATCGGACCGACACCGAGGCTTCGGGCGGCAATACGCCGGTCAGCGTCACCATCGAAGATGATGTGGTCTATGTGCTCAATGCCGGCAGCGACAATGTGCAAGGTTTCCGGATGAGCATCTATGGCACGCTGACCCCGATTCCCGGCTCGCGCCGTGCGCTCAGCGGCACGGGCACCGCTGCGGCTCAGGTCGAATTCAACCGCGACGGCGATCTGCTGGCGGTGACCGAGAAGGCGACAAACCGCGTGTTGACGTTCACGGTGGATGGCGATGGTTTGCTAAGCCAAGCCAAGATCCAGGAATCGCCTTCGCCGACGCCCTTCGGCTTCGCTTTCGGGCGCCGCGATCAGCTGTTGGTCTCCGAAGCGGTGGGCGGTGCGGCGGGCGCCAGCACGCTGTCGTCCTATCGTCTGAACGGAGATGCAAGCGTCGATGTTGTGTCGGCGGCTGTGCCGAGCGGGCAGAGCGCGGCATGCTGGGTGGTGATCACCCGCGACGGGCGTTATGCCTACGTCAGCAATACCGCCAGCGGCAATCTGTCGACGTATCGAGTGGGCAGTGATGGCGCTGCGACATTGGCCAGTGCTGTCGCGGCAGACACAGGGGCTGGCAGCGGTCCTACCGATATGGCGTTGGATCGCAACAGCCGTTTCCTGTACGTGTTGAACAACACGACAGTAGGCGCATTCCGCGTGGGAGCTGGTGGTGCCTTGACGCGCATCGAGGATCAGGCGTTGTCCGGCGTGCCGGCCTTCGCTACCGGAATGGTCGCTCGCTGATCCGCGACCAGATCGTATGCATCAACGACAAGGGGCCTTGCGGCCCCTTGTCGGTTTCAAACGGTGGAACGCAAAGCACTCAGCGTGCGACGCCCGCGCGTTCGCGGCTTTCCAGCGGCGCCATGCGCGACTGGTCGTTGAGTTCCAGCTGACGTACTTCGAACGGTGCACCGTAGCCCTGCGGCAGGTGCGCGCGATCGAACTGCAGCACCAGCATGCCCTTGCCGCGCTTCATCCACGCCGCGCTGTGCGCTTCGGAGACCGGGCGCATCACGCCGTCGCTGCCGGTGGCGAACAGCGTGCCGCGGGCTTCGTAGCGACCCACGGAAGCGGCCTGCACCGGCAACGCCATGCGCATGGTGCGGGCGTTGAAGGCGAACACGCCGTCGAGGCGAGCGGTTGGCGCGGCCACCGCGAACGCGGTACGCGCGTCGCGCTGGATGCCGCCGGCGTTGGCGAACACCTGCAGTTCCCACAGGCCCTGCGCGTTGCCGGTGTCGGCCGGCAGTTTCACGTTGGCCGCGAGGCCGCCGTTGCCGCTGGCGTCGAGCGCCACCGGCCAGCTGCGGCCGTCGGGTGCCACCAGCATGGCTTCCGCCTGCATCGCGGACATCTTGCCGGCCTGGCTGAAGTCGACGTCGAACCGCACCGAGCCGCCGGCGAGGGCGTGGCTGCGGTCGGCGCCGGCGCGCAGCACGGCCGTGCTTTCGGGCTCGAAGACGTGGACCAGGTAGCGGCCCTCGGCCTTCGGAACACGCACGGTGTAGGTGTCGGCGCCTTCCTGGCTGTCGAGCTTGGCGATGACCGAACCGGCCTGCACGTTCATGCCGGCCTTGGTCAGCTGCTCGGCGTTGGCGATGTTTTCGAGCTTGGCGGCACCGCGGCTGTCGTTGACCTGTAGTTCGTCCGAGCGCAGCGCGCGGGCGCCCTGGGTCGGGCTGATGCGGATCAGGCTGCCGGGCGCGGACATCTTCAGCTGCACGCCCTTGTCCAGCGCCGCGGCGTCGACCGTTTCCCAGTATTCGCGACTCTGCGCGACGTAGGGCTGCGAGTCGAACACCTGCTGGCTCGGGTCGAGCTTCCAGGAGAACGAGACCGGCGCGCGCTCGATCTGCGCGGAAGGCGCAGGCAGGGCGACGAGACGGGTGGGTGCCTGATCCTTGGCGCCAGCCGGACGCAGCGGCTGCGCGGCGACGGCGGAGAAGGAGCACAGCGCGAGAGCGATTGCGATTGAAAGTCTCATGGCGTTGTCCTCACTGGCCCGCATCTGTGCGGAGAATGGTGTTCAGGCCGAAACAGGCCCGACGGCTCTGGTTGTGCGACAGCGGTTCGCCGCCGGCCATCCGGGAGGTGTCGTTGAACCACACGTAGCCCGCAGCCGACTGGCTGGAGCAGTTGAGGAAGCCGTCGGAACAGCTGTTGAGCCAGTTCTGGGTGACTTCCAGCCCGACGTTCTGGGTGTAGCCGCCGCAGTAGCTGTCGCCATCGAACGGCGACGAATCGACATCGGTGCCGACCACGCTGCGGAAGGTTTTCGGCAGTGCCGGACGGCCGCTGGTGCCGTACAGGTAGTTGGCGTTGTAGGTCACCATCCAGCTGGTCTGCTGCTGGCGCACGCCGTCGTTCTGGTATCCCATCAGCCAGCCTACCGCCGCTTCGAACACGGTGCCGTTCATCACCGCATCGGCCAGCGGGGTGCCGGTCGAGGAGGGCGCGAGCGCATTGACGCGCACGGTCTTGTTGATGATGTTCGGATAACGGCTGTCGTAGGTCGGGTTCGACATGATCCAGCGCATGACGTTGCCGCCGTTGGAATGCGTGATCACGATCAGCCGGGTGATGCCCTTGCTGTTGATGAAGTTGGTCAGCTGTCCGGCCAGGCAGCCCGCGGCGCGGCTGTCCCACCAATACTGGCCGAAATCGCAGTTGATGACGACGTAATTCGCCGGGTTCGGCAGGCCGCCGCGCACGGAGTCGACCATGGCCGGCTGCCAGTAGTCGTTGTAGGCGTTGGTTTGGGCACCGGTGCCGTGGACGAACGCCACGCCGGTATTCGCGAACGCACAGGGCGCCGCTAGAGCGAGCAAGAGCCCGCAGAGGTATCTACGCACTTGGTAATCCCCTCGTTTGTTTCAGATTCCGTGAATGAGGGCGCGGCAAGAGGCCACACCCGTCCTTGACCTGCCGGCATCCCCTGAGGCGCGGCATCGCAACCGAGAATACGGGTGCGTATTGACAGTGTCATGCTGCACTGCGACAAAGCGATGACACCTGTGGGAGCGACGGAAGTCGCGACTGTTTCCAGCTGCGCCACCCGTCATTCGGCTGTCGAAGACCGGGACTTCATCGCGACTTCCGTCGCTCCCACAGCCTGCCGGATCAGAACTCCAGGTCGAGTGCTGCGCAGAGATAGTCGACGAACGGCCCGAGCTGCTGCAGATCCTTGCCCAGCGTGGCCAGCAGGCGGGGGCCGGTCATGGTTGCGTCGTCGATGTTGCGCAGCGCGACATGATTCTTGCGGCGCAGATCATCGAGATGGACGAAGTCGGCCGGATACCCGCGCGGCGGCCGCACCAGCATCTCACTGTCGTCCAGATCGAAGCGCTTGCGGAACGCGGCCCCGTGCGCGGCGTTGGCCCAGCTGCCGGGATTGTCGACGATGAAGTGGCGTATCCGGCGCAGGGTTTCCGGTTCCGGATGCCACAGCCCCGCGGCGATGAAGCAGTTGCCCGGCTGCAGGTGCAGATAGAACGAAGGCGCCTCCACTTCGCGGCTGCGGGCATGGAACAGCCGCGCGCCCTGCCACAGTTTGTACGGCGCCTTGTCGTTCGAGAACCGGGTATCGCGATGGATGCGGAACAGCGAGCCGCCGACGGTTTTGGGGTCGGCGCGATAGTGCTCGCTGACGTCGTGCAGCGCCGGTTGCAGATCGGTGATGAGTGCGAGGAACGGCGCCCGGACGTGCTGTTCGTAGTCCGGCTTGTGGGCGTGGAACCACTCGCGGTCGTTGTGGCGGCCCAGTGCGCGCAAAAACTTGAAACTGCGTTCCGAAAAGTAGGTACTCATAAGGGCTGGCTCACGTCAGTTCTGTCTCCAATGTCTGCGCCCAGGCCTGCAATTGATCGAGCAACGCCTGCGCATGGCCGTCGCCGGCTTGGGCGGCGCGCAGTGCGGCGATCTCGGCGCGATGGCTTTCGAAGGTGAATTCGGAGAGTCCGCGGTCTTCGCACAGACGGTTGCGGCGATAGTCGCGCCAGCGTTCGGCTTCGGCCATCGATAGGGTTTCCGGCCAGTTGCGGGCGCGATAGCGGAACAGCAGCTCCGGCAGACGCGGATCCTTGAACGCGAAATCGCGCTGCCCCAGCGCGGTCGGCGGTGTGCTGCGCACTTCGGCGAACTTGCGCTTGTCGCCTTCCTGCAGGAAACCGTCGTACAGCGAGCCATCCGCATCCGACGGCGCGAATTCGGCGCGTCCCGCATAGATGCGGCGGATCTTTTCCGTGAGCGCTGGGCCGGCAGCGCGCAGTTGTTCGACACGCGACTCGGCCAGCGCCGGATCGATCCGCAGCCGCTCGAAGTCGGCGTCGCGCAGATGCGCCCACTCGATCAGCATCGGGCTGCGGTTGAGATGCACTTCCTTCAGCGGGATCCGCGTCTCGCCGGGCGGCAGGTCCGCGGCCGGCGTGTACAGGCGGTCGGCGATCTCGTCGGCTTCCAGCGTCAGCAGCAGCTCCGGCGATTCGTGCAGATCGAACACCACGATGCGATTGTCGATCTTCGGATGACGGATCAAGGGCGCGACCGCTGCGGCGCAGAGTCGCGACGCGGGAAAACGCTGGGAGACGTGCAGCACGGGCGTCATCGCAACGGTATCGAGCATCCGCGCAGCGAATTTCTTGTCGCGCAGTTTCAGGGTGTAGTCCCACAGTTTCGGCTGCGCGTGCTTGAGCTTGCGGGCCATGCCGATCAGCGCGCGCACGTCCGACAGCGCTTCGTGCGCGTCGCCTTCGCGTACGCCGTTGGCCTCGGCCAGGTGTTCGAGTTTGAACGAAGGCGCGCCGTCCTCGCGCAGCGGCCAGACGATGCCCTCCGGTCGCAGCGCGTGCGCCAGCCGCATCACGTCCAGCAGGTCCCAGCGTGAATTGCCGCCGCGCCATTCGCGTTCGTAGGGATCGTAGAACTGCCGGAACAGGCCGTGACGGACGAATTCGTCGTCGAAGCGCAGCGAGTTGTAGCCGAGGCTGCAGGTCTCCGGCGCCGACATCGCTTCGAAGATGCGCGCGAAGGCGTCGGCCTCGGTCACGCCTTCGCGCAGCGCGCGCTGCGGTGCGATGCCGGTGATCAGGGTCGCGATGGGCGAGGGCAGCAGGTCGTCGGCGGGCCGGACCAGGAAATCCCAGGGCTCGTCGATCTGCTTGAGATCGGCGTCGGTGCGGATCGCCGCGAACTGCGCGATCCGGCTCCGGCGCGGATCGGTGCCGAAGGTTTCAAGATCGTAGAACAGGAAGCTGGCGGCCACTCAGACCTCCACGTCCAGCGGCGAGAGCCGCGCGTGGACCATCCTGTCCACGGTGGCCCAGTCGAGATCATCGAGGCTGTCGCGTCCGGCGGTAGCTTCCACCAGCAGCGCACGCTGGATGCGGCCGCGTTCGAAGGCGGTGGCGTAGGGCAGGCGATGGAAGGTCACCATGGCGTAGCGCGGTACGAAATGCCCCGGATGACGTTCTGCGAGCTTGCGTTCGAGTTCGCGCTGCAGCAGGAAATCGGCGTCGTCGACGCGATCGCTCATTTCCCGGTAGTTCTCCAGCGCCATCTGCTGGATCGCGGCGGCGTTCGGTTTGCGCTCGGCCTCGAAGGCCGCGAACGCGGTCGCGGTGTCCGGGTCGCGCTCCAGATGCGCAGCCAGAGCCACGCAGTCCTCGAAAGCGCAGTTCATGCCCTGGCCATGGAACGGCACCATCGCGTGCGCGGCGTCGCCCAGCAGTACCGCACGACCGTCGAGATGCCAGCGGTCCAGATAGAGCGTCGCCAGCATGCCGGTGGGATTGGCCTCGAAATCGTGGCGCAGTTTCGGGATCAGCGGCAGCGCGTCGGCGAAGTCGCGCGCGAACAACGCTTCGCCGTCCGCGCCGTTGCTTACGGAGGCGAAGCTGGTCTTGCCCTCGTTCGGCATGAACAGGGTGACGGTGAAGGTGCGCTCGTCGTTCGGCAGCGCGATGCACATGTAATCGCCGCGCGGCCAGATGTGCAGCGCATTGGCTTCGAGCTGGAATTCGCCGTCGAACCCGGGCGGAATCTCCAACTCCTTGTAGCTGTGCGGCATCACTTCGATGCGTTCGCCAAGATCCGAGACCCGGGTCATGGCTGCGCGCAGATTCGAGCCGGCGCCGTCGCTGCCGATCAGAGCGTGGAACGGATGCGCGATGTCTTCGCCTTCGCCGACGAAATGCGCGATGCGCGCGTCGAAATCGACCCGCTCCAGGCGGCGGTCGAAATGCAGACGCACGCCCACCGCCTCCGCGGCGTTCAGCAGCACGATGTTCAGATCGCCGCGGCTGATCGACCAGATCACTTCGCTGTCGTCCTTGCCGTAGCGCTGCAACTGCACGCGGCCATCGGCGAAATGCACCATGCGCCCGCGCATCATCACCGCCTGCTTCAGCACGTCGTCGTCGACACCGGCGGTGCGCAGCGCGTTCAGGCCGCGCTCGGCCAGCGCGAGATTGATCGAGCGGCCGCCGGCATAGCCATGCACGCGCGGATCGCCGCGACGCTCGAACAGGTCCACCTGCCAGCCTTGCCGTGCGAGCAGCGTCGCCAGCAACGGGCCCGCCAGGCCGGCGCCGACGAGGGTGAGGCGTTTGTCTTCTGCGGTGCTCATGACGGCTGCACTCATACCTGCCACTCCTGGACCGCGCGCGCGAAGCGCAGGATGTCGCTGTGATTGTTGTAGAGCGGTGCGGGCGAGATGCGGATCACGTCGGGTTCGCGCCAGTCGCCGAGCACGCCGCGCGCGCCCAGATGTTCGAACAGCGCGCGGCCGCGCGCTCGTCCGCCGACGACGCGCAGCGACAGTTGGCAGCCGCGCTGCCCGGGATCTGCGGGCGTCACGATCTGCAATTTGTCGGCCAGATGCGCGTGGATCAGCTGTTCGAGATGACCGGTGAGCCGTTCTGATTTCGTGCGCAAGGCGATCATGCCGGCGCGCGCGAACAGGTCCAGCGACGCGCGCAGCGGCGCGAGGCCGAGGATCGGCGGATTGCTCAGCTGCCAGCCGTCGGCGCCGGGCGTGGGCACGAATTCGGGGCCCATCCGGAAGCGACTGGCCTGATCGTGTCCCCACCAGCCCGCGAAACGCGGACGGTCGGTCCGCGCGTGACGTTCATGCACGAAACAGCCACCGACCGCGCCGGGCCCTGAGTTCATGTATTTGTAGTGGCACCACACCGCGAAATCGGCGCCGCTGTCGTGCAGTTGCAGCGGCAGGTTGCCGACCGCATGGGCGAGGTCGAAACCGACCATCGCGCCCGCCGCATGGCCGAGGCGCGCGATCTCCTTCAGGTCGAACGCCTGCCCGGTGCGGTACTGCACGCCGGGCCAGAGGATCAGTGCCAGACGCGGGCCGTGTTCGGCGATGGCGCGTTCGATCGCCGCCATCGAGAACGTGCCGTCGGCCTGGTCGGGCTCGACTTCGATCAGATCGGCGTCCACGGACAATCCGCGGGCCTGCAACTGCGATGCCATCGCGTGCCGGTCGGATGGAAACGCCCCGGCCTCCATCAGCATCGCGCTGCGTTCGGCATCCGGTCGGTAGAAACTCACCATCATCAGATGCAGGTTCGCGGTGAGCGAATTCATCGCGACCACTTCCAGCGGCTGCGCGCCGACCACGTCGGCCAGCGCGTCGCGGACAAGTGCGTGATAGGGCATCCACGGCGCAGGTTCGAGGAAGTGGCCCTCGACGCCGTCGCGCGCCCATTTGTCCATCACCTCGTCGACGCAGGCGCGCGCCCCCTTCGGCTGGAGGCCGAGGGAATTGCCGCAGAAGTACGCCATTTCGGCGCCGTCGTGGCGCGGGATGTGGAATTCGTAGCGATAGCTGCGCAGCGGGTCGTCGGCGTCCTGCTGCTGCGCCCAATCGCTGTCGATCAATGCATCAATCATGCGAACTCCGATACATGGGAGCGCATTCAAAGTATCGGACTTTCATCGCGCGGGACCGCTGTTCATAGGGCGTGCCTGCGGCGCACCGTTGTTTCATCGCGCGGGTCGGGAACGGTGCGCCACAGGCGCACCCTATGTGGATTGTCGTCATCGCTGCATTGCTCATGATGCCGGGCGTTGGCATCACGTGAACCTCGCTTTCGGCAGACCCAGCCATTCCAGCGCGGTGCCGTGATACAGCCGCGCCTCGTCGGCTTCCGGCAGACCCAGCGCTGCGATCCCCGCACCGGGTTCCTGCTCGCCGAGCGGGAACGGGTAGTCGGTGCCGAGCATGATCCGGTCGGTGCCGCAGGTGTCGATCAGATACTTCAGTGCGCGCGGATCCGCGACCCACGAATCGAAGTACAGCCGCGACAGATACTCGCGCGGGTTGCGGAAATTATCGGTGGCCACCAGATCCGGACGCATGTTGAAGCCGTGCTCGATGCGGCCGATGGTGTACGGAAAGCTGCCGCCGCCGTGGGCGAGACAGATCTTCAGATTCGGCAGGCGCTCCAGCACGCCGCCGAATACCAGGCAGCACGCCGCACGCGATTGCTCCGCGGGCATGCCCACCAGCCACGGCAGCCAGTATTTCGGCATCGACTCGCTGCCCATCATGTCCCAGGGATGGACCAGGATCGCCGCATCCAACTCGCTCGCGGCCTGGAAGAAATCGAACAGCTCCGGCGCGTCGAGGTTCCAGTCGTTGATGTGCGAACCGATCTGCACGCCCTGCAGCCCGAGCTGATCGACGCAGCGTTCCAGCTCCTGGATCGCCAGGCGCGGCGACTGCAGCGGTACCGTGCCGATGCCGGCGTAATGCCGGGGATAATCGCGCACCGCCACGGCCATGTGATCGTTGAGCGCCTGATGCAGGTCGTGGGCGTGATGCGCCTTGGCCCAGTAACTGAACATCACCGGCACCGTGCTGATCACCTGCACCTGCACGCCGAAGTTCGCGAACTCGTCGATGCGGATCTTCGGGTCCCAGGTCTTCGGCCAGATCTCGCGGAAGAACTTGCCGTCCTTGTAGATGCGCGAACGGCCGTCGTCGCCGTGATGGATCACCGGAAAGCGGATGTCGCCGTATTTGGCCGCAAGATCGGGCCAGTTGCGGGGCAGGTAGTGCGCGTGGGTATCGATTTTCAGCATACGGTTCCCGGTGTGGCTCATGTCTGCGGATCGTACTTGGCCGGGGCCGGATTGAAATGGCCACAGGCCTTGCAGGTGCGGTGTTCGCGCGAATGGTAGAAGCGGTCGAACACGGCGGGGAAGTCGGTTTCGATGTCCACCAGCGTGAAGTATTCCTCGTAGATCCGGTGGTTGCAGCGTTCGCAGTACCACTGCAGGCCGTCGAGTTCGTGCGGCAGTCGCTTGCGTTCGATTACCAGTCCGATGGAGTCGGGCATCCGCTGCGGCGAGTGCGGCACTCGCGGCGGCAGCAGGAAGGTTTCGCCGGCCTTGATCGGGATGTCGCGCGGCGAACCATCCTCCTGGATGCGCAGCACCATCTCGCCTTCGAGCTGATGAAACCACTCCGGGCCTTCGTCGTAGTGATAGTCGGTGCGCGCGTTCGGGCCGCCGACGATCATCACGATGAACTCGCCGTCGTAGATGCATTTGTTGCCGACCGGCGGCTTGAGCAGATGCCGGTGTTCGTCGATCCAGGCCTGCAGATTGATCGGGTTGGGCAGCATGGGACGTCTCCGGATCGGGGTGGTGCGCGGTCAGGCGGCAAGGCGCTGCGCGAGGCTGGCGTAGAGCGGAATGCCGATCGCGAGATTGAAGGGAAAGGTCAGGCCCAGCGCTGCGGTGATGCAGCGGCCCACGTCGGCCTCGGGCAATCCCGCGCGCACCGCGGCGGGCGCGGCGATGTACGAGGCGCTGGACAGCATGGCGCCGAAGACGCCGGCGCTGCCCACGGACATGCCGCAGGCGTGCGCAAGAAAGACGCCGACGACGCCGTGCAGCAGCGGCACGACCGTGGCGAATGCGGCCAGGCGCAGCCAGCCGCGACGCAGTTCCGCCAGGCGGCTCGCGGCGATCATCCCCATGTCCAGCATGAACAGCATCAGCACGCCCTGGAACAACGCGAAATACATCGCATCGACTTTCTTGATGCCGTCGGGGCCGGAAATGGCGCCGATGGCCAGCCCGCCCAGCAGCAGGATCGCGGTCTTGCCGGTGAACACCTCGCGCAGGGTGTGATGGCTGGCGGCATCGCTCTGCGTGCCACGGCCGAGCGCCAGGCCGATCAGCAGGGCCGGCACTTCCAATGCCACCAGCAGCGCAACCAGCACGCCTTCCGGAGCGTTGCCGCTGCGTTCGGCGAATTGATTGGCGGCGATGAACGTCACCGCCGATACCGAGCCGTAATGCGCGGCGATCGCAGCGGCTTCGCGACGGACATCGCCGAGAAACCATTTCGCGAACCAGAACGCGCTGAATGCGGTGGCGGCGCCTGCGGCCAGGGTCATGCCCAGCAGCAGGGCCAGCGTGGACGGTTCCTGGCCGCGCAGGGCGACGCCGCCTTTCAGTCCGATCGCCAGCAGCAGGAAGATCGACAGATAGGTCTGGATCTGATCGGGGATGACGAGGTCGCTGCGGACAGCGCGGGCGAACAGCCCGAGCGCGAACGCCAGGACTACCGCCGAGGTGAGATTGACCAGCAACAGTTCCATGTCAGACAGCTTCCCTGGGTGACAGGGCCGCGATGCACTTGAGTTCGATCGCGATCGGTGTCGGCAGCGCGATGATGCCCAGCGTGGTCCGGCACGGCGCGGTGGCCGGGTCGGGGAAATGTTCGGCCCAGATCGCGTTGTAGGTCCTGAAATCGCGCGCCATGTCGGTGAGATACACGGTCACATCGACCAGATCCTCCCAGCGTGCGCCGCTGGCTTCCAGCACCGCGCGCACGTTGGCGAAGACCGCATGGGTCTGCAGCGCGATGTCGTAGGCGATCAGCGCGCCGTCCGCATCGTGGACGTTGCCGGGGATGCCGTTGCTGGCCGGGTCGCGCGGGCCGATGCCGGATAGAAACAGTAATTCGCCGACGCGTCGCGCATGCGGGTAGCTGCCGACCGCCCGGGGCGCTGCGGCCGCGTGGATGCTTCCGCTCAAGGCGTCCGCTCCCCGGCCAGCGCCGCGATCGCGCGTTCGTAGGCCGTCGCAAGGCCGTCGCTGGCGCAGACGCTGATCTGCAGGTCGCGCATGCGGCCATCGTGCAGTCCGTAGATCCACCCATGCACGCTCAGCGTCTGCCCGCGCGACCATGCGTCGCGAACGACGGTGGTCTGGCAGACGTTGGCCACCTGTTCGATGACGTTCAATTCGCACAGGCGCGCATGGCGCATCGTAGGCAGGTCTTCGGCGTCTATCAGGGCGGCGTGCTTGTGGGCGACATCGCTGACGTGACGCAGCCAGTTGTCGGCAAGACCGACGCGGGTGCCGTTGAGACTGGCGTGCACGCCGCTGCAGCCGTAGTGGCCGACGACCAGGATGTGTTCGACCTTCAGCATGTCGGTCGCGAACTGGATCACCGACAGGCAGTTGAGGTCGGTGTGGACTACGACATTGGCGATGTTGCGATGCACGAAGACCTCGCCCGGAGCGAGGCCCATGATCTGGTTCGCCGGCACTCTCGAGTCGGAACAGCCGATCCACAGAAACCGCGGACTCTGCTGTTTGGACAGTCGGTGAAAGAACTCGGGGTCTTCCTGGCGGACGCGTTCGGACCAGAGGCGGTTGTTTTCCAACAGGTTGTGTGGGGGGCTCACAGTGCGATTCCTATGTTCTTGGCTTCGGTGAAAAAACGCATGGCTTCCATGCCGCCTTCGCGGCCCAATCCTGATTGACCCACGCCGCCGAACGGCGTGCGCAGGTCGCGCATCAGCCAGGTGTTGATCCAGACCATGCCGACGCGCAGCTGCGCGCCGAAGCGGTGGGCGCGATTGAGATCGCGGGTCCAGATCGAGGCGGCGAGGCCGTAGTCGCTCGCGTTCGCGAGCGACAGCGCGTCATCGTCACTGGCGAACGATTGCAGCGTCACCACCGGGCCGAAGATTTCGTCGCGGTTGGTCGCAGTGTCCGGGCCCAGGCCTTCGATCACCGTCGGCGCCACGAACCAGCCCGGGCGTTCCAGCGCGTGGCCGCCGCAGAGGATGCGGCCGCCTTCGTCGCGGGCGCGCTGCAGCGCGCGTACCACTTTGTCGGAGTGCGCCTGCGACACCAGCGGACCCATGCGCGTATCCGGATCCATCGGGTCGCCGACGCGCAGCGCCAGCGCGCGCTCGACCAGCGCCTCGCGGAATTCGGCGTAGATGTTCTTTTCGACGAGGATACGCGAGCCGCAGAGGCAGATCTGGCCGCTGTTCTGGAACGCCGAGCGCACGATGGTGTCGAGATGCGCGCGCCAGTCGCTGTCGGCGAAGACGAGGGTGGGATTCTTGCCGCCGAGTTCCAGCGACACTTTCTTCAGCTGCGAGGCGGCGAGGGCGGCGATGCGTTTGCCCACCGCGGTGCTGCCGGTGAACGACACCGCCTTGATCGCCGGGTCCAGCACCAGCGGTTCGCCGATGTCCGGGCCGAGGCCATGGACGATGTTGAGCACGCCCGCCGGGAAACCGATGTCGTTGGCGACCCGGCCGAGCATGGTCGCGGTGGCCGGCGTGATTTCCGACGGCTTGGCGACCACGGTATTGCCGGCGGCCAGGGCCGGCGCGATTTTCCAGGTGAACAGATACAGCGGCAGGTTCCACGGTGAGATCGTGGCGACTACGCCCAAGGCCTGGCGCAGGGTGTAGTTCAGCCCGGCCTGGCCGTGATGCGATTCGCTGGCGAACTGGGTCGCGGCATGCGCGAAGAAGCGCAGGTTGGAGATGGCGCGCGGGATCTCGGCGTCGCGGGCGAGGGCGAAGGGTTTGCCGCCGTCCAGCGCCTCGGCATGGGCGAAATCGTCCAGCCGCGCTTCCACGGCGTCGGCGAGGCGTTCGAGCCAGCGCGCGCGTTCGGTCGACGGCAGTGCCGACCACGCGGGGAATGCGGCCTGCGCCGCGGCGATGGCGTCGGCGGCATCGCTGGCGTCGCCGGCCGCCACCTGCGCGTAGACGCGGCCGGTTGCGGGGTCGAAGACATCGAGTGCGCGGCCGCTGTGCGACGGGCGCTCGTTACCGGCGATCACATGATGGAAGGTACGCATCCGCCAAGCTTACCGAGATCGGTCGCCGCCTGTCCCTTGGTCGCCCGCAACACCGTTGAAACAGGGGCGCGCAGCGCGCCGGCGGAGACCTTCGCCGGCGTACGTTGCGCCGAATCCCGCGGCGCCCGCCGCGATCATCTTTCCACATGGAAGCCGAGAGTCCCTCATGAAGAATCATCGTTCGCTTTTGCTGCTCGCCCTGCTCACGCTCGCACCGGTCGCCGCCCAGGCCCATGGCGACGCCTGCCCCAAACCGTTCCAGGCCACCGGCACGGTCGCGTTCCCGGCGGGTTACAGCGGCGTCACCGGCCAATTCTGGGTGCCGGCGGGCTACCGCCTGCAGATCGAACAGATCAGCGCCGGCTTCCGTCTGCCCAGCGCCACGGATACCGCGGATTTCCAGGTCGGCACCACCGTCGGCGGCACGTTCGCCTGGCACGATCTCGAAGTCGCCAAGGGCTACAGCGATCTCGACCGCAAGGCCTTCGGCCCGGTCACGCTGTATGCGGACAAGGGCACCGATGTGCGCATTTCCATCGCGCGGATCACGAGCACTTATACGGCGACGACGGCGCGGTGGTCGGTGACGGGTTGTCTTTACGTCGCATGAGATCTGAGTTGAACCACCTGTAATAGAGCGCCGGCCGTGGGTCTGGATAGCGCGGGCATACGGCTGGCGCTCTGGCAGGATTGGTTCGACCAGGTTGTCGACCCTCATTCCGTAAGCGCGTCAGGCTTTGTGAACTCAACGCACCATGTGCCGTGGTCGTATGAGTTCGCGAAGTGCATCAAGAATTCTTGCCTCATTGAGGCGACATCACGGATATGTGCGGAGCCATGAATAGACCACATTTTCCCGTTATCGCCGGAGTAGAAAAGAGGGGCGCATATCTGGTGTGCAAAAGGCAATTGCCATGAAAAAGGCTGATACGCACCGTGAACGATGTCGTTGCACCATTCGTACACATTGATTGTTGCGTTGAGATTGCACCCAATAAGCGAAATGTGATCTTGATTTTCGGAGATGAACTTGCAGTGGAAGTGATGCTTCAATTTTGGAGTGTTTCCGCGTATATCGTGAAGCTCTACGCCTATGATTCTTCTGAACCTTGACTCCAAGGACTGGCGAAGCACGCAAACAGCGGCTATTTGTCTTGTCTTGTGGGCGCCTTCGTCGATTTTCCCATTGAGCAAGCTGATGGAGAGCCTGAATATATCAATCGAGGAGGCCAGGTAGCTTTTTCTTCCATCAAATAAAATGAAATCTGGTTTTTTGTGGCGCTCTAGATGTTCTATGGGATTCTTCAGATCGAAGATGTAGTCGACGATGGTTGAATTGATCAAGGCTATATCAGTTGTTTCGGAATTTTCCTTCAGGCTTGAGATTAGTTCCGATATTTGTTCGTTCGCAAGAAAAAGGGACGCGCGACAGAATTGCGTCAATTCCTCTTTGCTGGAGAAGTGCGTGTTCCTGCGGAAGCAAACGGAGCTTTTGTACTCATCGCTCCACACTTTCTTGCAGTGCGAATTTTTCAACGCCATCAAATACTCGCCAAACATGTTCAGCGATTGATTCTCGCCATTAACGAAACGTATTTCTCCGTTCAGAGCTTGATTCAGCAGCTTGCTGACATGGTTAGACATGATGCCCAACTCCGGTGTCAGCTCTGACAGCGCCGACAGAGGTATAGCCGCCGCGATCCGGTTTCCTGGCGCAGGATCCGCTTTCCGCACTCCAGACAGGGCTCGCCTTCACGGTCGAAGACAAGGAAGCGGAAACCTTCCGGCGTGTCGGTGAGGTAATCCTCGCGCATGCCGGCCGCGGGTTCGATGCCGCGGGTGGCGTAGCTGCGCCGCGGGATGGCCAGCAGTTCGCGGGCCAATGTCTTGATCTGTGATGCGTCGAGTCCAGACGGCTTGCGTTCCGGCAGCAGCCCGGCGGCGAACAGTACTTCCGAACGCAGATAGTTGCCCATGCCGGCGAGAAAGCCCTGATCCAGCAGCAGCCCGCCCAGCGCGCGGCCGCTGAAGCGCGGGTCGCGCAGGCGCGCGACGACCATGGCGGGCGTCAGCGCCGGGTCCAGCACGTCCGGGCCGAGTTTCGTCAGGAACGGATGACGATGGATCTCGTCGCTGCGCCACATTTCGATATCGGAGGCCGAATACAGCAGGATCGCGCTGCGTTCGGTTTCCAGCGCCACGCGCAGCGAGCGGGTGGTGTCGGGGCGCTCTCCGGGCAATTCGATCTTCCACACGCCGTACAACTGATTGTGGCTGTAGAGCGTCCAGCCGTGATCGAAGCGGGTGAGCAGGGCTTTGCCGTGCGGGACGATCGCGTCGATGCGCCGGCCCTGCAGTTGCGCTTCGTAGGGTTTCAAAGCGGGAAACGCGAACCACGCCGAACGGAGCGGTTCGCCGACGACGGCGGCGGCCAGCCGGTCCGCGGCGCGGCGGATCTCGGGGCCTTCAGGCATCGCTGCGCCGCATCGGGTTCGACATGATCGCGTTCATCGCAAGGACGGCGGAATGGTCTGCAGTTCGTGGTATTCGAAACCCAGATGGCGTTCGGTGACGCGGGCGATGCGCGCCGAGACCGGGACCGCCGGGCCGGTGCCGTGGAAGAACAGCAACTGCGCCACGTTGCCTTCGTGCACCAGGCAGCCGGCGGGGCGGAACACGCCGCAGCCGCCTTCGGACAGATCGAGGACATCGGCGGCCCAGGCCAGATCGCCGTGAACGATCATGACCTGGATCGCGAAGGGGACGCGGTCGCCGGTGCGCCGATCTTTGATCAGGGTTTCTTCCATGCAGGACCATCCTGGTGCGTGGGGGATTGCATAAGCGGTGATGCAGACGCTGCGATATTCGCATGCATACGGATCCAAGGCTGCCTCAGGCGCGCGCGGCAGGCAAGCCTCGCCGTCGAGTGCGGGCGAAATGCCCGACCCTCGTCTGTGCAGTCGTCGCATGCGGGATGCGGGGCGTTGCCGGATCGATCAGATCGACTGCATCCGCCCGCCGTCCACCGCCAGACTCACGCCGTTGATATAGCCCGAGGCCGGCGAGCACAGGAACGCGATCGCGGCCGCGACTTCGTGCGGCTGCGCGAACCGGCCCGCCGGTACGGTCTGGCGCATGGCCGCGGCCACCGCGGCTTCGGCCTGACCGCTGGCCTTGGCGCGGTCGTGCAGGATCTGGGCCAGACGCCCGGTCTCGGTGTAACCCGGCAGCACGTTGTTGACGGTGATGCCTTCGGCGGCGAGTTCGCGCGACAGCGTCTTGGCCCAGCTCGCGACCGCGCCGCGGATGGTGTTGGACACGCCGAGGTTGGCGATGGGTTCGTACACCGAGGTCGAAATCACATTCACGATCCGTCCCCAGCCGACGGCGCGCATGCCCGGCAGTACCGTCTGCACCAGCGCCTGATTGGCCAGCAGATGTCTGCGGAAGGTGTCGAGGAATGCCTCCTCGCTGGCAGTCTGCACCGGGCCTCCAGATGGGCCCGCCGTGTTGTTGACCAGCACGTGCACGCCGCGCTCGGCGACGAGCGTTTCCACCGTGAGCCGCAGCCCGGGCGTGCCGGCGACGTCGGCGGCGATGAAGCCGTGGCGCTGCGTGCCGGTGTTCGGCAGGCCATCGACCACCGCGGCGAGCGCGTCCGCGCGTCGCGACATCACGGTGACGTCGGCGCCGAGCAGGGCGAGTTCGTGCGCGGCCGCGCGGCCGATGCCTTCGGATGCGCCGCAGACGAGTGCGTGTTTGCCGCTGAGATCGAGATCCATGGTCGTCGTATTCGTGGGGATGGAGGGTGGGCGCGTGCGCGTCAGTCGCGCATCAGCGCGGCGATGGCGCGAGCGCCGGGATCGCTGCGGCCGGCCATGTCGTCGCGCACCGCCTGGCGATTCGCCGGCGGGTGATTCTGGCTGAGCTTGAACTTCAGGTCGATGCGTTCGGGCCGGAAGCGGAAGCCGACGATGCCGCGCAGTTGGCTGCGGTGATCGTCGCGATTCATCTCGAACCGCCAGTCGTGCCCGACCGTCGCTTCGAAACGCCGGCTGAGCCGGTCGACGAGATCGCCGAGCGCGGCTTCGTCGTCGTAGCGGTCGAGCGTGCCGCGCAGATGGGCGATGGCGTAATTCCAGGTCGGCACGCGCGCTGCGGCTTCCTTGTCGGGATACACGCCCGGCGAGACATAAGCATCCGGGCCGTGGATGATCATCAGGATCGCGCCGTCGTGGTTCGCCTGTGGATTCGGTCGCGCCCAGTGGCCTTCGATCAGCACCGCATCGCCGTCGCGGCGATACAGCACCGGCAGATGGCTGACGAAGGGTGCGTCCTCGGCGTCGGTGCTGATCAGGGTGACGAACGGGTGCGCGTCGATCAGCGTGTCGAGCAAGGTCAGGTCGGTTTCGGCGAAGGCGCTGGGGAGGTACATGCGGTTATTGGATCGAAATGCGTTGATCGGCGGGCGAAAAGCAAATCCCCCCGCCGCCTGCTGTGCAGGCGGCGACCCCCTTTTTCAAAGGGGGTAAGCCTGGCACTGCTTCATGGGAGATGGTTCCGGCACTCGCGCGCAATGCCCTGGCGTTCACGCGGGCGTGATGCAGTGCCTGGCAATTCGTCCCGTGCGAAAAGCAAATCCCCCCGCCGCCTGTTTCGCAGACGACGGCCCCCTTTTTCAAAGGGGGTGATGTCTGTGTTCCACGTTCTTTCAGCGGGGTAGGCGACGTATACGCTTCTCTGTGCAAATTCAGAAAAAGCGCTGCTTCTGCTTTACCCCCCTTTGAAAAAGGGGGGCAGGGGGGATTTGCGTTTCCGCCACCCGCCATCGAACACTCAGGCCCGTGCGCCCAGCGTCTGCACCATGCGACCGTGCAGCGCGGCATCGTCATCGCCCTGCGGCGGCAGGACTTCGCTCAGCGAGAAGCCGCGGTCGAGCGCGTCTTCTTCATCCAGGCCCTCGAATGCGACGAATTCGGCGTCCATCAGCGCCGCGCGGGCGGTGTCCTCGCTGTCGTAGGCGAGCAGGTTGCCGTCGCTGTCGAACACATCGGCGGTGCCGGCCTCGCGGACGCGCAACTGCGCCCACACCAGCGTGCGTCCAAGGCTCGCAAGCCACCATTCCAGGCGTACGCCTTGTTGATTCGTGATGTCGTGATCGCTCATGTTCCCGCCACCGACCACAGCCAGAGGATGCCGGCCGTGAACAGGCCGATCAGGATCGTCGCCAGCGACAGTCGCGCCGGCGTGGCGAGTCCATCGAGATTGCGGTCCTTCGCGGCGCGATAGCCGCCATCGAGCAGCCACCACAGCGTGGCGGGATGGATGAACGCCGGCGCGGGCAGTGCTGCGCGCATCTCCGGCTGGCGATCGCGCAGATGCACCAGCGCCAGCGGCCAGAAGATCATGAAGGCGGTGGCGCCGGCGATGGCCAGCGCCACGCAGACCAGGGCGAAGAACAGGATCATGATGCGTCGCTCGTTGTGTGCTGGTTGTGCCGGTATTCGGCAATGACTTCGATGGGGCCGACGATGCCGTCGTTGAACGCTTCGAGTTCATCGGCAGGTACCCACCATTCGGTGTGATGCGCTCCGCCGACTTTCTGCACCTCATAACGATCGACGAGGTTTTTGTGCACGCGGAACCGGGTGACATAACCGACGCCGCTGTCCTTCACGTTCCAGCGCGTTGCGATTTCCATCGCGTAGCGTTCATTGGTGACCGGATAGAAGATCGGTTGTTCCGGCAGCCGCGGTGGCCAGCGGCGAAAGCCGCTCGCTTCGACGAGGGCCAACTCGTTCGGCCCGGTCGGCCGATACATGACAACGAGATCGCCTTCGATCTCGATACCGCCGATCCCGCCGATTCCGATACCGATTTGAGTCGTCATCAGAACTCCGCGTGACCCGGCGCGCGCGGGAACGGAATCGCGTCGCGGATATTGCTCAGCCCGCAGATGTACACCACCAGCCGCTCGAAGCCCAGGCCGAAGCCGGCGTGCGGCACGGTGCCGTAGCGGCGGAAGTCGCGGTACCAGCCGTAGTGCGACGGATCGAGGCCGAACTGGGCGATGCGCGCGTCCAGCACGTCGAGGCGTTCCTCGCGCTGGCTGCCGCCGATGATCTCGCCGATGCCCGGCGCCAGCACGTCCATCGCGGCGACCGTTTTACCGTCGTCGTTCAGACGCATATAGAAGGACTTGATGTGCTCGGGGTAGTTCATCACCACCACCGGGCGGCCGACGTGGGTCTCGGTCAGCCAGCGTTCGTGCTCGGTCTGCAGGTCCAGACCCCATTCGACCGGGAACTCGAACTTCTGCTTGGCGTTCTGCAGCAGCTTCACCGCTTCGGTGTATTCGATGCGCTCGAACGGCGCGTTCACGAACGCCTCCATCCGGGTGATCGCGTCCTTCTGCACGCGCTCGGCGATGAAGGCCATGTCGTCGGCGCGTTCGCTCAGCACCGCACGGAACAGATACTTGAGGAAGTGCTCGGCCAGGGTGGCGTCGTCGTTCAGATCGGCGAAGGCGATCTCCGGTTCGATCATCCAGAACTCGGCCAGATGGCGGCTGGTGTTGCTGTTCTCGGCGCGGAAGGTCGGGCCGAAGGTGTAGACCTTGCTCAGCGCGAGGCAGTAGCCCTCGACATTGAGCTGGCCGGACACGGTCAGGAACGCTTCCTTGCCGAAGAAATCCTTGCTGAAGTCGACGTTGCCGTCGGCGGTCTTCGGCAGGTTCATCATGTCCAGGGTGGAAATGCGGAACATCTGGCCGGCGCCTTCGGCGTCCGAGGTCGAGATGATCGGCGTGTTGACCCAGTAGAAGCCGTTCTCGTGATAGAACCGGTGCACCGCCTGCGCCAGACAGTGGCGGATGCGGGTGACCGCGCCGAACAGGTTGGTACGCGGGCGCAGGTGCGCGACTTCGCGCAGGAATTCCAGGGTGTGCGGTTTGGGCTGGATCGGGTAGGTCTCCGGATCTTCGACCCAGCCGACGACTTCAATCTCCGTCGCCTGGATCTCGAAGCTCTGGCCTTTGCCCTGCGAGGCCACCAGGGTGCCGGTGGCGATCACTGCACAGCCTGCGGACAGACGCTTGACCTCGGTTTCGTAATTCGCCAGCGCATCGGTGGCGACGAGCTGGATGGGCGCGAAGCACGAGCCGTCGCTGACCTGGACGAAGCTCAGCGCGGTGGAATCGCGGCGGGTGCGGACCCAGCCCTTCACGGTGACTTCGGTGCCGATGCCGGCCGTCCCGGCCAGAGCTTCTTTTACGCTGCTGAACGCCATTGCCTTGAATTCCCGCGCCGTCGCGCCGATATGAGGTGAGCCGCGAAGTTTAACTGAGGCTACAATCCCGCACATGGCCATTTCCCTTGCTCCTGCCGCCCTGCAACGCATCCAGGGCTATCTCATCGACGCTCCGGCCGCACTGGGCCTGCGTTTCGGCGTCAAACGCACCGGCTGCTCCGGCTGGAGTTATGTGGTCGACCTGGCCCGCGAGGCCAAGCCCGGCGATGTGGTCAACGAGCAGGACGGCATCCGCGTCTACATCGACGCCGACAGCCTGCCGCTGGTGGACGGCACCGAGATCGACTTCCTCAAGCAGGGCCTGAACGAGCAGTTCGTGTTCCGCAACCCCAACGTCAAGGCCGAATGCGGCTGCGGCGAGAGCTTCACCACCGACGCCGATCGCGCGGCCTGATCGCCTCCCCCTGAGGGAGAGAGGCTTCCCGGCCTGACTTCCGACAGTGTTCCCCGGACTGGGCCGAGGGCTAGACTCCGGCGTTCATCTGCGCCGGAGTTCCGCATGACCCGCTGCCTTTTTCGCGTCGCCGCGCTCGCGGCTGTCCTCGCCACCGGCCTTTTCACCAGCATCGCGCATGCCCAACAGGCCGACGAGGGCACTCGCCTGCACGCGTTCTTCGCTGAGGAATGGGAGCGCGGCCTGCGCGAGAACCCGGAATCGGCCTCGTTCGAGGGCGACAAACGCTTCAACGACCGCTGGTCCGACAACAGCCTGGAAGCCATCGCCGCCAGCGAGGCTGCAGACCGTGATGCGCTGGCCAAGCTCAAGCGCTTCGACCGCAGCAAGCTCAGCCCGGCCGATCAGCTGAACTACGACACCTTCCTGTGGCTGCAGGAAAAGTCCGTACAGCGGCAGGCGTTCCGCGAATATCTGCAGCCGATGGGCCACCAGGGCGGGGTGCAGACCGCCGACGGCCTGGTCGAAGGTCTGGCGTTCAACGAAACCCGCGATTACCGCGAATGGCTGGCGCGGATGCGCGCCCTGCCCAGGGCCATCGACCAGACCATCGCGCTGATGCGCGAAGGCGTGAAGGTCGGCAACGTCCCGCCGCGGGTGCTGATGCAGCGGGTGCCGGCGCAGATCGCCGCGCAGATCGTCGACGACCCGGCCGCCAGCCCGTTCTATCGGCCGTTCGCGAAATTCGCGGCCGGCGTGCCCGAATCCGAACGCGCGGGGCTGCGGGCCGAAGCCAGCAAGGTCGTGGCCGAACAGATCGTCCCGGCGTACCGCAAGCTGCAGACCTATTTCAACGATGAATACCTGCCGAAGACCCGCACCGGCATCGCGGTGGCCGATCTGCCCAATGGCAAGGCTTATTACGACTTCCTCGCCGGTTACTACACCACCACCGGGCTGAGCGCCGACGCCATCCACGACATCGGCGTAAAGGAAGTGGCGCGGATCCGCACCGAGATGGAGAAGATCAAGGCAGAGGTCGGTTTCAAGGGTACGCTGCCCGAATTCTTCACCTTCATGCGCACCGATCCGCGCTTCTTCGAGAAAACCCCGGAGGCGCTGCTGGCCCACTACCGCGCCATCTCCAAGCGGATCGATCCGGAGCTGGTGAAGGTGTTCCGGATCATTCCGCGCCAGCCCTACGGCGTGCGCCCGATTCCCGACAACATCGCGCCCGACACCACCACCGCGTACTACCAGCAGGGCGCCAGCGACGGCAGTCGCGCGGGTTTCTACTACGTCAATCTCTACAGGCCGGACATGCGGCCGATCTGGGAAATGATGCCCCTATCGCTGCACGAAGCGGTGCCGGGCCATCACTTCCAGTTCGCCCGCGGCCTGGAACTGCCGGACGCGCCGATGTTCCGCCGCACCGCGTATTTCGTGGCCTATGGCGAAGGCTGGGGCCTGTACGCCGAACAGCTCGGCTACGACATGGGCCTGTACGACGATCCCTACGACCGCATGGGCCAGCTGGCCTACGAAATGTGGCGCGCGGTGCGTCTGGTCGTCGATACCGGCATGCACGCCAAGGGCTGGAGCCGAGACCGGGCCATCGCCTATTTCAAGGACAACGCGCCGAAGACCGACCAGGACGTCGTCAACGAAATCGACCGCTACATCGGCACGCCCGGGCAGGCGCTGGCCTACAAGATCGGCCAGTTGAAGATCTCGGAGCTGCGCGCCCGCGCGAAGCAGGCGCTGGGCGACAAGTTCGACCTGCGCGATTTCAACGACGCGGTGCTGGAAACCGGCTCGGTGCCGCTTGAAACGCTGGAGCGGCATATCGACGCGTGGATCGCCGCGCGTCGTTGAGTCTGCACTTCTCTAGAGCGGCCTACAGGCCGCTGCTTTCTTCCGCAGAGCATGCAGCGGCCTGAAGGCCGCTCTACAGAACATCAACGCACCGGCTTCAACACCAGATCATGGAAATCGAAGCTGAAATCGGTGTTCGGCGAGATCGCCTGCATTCCGGCTTCGCGCACCTTGCCGTCGGCGTCCAGCGCGAAGTTCACGAACGCATCGGCGTTGAGCCAGCGTTCGTCCCAGCGGACGATGAAGGTGTCGTGCTGCCAGTGGCTCAGGGTCCCGACCAGCGACGGCGTGCGCGAGAACTTCAGCCGCAGCTTGCCGCTTTCCTGGGTAATCGATACATCGCCGTACCACGGGTCGCGATAGGTTCCGGCGTAACCCGCGGACGGCAGTGAGGGCTTGGAATCCTTCGCGCGCGCAGCTTCGTGCTTGGCCCAGCTGTCGTCGGCGCTCTTCCGCGATTTCTCCAGCGCCGCGCCATAGGCGGCGTTCCAGTCGGTCTTGGGCGCGTCCAGGTACGCATCCAGCGCGCGCAGGGTGATGGCATTGAACGCACCGCCCAGTTCGGCGTTGGTCAGCACCACCACGCCGAGCTTGTGCTCCGGCACCAGGGTCAGCCGCGACACCATGCCCGGCCAGCCGCCGGTGTGCCAGACCAGCTTGCGGCCGCGGTAGTCGGACAGCATCCAGCCCTGGCCGTACGCGACGAAATTGGGTTTGGCCGGCAGCAGTTCCGGCACCGACGGCTGCGCGACCGGCAGCGGGGTGATCGCCGACCACATCTGCTGCTGGGTCTTCTCCGAGAACAGCCGCTGCTCGGCGCCGCTGGCGTCGCGATAGACGCCGCCGGCCAGTTGCAGGCGCATCCACTTGGCCATGTCGTGGGCGCTGGCGTAGAGGCCGCCGGCGCCGGAAACGTTGTGCCAGCTCAGCCGTGGCGCGGGCTGCAGATCCTTGAAGTCGGCCAGCGCGTAGCCGGTGGCGACATTCCGGTCGCCGGGTTTCAGCGCGTCGCTGTTGTAGCGGGTTTCGTCCATGCCCAGCGGCGCAAAGATCCGGGTGCGCAGGAACGCCTCGAACGGCTGCCCGCTGACTTCCTCCACCACCAGCTGCGCCACCCCATACAGAATGTTGTCGTATGCGTAGCGGTCGCGGAACGAGCCGCTCAGCGGCACGTGCCGCAGGCGCCGGGCGACTTCTTCGCCGGTATAGGTCGTCGTCGGCCAATACAGCAGGTCGCCCGCCCCCAGCCCCAGGCCGCTGCGGTGCGCAAGAAGGTCGCGGATGCGCATTTCGCGGGTGACGTACGGGTCGGACATCTGGAACCAGGGCAGGTGGTCGATCACCCGGTCGTCCAGCTTCAACTTGCCCTCTTCGGCCAGCAGGTTCAGCGCAGTCGCGGTGAAGGCCTTGGTATTGGAGGCGATGGCGAACAGGGTGTGGGCATCGACCGGCGCCTTGCCGAGCGCGCCATTGACCAGCTCGCGGTCGCCGTAGCCGCGCTCGAACACGATCTCGCCGTCCTTGACCACCGCCACCGCGATGCCCGGCACCTCGAAGGTCCTGCGCACGCTGTCGACGAAGGCATCGAAATCCGCGAACTGGTCGGGCAGGGTGGGCGCGATCTGTGCCGAGGCGGCGTTCGTCTCGGGCGCTGCCGAGACGGCGATGCCGGCCGTGGAGGCCAGCGCCAGTCCCACGCAACGGGCCAGCCAGCGGCGGCGCGGGGATGGGCGGAGCGGGGTGCGGATCAATCCGGGCATGGTGCGGGTCCGTCTGGGTTCGAGGGGCGGGATCGAAAGGGCGCCACTATCCCGCATCCGGCCCCACCGCGGCACCTGCCGGAGGTCGTCTACGGCCGGTTTGCCTCCAAGTCCTTGAACTGCCATACTTTCCGGCTCTTCTGCCTCGGCAGGGGACCTTGCCCTACCGTCGCTTCACGGCGCCGAGGGGGCTTTCGCCAGACAATTCCGTCTGCGATATCCACAAGGACACACCGCAATGCGTCATTACGAAATCGTCTTCATGGTCCACCCGGACCAGAGCGAGCAGGTGCCGGCGATGGTCGAGCGCTACAAGTCGCTCGTCGAATCCGGCAACGGCACGATCCACCGGTTCGAGGACTGGGGCCGCCGCCAGCTCGCGTATCCCATCCAGAACCTGGTCAAGGCCCACTACGTGCTGATGAACATCGAGACCGATCTCGCTGTTCTCAACGAACTGGTCGAAACCTTCCGCTTCAACGACGCCGTCCTGCGTCACCTCGTGATCAAGCGCGATGGCCCGGACACCGAGCAGTCCCTGATCATGAAGAACAAGGACGACAAGGACAAGGCAGAGAAGGGCGATCGCCGTCGTCGCGACGATGACGGCGCCGTCGGCATCGCCGACAGCGACGATGCCCCCGAAACCGTTGAAGCCGAAGCCTGAGGAGGCCCGCCATGTCCAAATTCTTCCGCCGCCGCAAGTTCTGCAAGTTCACCGCCGAAAACGTGGTAGAGATCGACTACAAGGATCTCAACACTCTGCGCCAGAACCTCACCGAGAACGGCAAGATCGTCCCGAGCCGCATCACCGGCACCAAGTCGAAGTACCAGCGCCAGCTCGCGACCGCCGTCAAGCGCGCCCGCTTCCTCGCGCTGATTCCGTACACCGACAACCACAACGTCTGACCCTGTCATCCCGAGCGTAGCGAAGATCTGCTTTCCAACTGCAGATTCCTCACATTCGTTCGGTATGACACGAAACTGTCATTCGGACAGCCATTAGTTGCGGCGCGATAGCGCCGCTAACGAATACGGAGTTATTCCATGCAACTGATTCTTCTGCAGAAAGTCGTCAACCTCGGCAACCTCGGCGACAAGGTCGACGTGAAGCCGGGCTACGGCCGCAACTACCTCGTGCCGCAGGGCAAGGCCGTGCCAGCCACCGCCGCCAACCTCGCGACGTTCGAAGCCAAGCGCGCCGAATACGAAGCCAAGGCCAAGGCGCAGACCGACGGCGCCGAATCGCGTCGCAGCCAGCTCGAAGGCGTCAGCGTCACGATCAAGGCCAATGCCTCGACCGAAGGCAAGCTGTACGGCTCGGTCGCTGCGCGCGATATCGCCGAAGCCCTCACCGCTGCCGGCCACAAGGTCAGCAAGTCGGAAGTCATCATGGGCGAAGGCGCGCTGCGCAACATCGGCGAATTCGACGTGCTGGTGCATCTGCACGCCGAAGTCGAAGTGACCGTGAAGGTCGTCATCGAGCCGGAAGCCGCGTAAGCGCATCTTTCAGGTTTTGAACGGACGGGCGCCGAAAGGCGCCCGTTTTGTTTGGCATAGCCTGCTGCGCCGTAAGGCGCCCGTTTTGTTTGGCAAAGCCTGCTGCGCCGCAAGGCACCCGTTTTCTTTGGCATCGATCCGCCATGTCGCAGTGGGTGAGACGGCGGAGGTATAGAAGAAAGCGTACTTATCCACAGCTTGTCCCGTCGCGAGCCCACAGGCCGGGCGCATACGATGGCCTCCGGGATCCGAACGCTCGCGGCCCGCTTCTCGACCCACTTTCCCGACGTCCCCGTCCCCGGAGCACCGCATCCCGATGGCTTTCCGCCCCAATGCCTACGGCGACAAGCCGCGCCGCGACTCCTTCAGCGACAGCCGCGTCGAACAATTGCGCATCCCGCCGCAGTCGATCGAGGCCGAACAGGCCGTGATCGGCGGCCTGATGCTGGCGCCCGACGCCTTCGACCGCATCGCCGACCGCCTCAACGAGGAAGACTTCTACCGTCGCGACCACCAGCTGATCTACCGCGCGATCCGCGAACTTGCCGAGAAAAGCCGGCCGTACGATGCGGTGACCCTGGGCGAATGGTTCGAGTCGCAGGGCCTGGTGGAACTGGTCGCCGGCGGCGCCTATCTGGTCGAGCTGGCCAGCACCACGCCCTCGGCCGCCAACATCACCGCCTATGCCGAGATCGTCCGCGACAAGGCGATCCTGCGCCAGTTGATCGAAGCCGGCACCGGCATCGTCAACGACGCCTTCGTGCCCGAGGGCCGCGACAGCGACGAGATCCTCGCCAAGGCCGAAAAGGACGTGTTCGCGATCTCCGAAGCGCGCTCGCAGGGCCGCACCGACTTCGTGGCCATCAACAAGGCGATGGCCGAAGCCTTCGACGTGCTGCAGACCCGCTACCAGAACGGCAGCGGCATCACCGGCCTGCCGACCGGCTATACCGAATTCGATGAGATGACCGCCGGCCTGCAGCCGACCGATCTGGTGATCCTGGCCGCGCGCCCGGCGATGGGCAAGACCACGTTCGCACTGAACATCGCCGAGCACGCCGCGATCAAGACCAAGAAACCTGTCGCGGTGTTCTCGATGGAAATGTCGGCCTCGCAGCTGGCGCTGCGTCTCATCTCCGCCAACGGCCGCGTCAACGCCACCCGCCTGCGTACCGGCCAGCTCGAGGACGAGGACTGGAGCCGGGTCAGCGGCGCGATCCGGATGATCAAGGAAACCAAGATCTTCATCGACGATACGCCGGGCCTATCGCCCGAAGGCCTGCGCGCCAAGTCGCGCCGCCTCAAGCGCGAACACGGCCTTGGGCTGATCGTCATCGACTACCTGCAGCTGATGGCTGTACCCGGCAACAGCGAGAACCGCGCGACCGAAATCTCCGAGATCTCGCGCTCGCTCAAGGGCCTGGCGAAAGAGCTCAACGTCCCGGTGATCGCGCTGTCGCAGCTCAACCGCTCGCTGGAAACGCGTGCCGACAAACGCCCGGTGATGGCCGACCTGCGCGAATCCGGCGCCATCGAGCAGGACGCCGACATGATCGTCTTCATCTACCGCGACGATTACTACAACAAGGAAAACTCGCCGGACAAAGGCCTGGCCGAAATCATCATCGGCAAGCAGCGTAACGGCCCGACGGGCTCGTTCAAGCTGAAGTTCTTCGGCGAATACACGCGATTCGATAATCTTTCGTTCGATGCGACGGGGAGTTTCGAGTAGGAATCGAATTTTTTTCTCTACGGAGGCTGGTGTATGGGCACGCAAGAAGACAAGGCTCCTGTTTACGTTATTGAGCAGCGCGATGAAATCGAAATTCGTGTCGGGCCGGATAATCACGTGATATTGACGCAGGAAGGCTTCGGCGGAGAAGAGAGCTTCGTCTGGATTCATCCTGATGATGTCGATCAATTAATTGAGCACATGTTAAAAGCCAAAGAGCAGGCATTGCTCGCTCGATGTTCAAAGATATAGCCGCCGGCTTGTGGGTCTCTGAATTCTTGAACTTGCTGTCCACGGTCGGGTTGACGCTGCTTTATGCGGTCGTAGACCCGGAGGGCGGCGCACAGGATGTGCGCCGTTTTTCTACGAGGCAAGGATGCCTCGTAGAAAAATCCCGGCCATGCTGTCGATGGCAGATTTGCTTCGGCACTGAATGTTTTCTTGGGTTACTTTCTTTGCGCCAAAGAAAGTGACCCGCGCTCCAGCGCGGAAAAGGTTCCGGGCTTTACCCGGATCATTTCAAGAGCATCGCGGCTTCCGCCGCTCCTACACGAAGCGAAGAGCATCGCGACTTGCGTCGCTCCCACGCAGGGCGAAAAGCGAAGAGCATCGCGGCTTCCGCCGCTCCTACAAGAAGCGAAGAGCGTCGCGACTTGCGTCGCTCCCACACAGGGCGAAAAGCGGAAAGCGTCGCGGCTTCCGCCGCTCCCACAGGTGTCCGGCGCCGCTCCCACAGGTGTCCGGTGGGTATTTGACCATTCGGCGAGCGCTGGCGCAGACTTCGTACGCAGCACGCAGCGGGGCAGGGGGTTCGCCCGAAGGCATGGGATCTCACGGAACATCCGACCGCAATGCAACGGCAGATCGACGCAAAGGAGAGAGCAATGGACGTGTTCGATAACATCGGCCGCAATTACGACTTCTACCCGAATGCTTCGATCGCGCTGTGCGCGATCGCCTACGACGACATGTCGGCCATTCACGGCGAAGTGTCTTCGCAGACCGGTCTGCGGGTGGTGTGGGGACCGGCGGAGCTGAGAAGCTGGGACGACATTTCCTACAGCCGCGCCTATATAGCCGGCGATATCGCGACCGGCGAGTATTTCGTGGTGATCCGAGGCACCAATTTCGACAGCATCGTCAGTTGGCGCAAGCAGGATTTCGATCTCGCCACGACGCAGCCCTTCGGCGCGTTGCCGGGCAATCCACCGGGCGTGCCGGCGGATGCGCTGATCGCGCAGGGCAGTTTCAACGGCATGACCGACCTGCTGAAGTTGCGCGACCCGACGACGGGCGCGTCGATGCTCGAATTCCTGAAGATGCTGCAGCCGCGGTTCCTCTACGTCACCGGCCACAGCCTCGGCGGCACGCTCACGCCGACGCTGTTCGCCTATCTCAACGCGATGCTGTACGGCGCCGGGCCGGTCACGAACATGGCGCTGTGGTCGTTCGCGGGGCTGACCGCGGGCGGCACCGGATTCAATGCGTATTTCAATTCGATCCTGCCGAACGATCAGGGTTTTTTGTGGCGGATCCAGAACAGTCTCGACGTCGCGCCGCTGTGCTGGTGGTCGTATCCCGGCATCCAGCAGATCTACGTGCCCTACTGCCTCCACTGGGGCTGCATCGACAAGGATGCGGTGGAGGATCTGTTCGCCGACGCGGCGAAGGCGCGCATCGGGTATTCGCATCCGCAGCCGGGCTTGGTGCTGCCGGGCGCATTCGACGACAGCATTCTCGACGGCGATATCTGGGCGCTGCAGGCGTTGCAACAGCATCATCCGGCGACCTATCAGACGCTGGTGAAGACGCAATACCCGAACGGCGGACGCTGATCCGCGCACTGCTTCCCGCGACGCGCAATATGCGTCGCGGAAGCGGTTCAGTCTCAGTCCGTGAGAGACCCTAAATGTATGATTTTCTTCTGGATTCGAGGCGTCTCGGCAGGCCGCCGACCGCCCGCTCCAGACTCGGGAAAACCACACATCAGGAGATCACATGGAGATTCGATACGCTCCGCGTACGATGCTGGGCATCGTCGCGCTGACCAGCTCGCTCGTCGCGGTTTCGCTCGCCGCGGCATTGCCCGCATCGGCGGCGGGGACGCTCATTCCGGCACCGCAGCGCGTGGACATGGTCCACGACGACAGCCGCGGCCTCATCTACATCAGTCAGGGCGGCGAAGTCCTGCGCTACGACATCGCCAGCGGCGGCTTCCTGTCGCCGATCGTGCTCGGCGGCCAGCTCAAGGGTCTGGATCTTTCGGCCGATAACGGCACGCTGGCCGTGGCCGACGACCTGTCCGGCAGCACCAGCGGCTGGGTGCATCTGGTCTCGCTCAACGACCTGAGCGCCCGCACCCTGCCGTTCACCAAGAGCGGCAGCTACGAAAGCGGCACGTACTCGGTACGCTTCGCGGCCGACGGCAAGCTGTACGCGACCACGGAGTTCTGGGGGTCGGGCTGGACGCCGCTGCGCAAGCTGGACCCGGACACGGGCGTGTGGACGCAGCTGGCGTCGGTGCGGCAGGCGACGATGCTGTCGACCAGCGGTGACGGCGATACCGTGGCCTTCGCCGAGTCCAATATCTCCGACGGTTCCTGGGGTCTGGTCGACATTCCGACCGGACAGGTCGTGCGTCGCGACGGCTACACCAACGGCACGGGCTGGTTCAACTTCGAGATCGCCACCGATCGCCTGGGCAGCCAGTTCGCGATTCCCACCTACGGCGGCACCTTCATCTACAACGATGCCTACCAGAAGGTCGCGACCATCGGCCAGTACGCCGGCCCGCAGCCGATCGGCGTGGCCTATCACCCGGTGGAACGCAGCGCGTATTTCCCGTGGTCCGGCGGTGGACAGGTGCGGGTCTACGACATGAACACCTTCACCCAGACCGCCAGCCACGACTTCGAGGACACCTTCGCATGGGTCGGCAACAACGCCTATGAGCAGGGCCGCGCCAAGCTGTCGAAGGACGGTTCGCTGCTGATGGTGTCGGTGACCGGCGGCGTGCGTTTCCTGCAGACCTACGCATCGCTGGCCGCGGCGCCGGTATCGGCCACGGCATCGGCCGGCACGCCGACGACGATCGCGCTGCCGGGTTCGATCGGCAACGGCGGCAGCCTGTCGTACGCGATCGTGCGTGCGCCGGCCCACGGCAGCGCGACGCTGGCGGGCGCGAACGCGACCTACACTGCGCAGGCGGGCTATTCCGGCAGCGACAGCTTCCGCTACCGCGTGCAGTACGGCAGCGCGGTGCGTGAGGCGGAGGTCGATCTCGCGGTGACGGCGCCGAACCAGCCGCCGCTGGCGCTGGAGGACAGCATCGCGACGCGGCAGGTCTCGGTCCTGATCCCGGTGTTGAACAACGACAGCGACCCGGACGGCGACAAGCTGAGGATTACCGGTCTGACCCAGCCGGCTCAGGGCACCGCTTCGGTCGAAGGCGATCAGATCCGCTTCACGGCGCCGTGGAGGTCGTGGAGAGGCTCGGTCAAGTTCGGTTACACGATCAGCGACGGCAACGGCGGCACGGCCAGCGCCGTGGTCAAGGTGACCCGCTTCTGATCGATCGGTAAGCGCTGAGCGGCACGCGCCGAGCAGTGTTCGCAAAGCACCACCGCCGACCGGTGTCGGCGGTGGTGTGCGTCCAGGGCTTCAGGGCGACGCGCGGAGAGCATTATTCGTTGCCGCGCCCGCTAAAATGGCGCATGCCCAGATTCGACGCCATCTCCAGCGCCGCCGACTTCGACCCGTCCAGCCAGCGGCACGCGGAAGCGAGCGAACGCCCGACCCGGATCCGCGTCGATCTGGATGCCTTGACCCACAACCTGCGCGCGCTGCGTCGACACTGCGGCGTGCCGGTGATGGGCATCGTCAAGGCCAACGCCTACGGCCACGGTCTGGTGCCGGTGGCTTTGCATCTGCAGGCGCAGGGCGTTGAGCAGTTGGGGGTCGCGTTCGTCGAGGAAGGCATCGCGCTGCGGCAGGCCGGTGTGCACGTGCCTGTTCTTGTGATGGGCGGCATCTACGGGCCGCAGGTCGCCCGCTTCATCGTCCACGATCTGGAAATCACGGTGTCGTCGCTGGACAAGCTGCGCCAGGTCGAAGCCGCGGCCGAGGCGCTGGGGCGCAAGGCCACCGTCCATCTCAAGATCGATACCGGCATGGAGCGCATCGGCGTGCATAGCTACAGCGCCGGACCGTTCGTGGAAGCCGCGGCGGCGTCGACGTGGTGCGTGGTGAAGGGCGTCTATTCGCATCTGGCCTGCGCGGACGATCCTGCATCGCCGATGACCGCACTGCAGCTCGAACGTTTCCTGGATGTCTGCGCGCATTTCGAGCGCATCGGCGCGCCGATGCCGCTGCGTCATCTCGCGAATTCCGGCGGCGTGCTGCATTTTCCGGACACCCACCTGGACATGGTGCGTCCCGGCATCGCGCTGTACGGCGTGCTGCCCGATCCCGCATCGCGGCCGACGGTCGTACTGAAGCCGGCGCTGTCGCTGGTCTCGCAGGTCGTCTTCTTCAAGGTGGTCAAGGCCGGGCACTCGGTCAGTTACGGCGCGACCTGGGCGCCGACGCACGACACACGCGTGGTGACCATTCCCATCGGTTACGGCGACGGCTATCCGCGCGCGCTGTCATCGCGCGGCGAGGTATTGATCCGCGGACAGCGTCATCCCATCGTCGGGCGCATCTGCATGGACCAGTTCATGGTCGATATCGGCGCCGGCGGCACCGCCTACAACGAGGATGAGGTGGTGCTGATCGGCCGGCAGGGCGACGGCGCGGCCGCCGTCGAAATCAGCTGCGAAGCGGTGGCGCAGGCGGCGGGCACGATTCCCTACGAGATCCTCACCGGCCTGAACGACCGCATCCCGCGCGAGTATCGCGGTGGCGATTGGCCACAGACCTGACTCGCGCCGCATGACGTCCGGCGCGAAGATCCGCAATCTGGTCGTGGTGCTGGGCGATCAGCTGGACGCCGATTCCGCCGCGTTCGCCGAGTTCGATCCTGCGCGCGATGCGGTGTGGATGGCCGAAGTCGCCCACGAATCCACCCAGGTCTGGAGCACCAAGCCGCGGATCGCGATGTTCCTGGCGGCGATGCGCCATTTCCGCGATGCGCTGATCGCGCGCGGCTGGCGGGTCGAATATCGCGCGCTGGACACGCACGATTTCGCGACGCTGGAAGCGGCGCTGGCGGCGGATCTGGCCGCGTTGAAACCCGCACGCGTGGTCGCAGTGCAGCCCGGCGAATGGCGGCTGGCGCAGTCGCTGCCGCAGGTCTGCCGCGATGCCGGCGTGGACTGGGCCGAGCGTCCCGATCTGCATTTCTATTCGACGCCCGACGACTTCGCCGGGTGGGCGAAAGGCCGCAAGGAGCTGCGGCTGGAATACTTCTACCGTTGGCTGCGCAAGCGCGAGGACGTCTTGCTCGAAGACGGCGAGCCGGTGGGCGGACAGTGGAATTTCGACGCCGACAACCGCGGCACCTTCGGCAAACAGGGGCCGGGCCTGTTGCCCGCACCGCGCGCGTTTCCGGCCGATGCGATCACTCGCGAGGTCATCGATCTCATCAACACACGCTTCGCCGATCACCCGGGCACGCTCGACCGCTTCGACTGGCCGCTCACGGCTGCGGAGGCGCAGCAGGCGCTGGACGACTTCATCGAACATCGATTGCCGCTGTTCGGGCGCTACCAGGATGCGATCTGGTCCGGCGAGCCGTGGCTGTATCACTCGCGGCTGTCCGCTGCGATGAATCTCAAACTACTGTCGCCGCGGCGCGCGGTGGATGCGGCGGTGGCGGCGTGGCGCGCGGGCAGGGCGCCGATCGAAGCGGTGGAGGGCTTCGTCCGCCAGATCCTTGGCTGGCGCGAATTCGTCCGCGGCGTCTACTGGCTGCGCATGCCGGGCTTCCTCGACGACAACGCGCTGGAGGCCGATCAGCCGCTGCCGGCGCTGTTCTGGACCGGCGACACGCAGATGGCCTGCATGCGCGATGCGCTGCGGCAGACCCTGGATCTGGGCTATTCGCACCATATCCAGCGGCTGATGGTGACCGGGCTGTTCGCGCTGTTGCTGGGCGTGCGCCCGCGCGAGATCCACGCGTGGTATCTCGCGGTCTACGTCGATGCGGTGGAGTGGGTGGAGTTGCCCAATGTGCTGGGCATGAGCCAGTACGCAGACGGCGGAAAGATGGTGTCGAAGCCCTACGCGGCATCCGGCCAGTACATCAAGCGCATGTCGAATCACTGCGCGGGCTGCCGCTTCGACCCGGGCGAGGCGCTGGGTCCGAAGGCCTGCCCGTTCACCACGCTGTACTGGGATTTCCTCGACCGCCACGCCGCGCGCTTCCGCGACCACCCGCGCGCCGGCATGCAGTGGCGCAACCTCGACCGGTTGGCGCCCGAGCGCATCCAGGAAATCCGCGAACGCGCCTCCGCGCTGCGCGCGACGCTGGCGAAGACTGCATCTTCTGCCGCAGGCGAACCGTAGTCCTCTGTTTCCCGCACAGAGCAGGCTTCAGCCATGAATGATCCAACCCAGACTTGTCTGATCACCGGCGCCACCGGCGGCGTCGCCACCGCACTGGCCGAGATCCTGCGCGCCGAAGGCTGGCGGCTTGCGCTGGTGGGCCGCGACGGCACCCGCATCGCGGCGGCCGACGGCGATCTCGCTATCGAAGCCGATGTCTCCACCGAAGCCGGTGCGCGCGCCGCGTTCGATGCCGCGAAGGCCTCGTTCGGGGCGGCGCCCGATGCGGTGGTGAACTGCGCCGGTGCGGTGCTGATCGCGCCCATCGCCCGCACCAGCGAGCAGCAATATCGCGACTGTCTGTCGGCCAATCTCGACAGCGCCTTCTTCGTCGCCAAGGCCTACACGATGGCGCTGCAGGCGGAAAAGCGCGGCGGTGCGCTGGTGTTCTTCAGTTCGGTCGCGGCCGGGGTGGGCGTGGGCAATCACGCCGCCATCGCGATGGCCAAGGGCGGCGTGGAAGCGCTGATCCGTTCGCTGGCCGCGGATTTTTCGGCGCTGGGTCTGCGCGTGAACGCGATCGCGCCCGGTCTGATGGAAACGCCGGCCACCGCCCGGTTCGTGTCCAGCGAACTGGCGCGCAAGGCGGTTTCCGCGCAGTATCCGCTGGGACGCCACGGCGAGGCCGCCGATGCCGCCGGACTCGCGGCGTTCCTGATATCGCAGCGTGCCGCATGGATCAGCGGGCAGGTCATCGCCGTGGACGGCGGCTTCCTTGGCGTAAGACCCCCAGTGAAGGTGAGTTGATGGCGAACGCGATCGTCTGGTTCCGCAACGACCTGCGCCTGGCCGACAATCCGGCGATGCAGGCCGCGCTGGACGCCGGTTACGCGCCGATCCCGGTCTATATCCACGCACCGGAAGAAGAGGGCGCATGGGCGCCGGGTGCCGCCGCCGAGGCATGGCGTCATCGTTCGCTGGCGGCGCTGGACGCCGATCTGCGCAAACGCGGCTCACGGCTGCGGATCTTCCATTCGCCGACCCAGCAGACCCTGCAGGCGCTCGCCGCCGCTTGCGATGCCGAAGCCGTGTTCTGGAACCGCCGCTACGAACCGGCCATCGAGAAACGCGACACCGCGATCAAATCCGCGTTGAAGCATCAGGGACTGCGCGCCGAGAGCCACAACGGCGCGCTGTTGCTCGAACCCTGGCAGGTTGCGACGAAGCAGGGCGGGCCGTACAAAGTCTTCACCCCGTTCTGGCGCGCGGGCAGCGCGATCCTGCATCTGCCGATGCTCCACGACGCACCCACCACGCTTCCCGTGGTCGACGACGGCCCGAAGGGATTGCCGCTGGATGCCCTGAAGTTGCTGCCGGCATTGGGCTGGGACACTGGTTTTTGGGAGCACTGGCAGCCCGGCGAGGCAGGCGCGCGCGCCAAGCTGGACGTGTTCGCCGAGGGCGCGCTGCGCGATTACCGCAGCGAACGCGACCGCCCCGACCACGCTGGTACCTCGCGGCTGTCGCCGCATCTGCATTTCGGCGAGATCGCGCCATGGCGCATCGCTACGGTGCTGCTGTCGCTCCGCACGCCGCGGCTGGCCGAAGAGATCGACGGCTACCTGCGGCAACTGGGCTGGCGCGAGTTCGCCCACCATCTGCTGCATCACTTCCCGCACACCACCGAACAGAACCTCAACCCGCGTTTCGCGGATTTCCCGTGGGCGAAGGTCAGCCCGTTCATGCGCGACGCCTGGCGTCACGGCCACACCGGCGTGCCGATCGTCGATGCCGGCATGCGCGAGCTGTGGCAGACCGGCTGGATGCACAACCGCGTGCGCATGATCGTCGGCAGCTATCTGTGCAAGCACATGCGCTATCACTGGCGCGAAGGCGCGCGCTGGTTCTGGGACACCCTGGTCGATGCTAACCTCGCCAACAACACCCTCGGCTGGCAGTGGATCGGCGGCACCGGCGCCGACGCCGCCCCGTATTTCCGCGTCTTCAATCCGGTGACCCAGGCCGAGAAATTCGACCCCGACGGCGCCTACATCGCGCGCTGGGTGCCGGAACTGGCGAAGCTGCCGCCGAAACTGCGCTTCGCGCCGTGGACCGATCCGCTGACGCTTGCGCGCTATGCGCCGGATTACCCGCGACAGCCCATCGTCGATCTCGCCCGCGGGCGGCTCGCGGCATTGGATGCGTATCGAAGGATCGGCGGCGACGGCGAGTGAGCGCCGTTCGGGCCCATTGCCGTTCGCGTTGACCCCGGCTGCCCCGCGTGATTCACTCGCGACGACCCGGGGAGAGCACCATGGCAGAACAGAAGTCCGCTGCATCCAAGCCTGCATCGAAGCGTCCGCGCCGCGAATCGATGTCGCGCGTCGATACCGCATGGCTGCGGATGGAACGGCCGACCAACCCGATGATGATCACCGGCGTGCTGATGTTCGACGAGCCGATCACGCTGGCGCGCCTGAAGAAGGTCATCGAGAAACGCTTCCTCGACTATTCGCGTTTCCGCATGAAACCGGTCGAAACCCCCGGCGGCATGGCTTGGCAGACCGACGACGACTTCGACCTGGACTGGCACGTGCGGTTGTCCGCGCTGCCGGGACGCGCCGATCAGAAGGCGCTGGAGCGCTTCGTCAGCGCGCTCGCCTCCAGCCCGCTCGACAAGACAAAACCGCTGTGGCAGTTCCATCTGGTCGAGAAATATCACGGTGGCTCGGCGCTGGTTTCGCGCATCCACCACAGCTATGCCGACGGTATCGCCCTGGTGCAGGTGCTGCTGTCGCTCACCGACACCGCCCGCGAGCCCGGCAAGGGTGCCGATCTGGGCAAAGCCTGGCTGAAGCAGGATGGCGCCAAGGTCGCCCGCCGCGTCGGCGCGGTGGAGCGCTACACCAAGCTCGGCACCAAAATGCTCGAAAAGGGCATGGACATGTATCGCGACCCGACCCTCGCCGGTGTGCTGGCGAAAGAGGGTGGCGATATCGCCCGCGAACTGGTGCACGCGTTGGCGCTGCCGGACGATCCGCCGTCGCTGCTGCGCGGCAAGCTCGGCGTGAGCAAGCGCGTGGCCTGGGCGCCGCCGCTGGATCTGGAAGAGGTCAAGGCCGTGGGCCGCGCCTGCGGTTGCACGGTCAACGATGTGCTGATGGCCACCGCTGCCGGCGCGCTGCGCCACTACATGATCGAGCGCGGCGAACACGTCCAGGGCATGACCCTGCGCGCCACCGTGCCGGTCAACCTCCGCCCGCTGGAACACGCGCGCAAGCTCGGCAACCATTTCGGTCTGGTGTTCCTCGACCTGCCGGTCGGCATCTGCAACCCGATCCGGCGGCTGGAGCACGTCGCCGAGTGCATGAATCAGCTGAAGAGTTCACGGCAGGCCATCGTTGCGTATGGGCTTCTGGCTGCGCTGGGCATGGCGCCGGCGGCCGTGCAGGAGATCGCGCTCGAACTCTTCAGCCGCAAGGCCACCGCGGTCGCCACCAACGTGCCCGGCCCCCAGCAGCCGCTGTATCTGGCCGGCGGCAAGATCAAGGAAATGATGTTCTGGGTGCCGCAGACCGGCACCATCGGCATCGGCCTGTCGATCCTCAGCTACAACGGCAAGGTTCACTTCGGCCTGATCGCCGACGGCAAACTCGTGCCCGATCCCGACGCAGTGATCCGCCGTTTCGGCGGCGAATTCGAGAAGCTGCTCTACCTCACGCTGATGGGGCGCTGGGAAGATCCACTGGATTCGGTCGCGGCCGAGGCGTTGCTGGACTGATCCGCCCGTCCCGTTGATGCACCGATGTCGCTGACGGCCGACTGCTTTCACAGGGTGCGCCTGTGGCGCACCTCTCCTTCCGAGCTCCCATCAAGACCGGTGCGCTACAGGCGCACCCTATGAAAGGCCCCATGGCCATTCGGCATTCAGACGACGCCACGGCGATTCCGCATTCCGCACGACGCCCCGCGCAAATCGCCCAGACAGTCCGCTGTTCAGCTTCCCGCGCCTAAGGTGACTCCGCTTACCGGCGCCCAAGCCGATCAACAGGAGTCTCCGATGCACAAGTCTTCCCACGCCCCGATCGCACTCGCCATTGCCGCCAGCCTGTTCCTCAGCAGCTGCGCCACCTACACCGGGCAGACCAATGCCCCCGACGACCCCAACCGCACCCAGCGCGGCGCCCTGATCGGCGCGGCCGTCGGCGCGGTGGCCGGTCTGCTCAGCGGCGACGACGCCACCGAACGTCGCCAGCGTGCCCTGGTCGGTGCCGGCGTCGGTGCCGTGGCCGGTGGCGCCGTCGGCGTCTACCAGGACCGTCAGGAAGCCGACCTTCGTCGCCGCACCGCCGGTACCGGCATCGAAGTCACCCGCGACGGCGATGTCATCAAACTCAATCTGCCCGATGGCGTGACCTTCGATTTCGGCAAGGCCAACCTCAAGCCGCAGTTCTATCCGGCGCTGGACCAGGTCGCCGCGTCCATGGCCGAATACAACCAGACCATCGTCGAAATCAGCGGCCACACCGACAACGTCGGCAGCGACGAAGCCAACCAGCGGTTGTCCGAACAGCGCGCCGGCTCGGTGTCCAACTATCTCTCCGGTAAAGGCCTGATGCGCGAACGCTTTGAAGTGGTCGGCATGGGCGAACGCTATCCGGTCGCCAGCAACGACACCGATTCCGGCCGTGCCGTGAACCGCCGCGTCGAAATCCGCGTGGTGCCGCTGACCCAACAGGGCGGCTGATCCCAGAGGTAGCAGCGCGGGCCGCTCCAGCAGGCGGTCGAGTATCGACCCAGACAACGGGCCGCCCATCCAGGTGGCCCGTTGTCGTTGTGGCGTGAAGCGGATCAATTCACAGCGATCAAGTCACAGCGTGGCCCGCTCGCCTGTCCAACCCAGTAGAGCCGGCATTCCGCCGCGCTGTTCTGGAGACACCCGATGCGAAGCGCGATCCGCACCCTTTCATTTGCCACAGTGTTGGCGACGGCTGCTTTTTCCGTCGCGGCGGCCGAGGCCGCGCCCCCTCCGGCGAAGGCGGACGGCGCTGTAGTCGTCATCGTCAAGGTGCCATCACCCTGGTATGCCCCGGATGCGCTGATCGAACGGAAAATGCGCGCGGCCCTCCCGCAGTACCAGCGCATACCCGGCCTTACCTACAAGATCTTTTCGATCGCGCGTTCCGGCGGTGAATTCGGGGGCATTTATCTGTGGCAGGATCGGGCCTCAGCCGAGGCTTGGTTCAATCCTGCATGGTTTCGCCGGGTGAAGATCGAGCGCGGCGTCGCGGTGGACGTGCGCATGTTCGATGCTCCCAGAGTGATGGACAACCTCGCGACGGGTGTCGATCCGGACGCGGCCGCATCCTCGTTCGAAGACGCGGTCGTCACCGTGGTGACGATGCCGCATCCTGCGGCCCTGTCGCGGGAACAGATCCTGCGCGGCTTCGACGCAGAAATGGCTATCGAACGTCGCGTGCCCGGCCTGCTGCGCCGGTACGCGCTGCTTACCGCGGATGGCCAGTTCGGCAGTGCGTATCTCTGGCGCGACGAGGCCGCCGCCAGGCAGTGGTTCAATGCCGCGTGGCAGCGCAAGGTGCGCACGTTGTACGGCAGCGCTCCGCGGGTGGAGTGGTTCGATGCACCGATCCTGATGCCGTCCACGCTGCAGACCAACCGCGATGCCGAGCGCATGCTGATCGGCGCGGCCCCGCGATGAAGATTCCCGACATCGATACGTCCAGCGTCCAGCAGGCGGTCGACGGCGACCTGATGGCGATGGATGCGCTGCTGCGCGCCATCGAACCTGGCGTCTACAACCTTGCTGCGCGCATGCTGGCCAATCTGGACGATGCGCGCGACGCCAGTCAGGAGATCCTGCTGAAAGTGGTCACCCATCTTGCCGGCTTCCGACATGAAGCCGCGTTTTCCACATGGGTCTACCGCATCGCGTACAACCATCTGCTCACCGCCGCCACGCGCAGCCGCGAATCGCCAGAGGTGTCGTTCGACGCGATCTCGGACAAACTGCAGCAGGGTCTCGCCTTCGGCCGTGGGCAGATTGCGATCCAACTGGACAGCGACTTGCTCGACAGCGGCATGATGACGCCGGAAGACAAAGCCGCTGCCGTAGGTGTGGCCATCGGCTGTACCCAAGGCATGCTGCTCGCGTTGGATCGCGAACAGCGCCTCGCCTTTCTGCTTGATGTGGTGTTCGGTCTGGCGTCCGAACAGGCCGGTGAGGTCGTCGGCATCACTGCTGCGGCATTCCGCAAGCGGCTCTCCCGCGCGCGCGCGCGTCTGGCTGGTTTCATGCAGAACACCTGCAGCCTGATCGACGCCGACCGCCCCTGCCGCTGCGACCGGCAACTGCCGGCCGTGCGTGCCCGGGCCGCGAGCGAGCCTGCGCATGAATCCGCATCGCGCATGCAACTCCCGTCCGAGGTGCTGGCCAGACTCGAATTCGCACAATGGCAGGCCTTCGGCGATGCCGCCGCGGTCTTCCGCAGTCATCCGGAATATCGTGCGCCAGGGGAAATGACCGATGCGATCCGGCGACTGCTGACCGCCCGCGGTTATCTGCACACAGGCACGATCGAGCGGTAAGGACACACGACGTTCACGGAAACCTTTCGCGACTATTCCGCCGTCATCGCCAACGCCAGCGCCTGCGCCACTTCGATGCCGTCGATCGCGGCGGAATAGATGCCGCCGGCATAGCTGGCGCCTTCGCCTGCCGGGTACAAGCCGCGGGTGTTGATGCTCTGATAATCCGTGCCGCGGGTGATGCGGATCGGCGATGAAGTGCGCGTCTCGACGCCGGTGAGCACCGCGTCGTGCATCGCGAAGCCCTTGAGCTGGCGGTCCAACGCGGGGATGGCTTCGCGGATCGCGGCGATGGCGTAGTCGGGCAGGGCGGTGGACAGGTCGCCCAGGCGCACGCCGGGCGTGTACGAGGGCTGCACGTCGCCGAAATCCTTCGACGGCCGGCCGCGCACGAAATCGCCGACCAGTTGGCCGGGCGCCCAGTAGTCGCCGCCACCCAGCGCGTACGCCTGGCGTTCCCAATGGCGCTGGTAGGCGATACCGGCGAGCGGGCCGCCCGGGTAATCGGCCGGACTGATGCCGACGACCAAGCCGGCGTTGGCGTTGCGTTCGTTGCGCGAATACTGGCTCATGCCGTTGGTGACGACCTGGCCGGGCTCCGAGGTGGCCGCGACCACGGTGCCGCCGGGGCACATGCAGAAGCTGTAGACGCCGCGCCCGTTGCGGGCATGGTGGACGAGGCGATAGTCCGCCGCGCCCAGCAGCGGATGCCCGGCGAACGGGCCGAAGCGCGCGCTGTCGATCATCGACTGCGGGTGTTCGATGCGGAAGCCGATCGAGAACGGTTTGGCTTCGATGTAGACGCCGCGTGCGTGCAGCATCTCGAAGGTGTCGCGCGCGCTGTGGCCGATCGCCAGCACCACGTGTTCACAGGGCAGTTCCTCGCCATCCTTCAGCACCAGTCCCTGCATCCGCCCGTCGACGATGCGCACGTCCTCGACCCGCGCACTGAAGCGGATTTCGCCGCCCAGCGACTCGATGGTCGCGCGCATTTTCTCGATCATGCTCACCAGTCGGAACGTGCCGATGTGTGGCTTGCTGACATAGAGGATTTCCTCCGGCGCGCCGGCCAGCACGAATTCCTCCAGCACCTTGCGGCCGTAGTAGTGCGGATCCTTGATCTGGCTCCACAGCTTGCCGTCGGAGAACGTGCCGGCGCCGCCTTCGCCGAACTGCACATTGGATTCGGGATCCAATACCGCCTGGCGCCACAGGCCGAAGGTGTCGCGGGTGCGCTCGCGCACCGCCTTGCCGCGCTCCAGCACGATCGGGCGAAAGCCCATCTGCGCCAGGATCAGCGCCGCGAACAGGCCGCAGGGACCGAAACCGATCACCACCGGCCGCGATTTCAATGTGCCCGGCGCATGCGCCACGAAGCGATAGCGCATGTCCGGGCTGGGTGCGACGTGGGCGATGCCGCGTCCGGCCACGGCCGCAGCGGCGGTGTCGCGCAGTTCCACATCGACCGTATAGATCAGCAGGATCGCGCTGCGCTTGCGCGCGTCGTAGCTGCGCTTGTGGATCGTGAACCCCACGATATCGCCGTCGTCGATGCCCAGACGCTGCACGATCGCCGCCCGCAAGGCCTCCTCGGGGTGGTCCAGCGGCAGTTTGAGTTCGGTCAGGCGCAGCATTCGGCGATTCGGGGCGGGCGAAGCCGCAATGCTCGTTGAGGTCGGGGGTCGGGCGCAAGCGCACGCCGTCAACCCGCTGTCGACGAGGTTTGACCGCCGCCTACAATGGCCGACCGCACGACGACCCGGATGCTTCCCGATGGCGCCAACCCCGACCGCATCCGCGCCGGCCGATGCAAGCTCGATCGATGTGATCGTCATCGGCGGCGGCGCCGCAGGCCTCATGTGCGCGCGGGTCGCGGGCCAGCGCGGGCGCCGCGTCCGCGTGATCGAGCACGCGAACCGCTGCGGCAAGAAGATCCTGATGTCCGGCGGCGGCCGCTGCAATTTCACCAACACCGGCACTACCGCGGCCAACTTCATTTCCGCCAATCCGCATTTCTGCAAATCGGCGCTGGCGCGCTACACGCCGCAGCATTTCATCGAGATGGTCGAGCGTCACGGCATTGCCTATCACGAGAAGGAACTGGGGCAGCTGTTCTGCGACGACTCGTCGAAGCAGATCGTGAAGATGCTGCTGGATGAATGCGCCGACGCCGGCGTGCGCATCGACACCGGATGCAGCGTGCAGAACGTGCAGCGCACCGACGATGGCTTCCGGGTGCGTACCACGCTGGGCGAGCTGCGCGCGCCGTCGCTGGTGATCGCGACCGGCGGTCTGTCGATTCCGAGCATGGGCGCAACCGGCTTCGGCTACGAGCTCGCGCGCCAGTTCGGTCACACCGTACTATCGACGCGCGCCGGACTGGTGCCGCTCACGCTCACCGGTAAACATCAGGACCATCTTGCCGATCTCAGCGGCGTCGCACTGCCGGTCACCGCGCACTGCAACGGCCGCGAATTCAGCAATTTCATGCTGATCACGCACCGCGGCGTCAGCGGCCCGTCGATCCTGCAGATCTCGTCGTACTGGAACGTCGGCGACGCGCTGCATCTGGATCTGCTGCCGCAGGACGATGCCTTCGATGCGCTCAAACAATTGCGCGCGAAGCGACCCGCGGCGGAACTGCGCACCGTGCTGGGCGAACTGTTCCCGAAACGCTTCGCGGAGCGTTTGTGCGAGGTCTGGTTCCAGAGCCGTCCGATGAAACAGTTCAACGATCCGGAACTGCGCGCGATCGCCGGACAGCTGCAACGCTGGCCGCTGATCGCCAGCGGCACCGAAGGCTATCGCACCGCGGAAGTGACGCTGGGCGGCGTCGACACCGATGAGCTCTCGTCCTCGACCATGCAATCGAAGCATGTGCCCGGGCTGTACTTCATCGGCGAAGTCGTCGATGTCACCGGGTGGCTCGGCGGCTACAACTTCCAGTGGGCGTGGGCGTCGGGGAACGCCGCCGGCATGTCTGCGTAGGGCGGGCCCTGGCCCGCCATTGCGATATCGAGCCCGCAAGCCATCGATCCGTCCAAGCCAAGTTTGAACGCCGCACCTTTTTGTAGGAGGGCCTTCAGGCCCGATCGCCAAGCCTTCGTAGGAGGGCCTTCAGGCCCGATCTCCAGGCCGAAAACCCGATCAAGAGCCCGCTCGGGGCTGAAGCCCCTCCTACAGAAGCACGGCCGTCGATTCAAAATTGTCTGTACCGGATCGATAAGGATCGAAACGCGTCATCCGGAGACGCGATCAATGGCGGGAAACCCTCGCTCAGACGCCACCTGCATCCGCAAGCCGCGGCAGCAGCCCGGCCAACGACGCCAGATCCTGCCGGTTGTGGTCCGCCACGCGCCGCAGGTTCCGCGCCGATCCGCCGCGCAGATAGCCGAGCCACGCGGCCGGCGCTTCGCTGCCGGGCAGATCGTCTTCGCGCACGACGCCCAGCACCTGGCGTTCGATGGTGGCGAGCCGGCAGTTCTCCCATCGGCCGCGGTAGCTGCGGCGGGTTGGGTAGAGCAGATCGATGTGTTGCAGCCCCGCGAGCGGGTTGCGTAAGCGCGCCAGACGGAATCGGGTTGCCAGCAACGGCGCGTCGTAGCTCTTGCCGTTGTAGCTGGCGAGCATGATGTCGGCGTGCAGGGTGTCCGCGAATGCGACCAGCAGGTCGTGTTCTGCGGACAGCGTGGTCATCAGCCATTGACGGATATGCAGGCCGTCGCCGCGCCACTGTGCGGTGCCGATCATGAAAGCGCGGGTGCCGGTACCGCCGGCCAGGCCGGTGGTTTCGGTGTCGAAGAACAGCACGTCGCCGGTCGGGATCATCGCCTCGCGGCGGTCGAACGCACCGCACAACTGCTGCGCCACCGGATCGCACGGTAGCGTGGTCTCGATCAGCCGAAGGCCCGGCGCGATCTCGTCGCCGGGCAGCGTGCGATCGATATCGGGCGCAGCGTACGCAATTCGCGTGGGCGCACGCACGCGCAGCAGACGGCGGAGGTCTTCGACGGTGTGCGCTGCCGATCTTGGCGATGCGGGCGGTGCTGCGGTTGGATGCGGAGCGAGCGAGGGTGTGCTTTGCCCACTTTGCTGGCGCAGGGTACGGATGCGTTCGATGGCGATGGTCACTGATACACCCTCATCCGGCCCTTCGGGCCACCCCGGATCGAGTCCGGGGCAGGCTCTTCTCCCGGCGGGAGAAGGGTGCAGCACGCGTGCATGCTCATGCGTGTTCCGCTGCGGCGGACAGTGCGATCAACACACGCCGGGCATGCGCTTTCGCGGTGGCGTCGCGCGCAGCGCCTTCGATGTTGAGTGTCGAGCCGATATCAAGAATGGGCCCGACGCAGGCCGGGCAGCCGCTGGCGCAGTCGCAGCCGTCGATCAGTCCGGTCGCGCGGGCGACGAGTTCCGATTGCCGCGTCCACAGCGGCTCGGCCAGACCCACGCCGCCGGGGAAGTTGTCGTAGAGATAGATCGTCGGCGTGAACGCGGCCAGATCCTCGGGTGTCGCTGGCGCGCCTTCGCCGCGTCGCAATTGCCCGCGACCTTTCGCATCGGCGACCGCGAACCACGCGCCATCGCCGCTGCCCACCGCTTTCTGCAGATCGGCGCCGTCGGCCATCACCGCGATGCGCGCGATCACGTGCAGCGCATACGCGGCGCCGAGAAAACCGTCCAGCGCGTCCTGCTTCGACGCGAACAGGCTGTCCAGCACCGGCTGCGACAGCTGCCACCACACCGCGGTGGTATGCAATTCGGCGTCGGGCAGGTTCACCGGGCCATAGCCGATGTTCTCATGGGTGTAGTAGCGGATCTTCTTGTAGCCGGACACGCGGCGCACCACGTGCACTTCGCCGTGATGACTGGCGCCGGTGCCCGCAACCGCGCCGTCGAACTGTTCCAGCACCTTCAGTTTGGTGTAGTCGATCGCGTCGGTGTAGTAATCGACGTGCGTGCGGGTGACGAAGGCTTTGCGGCCGTCCCAGTCCAGGCGTTCGACCTGATACGGCGTGGACTGGATCATGTGGATCGCGCCTTCGTACAGCGTCAGCGGCGCGGCGCTGTAATCGACTTCGGCGATGATGACCTGACGGCCGTCGGTGCGGTCCACGACCACGAAATTGCCGTCGGCGACCGAGCGCAGGCTCACCGCATTCGCCGGATAGCTGTCGGCGATCCACTCCCACACCGCGCCTTCGGCATGCAGTACGCCGTCTTCGGTCAGCAGATCAAGATACGCGCGCGGTTCGACCGGGCCGAAATGATCGCCATCGCGGAACGGCAGCTCGAACGCGGCGCAGCGGATGTGATCGAGCAGGATCACCGGCTGATCGGGCGCGATCCGCGCGTGTTCGGGCGGCGCGCTGGTGAAGAACTCGGGATGACGGACGATGTATTGATCCAGCGGATCGGAACTGGCGATCAACACGCCGATCGACGCCTGTTGCCGGCGGCCGGCGCGGCCGAAGCGCTGCCACGTCGAGGCGATGGTGCCGGGATAACCGTTGAGCAGGACCACATCAAGGCTGCCGATGTCCACGCCCAGTTCCAGCGCCGACGTGGTGACGATGCCGTCGATCCGCCCCGCGCGCATCGCGCGTTCGGCATCGCGGCGCTCGGTCGGCAGATAGCCGCCCCGATACGCGCGGATGCGCGGCGGTTTGCGCGGGTCGTGATCGAAGACGTCCTTCAGATATTTGGTCAACACTTCGACCATCGTCCGCGACTGCGCGAAGATCAGCGTTTTCAGCCCGGCCTTGATCGCCATGCGCGCGATGCGCGTGCTCTGCGAGCGCGCGGAAGCGCGTAGGCCGAGATCGGGATTGGTCACCGGCGGATTCCACAGCAGCACGTGCTTCTCGCCGGTGGGCGCGCCGGACTCGGTGATCGCGGTCACCGCGCGCCCGATCAGCGCCTCGGCGTGCTCCTTCGGATTGCCGATGGTGGCCGAGCAGAGAATGAACTGCGGGTTGGCGCCGTAGAACGCGCAGACGCGCTTCAAGCGCCGCAGCAGATTGGCCAGATGCGAACCGAACACGCCGCGATAGGTGTGGATCTCGTCGATGACGATATAGCGCAGGTTCTCGAACAACTGCGCCCATTTGGTGTGATGCGGCAGGATGCCCTGGTGCAGCATGTCGGGATTGGTCACGACGATATCGCCGTTGAGTCGGATCGCCTGGCGCTGGTCGCCGGGAGTGTCGCCATCGAAGGTCGCGGCGCGCAGGCCGAGATTGCCCGCTTTGTTGAGTTCCAGCAGTTCGGCGACCTGATCCTGCGCCAGCGCTTTGGTGGGGAACAAGTACAGCGCTTTGGATCGATCGGCGATGGCCGCGGCGATCACCGGCAGCGTGTAGCAGAGCGTCTTGCCCGATGCCGTGGGCGTAACTACGACGATATCCTCGCCGCGCTGCGTCGCGTCCCACGCATCGGCCTGATGACTGTAGAGCCGGCTCAGCCCGCGTGCGCGCAGCGCTTCGGCCAACACCGGCGGCAGATCGGCGGGAAAGGGCGCATAGCGGCCCTCGCGCGCGGGCAGCGTGAACGCGCCGGTGACCCGGTCCGGATATTTGTGCTGCAGCTTCAGTGCCAGTGAGTCGCCGCCAGTTGCAGCGAGCGCGCGGGTTCCGGGCGGGTCGATCGGAGTGGGATAGGGTGACACTGCGTGCATGATCGGCTCCGGTGGAGCCGGGGTAGATACAGGTGGACCGTCTCACCCGCTGAGACAGACCCTGCACGTCAGCGCGTTCGAGATCTTTTGCGATGTGATCGAAACATCTGGATCGGTAGCAGCACTTCGGCGAAGTCGTCGACATCGGCGGAGTCAATAGCGTCGAGTTGACCGTATACGGCGGCGCCGGATCCGCGGCACGTTGTCGGAATGGACATTGCAGTCAAAGACGGTGGCTGATCCTGAGCCACGTGAATATGCATTGCGCATGTCCAATCGATTGTGATTCCGTCAAATCCATGACGATCGACTCTGCTGCGCGACACATCGGATACCCCAGCGGGAAATCGTTTCCATGGCATATCCTTCGCGACGCCTATGAATACGATGACAGCGGTGTACATTCCATATTTGCGTTCCAGGATCTCCCGATCGCTGGCCTGCTCCATGCCTGCGTGAGGCATATCGACCGGAAGGATGCTTTTCCACGTAAATCAAATGATTACTCTGTCGTGATCATCACTGCGGAAGAATTCCGGTTTCACATGAGTGGATTGACAGTCTGGAAAAGCGTCGCGAATGTGTATGAACCGGTTTGCAATCACTGATATTCATGGCTATAGTTCTTCAGATGGAAGACTCTGGATAGTGGTTTGAATGCCAGCGAAAACAGCACAGGGACGTATAGGAGCTGTAATGCAGGAACGCAGTAGGGGGCGCGCGAATCGCGTGACGCACACGGAGGTGCCGGGAAGTTCCCTGGCTTGGGCGGAGTGACTGGTGACGCTGTCTGCGTCGACCGAAGAACACCCATACATCTGCATAGAGATCGCGCGCACGAGTGTGGGATGAGCCATGCCGGCAGGCTTCGCGGTTCTTTCAGGTGCGCAGTTCTGTTTCTGATTCCGGTTCGTCTGGTCTTACTGCGGTCATCGGAATGTCATCTTCGACATCCAATGAAATGGCCATGAAGATAAGGAATTGGTGGGACTGGATATCGGCAGGTCGCGAATCGAAAGGGATCTGCTCCCGCGTGGGTATAGCGATATGCAAAACGAGAATGGGGGCAGGTTGTTCATGCGGGTGTTTCGAGATCCCAATCCGAATCTGTCCTGTCAGGAAAGCTTTCGGCGTTGGGCATGTGTATCGATTCTACGGATCGGTTGCACGACGATGCGTGTTCCGGAAACGCGGTTCGATCTCATCGCACGCATGGTGCGCGCCTGTGGGTATGGAACTTCGAAGGAACGGTTGGATCTGACGATCATGGCGATTGTCATCATGTTTTTCCAAGGTATGGATACGATATGGATGTCGCGATTGTCGGTATGTCGTTGCGTTTTCCCGGTGCGGATCATGCGGATGCTTTCTGGTCCAATCTGATCGGGCGCAAGGCGGATATTTCCGAAGTGCCGCCGGACCGATGGGACTGGCGCACGTACTGGGGCGATCCCAAGGTCGAAACCAATAAGAGCCTCAGCAAATGGGGCGGTTTCATCGATCGCGTCGATACCTTCGACAATGGTTTTTTCGGCCTGTTGCCGAAAGTCGTGCAGAGCATGGATCCGCAGCAGCGAATCATGCTGGAGCTCGCGTGGTCCTGCCTGGAGGACGCCGGCATGCCGCCGTCGCGCCTGCGCGGCAGGAATGTCGGTGTCATCGTCGGCATCTTCAATCACGACTACAAGGAACTGCAGGAGCGTGGCGAGGCCTCGATCGAGGCGCACCACTCCACGGGTACCGCGACCACCGTCGTCGCGAACCGGATATCGCATTTCTTCGATTTCCGCGGTCCCAGCATTCCGATCGACACCGCGTGCTCCAGTTCGCTCAACGCGATCCACAGCGCGATCCAGGCGCTGCAATACGGGGACTGCGAGCTGGCGCTGGCCGGCGGTGTCAATCTGCTGCTCACCCCGACGCGCCACATCTCCTTCTCGAAGATGGGCATGCTCTCGCCCACGGGCACCTGCAAGACATTCGACGACACCGCCGACGGATACGTGCGCGGCGAAGGCGCGGCGTTCCTGCTGCTGAAGCCGCTGGAGCGCGCGATCGCAGACGGCGACGCCATCCACGGTGTCATCAAGGGCAGCGCCGTGAACCACTGCGGCGAGACCTACACGTTGACGTATCCCAGCGCACGCGCACAGGCCGAGGTCATCGTCGCGGCGCACGAACGCGCCGGCGTACCGGTCGAATCGCTGGGTTTCGTCGAACTGCACGGCACCGGGACGCCGAAGGGCGATCCCATCGAATTCGAGGGGCTGGTCGATGCGTTCGGCACGCTCGCGCAGCGCCAGGGCACCACGCTCGGCAGCGCCTTCTGCGGGCTCAGCTCGGTCAAGACCAATATCGGTCACCTGGAGGCTGCGGCCGGCATCGCCGGCGTGATCAAGGTGCTGCTGGCGTTCCGCCATCGCACGCTGCCGCCGTTCCACAATTTCACCCGGATCAACGAGCGCATCGCCATCGAGGGCTCGCCGTTCTACGCGCTGGGCGAGAGCCGGCCATGGGCGCGCTTCGATGAAAACACGCCATTGCGCGCTGGCGTCAGTTCGTTCGGCTTCGGCGGCACCAACGCGCATGTCGTGCTGGAAGAACCGCCGCGCGCTGCCGCGGCGCGCGCGCGGAAGATTGCACCCACCGCGACGTTGATCGCGCTGTCCGCGAAGACTCCGGATGCGCTGCGCAGGCGCGTGGTCGAGCTGCGCGATTGGCTGCGCGCCGACGAGGGCCGCACGCCGCTGGCCGATATCGCACGCACCCTGCTGATCGGCCGCGAACATCTCGCGATGCGTCAGGCATGGGTAGTCGACAGCCTGCCGGCCTTGATCGACGCGCTGGAGTCGACGCTCGCCGACGCCGCCGTCCCGCACGCGCTGGAACCTGACGCCGATGTGGATGGTGCCGACGAGGATGGCGCGGCGCTGCTGGCGCAATGGCCCGCCGCGAAGAAGGCCGCCCGGCGCGCGTTGTTGTCGCGTCTGGCCGCACGCTACCGCGCGGGCGCCGACCTGGACTGGACGCCGTTGTTCGCGGGCCAGCCGGCGCGCCACGTCGGCTTGCCGGCCTATCCGTTCGCGCGCGAGCGGTTCTGGATCCCCGATGCCATCGCCACCGAAGCCACGCCATCGGCGGCCCGCCTGCATCCGTTGCTGCACAGCAACGTCTCCACGTTCGGCCGCCAGCGGTTCGAGTCAACGTTCGACGGGCGCGAATTCTTCCTCGCGGACCACGTCGTGAAGGATCGCCCGGTGCTGCCGGGCGTGGCGTACCTGGAAATGGTGCGCGCCGCCGTGGCGCAGGCGCTGTCGGCCCAGATCGATGTCGCCAGCGCCAGCGGGCTGCGTTTCCGCGACGTGATCTGGATGCGCCCGCTGGAGGTCGACGGCGCCCCGGTATCGGTACGCCTGGACCTGACGGCCGACGCCGTGGCGGGTGCCGCGCGCACGCTGGCGTTCGAGATCGCCAGCGCCGATGCGACGGTGCCGGCGCTGGTGTTCTGCCGCGGCCGCGTGGAACTGTTCGAAGGCAGCGCGCCTGCGTTGCTGGACGTGGCCGCCATCGCACGCGATTGCGCGCAGGGCGAAGTCTCCGCCGATGCCTGCTACCGCGGTTTTGCCGCGCTGGGCCTGCATTACGGGGCCGCGCATCGCGCGCTCTCGCAGTTGCATGTGGGTGCTGGCCAATGTCTGGCGCGCATCGCGTTGCCGGGCCATCTGGTGGCCGGGCAGGGCGATTTCGTTCTGCACCCGAGCATCGCCGACGCGGCGCTGCAGGCGGCCGTCGCCTTCGTCGCCGGCATCGAGCCCGACGGTGGCGAGCGCCCGCACGCGCCGTCGCTGCCGTTCGCGCTGGACAGCCTGGAGGTGCACGGCGATCTGGTGCCCTCCGTGGCCGCAGCGCTCACCGATGCGCACGCCTGGGTGCGCGCGTCGGCCGGGCACTCCAGCGCCGACGCCATTCCGAAAGTCGATATCGACATCATCGAGCCCGGCGCGACCGATGGCATCGGCCGGGTTCGCCTGGCATTCCGCGGGCTCAGCATCCGTCCGCAGATCGCCGACCTGCCGGCGAAGGCCGCTGCCGCTGTCGATACGGTGGCGACGGTTCGCCGGCCGCCGGCGTCGGTGGCCGATGGCCTGTACACGCCGCTGTGGATGGCCGAGCCGCTGCCCGCGGCCAGCGTGAGCTTGTCCAGCGAATCCCCGGCCGGGCTGCTGCTGGTGGGCATGCCCGACGATGTCGAGCGCCTGACCCGCGCACTCTCTGCCGCGCCGCGCTTCGCCGCGACGCGCCTGACGCGACTGCATCTGTGCGCCGATGACGCCATCACCGCTGACGACGTGGCCACGGACGCGGCCGCCGCTGGCGACACCCTGCGCGTACGCGCTGGCGTGCTGGACGACTGCAAGGCCGCCATCGCGGCGTGGAAGACCGCGGGCGTGCCGCTGGACCGCATCGTGGCGGTCGCGCCGTCGGATGCGGCCCTGTCGCCCGCGCAGCGGGTCGCGTTCGGTCCGCACAGCGCGTTCGCGCTGGTCAAGGCGCTGTTTTCCGGCCCAAAAACCGCGCGTTTCGTGCATCTGGCGCCGCGCGCGACCGGTGCGTGGGCTGCGCCGGATGCGGTCGGCCTGAGCGGCTTCTACAAGACGCTGCGCATCGAGAAGCCGAGCTTCGCCGGGCGCGTGGTGCAACTGGATCTGGCCGACGACGCGGCGCTGCCGGCGATCCTCGCCGAGGAGCTGGCCGCCACCGACACGGCCACCGACGTGCGCTATCTCGACGGTGTGCGCGAAGTGCGGACGTTCGCGCCGGTCGCCTCGGCCGCGCTGCCGGCGGTCGCCGATGCATCGCCCGCCGCGTTCCGCGAGGGCGGTGCCTACCTGATCACCGGCGGCATGGGCGCACTGGGCCTGATCGTCGCCCGCCACCTCTGCGCGCGCTACGCCGCGACCGTGTATCTCACCGGGCGCTCCGCGCCGTCGGACGCGCAGCGTCCGGTGCTGGCGGAACTGGCCGCGCTCGGCGGCCGCGCCGTCTATCTGGCGTGCGATGTCGCGGATCGCGACGACGTACGTCGTGCCGTCGCCGCGATCTACGCGGACGGCCAGCGCCTGCACGGCGTGCTGCATTCGGCCGGCGTGATCGAGGACGACTTCCTGCTGCGCAAGACGCCCGAGGCCTTCGCGCGCGTGGTCGCGCCCAAGGCATTGGGCACGTGGCATCTGGACACCGAGACCCGCGACGAGCCGCTGGACCTGTTCGTGCTGTTCTCCTCGGTCACCGGCGTGCTGGGCAACGTGGGGCAGTGTGATTACGGCTTCGGCAATGCCTTCGAGGATGCGTTCGCGCATGCGCGCGAAACGCGCCGCGTCGCGGGCGAGGCGACTGGCAGGACGGTATCGATCAACTGGCCGTACTGGAAAGACGGCGGCATGCGCCTCAACGACAAGGAAGAGCAGGCGCTGCGCCGTAGCTTCGGCATCGTGCCGCTGCTGACCGCCGAGGGCATCGACGTGCTGGAGTACGCGCTGGCGCAGCCGCGCGCGCAGATCGTGGTGATGCCCGGCGACGCGGCGAAAGTGCACGAGGTGCTGGGCGTCGCCGCCGGGAGCGCGCTGGCGGCCGTGGCGGCGCCGGTCGCGACCGTCGATGGCGAGGACACGGCCGCGTGGCGCGCGCCGATCGCGCGCCATCTGTCCGAACTGTTCGCCGGGGAACTGGGCATTCCGGCGGAGTTCGAGGAAGACCGCGCCTTCAAGGAGTACGGCTTCGACTCGGTGGTGATGATCGATCTCATCGCGCACATGGAAAAGACCTTCGGGACGCTGCCGAAGACGCTGTTCTTCGAGCACCAGAATCTGGGCGATCTCGTCGGGTATTTCATCGAACACCATCCGGCGCACTGCCGCCGCATCGTCGATCCGGCCGCCGCTGCAGGCGTCACGGCACCGGCCGGCGCGCAGACGATCCAGGCGCCCGCAGCGCGGGACGCCTTGTCGGCACGCGCCGCCGCTTATGCGGTTCTGCCGGCGTCGGTCCAGGGGCATGCCGGCAGCGCGCGCGTGGACGAAACCATCGCCATCGTCGGCCTGGCCGGCCGCTATCCGCAGGCCGAATCGCTGGAGGCGTTCTGGGACAACCTGCGTCTGGGCCGCGACTGCGTGGAGGCGATCCCACAGGCGCGTCCGGACATCGCGGCGAAGTTCCGCTTCCAGCCCGGCGCGGCCGCGCAGGCGCACAGCTACAGCCAGTGGGGCGGGTTCCTGCGCGACGTGGATCTTTTCGATGCGATGTTCTTCAATATCTCGCCGAAGGAAGCGGAGAACCTCGACCCGAACGAGCGTCTGTTCCTGGAGATCGCCACGCTCGCGATCGAGGACGCCGGTTATACGCCGGAGACGCTGGTGGCGGCGCAGACGGTGCGCGACAACCCGGTGGGCGTGTACGTCGGCGTGATGTGGGGCGACTACCAACTGCATGGCGTCGACGGCCCGCAGGACACCTGGACCACGCCGCATTCGTGCTACTGGGCGGTCGCCAACCGCGTTTCGCACTATTTCAATTTCTCCGGGCCCAGCATCGCGATCGACACGGCGTGCTCGTCATCGATCACCGCGATCCATCTCGCCTGCCATGCGATCCGCTGCGGCGAAATCGACGCGGCCATCGCCGGCGCGGTGAACCTGTCGCTGCATCCGAACAAGTACAACCTGCTGTCGGACATGCATTTCCTGTCCTCCGACGGCCGCTGCCGCGCCTTCGGCGAGGGCGGCGACGGCTACGTGCCGGGCGAGGGCGTGGGCGCGGTGCTGCTCAAGCCGCTGTCGAAAGCGCTCGCCGACGGCGACCACATCTACGGCGTGATCCGCGGCACATCGATCAACCACGGCGGCAAGACCTCCGGCTTCACGGTGCCCAGTCCCAAGCGCCAGGCGGCGCTGATCCAGGAGGCGCTGGCCACCGCCGGCGTGAACGCACGCCACCTGAGCTACGTCGAGGCGCACGGCACGGGCACCTCGCTGGGCGATCCGATCGAGATCGCGGGCCTGACCAAGGCCTTCGCGCAGCCTGAATTCCAGTACTGCGCGATCGGTTCGGCCAAGTCCAACCTCGGCCATCTGGAAGCGGCCGCAGGCATCGCCGGCCTCACCAAGGTGTTGCTGCAGATGCGGCACCGCACGCTGGCGCCGTCGATCCATTCGGACGTGCTCAATCCCTACATCGATTTCGAGCACAGCCCGTTCCGGGTGCAGCGCGAAATCGGCGCATGGGACCGGCCGACGATCGAGCGCGACGGCGTGCGCGTGGAACTGCCGCGTCTGGCGGGCATCAGCTCGTTCGGCGCCGGCGGCAGCAACGGCCATCTCATCGTCGAGGAGCACGTTGTCGATGAGCATGCCGAGGCGCTGCGCCGCGACGGCGATGCGCATCAGCCGATGCTGTTCGTGCTGTCCGCGCGCCGCGACACCGCGCTGGTCGCCATGGCCGCGCGCCTGGCGCGGCACCTGGATGCCGAACCCGCGCTGTCCCTGCAGGATGTCGCCTACACGCTGCAGATCGGACGTGTGCCGATGGAATTCCGCGCCGCGTTCGTGGCCTCGGACCGGGCCGCGTTGACCGCTGCGCTGCGCGCCTTCTCCGATACCGGTACGACCTCCGGCACCGGCGCATGGACCGGGCATCGCGACGGCGCCCGTCGCGATCCCGCCATCGCCGCGCGCGTGGCCGAGGCCGCACCGCGGCTGGCGGAATGGATCGCGCGCCGCGACCTTGCCGCGCTCGCTGCCGCCTGGGTCGACGGCGCGACCATCGGCTGGACGCAACTGCATGCCGCGACCCGTCGTCGTCGCGTGTCGCTGCCGGGCTATCCGTTCCAGCGCCAGCGCTACTGGGTCAGCCTGCCGCCCCGCGCCGAATCCGTGGCCGCGCTGCATCCGCTGATCGACGCCAACCTGTCCACGCTGGACGAGCAGACCTTCGGCAAGACCTTCCGTCCCGACGAATTCTTCCTGCGCGATCACCGCCTCGGCGATAACCGCATCCTGCCCGGCGTGGCCTATCTGGAACTGGCGATACAGGCCGCGCGTCTGGCCGCCCCCGGCCGTCGCGTGGCCGATGTGCACGACGTGCACTGGCTCAAGCCCATCCTGGTCGACGACGCGCTGCCGGTGCGCATCGGGCTGCTGCCCGAGCGCGATGCCCTGGCCTTCGAGATCTACGCCGAGGCCGACGATGGCGCGCGCAAGGTGTACGCGCACGGTGCGATGACGCTGGAGGAGGCCGCCGCGCCGCCCGACGACGGCGCGCGGATCGACCTCGCCGCCATCGTCGCGCGCTGCGCGCGGATGGACAGCGCGACCGTCGGCGCGGCTTTCGTCGCGATGGGCTTCGTCTTCGGCGAGAGCTTCCAGGTCTTCGAGTCGCTGCATCACGGCGCCGACGAGGCGCTGGGCACGCTGCGGCTACCGCCGATCGCCGGCGTGCGCGCGGAGGACTTCGTGCTGCATCCCGCGCTGCTGGACGGCGCCGTGCGCGCCAGTCTTGGCGTGGGCGGTTTCGCGACTGCCGACATCCGTGTGCCGGTGCGCCTGAACCGGATCGAGATCCTCGGCCCGCTCGGCGACCGGGCGTTGGCCTACGCGCGGCGTTCGGCGCAACTGCCGGCCGACGCGCAGCCGGACCAGTCGCATTTCGATCTGCTGCTGTGCGACGCGCAGGGCCGCGTCTGCGTGCGGATCGAGCAGTTGACGATCCAGCCCGCGCCGCATCTTGCGTTCGCCGCCCGCGGCGCCCGCACGCGCGCCGCGCTGCCGGCGCCCGCCGCAGCCGTGGCCGCACGCGCGGCGCCCGCGCCTTCGGTGCAGGCCGCCGCCAGCGGTGCGCCCACGGCCGACGCCCTGCTGTCTGTCGCGACCGCCTATCTGTGCGAGCTGCTGTCCACGGTCACCAAACTGCCTGTGGATCAGATCGATCCGAAAGCGTCGCTGGAAAACTACGGCATCGATTCGGTGATGATCGTCGCGCTCAACGACGACCTGTCGCGGACCTACGGCGACGTGCCGAAGACGCTGTTCTTCGAGCATCAGGAACTGGCGGGCATCGCCGAATACCTGGTCGAGAGTCATGCCGACGTGCTGGCCGCGCGCATGCCCGCTACCGGCGCCGCACCGGTCGCTCCGATCGCTGTCGCGCCCGCCGCCACTGTCCAGGCACCGGCGGCGTTCGTCGCCGCGCCCGCAGGGACGGCGGCCGGCGCCGACATCGATCTGCAGGCGGTCATGGTTGCGCACCTCGCGACGCTGGTCGGCGAGGTCACCAAGCTGCCCGAATCCGCGATCGACCCGAAGGCGCCGCTGGAGAACTACGGCATCGATTCGGTGATGATCGTGGCGCTCAACGAACGCCTGGAGCGAAGCTTCGGCAGCGTACCGAAGACGCTCTTCTTCGAGTATCAGGACATCGAAGGCGTGTCCGGCTATTTCGTGGACGAGCATCCCGACGAGGTGCGCGCGCTGGCGCCCGCCGCTGCGACGTTGCCGGGCACCGCAGCATCGATCGCATCGCCGATGCAGCCTGTCGGCGGTGACGCGGCCGACGCGCTGGGCGCCCGCCTGCGCGCGGTGCTGGGCACGGAAGCCGCGTCCTGCGACACCGCAACGCCGCTCGCGCAGTGGCCGTTCGACACGATCAACGTCGAGCGCGTGCTGCATGCGCTGGCGCGCGACTACGAGGATGTGTCCGCCGCCGGTCCCTACGCGTTCGCGATGGTCGCCGACTGGGCCGCCGCGCTGCGCCTGCGGCCCGACGCGGTCGCGCCCGCTTCCGCGTTGCCTGCAGTGATGCCCGCACCGGTGTCCGCAACGCTGCCTGCAGGCGCGCCGCAGCCGGCGCCCTCGCGGCTGCGTCCGCAGGGCGGGCGTTTCGCCGGCCGCGCCGTGGGTCCGTCCATCCGCGAGGACATCGCGATCATCGGCCTGAGCGGCCGCTATCCAGGCGCCAGCGACCTGGACGGGTTCTGGCGCAACATCGCCTCGGGACGCGACTGCATCACCGAGATCCCGCGGGCGCGTTGGGACCACAGTGCCCACTTCCATCCGGACCGCAACCGCAAGGGCACGGTCTACAGCAAGTGGGGCGGTTTCATCGACGACGTCGACCAGTTCGACGCGCGGTTCTTCAACATCTCCGCGCGCGAGGCCGAAGGGCTGGACCCGCAGGAGCGCCTGTTCCTGCAGATCGCGTGGGAATGCGTGGAGGACGCCAGCTACACCCGCCAGTCGCTCAAGGGCCGCTCGGTCGGCGTGTTCGTCGGCGTGATGTGGGGCAACTACGCATTGATGGACGTGAGCGAGGCGCAGAAGCAGTACGGGCGGCCGTGCCCGCCGTTCTCGTCGATCGCCAACCGCGTGTCGTACGTGTTGAACCTCAGCGGCCCGAGCCTGGCGCTGGACACCATGTGCTCGTCCTCGCTCACGGCGATCCACCTGTCGTGCCGCGCGATCCAGAACGGCGATTGCGACATGGCCATCGCCGGCGGCGTGAACCTGATCCTGCACCCGACCAAATACCATCTGCTGACCGTCGGGCAGTACCTGTCCAGCGACGGCCGCTGCCGCGCCTTCGGCGAGGGCGGCGATGGCTACGTGCCGGGCGAGGGCGTGGGCGCGGTGCTGCTCAAGCCGCTGTCGCGGGCCGTCGAGGACGGCGACCACATCCATGGCGTCATCAAGGCCTCAGCGCTGAATCACGGCGGCAAGACCAACGGCTACACCGTGCCCAACCAGATCGCGCAGACCAACGTGATCGGCGCGGCGCTGCGTCAGGCCGGCTGGGATCCCAGCACCATCGATTACATCGAAGCCCACGGCACCGGCACCTCGCTGGGCGATCCCATCGAGATCGCGGGCCTGAACAAGGCCTTCGACCAGGCGCGCGGCGCGGGCGTGCTGGCTCCGCAGAGCTGCCGCATCGGTTCGCTGAAATCCAACATCGGTCATCTGGAATCGGCCGCGGGCATCGCCGGCCTTACCAAGATCCTGCTGCAGATGCGCCACGGCAGCATCGCGCCGTCGCTGCACTCGACCACGCTCAATCCGAATATCGACTTCGCGCGCAGCCCGTTCCGGGTGGTGCAGGCGCAGGAGGACTGGCGCGTGCCGGCGCAGGACGGCGGCATCCGCGCCCGAGCCGCAGGCGAGGAATATGCTTCGATTCGCCGCAACCGCCGCGCCGGCATCAGCTCGTTCGGCGCCGGTGGCGCCAATGCGCATCTGCTGATCGAACAGTACGGCGCGCCGACGGCGCCCGCTGATGCGGCCAGGGACAAATTGCAGGTGCCGGTGCTGTTCGTGCTGTCGGCCGACAGCGAAGAGCGCCTCGGCCTGTACGTGGATCGCGTCCTCGCGTTCCTGCGCGGCGATGGCGCGCACCACATCGACCTGCGTCATCTGGCGTATGCGTCGCAGGTGGGCCGCGAGGCGATGGACGAGCGCCTCGCCGTGCTGGCCGGCAGCGTCGCCGAACTCGCCGGGCTGCTGACGCAGTATCGCGAGGGCGGCAACGCGCCGCAGTTGCACAGCGGCAGCGTGCGCAAGCACAACGAGAAGCTGGAATCGATCCTGGAAGACGGCGAGAAGGACGCGCTGATCCGTTCCATGGTGCAAGGCCGGCGCTGGAGCCAGCTGGCGCGCGCATGGGTCTCGTTCCTGGACATCGACTGGGCGCGTTATCGCGACGCGCTGTTTCCCGCGACGCAGGGCGCGGCGCCGCCGCGACGCATGCCGTTCCCGACGATGCCCTTCCTCACCCAGCGCTACTGGGTGGAAGAACGCGCCGTCGATGGCACCCAGGATGCGCTGCATCCCTTGCTGGACCGCAACGTGTCCACACTGTCGGCGCAGCGTTACGAAAAGCGCTTCACCGGCCGCGAGTTCTACCTGCGCGACCACATCGTGCGCACCGGCCGCACCGAGGCAGAACCGGGCGACATCATCCTGCCGGGCGTGGCCTACCTGGAGATGGTGCGCGCCGCCGGCGGCCT
>CALRWS020000019.1:0-96085 GCA_943371935.1 Chitinophaga pinensis | reverse complement strand
GGCGCGGCGCCGCGGCGCCCACGAAAGCCCTGAGCGCGCCGAATTCGCCTGGACGCGGCAAGGTCTATCTGGTCGACAAACCCGATGCGCCGCAGTCGGTGATCATCGCCGCGCACCTCGGCCCGACCGGCGCCACGCCGGGCGATCTGGCTTTGGAAACGGTGATGCGCAACTTCGGCGGCATGGCCACGTCGCGGCTCAACCGCAATCTGCGTCTGGAAAAGCACTGGTCGTACGGCACGTCCGGCAGCGTGTCCGGCGCGCGCGGTCCGCGCAGTTTCGTGGTGGTGGCGCCGGTGCAGACCGACCGCACCCGCGAGTCGATGGTTGAAGTGATGAAGGAAATCCGCGGCGTCGCCGGCGCCCGGCCTCTGGTGGGCGAGGAGTACGACAGCATCATGCGCAGCCAGGTGGCACGTTTGCCGGGGCGCTTCGAGACCCTTGATGCGCTGGTGTCCGCAGCGGTGGATCACGTCAACACCGGCCGCGCGCCGGCGTATTACTACGACTACGCACAGAACCTGCAGGCGCTGGATCCGGCGGCGCTGGCGGAGGCGGGCAGGATGGTGAAGGCTGATGAGCTGGTGTGGGTAGTGGTCGGCGATCTGAAGAAGATCGAAGCCGGCGTACGCGAACTCGGCTACGGCGAAGCGGTGCGCGCGCAGGTGGAATAAGCGCCGCACCTGTTCGCATTTGTAGAGCGGTCTTCAGGCCGCTGCTCTGCATCGAGATCTCAACAAAAAGCAGCGGCCTGAAGGCCGCTCTACGAGGTGTGGGGTCACTCCCGGATGCGGTACGGATCCTCGATTCCGAGTTCGGCGAGGATCTCGCGCTCCAACTGCTCCATGCATTCCGCTTCGCGCTCGTCCTCGTGATCCATGCCCAGCAGGTGCAGCACGCCGTGGACGGTGAGGTGCGCGTAGTGATGCGTCGTCGGTTTGCCCTGTTCCGTAGCCTCGCGGGCGACCACCGGCGCGCACAGCACGATATCGCCCATCAGCGGCAGCACCACATCCTTGGGCATGATCACGCCTTCGGCGATGTCGGCCGGGAAGCTCAGCACGTTGGTGGCGTAATCCTTGCCGCGATAATGGCGGTTGAGCGCGCGGCCCTCGTCTTCATCGACGATACGGATCGCCAGATCGGCCTCGCGGATGCGACCTTCCAGCGCGGTCGCGACCCAGCGCCGGAAACTGGTCGCCGCGGGCACGCCTGCGCGCGGCGCGGCGTAGCCGACGGCGACATCGAGGCGAACGGGGCCCTGGGTCATGGATCGCCCCAATCCTTGGCGTCGTATTCGATGGTGATGATTTCGGCTTTCTCGTCGTCGAAAGCGCTTTCGACCTTTCGAGCATCTGCGACGTTTGCATGGCAGTTGCGGTTCGCTTTGGCGACGAATCTGGTAAGCAGTTCCGTTACCAAGGCGTCCTGGTCTTTGTCCAGGTCGTCGGAATTGATGCCTATGGCAGTTTTGGCGCAGCCACCGATATTCGTCGCCCGAACCTCCGGCACCAACTCGCGCATGGCGCGATCCGACAGCGTTTCGTAGGTGGCCTGATCCATTCGCGATTCCGCGACCGAAATCCTGCCCTTGAAGAAGTACAGCTGTTTGTAGAACAGATAGCCGCGCGAACGCATCGGGATCATGTCGCCGGTTTCTTCCATGTTGAGCCTGTAGCGCAGGTCGATACGTTTGCCTGCGAGCGGCTTCGGCCCAAGGACATTTTCGGCAATGGCCGCGCGTCTCGCATCGGCCTCGGTCGTGGCTTCGGCGGGGGGCGCATTCTCGTCCTGTTTCGGCTCTGGCGCATCGCTCGTCGGCGCAATATCGAATGCGGCCGTGCCGACGATGTCGAGATCGTTGTAGTACTTAATTTTCACGCCGGCATCGAAGGATTCAACGAGCGCCTTCATGCCAGCCTTCAATGCGGCATCTGCCGGCATGTCGCCCGCCGGATACACGAACAGGTCGAATCGGATCTCGGGATATTGCGGCAGCAGGTAGCGAAAACTCGCGCCGGCATATTTCGCGGCGGGATCGTACCCGCTCTGTTCAAGCACGAATTCGCCGACGCGCTTCGGCGCGGAAATTCTCGTTTCGACGACGAATGGCTGCGTCTGCTGCTTGTCTTTGCGTCCCTTCGCCTCCGCATGCGGGTATACGATGGCAAGCGCCATCGCGACGGCAAGCATGCAGCACAGTCGAGGATGGTCCGGCATCAGCTGTTCTCCGCCGCTTGCGCGCTTTGTTTCTCATATGCCCGAACGATCTTCGCCACCAGCGGATGGCGCACCACGTCGCGGGCCTCGAAGAAGGTGAAGCTCACGCCTTCGACTTCGCGCAATACGTCGATGGCGTCGCGCAGGCCGGATTTGACGTGTTTCGGCAGATCGATCTGGGTGAGGTCGCCGGTGACCACCGCGGTGCTGCCATAGCCCAGGCGGGTGAGGAACATCTTCATCTGTTCGATGGTGGTGTTCTGCGCTTCGTCGAGGATCACGAAGGCGTCGTTGAGCGTGCGGCCGCGCATGTAGGCCAGCGGCGCGATCTCGATGACGTTCTTTTCCAGCAGCTTCGCGACCTTCTCAACGCCCAGCATTTCGTACAGCGCGTCGTACAGCGGTCGCAGGTACGGGTCGACCTTCTGAGACAGGTCGCCCGGGAGGAAGCCGAGTTTCTCGCCGGCTTCCACCGCCGGCCGGACCAGGATGATGCGCTGGATGCGCGCGGTGTTCAGCGCCTCGACCGCCATGGCCACGGCCAGGAAGGTCTTGCCAGTGCCGGCCGGGCCGATACCGAAGTTGATGTCGTGGGTGGCGATGAGGTGCAGGTATTTCTGCTGGTTCGCGCCGCGGCCGCGGACGGTGCCGCGTTTGACCTTCACCGCGACTTCCTGCGCCTGGTAGCCGACGACGGGGGCGGGCGGCGCATCGTCGTTGCCGAGGCGCAGGTGGATCGCCTGGGCGTCGAAGACGGTCTCGCCGGCTTCAAGGTAAAGGGCGCGCAGGAGTGTCTCGGCGTCGGCGACCGTGGCCTCGTCGTCGCCGCTGACCCGGAAGACGTTGCCGCGGTTGGCGATCTCGACGCCGCGCCGTAGTTCGATCTGGCGCAGGTGGGCGTCGAAGGGACCGGCGAGGTTGGCCAGGCGTTCGGGGTCGGCGGGATCCAGTGCGAAATCCCGGCTGTACGGGCGGAGGGCTTGTTTCTGCATGGGGCAAAGGGTACCCCGCGACGCCGGGCGGGGCTACCGGGTCGGCCCATCGACATTAATTAACTGATCAATTAAATTCAGGACATGGCTTCGACGCCCCCTCCGATCACATCCGCCCCACGGGCTTCGCGGCCCGCAGCCAAACGGCGCGGCCGCACCCCCGGCCGCCCGGTCGGCGAGGGCGCCGATCTGCGCGAACGCCTCCTCGACGCGACGGTCGCGTGTTTCGCCCGTCATGGCATCGCCGGCAGTTCGTTGCGCCAGATCGCCACCGAGGCCGGCGTCACCCCCGCGCTCCTGCACTACTACTTCGGCGCCAAGGAGGCGCTGCTGGAGGCGGTGATCGAAGAACGCCTGATGCCGGTGATGCAGGGTCTCCGCGGCCCGCTGCTGCAGGCCGGCGACGACCCGCGCGCGCTGATCCGCGGTTTCGTGCGGGCGGTGCTGACCACCGCGCTGGCGCATCCATGGCTGCCGCAGCTGTGGGTGCGGGAAGTGCTGCACGAAGGCGGCGGCCTGCGCGAACTGATGCAGCAACGCGTCGGCCCGATGCTGCCGCGCGCGCTCGCCGAACGCTTCGTGCAGATGCAGGCGCAGGGCCGGTTGAATCCCCGGCTCGATCCGCGGCTGCTGGTGGTGTCGCTGGTCGGGCAGACGATGTTCATGGCCGCCAGTGCGCCGATCTGGCGCGGAATCTTCGATGCCGGCGATGTGGATGCCGATGCGCTCTGCAACCACGTGCTGGCCCTGCTCGAACATGGTCTGGAGTTGCGCGATGTCTAGGTTCGTCGGAATTTCGATCGTATTGATGGCGGCTGCGCTTGCCGGCTGCGCAGAAGACGCCCCGCAGGTGCTGGGCACGCTGGAATACGACCGCATCAGCCTGCCGGCGCCGTCGGCCGAACGCATCGTTTCGGTCGATGTGCGCGAGGGCGACACGGTGAAGGCGGGTGCGACGCTGTTGACGCTGGAACGCACGCGCATCGCGGCGCAGACCGACGTCGCGCTGGCGCAGGCGCAGCAGCAGCGCGAATCGCTGGCGGAACTGGAAGCGGGCAGCCGCGACGAGCAGATCGCGCAGGCGCGGGCGCAGCTCGTCGGCGCGCAGGCGCAGGCCCGCGACGCACGCGCCTACTTCGCCCGCGTTCAGCCGCTGGGCCAGCGCAAGCTCATCGCCGCGGTCGAAGTCGATCGTGCGAAAGCCGCCACCGACAGCGCCGATGCCCAGGTGCGCGCCGCGCAGGCGCTGCTGGACGAACTGCAGCACGGCACGCGCAAGGAGCGCATCGCGCAGGCGTCGGCCGCGGTGCGCGCGGCCGATGCGCAGGTTGCGGCGCAGACCGTCGCGCTCGACAAATTGAAGATCGTGGCGCCGCGCGACGGTCGCGTCGACAGCCTGCCGTACAAGCTCGGCGATCAGGCGCCGGTGGGCGCCTCGCTGGCGATCCTGCTGGTCGGCGACGCGCCGTATGCGCGCGTCTACGTGCCCGAACCGATGCGCGCGAACGTGAAGATCGGCGATCGCGCGACGGTGCATGTCGACGGCCGCGACGCGGCGCTGTCCGGCCGCGTGCGCGCGATCCGCAGCGAACCCAGTTTCACGCCGTACTACGCGCTGAGCGGCAAGGACGCGGCGCGGCTGAGCTATCTCGCCGAGATAGCGATCGAAGGCGGCGCGGACCTGCCTGCGGGATTGCCGGTACGCGTCGAGCTCGTAGCGAAGTGACCGCAGGATGAGCACCGATCTCGCCATCCGCGCGCGCGGCCTGAGCAAACACTTCGGCGCGTTGAAGGCCGTTGACGGCGTCGATCTGAGCGTGCCGCGCGCGAACGTCTACGGTTTCCTCGGTCCGAACGGTTCGGGCAAGTCCACCACCATCCGCATGCTGTGCGGGCTGCTCACGCCGAGCGCGGGCGAGATCGAAGTGCTCGGCTTCGAGATTCCGCGGCAGGCCGAAGCGCTGCGTCGGCGGATCGGCTACATGACCCAGAAGTTCGCGCTGTACGAAGATCTGACGGTGCGCGAGAACCTGGATTTCCTTGCGTCGGTGCAGGGGCTGGCGCGCGCACCGCGCAGGGCGCGCATTGATGAGCTGCTGGAAGCCTACGATTTTGTCGATCGCCAGAAACAGCTCGCCGGCACGATGAGCGGCGGGCAGAAGCAGCGCCTGGCGCTGGCCGGGGCCATCGTCCACAAACCGGAACTGTTGTTCCTGGACGAGCCGACCAGCGCGGTCGATCCGGAATCGCGCCGCGATTTCTGGGAAAAACTCTTCGACCTCGCCGATGCCGGCACCACCATTCTCGTCTCCACGCACTACATGGACGAGGCCGAACGCTGTCACCGCATCGCGATCCTCGACAGCGGCCGGCTGGTCGCCGACGGCACGCCCGCCGATCTCACTCGCGCACTCGCGGGCCGCACGCTGGGCGTTCGCGCGCCGGAGCCGCGCAGGGCGCAGGCGGCGCTGCATGCGACGCCGGGTGTGCTGAGCGTGGCGCAGATCGGCAACGAACTGCGGGTGTTGACGGTCGCCAGCGGCGATGCCGCGCAGTTGCAGGCGGCGTTGCTCGAAGTCGGCGTCGATGCGGAGGTGTCGGCGATCGAGCCGAATCTCGAAGACGTCTTCGTGTCCGCCACGCATCACGACGACACGGCGAGGACGGCATGAAATTCGCGCAGATCTTCGCGGTGATGCTCAAGGAACTGCGGCAGATGCGCCGCGACCGCATGACCCTGGGGATGATGGTCGGCATTCCGACCCTGCAGCTGATGCTGTTCGGCTTCGCGATCAATCCCGACGTGCGCAATCTGCCCACCGCGATCGCCGACATGGCCGATACCGCCGGTTCGCGCGCGCTGGCGCAGGACATGCTGGCCACCGGCATCGTCCGCCAGGTCGCGCCCGCGCGCACGCCGCAGGATCTGCAGGCGCTGCTCAATCGCGGGAAAATCAAGATCGGCATCGTGATTCCGCAGGATTTCGAGCGCCGCCGGCTCGACGGCCGCGAAGCGGTGCAGGTGATCGTCGACGGCAGCGACACCTCCGTGCAGGCGACTGCCCGACAACTCGCGGCGATGCCGTTGGACGGCGGCAGCGGACTGCGCGCCACATCCATCAGCGTGCTGCCGCTGTACAACCCGGAGCGGCGCGCGGCGGTGAATATCGTGCCCAGCCTGATCGGGGTGATCCTGACCATGACGATGGTGATGTTCACCGCGATGGCGATCGTCCGCGAGCGCGAGCGCGGCAATCTCGAACTGCTGATCACTACGCCGGTGTCCAGCGCCGAGTTGATGATCGGCAAGGTGTTGCCCTACATCGGCGTGGGGCTGGTGCAGACCACGGTAGTGCTGGCGCTGGGCATGACCGTCTTCAGCGTGCCGGTGCGCGGCAGCCTGCTGGATGTGTACGGCGCGGCGATGCTGTTGATCGTCGCCAATCTGACCCTGGGGCTGCTGGTCTCGACGAAGGCGCAGACCCAGTTCCAGGCGATGCAGATGGCGTTCTTCCTGTTCCTGCCGTCGATCCTGCTGTCCGGCTTCATGTTCCCGTTCGACGGCATGCCGGTGGCCGCGCAGTGGATCGCCGAAGTATTGCCGCTGACCCATTTCGTGCGTCTGATCCGCGGGGTGATGCTGCGCGGCGCGGATCTCTACACACTGTGGCCCGACGTGCTGGCGCTGATGGCGTTCACCGCGGTGATGATGACCCTGGCGATCTCGCGGTTCCGCAAGCGCCTGGATTGATGGCGTTACTCACGTGCGCCGATGGATCGATGGATTCATCCGCACGCGCCGATGATTTCTCATGCCGGTGATTTCTCATAGGGCGCGCCTGTGGCGCACCATTCCCAATGCGCGCGAATTCCGACCGGTGCGCCATCGGTGCACCCTATGGCGCTGGTTCGCCGATACGGCCGTTTGAAGCGGTGTTGCGAATGAGCGGACGTGATGCGATGGCGGGACAAGACCCGCCCTAAAGCGAATCCAGGAACCCGCGCACCGCCGGGTCGAAGCGCGCGATGTCCACGAGGAACGCGTCATGGCCCTGCGGCGATTCCAGCGCCAGGCAGCGTGCGTCGACGCCGACGGCGAGCAGGCCGTCGGCGATGTCCTGCTGTTGCTGGATCGGGAACAGGATGTCGGTATGTACGCCGATGGCGAGGGCGCGGTCCACGCGCAGCTTCGACAGACCTTCCTCGCAGGAGCCGTGGCAGGATTCGCCCACGTCGAACCAGTCCATCGACCGGCTGAGATAGAGGTAGCAGTTGGGGTCGAACCGGCGGACGAAGCGGCGGGCGTGACCTTCGAGATAGCTTTCGACCTCGAATTCCAGGCCGAACGGGTCCTCGCCCATGCGCCGGTCCGAATCCAGGCGCACGCGGCCGAAGCGGCCGTCCCATTCCAGCGCCGAACGATAGGTGATCACGCCGAGTTTGCGCGCCATGCGCATGCCGGCTTCGGGGTAGGTCTCGTCGCTGTAGTCGCCGTTGTTCCAGTTCGGATCGAGGCGGATCGCTTCGCGCTGCAGCGAGCGGATCGCGATCGAGAACGGCAGCGCGCGCGCTGCGCCGGAAATATTGATGTGGCTGTGGGCAACGCCGGGGAAGCGCTGCAGCAGCGCCAGCGCGACCATGCCGCCCATGGAGTTGCCGATGACGCAGGCCAGATGTTCGATGCCGAGGCTGCGCACCACGCCCATCGCGGCATCGGCGCAGTCTTCTATCGACAGTTCGGGAAAACGCAGGCGGTAGGGCGTGCCGGTGGCAGTTTCTATCGACGCGGGGCCGGTCGACCCCTTGCAACTGCCCAGCGCATTGACGCAGATCACGAACCAGCGGTCGCTGTCGATGGCCTTGCCCGGCCCCAGCATCGCTTCCCACCAGCCCGGCTCGGGGTTGCCGGCGTTGCTGGCGGCGTGCGCGTCGGGCGATAGCCCGGTGAGGATCAGGACGACGTTGTCGGCCGCGGGGCTGAGCGTGCCCCAGGTTTCGTAGGCCATGCGTGCGCCATGCAGGGCGCCGCCGCGTTTCATCGGGAAGGGCGAGGGCAACTCGGCAAAGCGGGTGCCGGGAGGTATGAATTCAGTCATCCGTGAAGTCTAGCGGTCCTGAGCGACAGGACGAGAGGGTACGCGATGGACTGTTCTTTTCCGAGTCCATAGGATTGCGCGGTCATTGCCGGTCGTCGGCCCAGTGCAGCGCGACCCGGACCGGCAGGTGGTCGGAACCGATGTCCGGCCCGCGCGAGGACATCCCGCGCCACCAGTGGCCGCTGGCGAGCACGTGATCGATGGGGATGCCGATCGCACCCCGCCCCGAACTTGGCCAGGTGGTCGCGAAGCCGGTGGTGCGCAGCAGCCCGTGACGCCCGGCGCCGATCAGCGCGGCCGACCACGGCGTGGCGTTGAGATCGCCGGCGACGATGAGCGGCAGCGGGCCGGCCTGTTTGGCGATGGATGTCAGCAAGGTGTCGCGCTTGTCGTGCCACTCGGGCGCGAGCGGCGGCATCGGATGCGCGGCGACGATGCGCGCCTGCCGGCCGGCGATGTCCACGTCCGCGAGGAGCGTCTGCGCACCGACCGTATCGTCGATGAGCACCGCATCGCGCAGCGGCAGCCGCGACAGGATGCCGATGCCGAACGGCGACGGTCGCGGACGCAGTTCGCGATAGCGGTAGTCGTCGCCCAGCAGGTTTTCCAGGGCTTCGGTGTATTCCGGCGTGAGTTCGGAGATCACCACGACATCCGCCGGCTGCGCGCGCAGCCATGCGACCAGCGGGGCAGGGTCGCGATTGCCGGCATGCACGTTCGCCGCCACGACGATCAGTTCCGGTGCGATGCCGTCGTCGTAAGGCAGACGCGCGCTCGCGCTCCACAGCGGCAGCAGCGCGAACGGCGCCAGCAGCAGCCAGCGTCCCGAACGAAGCGCGCACAGCAGACACAGCGCGAGCCACAGCGGTGCGTAGAGCAGTTGCCAGTGCGCTGCGAGATCGATCAGCCATGCGAGCGTGTTCGCCGATGGCGGCAGTAAGCGATTGAGTAACGGCAGCGCGAGACCCGCGCCACAGGGCAGAAGCAGCCAGCGTGCGAGTCCTGGGAGGCGCCGAAAGCGGGTGGGACGCGCCGCTCCTGTCTTCACTCCGCGCCCAGCACCAGCTCCACCGGCTTGTCCGTCGGCATCGTCACCCGCACCGGCTTCGATTCGAGATCGCCGTCCTGGCGCATGGCGTTGCCGCTTTCCGAGATGCGGGCGATCACTTCCACGTCTTTCAGTGCGGACAGCCTCGCCGTGGGCATCGGGCCGTCGGCATCGTCCAGCGTCACCTTCAGCGGTAGATCGGCGATGGTGTGTTTCTCGACCGCGACCGGCATCGGCGGGCCGTTCGGCGCGCGTGCGATCACGAACACGGTGGCGTCGCCGCGCAGGCGAACGCGCGCGGCGAAGGCGGGATCGAGCGCGACTTCAACGACCAGGCCGCTTCCGGCCGGTGCGTTCGCTGCGCCGGTGACGGGCGCGGGCAGTGCCGGCAGTCCTGCAGCCGCGCGCGCGTCGTCGATCTCGGCGCGCAGCGTGTCCGCGTTTGCGGCGTCGACGGTCGCGAGCAGCGGTTCCCAAGTGGCCGCAGCTTCCGCGGGTTTGTTCTGCTGGCGCAGCGCGATGCCGAGGAAGAAGCGCGCGCGCTGGTGCTCTGGCGTGCTCTTCAGCGCATGGCGCAGGTATTCGACGGCTTTCGCATCGAAGCGGCGCTGCGGATGCACCTGCGCCCGCGCCTCCGCGGCAGCGGCGAGGAAATTGGCGTCGTCCGGCGCGCGCTTCAGCACTTCTTCCCACGCGTCACGCGCCTGCTCGGGTTTGCCGACGCGGGCGTAGGCGGTGGCGAGCATCACCCAGCCTTCGTGATCGGGGAAGCGGTCGCGGCTGCGTTCCAACTGCGACAGCGCTTCCTCGATGGAGTCAGGGCGCTTGACCATCGCGGCGTCCAGCGCGATCGGGCTGCCGATCAGCTGATACAGGCCGGCGGCGGACAGGGTCAGACCGGCGATGATGATCGCGGCCGAGCGCGGCTTCGCGCGCCACAGCGGCCGCAGGACCACCGCGAATGCGATCAGCGACGCGGCGGCGGCGATCAGGGCGAAGATCGGCGAAGTCATGACAGGGGTTCTCCGGACATCACCACTCCTGGGTCTCGTCGTCGCCCGGCGGCGGTGCGTTGCGGCCGCGGCGCAGCAGGCGCCAGACCACGGCGCCGCCGCCCAGCGCGAACAGCAGCGGCCCGAACCACAGCAGCCAGGTGGTGCCGCTCACGCGCGGACGGTAAAGCACGAATTCGCCGTAACGCGCGACCAGGAAGTCGCGCACTTCGGGGTCGCTGCGGCCCTCGCGCATCAGATCCAATACCTCGCGGCGCAGATCCACCGCGATCTGGGCGTTGGAATCGGCCAGCGACTGGTTCTGGCACATCACGCAGCGCAGTTCGGACACCAGATCGTGGAAGCGCGTTTCCTCGGTGTTGTCGCGGAACTGCAGCGGCGCGGGGTCGGTGGCTTTCTGCGCGAAGGCGGGGGCTGCGAGCAAGCTCAACAGCAGGAAAAGCGCAAGGCAAATCCCCCTCGGTCCCCCTTTTTCAAAGGGGGAAGACAAGCAGAGCAGACCTTCATGCACAAAGGCCTTCGCGGTTGGGGTGTCGAGAAAGCCGTCGTTGTCCCGCCCGCTGCAAAAAGCTGTGCTGTTCCCCCCTTTGGAAAAGGGGGGCAGGGGGGATTTGCTCTTGTTGCTCGAGAAGCCGATCACCGCTTTCCACCCTCCGCCGCGTCCAGCACCGGCAGCAGCTCATCGCGGACGATGGCGTCGGTCATCGCGCCCACATGCTTCCAACGCACGATGCCCTCGGCGTCGACAAGAAACGTTTCCGGCGCGCCGTAGATGCCGAAATCGATCGCGGTCCCGCCTTCGATGTCCGCCAGCACCAGCCAGTAGGGATTGTTGAAGCGTTCCAGCCACGCCAGCGCGTCGGCGGGCTCGTCCTTCCAGTTGTAGCCGATCACGCGCACGCGCTTGGTGGCGGCGAAACGGCTGATCACCGGATGCTCGACCTGGCATTCCGGGCACCAACTGCCCCAGACGTTCAGCAGATACGGTTGGCCGCGCAGGTCTTTCGAGGTCACGATGCGCTGCGGCTCGTGCAGCACCGGCAGCGCGAACTCCGGCGCGGGTTTGCCGATCAGCGGCGACGGCAGCGCCTCGCGGTTGTCGCGACGGCTCAGCCAGACGCCGGTGGCGAGCAGCGCGGCGATGAGCAGGAAGGCGGCTAAGGGCAGCCAGCGTTTGGCGGACATCAGGAACCCCTCGAAGCGATGTCATCCCGAGCCGCAGGCGAGGGACCGGCTGTCGTGCCGGTAACAGCAGAGGCAGATCCCTCCACGGCTGCGCCGTGTTCGGGATGACCGTCGTCGATGGCGGCCTTGCGGAACCGCCGATCCAGTGCCGTCACGAATCCGCCCAGCGCCATCAGCGCAGCGCCGATCCACACCCAGCGGATGAAGGGTTTGATGTGCACGCGCACCGCCCAGGCGTCGTTGCCCAGCGGTTCGCCCAGCGCCACGAACACGTCGCGGGTCACGCCCGGACGGATCGCAGCTTCTGTCATCACCTGGCCGCCGCTGGCGTATTCGCGCTTCTCGGGATGCAGGGTGGTCACGCGGCGATCATCGCGGAACACTTCCACGGTGCCGCGGCTGGCGGTGTAGTTCGGCCCCGGCAGACGCTGCACGCCGTCGAAGCGGAAACTGTCGCGGCCGAGGGTCAGCGTCTGCCCCGGCTTCATCGCGATCTCGCGATGCTGCAGTTGCGCTTCCACCAGCAGTGCGCCGATCAGGAACACCGCGAGGCCGCCGTGCGCCAGCACCATGCCGCACATCTCGGCGGTCAGCGCGCTGCGATGCGTGCGCACGCGCTGCCAGACGAAGCGCGCGGTGCCCAGTGCGATCCAGACCGCACCGGCGACGCCGGCCGCGGTCTTCCACGGGCCGTTGGGCGCCTGGAAGTAGGCGATGCCGCCGGCCACCAGCGCCAGCGCGGCCCACGGCAGCAGCATGCGCAGCGGGCGCGCGTACTCGTCGCGCTGCCAGCGGATCAGCGGACCCAGCGGCAGCAGCAGCACGATCGGCGCCATCAGCACGATGAACAGCAGCGAGAAATACGGCGGCCCGACCGAGATCTTGCCCAATTCCAGCGCGTCGGCCAGCAGCGGGTAGAGGGTTCCGATCAGCACCATCGCGCAGGCGGCGGTGAGAAACACGTTGTTCATCAGCAGCAGCGCTTCGCGCGATGCACCGGTGAAGGGCTTGCCGCCGTCCACGTCGGGCGCGCGCAGGGCGTACAGCAGCAGCGATGCACCCACCACCAGACCCAGGAAGATCAGGATGAACAGCCCGCGGCCGGGATCGGACGCGAACGCATGCACGCTGGTCAGCACACCCGAGCGCACGAGGAAGGTGCCGAGCAGCGACAGCGAGAACACCGCGATCGCCAGCAGCAGCGTCCAGCTGCGGAAGCTGCCGCGCTTTTCGGTGATCGCCTGCGAGTGCAGCAGCGCGGCGCCGGCCAGCCACGGCATGAAGCTGGCGTTTTCGACCGGATCCCAGAACCACCAGCCGCCCCAGCCCAGTTCGTAGTACGCCCACCAACTGCCCAGCGCGATGCCGATGGTCAGGCAGCCCCAGGCGACATTGGTCCACGGCCGCGTCCAGCGCAGCCAGCGCGCCACTTCTTCGGGCCGCGAGGCGTTGCGGTCCAGCAGCGCGGCGATCGCGAACGCGAACGGCACCGCGAAGCCGACGTAGCCCATGTACAGCATCGGCGGATGCACGATCAGGCCGAAATCCTGCAGCAGCGGGTTGAGGTCGCGGCCTTCGGCGGCGGCCGGCAGGACGCGCTCGAACGGGTTGCTGGTGAAGATCAGGAACGCCAGGAAGCCGAGGCTGACGATGCCCATCACCCCGAGCACCCGCGCGACCACGGGCTGCGGCAGCGATTTGGAGAACGCCGCCACCGCCGCGGTCCACGCCGCGAGGATCAGCGCCCACAGCAGCAGCGAGCCTTCGTGCGCGCCCCACACCGCCGAATAGCGGTACATCATCGGCAGCAGCGAATTGGAGTTGGTGGCGACGTAGCGCACCGAGAAATCCTGTACCACGAAGGCCCAGGTCAGGATCGCGAACGCCACGCCGACCAGCGCCAGCTGCGCCCAGGCCGCCGGCCGCGCGATCGCCATCCACGGCGCCAGCCCGCGCTGCGCACCGATCAGCGGCAGAGTGGACAGCAGCAGCGAGATCAACAGCGCCAGGATCAATGCGATCTGGCCGAATTCGGGGAGCAGATGCATGCGCGGTCAGCGTTCCGGCGGCAGGGTGGCGGCGGGGTCGGCGGGAGTGGCCACGTTGTGCTTCTTGTGCGCCAGTCCCATCTTGTCGGCCACTTCCTTGGGTACATAGGTTTCGTCGTGCTTGGCCAGCACCTGTTCGGCGACGAATACGTTGCCGTCCATGCGCCCGGTGGCCACGACCGCCTGCTTCTCGCGGAACAGGTCGGGCAGGATGCCGGTGTAGCGCACCGCCATTTCGGCGTCGCCGTCGGTCACCTTGAAGCGCGCCTCCATCGAACCATCGTCGCGCTGGAAGGAATTGGCCGAGACCATGCCGCCCAGCCGGAACACCGTATCGCCGGCCGCGACCTTGGCGCCGGCACCGCCGGACAGGATCTCGCTGGGTGTATAGAGGTAGGCGACGTTGCGCTGCAGCGCCAGCGTCACCAGCGAAGTGGCGGCCGCGGCGGCGACCAGCAGCGCCAGCACCAGCCAGAGGCGGCGTTTGCGGGTGGGGTTCATCGTTGCAGCTCCGAGGAAATGGGCGCCTGTCTGGCGGCGGTGCGTTTCGCGCGCAGCGACACGTTGCGCAGCGTACGCCGGATGCGCAGCAGCGGCGCGATCGCATCCCACATCAGCACGACGACGAAGACCGCATAAGCCGCGGCGACGTAGCCGGCGTAGGTCATTCCGCTGTCGCTCATGGCGTGCGCTCCGTGGCGGTGTCGATGCCGGCGCGCTGGCGCACCCAGTCCTTGCCGGCTTCGCGTTCCAGATTGTCGGCGCGGGCGCGCAGCAGCAGCGAACCGATGAACCACAGTTTGGTGCCGATCACCATGCCGATCAGCGGCGGCAGCATGCTCGGGTCCATGCTCGATTCGCCGAACACGCGGATGGTCTGGCCCTGGTGCAGCGAGTTCCACCATTCCACCGAATAGCGGATCACCGGCAGCAGGGCGACGCCGACGATCGCCAGCAGCCCGGCGGCGCGCGCGGCGTTGCGGCGGTCGTCGATGGCCTGGTACAGCCCGATCACGCCCAGGTACAGGAACAGCAGCAGCAGTTCGCTGGTCAGCCGCGGATCCCATTCCCACCAGGTGCCCCACATCGGCTTGCCCCAGATCGAACCGGTGGCGAGGGTGATGACCGTGAACGCGGCGCCGATGGGCGCGCAGGCCATCGCCAGGATCTCGCAGAGCTTGATCCGCCAGATCAGCGCGATCGCCGCGTAGAAGGCCATCAGCGCGAACACGAACATGCTCATCCACGCCGACGGCACGTGGATGTAGAGGATCCGGAAGCTGTCGCCCTGCTGGTAATCGGCCGGCACCACGAACAGGCCCTGCCACCCGGCCCACAGCATCACCAGCAGCCCAAGACCGAAGCTCCACGGCGCCCAACGCGCGGCGAAGCGGTCGAAGTACGGCGGAGAGCCGAGTTGGTGGAACCAGCGGAGGACGGGATTCATGGGTGGAGGCGGGGCTCGGTGATGCGTTGGCGGAAGTGCTTGGGACGAGGTGTGGCAATCGTCCGTGATTTCAAAGGGGCATCATTGATATGTATCAATTGACGGCATGCATCAATCGACGGCTGCATCATCCATTGACCGCTGCATATCAATTGACCGCGATGCGGATCGCCGCCGCCGCGGTCAATGGCGCCAGCACCATCGCCACGATCAGGCCAGCGGCCAACAGCAGCAGCGCACCGACCGGGTCCAGGCCCTGCGCGCTGGCGGCGACGCTGCCGGCGCCGAAGACCAGCACCGGCACGTACAGCGGCAGCGCGAGCAGCCCGACTAGGATACCGGAGCGGCGCATGCCCACGGTCAACGCCGCCACCACCGCGCCGATCAGGCTCAGCAGCGGCGTGCCCAGCGCCAGCCCGGCCATCAGCACCGGCAACTGCGCCCGCGGCAGATGCATGAGTTCGGCCAGGAAGGGCGTCGCCAGCAGTAGCGGCCACGCGGTGGTTGCCCAGTGCATGAAGGTGCGTACCGCCACCAGCCAGGCCAGCGGCACCGGCGCCAGCATCCATTGTTCCAGCGAGCCGTCCTCGGCGTCGCCGCGGAACAGGGTGTCCAGCGCCAACAGCCCGGCAAGCAGCGCCGCGACCCACAGCACGCCGGCGGCGACCCGGGCCTGCAGCGTGGGATCGTTGCCCAGCGCCAGCGCGAACAACACCACCACGATGAGAGCGAACAAGGCCGGCTGCAGGGCGTCGCCGCGACGGCGCCAGACCAGGCGCAGGTCGCGGGCGAGCAGGGCCCGGGCGGCCTGCCACAGCGACGGCGCGTTGCCGGCGACGCGCATCCGCGGCGAATGCTGCGGCAGCGGCGCGGTCATGCGGGCCGCTCCAGAACGAGTTCGCAGGTGCGGACCGGCGGCGCGGCGTAGGCGCCGTGGGTCGTGACCAGCGCGGCGCCGCCCTCGCGCAGATGCGCCTGGACCATGCGATTGACCAGTTCGATGCCGTCCAGGTCGAGATTGGCGTAGGGCTCGTCCAGCAGCCAGACCGGCGCGGGCGACAGCCAGATCCGCGCCAGCGACAGCCGTTTCTTCTGCCCGGCCGAGAGCTGGCGGGCGAGGGCGTCCTGGTGACCGTCCAGGCCGACGATCCGCATCGCCGCATCGGATGACTGGCCCCGGCGGCGGCCCTGCAGGCCACACAGGAATTCGAGGTTCTCCAGCGCGCCCAGATCGGCCTTCAGCGCCGGCAGATGACCCAGATAGGCGAGGGCCCGGGTCCTCGCCGGGGCGTCGGTGCCGTGGCCGTCGATCTCGATCCGTCCGGCTTCAGGCTGCAGCAACCCGGCCAGCACCCGCAGCAGAGTGGTCTTGCCGGCGCCGTTGTCGCCGCGGATCAGCAGGGCTTCACCGGCATCGACCGCGAAATCGAGCGGGCCGAACACCGGCTCGTCGTTGCGTGCGAAGCGGAGGCCGCGGGCTGCCAGCAGCGGCGGCGCTGAAACGTGGGGGTCACTCATCGCGGGCGGGTCGGGGGCCGGATCGGGGCTGCGTTCCAGCCGGAAGCGGCGATTTTACGGGCTGGCCGGCGGCTTTGCCCACGCATCGTCGCTGCCGCTGTTGTCGCCGACCCAGTCGATATGGGCATGTTCGGCCACCGATTCCGGCCGCCGCGCCCGCATCCGCAGCCGTACCGGCTGGCCGCGCAGCCACAGCAGACTGCCGATCTGGCCGAAATCCCGGGTCAGCGTATCGAAGGTCGTCTCGTCCGGATCGATCACCAGCCAGTTGTAGGCCTTCCAGATGCGGCTGTGCGCGGCCACGAAGGCGGGGCGATGCGTCCATCCCAGGCGCGTCAGGGCCTGCTGGAGGGCCCGATCGCTGCTGCGGTTGTCGGCATCCGCACGGATGATCTGCCCGGGGTTGGCGGCCGTGGTCATCCCGAAACGCCTGGCGTCGGGGAAGGCGGCCTCGAGTTCCGGAGCGGACTCGCCGATGCGGATCGACGACCACACGCCGTCCAGCTCCCATTTGTAGTCAGCAGCCATGAACACCGCAGGCAACGCGGCGATATGGGAGTCGGGAAGGCCTTCCGACGTGGCGGGGTTGGCCGGATCGTTCGCCAATGCGCTCACCGTGGCTGTTGAGGGGGCGATGATGGTAATGGGCCGCTATCCGAGCTTCGGCTCTGATTCCGGCCGAGTTCCCGCGGTACGCCAAGCTTCCGTTCAGTCTTTCATCCAATCCACGGCAGTATGGCCCTGATGGGCGCGCGGTTGTCGCGCATCCACGCGCATCCGCACAACGCTGTGTGCCGGCCAGTACAGCGTGGCCAATTGTCCATGGCTGCGCGACAGCGCATCGAACCGGTCGACCGGCATGTCCACCACCAGCCAGCTAGGTTCGCGCCACGAACGGTTCGCGGCCGAGGAGAACGCGGGCCTGAAGCTGCAGCCGCTGGCCTGCAGGGCCGCATGCAGCGCATCGTCCGCGCTGCGGTTGACCGGCTCCGGGCGCTGGATGGAACAGGGATCCCATGCCGACAGCAGTCCGAAGTGCCGCGCATGCGGATAACGCTGCCGCAGTTCGGGCGCATCGTCGCCGATGCGCAGGTTCAGCCACTCGCCGTCCTGTTCCCAGCGATACTCCGCGGCCAGATAGGCGGTCACCAGTTCGGCGATTCGGGCCTCGCCGGCGCATAGAAGAGACGATTGCATCCGACAAGGTTTAACCCAGACGCGCCGCCCCGTAAACTCTGGCGCCTGTCGATGCGGATGTGCTAGCGACCGCGTCGCCGGGTATTTCTGCCAGTAATTCCGACTCGCATTCCGTTTCGGGTTTTCTCCTCGAAATTTTCCGTCTCAAACTCCATCAACGGACTCGACATGCCGCAGACCAAGCTGCCCAGGGTGGGCACCACCATCTTCACCGTGATGTCGCAGCTCGCCGCCGAGCACGGCGCGATCAATCTCGGACAGGGCTTCCCCGATTTCCCGGTGCCGGCGCGGCTGGTCGACGAGCTCGACAAGGCCATGCGCGCTGGCCACAACCAGTATTCGATGATGACTGGCATTCCTGCGCTGCGCCGCGCGATCGCCGACAAGACCGCCCGCGTCTACGGCGTCTCGCCCGATGCCGACAGCGAGATCACCGTGACCAGCGGCGCCACCGAGGCGATCTTCAACGCCATCCACGCGGTGGTGCGCGCGGGCGAGGAGGTCATCGTTCTCGATCCTTGTTACGACTGCTACGAACCGGCGATCGAACTGGCCGGCGCGCGCGCCGTGCATATTCCGCTCGACCCACAGACCTTCGCGCCCGACTGGCAGCGCGTGCGCGACGCGATCGGCCCGAAGACGCGGATGCTGATGATCAACAGCCCGCACAATCCGTCCGGCGCGATGCTGGGCGCGGGCGACATGGCCATCGTCGCCGACCTCCTGCGCGACACCGGCATCTGGCTGCTGTCGGACGAGGTCTACGAACACATCGTCTTCGACGGCGCGCGTCACGAGTCCGCGCTGCAGTATCCGGAACTGCGCGAACGCGCCTTCGTGATCTCCAGCTTCGGCAAGACCTACCACTGCACCGGCTGGAAGGTCGGCTACTGCATCGCGCCGCCAGCGCTGAGCGCCGAATTCCGCAAAGTGCACCAGTACAACGTGTTCTGCACCTTCCACCCGGCGCAGCACGCGTTCGCGGCGATGATCGAGGCCGAACCCGAGCACTACGAGCAGCTCGGCGCATTCTACCAGGCCAAGCGCGACCGCTTCCGCGACCAACTGCTGACCACGAAGCTGGTGCCGCTGCCGGTGCCGGGCGGCTATTTCCAACTGGTGGACTATTCCACGGTGAGCGGGCTCGACGATCTCGAATTCTGCCGCTGGCTCACCATCGAGAAGGGCGTCACCGCGATCCCGCTGTCGCCGTTCTACGACGCCCCGCCGGTCGGCCAGCGTCTGGCGCGGCTGTGCTTCGCCAAGAACGACGCCACCCTGGACGCCGCGATCGAACGGCTGCAGAAACTCTGATCAGCCTTTTGTAGAGCGGGCTTCAGCCCGCTACGCGGTCTTCGGGTCATTGGCAGCGGGCTGAAGCCCGCTCTACAGTCCGCTCTACCGGGTCATCCTCAAGATCAACAGTGACGGATTTCCATGAACGATCTGCGCATCACCCTCGTCCAAGGCAGCACCCGCTGGCACGATCCCGCCGGCAATCGCGAGTATTACGGCGAGCTCATCGCCGGCCTGCGCGGGAAAACCGATCTGGTGCTGCTGCCGGAAACCTTCACCAGCGGTTTCTCCAACGACGCCATCGCCCAGGCCGAAACCATGGACGGCCCGACCGTCGCGTGGCTGCGCGAACAGGCGCGCGCGCTGGACGCCGCGGTGTGCGGCAGCGTGCAACTGCGTGTCGGCGACGATGTCTTCAATCGCCTGCTGTTCGCCACGCCCGACGGCGAGCTGCACAGCTACGACAAGCGCCACCTGTTCCGCTTCGGACGCGAGCACGAACGCTACGCCGCGGGCCGCGACCGGCTCGTCGTCGAATGGCGCGGTTGGCGGATCTGCCCGCTGGTCTGCTACGACCTGCGTTTCCCGGTGTTCTCGCGCAACCGCTACGACGTGGAGCGTCCGGGCCATCTCGATTACGACCTGCTGCTGTACGTCGCCAACTGGCCGTCGGCCCGCGCCTATCCGTGGAAAACCCTGCTGCGCGCCCGCGCCATCGAGAACCTGTGCTACGTCGCCGGCCTCAATCGCGTCGGCACCGACGGCAATCAGCTGCAGTATGCCGGCGACAGCGCGGTGATCGATTTCCTCGGTCATCCGGTCAGCGAATGCGGCGACGAGGATGTTGTCGTCACCGTCACCCTGCAGGCGAAAGAACTCGCCGCGCATCGTGAACGCTTCCCGGCGATGCTGGATGGAGATGCGTTCACGCTTTCGTAGCCGCTGTTGTAGGAGCGACTTCAGTCGCGATGCTTTTGGATTCGGGTGTCAATACGCCGACTAACCGCCAGAAGAATGACGCAGAGCGTCGGCTCAATCCAGCCGCCGAGGATCGTCGATGCGATGGTGTTGTTGTCGTAGCGGTTTTCCGGGAAGTCCCAGCCCAACGCATGCCCGGCCGCGATGCCTGCCGGGTTGTAGACAGCTCCGACGTAAATGACGGATGCGATCCATGCGATCAGAACTGCAAGGATCGCGCGCATACCGCGGTGACGTGGAAGTGGTGCAGCCGAAATCGACAGGACGATCACGAACGGCAACGACCTATCAATCAATGTCACAAGCTCGAAAGTCGCGATCGCGTCCACTCACGACGTTCCGCCGGAACTGCGATGGAAATACACCCGCTCCGCCGCCCAGCGCATCGGCGCGGAGCCCAGCATCAGGTCGAACGGCCAGTCCATCTGCGCGTGATCGAAGGCCCAGCGTAGCGCGCGCTTGATGCGATAGCGCGGCGCGGCGCGTTCGGCGATGCGCTCCGGCGACGGCCCGCCGTCGCGCAGATGGCGGGCGACGGCTTCGCCCACCGTCCAGCCGTGCTGCCAGGCCGAATGGATGCCGCCAGCGGTCACCGGCGAGACGATGCCGGCGGCGTCGCCGGTCAGGATCACGCCCGGCCGTGCGAGCGGTGCCACCGGGCCGCTGCAGGGAATCAGCCCGGCGCGGATCGCGCTGGGCGTGAGGTCGTCGGGAATGCCGATGCGGTGGCCGACCAGCGCACGCAGCGCGTCGATGTCGGGCGTGCCGGTGCGCGAGGGGCGATGCCGGAATGCCAGGCCGAACTGCACGCCGGTCGGATTCTGGGTCGCCCAGCCGATGTAACCGGGCGCCAGCGCTTTGTTGACGAAGCAGTGCAGGGCATCCGGTTCGCGCAGTTCCAGCCCGGCGAATTCGTATTCCATGCCGTACAGGAAGTGGCGCACGCCGCCCATGCCGAAACGCTGTGCGACCCGCGATTTCGCGCCGTCGGCGCCGACCAGCCAATGGGTGCGACCGATCCCCGGCAGATGCCAGCGGCCGCGCTGCGTCGAGGTCGCGCGCGACGCCTGCGTGAACGGCTGTGCCAGACGCAGATCGACGCCCTGGTCGCGCATCTCGTCGGCCAGCCAGCGCATCAGGTTCGGCGTGTCGGTGGTGAGGAAGTAGTAATCCGGCACCTGCAGCGCGACGTTGCGCAGGTTCGGTGCGTACAGGCGCACGCGATCGACCTTGCGCACCAGATGCGCCGGCACCCGGTTCAGCCACGTGCGCTCGGCGGCTTCCTTCACGATGATGCCGGTGGTGTGGAGCTTCAGGCCGGGATCGCGCTTGCGCTCCAGCACGCACACGCGCAGACCGTATTGCGCCGCGGCGATGGCGCAGGCCGCGCCGGCGAAACTGGCGCCCACGACCACCAGGTCGTAATCGCGTTCGGGAACTGTGGCCATGGGAACTCCGGCGGTGAGGACCGGTGCAGTCTCGGCGGCAGTGGAGGGCGGAGCGTGGCGGCTGTGTGAAGTTCGGCTTCACATGCGCCCGCGTCCGTGGCGCTTCAATGCCGCGACGAAGGCTTCCGCCGCGCTTCGCGGATGATGATGTACAGGCCTGCGAGGCTCAGTGCGATGGCGCCGCCCAGCCACAGCCATGCCGAAAGATCGGGGCTGAAGGTGTTTTCGCGAAATGCGCGCATGAAAAAGCGCACGTAGCCGAGGATCGATAACCCTGTGAACCAGAAGCCGATCATCGCGCGGCTGACGAAGCGGTTTTCGGAAGGCGACAGCGTCACGGCTCAGGTCTCTACAGTGCCCATGAGCCGCCCACGCAGCGAATTGCTCATCGCGTCGGTCACCACGACATCGACGAACTGGCCGATCAGGTTCGCGCCTGCCGGTTTCGGGAAATTCACGAAGCGCATGTTCTCGGTGCGGCCGGTGAGTTCGTTGGGATCCTTCTTCGACGGGCCTTCGACCAGTACCGTTTGGGTGCTGCCGATCATCGCGGCGCTGATCCTGCGCGCGTTGTCGTTGATCGCGGCCTGCAGGCGGGCGAGGCGGGCGTGTTTCTCCTCGCCGCTCACCGTGTCTTCGATATCCGCGGCGGGCGTGCCCGGGCGGCGCGAATAGATGAAGGAGTAGCTCTGATCGAAGCCGATGTCTTCGATCAGCTTCATGGTCTTCTCGAATTCGGCCTCGGTTTCGCCGGGGAAGCCGACGATGAAGTCGGAGCTGATCGAAATGTCCGGCCGCACTGCGCGCAGCTTGCGGATCTTCTGCTTGAATTCCAGCGCGGTATAGCCACGTTTCATCGCCGAGAGCACGCGGTCGCTGCCGGACTGCACCGGCAGGTGCAGATAGTTGGCGAGCTGGGGCACGTCGCGATAAGCCTCGATCAGCGAATCGCTGAATTCGAGCGGGTGCGAGGTGGTGAAGCGGATGCGTTCCAGGCCGTCGATCTCGGCGATGGTGCGGATCAGCAGGCCGAGGTCGGCGATTTCATTGTCGCCGTACGGCCCGCGGTAGGCGTTGACGTTCTGGCCGAGCAGGTTGACCTCGCGCACGCCCTGGGCGGCGAGCTGGGCCACTTCGACCAGCACATCCTCGAACGGGCGGCTGACTTCTTCGCCCCGGGTGTAGGGCACCACGCAGAAGCTGCAGTACTTCGAGCAGCCTTCCATGATGGAGACGAAGGCCGTGGGGCCGTCGGCGCGGGGCTCGGGCAGGCGGTCGAATTTCTCGATCTCCGGGAAGCTGATGTCGACCTGCGGCTGGCCGGTCTCGCGCTTGGCGCGGAGCAGGTCGGGCAGGCGGTGCAGGGTCTGCGGGCCGAACACCAGGTCGACATAAGGCGCGCGCTTGATGATCGCCGCGCCTTCCTGGCTGGCGACGCAGCCGCCGACGCCGATCACCACTGGCCGGTCGCCGTCCTTGAGCTTGCGCCAGCGGCCAAGCCGGCTGAACACCTTCTCCTGCGCTTTTTCGCGGATCGAGCAGGTATTGATCAGGATCACGTCGGCTTCTTCGGCGTTGTCCGTCATCACCATGCCCTCCTCGGCGCCCAGAACTTCGGCCATCTTGGCCGAGTCGTACTCGTTCATCTGGCAGCCGTGGGTTTCGATGAACAGTTTTTTGGGCGTGGGCGCCGAGGAAGCGATTCCGGCGGGCGTATGGAGGCTGGGAGCGAGGGCGTCGGTCATGATCGTGTCCGGGGCGCGGCGGTGATTCCGGGCCGGAAGAGGCTGGGAAGACCCGCTAGTGTAAGCGGCAGTGGTCCCTGGCGGCCCGGGGCGTCCTCGAGTGACGGCGGTAGCCGTTTGGCAATCAAACACTTGGCAAACCTTTCGAATCCGGAGACACTCCCGCGCATGATCGGGGGCAAGGCCATTGCGGGGTGGGGACTGCTGCTGGCGGCAACGCTGGCGTGGCCGGCGCATGCCGGCACCGTCTATCGCTGCGAAAGCCCCGACGGCAGCCGCACCTACGCCAGCAAGCGGGTGAAGGGCGCCAAATGCAGCGTGGTCAGCAGCTACACGCCGTCGGCGGCCGCCGTGCGCAGCTCCCCGTCGACCACGACCACCACCCGCTCCACCAGCGAATTCACCACCGGCGCACCCGCGACCATGGCATCGATGGCGGCTGCAGCCGCCCCGGCGACCTCGCCGGGCATCGCCGCTGAAGCGCCGCCATCGCCGGTGCAGGCCGCGCCGGCAACGCCGCGCCAGGGCGCCACCCGTCGCGTCGAGGGGCAGGTCTATTCCTATATCAAGGACGGCGTGCGCCACTACACCAGCAAGCAGCCCAAGGGTGTGGCGGGGGCGACCGCAGTGCGATCGATCCGCTACAGCTTCGTCGAGACCTGCTATGCCTGCGCGCCGCTGCCCGGCGTGAACTTCGGCACCCTGCGTCTGAACATGGTGGCCTACGCGGCGGAAATCCGCGCCGCCGCCGCGCAGCACGGCGTCGACGAAGCCATCGTCCGCGCCATCATCCACGCCGAGTCGTCCTTCAACCCGAACGCGCGATCGCGGGTCGGGGCACAGGGACTGATGCAACTGATGCCGCCCACCGCGCGCCGGTTCGGGGTGAGCAATTCCTACGACCCGGTGCAGAACATCGGCGGCGGGGTGCAATACCTCGCCTGGCTGTTGAAGCGCTACAACGGCGATCTGACCCTCGCCGCCGCCGGCTACAACGCCGGGGAAGGCGCCGTCGACAGGTACAAGGGCGTGCCGCCCTACAGCGAAACCCGGCGCTACGTCGAACGGGTGCGGGTCCTGGCCGAACGCTATCGCGGCCTGATCGCCGGCCAGGGCTGAGGTCTCCGGCGTCTCCGTTCGGGGCGGCGCAACGGGCCCTGATCGTGCTTCGAACCGCACTGAACGTCCGTTTCAAGGCCCGTTGCGACCTCCGAAAGCTTTGCCGCCGACACGGCCTTGCGGACGCAGGGAGCGGTAAACATTGTCGGCCGATTCAGCGTTCCGTTACACTTCGCCGTCTTTGTCGGCCCGCTTCGTTGCTGAAGCAGGCCGGCAGTCCAAATGTAGCCTACGTTTTGCGGAGTGCCGGATGGCAACAAAAGTCGAAAGCGGGTCGGATCACCCCCTGGGTGACGGCGCGCAACCGGTTGACGCGGGTCGTCGCCGCTTCCTGACCGTGTCCACTGCCGTGGTGGGTGCCGTCGGCGTTGCCGGTGCATCGGTCCCGTTCATCAAGTCCTGGATGCCCAGCGCCCGCGCCAAACTGGCGGGCGCCCCGGTCACTGCCGACATCAGCGGCCTGGTCGAAGGCCAGCGCCTGGTGTTCGAGTGGCGCGGCCAGCCGATCTGGATCGTCAAGCGCTCGAAAGCGGTCCTCGAAGAACTGCCCAAGCTGGACGGCAACCTGCGCGATCCCAAATCCGAGAACCTCGACCAGCAGCCGTCGTACGTCAAGGGCGAGTTCCGCTCGATCAAACCGGAAATCTCGGTGCTGGTCGGGCTGTGCACCCATCTGGGCTGTTCGCCCGAGATGAAGGCCGAGATCCGGCCCGAGCCCTTCGATGCCGACTGGAAGGGCGGTTACTTCTGCCCATGCCACAAGTCGAAGTTCGACATGGCCGGCCGCGTCTACCAGGGCGTGCCTGCGCCGACCAACCTTCCGGTGCCGCCGCATTATTTCGCCGACGACAACACCATCATCATCGGTGTCGATCCGGAAGGGAGCGCTTAAGCCATGGCGAACATCCTGATGCGCACCGCAGACAACGTGATGGGCTGGGTCAACGACCGCGCCCCCGGTCTGATGCCGTTCTACCGCAAGCACATGAGCGAGTATTACGCGCCGAAGAATTTCAATCTCTGGTACATCTTCGGCATCCTCGCCACCGTGGTGCTGGCCAACCAGATCATCACCGGCATCTTCCTGACGATGCACTACAAGCCGAGCGCTGCGGAAGCCTTCGCCTCGGTCGAATACATCATGCGCGACGTCGCCGGCGGCGACATCATCCGCTACATGCACAGCACCGGCGCTTCGATGTTCTTCGTCGTCGTCTATCTGCACATGTTCCGCGGCCTGATGTACGGCTCGTACCAGAAGCCGCGCGAACTGGTGTGGATCCTGGGCATGCTGATCTACCTCGTGCTGATGGCCGAAGCCTTCATGGGTTACGTGCTGCCGTGGGGCCAGATGTCGTTCTGGGGCGCGAAGGTGATCATCTCGCTGTTCGGCGCGATCCCCTATATCGGCAATGCGCTGACCGAATGGATCATGGGCGACTATCTGCCCGGCGATGCCACCCTCAACCGGTTCTTCGCGCTGCACGTCATCGCGCTGCCGCTCGTGCTGCTGCTGCTGGTGGTGCTGCATCTGGGCGCGCTGCACGAAGTCGGCTCGAACAATCCCGACGGCGTCGAGATCAAGAAGGGTCCCAAGGGCAACCGCTGGTCGGCCACCGCGCCCGCCGACGGCGTGCCGTTCCATCCGTACTACACGGTGAAGGACACGTTCTTCGTCGGGTGTTTCCTGATCATCGCGTCGTTCATCCTGTTCTTCGCACCGGCGTTCGGCGGCTGGTTCCTGGAGCACGACAATTTTGCCGAGGCCAACCGCCTGGTGACGCCCGCGCACATCAAGCCGGTGTGGTACTACACGCCGTACTACGCGATGTTGCGCGTGGTGCCGGACAAGCTGGGTGGCGTGATCGTGATGTTCGCGGCGATCGGTGTGCTGTTCCTGCTGCCATGGCTCGATCGCGCCAGGGTCAAGTCCTATCGCTATCGCGGCAAGCTGTCGTGGACGATGCTGCTGCTGTTCGCGCTGAGCTTCGTGTGGCTGGGCAAGATCGGCGCGGGCCCGGGTACGGATCCGGTCGAGACCTGGGTCGGCCGCGTTCTGACCACGTACTACTTCCTGTTCTTCCTCACCATGCCGGTGTGGACGAAGATCGACAAGACCAAGCCGGTTCCGGATCGGGTGACGATGCATGACTAAGCCATCGACGATGAAGTTTTCGCGCCTGAAGCGCATGGCGGCGTTGATCGTCGGCCTCTCGATATCGGCTTCCGCGCTCGCGGCTACCGGTGGCGACGTGCTGCAGGCCGGCACCGACCTGGAAGATACGGCCTCGCTCCAGCGCGGCGCCCAGTTGTACATGAACAACTGCGTCGGCTGTCATTCGCTGAAATACATGCGCTATTCGCGCATCGCAGAAGATCTGGGCCTCAGCGAAGAGCAGGTGATGACCAACCTGAACTTCACCGGCGCCAAGTTCGGCGAGCAGGTCGTCAGCTCGATGCCGGTCGCGCACGCCGAAAAGTGGTTCGGCAAGGCGCCGCCGGATCTCAGCGTGATCGCGCGCGTCCGCGGCAGCGACTGGATCTTCACGTACCTGAAATCCTTCTATCTGGACGAAACGCGTCCGCTGGGCTGGAACAACAAGCTGTTCCCGAACGCATCGATGCCGAATCCGCTCTGGGAAATGCAGGGTCTGCAGCATGCGGTCTACGGCAAGAAGGATGCGGCGACGGGCGAGGCGCCTGTCGAGCGTCTGGAAATCGCCAGCGCCGGCACGCAGAACGCGGCGGATTTCGACCGCACTGCGCGCGACATCACCGCGTTCCTCGAATATGTCGGCGAACCGGGTGCGTTGAAGCGCCAGCAGACCGGCGTCTGGGTGATCCTGTTCCTGACCTTCTTCACCCTGATGGCCTGGTTGCTCAAGAAGGAATACTGGCGCGACGTGCATTGATGACGGCGCGTTTCCTTCGCGCGACGATCACCTGCGAGGCGGCCGGCTTGTCCGGTCGTGCTTGTTCTTGAGGATGGATGGCGAGTCTGCGTATGCGTAACACTCTCACCCTGTTTTCTTCCGTCGACGATGTGCTCTGCCATCGCGCCCGCCTGGTGCTGGCGGCGAAGGGCGTGACCTACGATCTGGTGCCGGTGGATCCCCAGAATCCGCCGGAGGACCTGATCGATCTGAATCCCTACCACTCGGTGCCGACGCTGGTCGAGCGCGACCTGGTGCTGTACGCGGCGTCGGTGGTCAGCGAATACCTGGACGAGCGTTATCCGCATCCGCCGCTGATGCCGATCGATCCGCTGTCGCGCGCGCGCCTGCGCCTGGCGATGCTGCGCATCGAACACGACTGGGTGCCGCAGGTGCAGGCCGTGCAGTTCGGCACCAAACAGCAGGCCGAGGCCGGTCGCAAGCGTTTGCGCGAGCTGTTGACCGCCGCGGTGCCGCTGTTCAAGGCCAGCAAGTTTTTCCTGAACAACGAAATGAGCCTCGCCGACTGCGCGATGGCGCCGATCGTCTGGCGCCTGCACGCACTGGGCGTGCCGCTGCCCAGCGACGGCAAGGTGATCGAGGATTACGGCAACCGCATCTTCCGCAATCCGGGGTTCATCCGCAGCCTCACGCAGCAGGAAAAGAGCCTGCGCGACCTGCCTGCCTGACGGTCCGTCCGATGTTTTCGCCCGATTTTGCCGGGAGTACACTCCGGCCATGACCGATGGTCCCGCCCCAGGCATGACCAGTCGTCGCCCGTACCTGCTGCGGGCGATGTACGAGTGGATCGCCGACAACGGCATGACGCCGCATCTGCTGGTCGACGCCTCGCGTCCCGGGGTCCGGGTGCCGGCGTTCGCGGTGAACGACGGAAAGGTTGTGCTGAATGTGGCCGCCCGCGCCGTGGCCGCGCTGGAAATGGGCAACGAAGAGATTTCCTTCACCGCCCGTTTCGGCGGCGTCAGCCACCAGGTGCGGGTGCCGGTCGGCGCGGTGTTGCTGATCTATGCCCGCGAGACCAGTCAGGGCATGGCCTTGCCCGACGAAGTCGTCGGTGCGTCGGCCGCTGCGGACGGGGTCGAGGTCGAGGAAGATCTCGACGGGGACGCGGATGGCGGCGATGATGGCGGCGACAGCGGCGGGGACGGCGGCAATCGCACCCCGCCGTCGAAACGCGGCGGGCATCTCAGAGTCGTCAAGTAGTCCTATCGAAGTTGCAGGCGGTCTTGCCTGCACTCAGCCTGGTCCGGGGGGAGCCATGCCATCAATCCAGCATCACCTTGGCGGCCGAAGCGACCGGGCCGCTGAAAGACACCAGACGGTTGCCGCGCAGCACCAGTCGCGCGATATGGCGATCGGTGCCGTCCTCGGAGTATTCGAAGCGGAAACTGCGCTCGAAACCGAGCCGGCCGTCGTCGCCGCGATGCAGGCGCAGGCCGGTCGCGTGTACGGTGTGGTCGATCAGTTGCACGCCCGCAGTGTGGCAAGCCTCGCCGCCGAGCTGGATCGCCCGTTCGGCCGCGGCGCGCGACGCACTCCAGAATGCGAACACCATCGCACCCAAAATCATCAAGATCAGTAAAGTCGGCATCTGTTTAATCTGCGGCCTGCGTGCCCCGGATGCAATCCCCGAATGTCGCCCTGGAGTGCAACCTCAATGATGAAGCTCGTATTCGCCGCCGATCACATGCAGATCCTCCTCGAGCCGGGGGTCAAGCGGATCGGCTCTGCGCCCGATGCCGACATCGTGCTGCGCGGCGAGGGCGTGCTTCCCCAGCACTGCGAACTGCAGGTCAACGCGCAGGGCGTGATGTTGAAGATCGCGCGCGGTGCCGCGGTCAGCGTCAACCAGCGGCTGGTGGATGGCTTGCTGTCCCTGCGGCCCGGCGATCAGATCGCCTTCGATACCGTGGAGGCCACGCTGGTCGTGATCGAAACGGTTCGCCCGGGGGAAGGCACGCCGCCGCCCACCGTCGATGATGTCAACGTCACCACCGTGCGCGCCGCGTTGCCGAAGTACATGCTGCGTGCGCTGACCGGGCGGATGCTCGGCCGGAGTTATCCCTTGACCGGTGCGACCGTCGTCGGTCGCGCGCCGGATTGCCAACTGCGGCTGGACGACACCAATCTTTCGCGCAAGCACGCCAAGCTCATTCCCACCAACGAAGGCGTGGTGATCGAGGATCTGGGATCGACCAACGGCAGTTTCCACAACGGCAAGCGCGTGCAGCGTGCGGTGGCCCAGGCCGGCGACGAGATCGGTTTCGATACCCTGCGTTTCCAGTTGTTGGAGTTGGGCCAGGAAGGCGCTCATCCGATGCCTTCGGCCCGTGCCACCGTGCCGCGCTGGGTGTTGGTTGTGCTCGCGGCCGTTATCGTTGCGGTTGCGGCGTTCGCTATGCTCTGACTGAGGTTTGTTGCAACCGCGCCTCCGCCCGATGACGGGGAAGGCGCGAACCGGCTGTCTCGTTTACCGATATTGCTGCATCAAGGCAGCCGGTGATGTCCAGATGCAGTCCGGCTCAGGGGACGGGGCAGCCTGCGCCATACAGGCAGTTCTCATAGACTTCATAGCAATAAGCTTCGCCGCCGCCCTGAAGCAGGCATTGTGCGCGAAGCTGGCGGCAGTTGTTCCCGGCGCAGACCTCGAGAGCACTGGCTGGCGTGATGACGCCGATCAGCGCGATGGCGAATGCGATGACCGGTAGCCGGAATATGGATGCTTTCTTCATGAGGAACACTCCTTTGCGATACCCCCTGCGTCAACGAACGTAGCAGTGGGTGGGTTGATCGTCAAATGCAAAGGCGTGGCCGATACCCACTCGCTTCATGTCCTGTCCGGAGGCGGTCCCAGCTTCAACGACAGATCGATCGCGCGGACGTGTTTGGTCAGGCCGCCGATCGAAATGCAGTCGACGCCGTCTTCGGCGATGCCGCGCAGCGTGGTCATGTCAACGCCGCCGGAGACTTCCAGCGGAATGCGGCCGTCGAAAGGCGCGGACTTCGCGATCCGCACAGCCTCGCGCCGCGTCGCGGCGTCGAAGTCGTCGATCAGGATCCGCGTGCAGCCTTCGCGCAGCGCTTCTTCCAGTTGCGCCAGCGTTTCCACTTCGACGATCAACGGCAGCGCCGGATGCATCGCACGCGCGGCGTGGATCGCGCCTGCGAGCGAACCCGCGGCGCGGATGTGGTTTTCCTTCAGCATCACCGTGTCGTACAGGCCGATGCGATGGTTGCTGCCGCCACCCACCAGCACCGCGTATTTCTGCGCAAGACGCAGCCCGGGAATGGTCTTGCGGGTGTCGAGGATCTTCGCGCCGGTGCCGCGCACGGCGTCGACATGGCTCGCGGTCACGGTGGCGGTGCCGCTGAGCGTCTGCAGGAAATTCAGCGAAGCGCGCTCGGCGCTGACCAGCGCGCGGCTGCGTCCGGCGAGCGTGGCGATGACCGTGCCCTTGGCGACGCGGTCGCCTTCGGCGATGCGCCAGTCGATGCGGACATCGGGGTCCAGCGCGCGATGGCAGGCGTCGAACCACGGCCGCCCGCAGATCACCGCGTCTTCCTTGCACAACAGATAGGCGATGTCGGGGGCGTCTGGCAACAGCGCGGCGGTCACGTCGCCGCTGCCGATGTCTTCGTCCAGGGCCGCGGCCACGTTCGCGGCGATCGCTTCGGCCGGCGGCGGCATCGCCCCCACGGTCACAGGCCTTCCACCGCCGTCGTCGGGATCCCTTCCTCGATCAACAGCACCGGAATGCCGTCGTCGACGCGGTAGATGGTCTTGCGATCGCGGGTGATCAGCGCCTCGCGCACCGGTTCGGTCTGCGGCGCATCGTCGGTGCGCTGGACGCCGCCCGCGGCGATGGCGCGATTCAACGCTTCCAGACCGGGCTTGTCGAGCAGCGCCAGCGGCTGGCGCGTGGCGGGGCAGACGAGAAGATCGAGCAACTTGCGGTCCATTCGATGAAGCCGGGGGTGAAGAGCCGCTAGAATACCGTTTTGCAGCAGGCGTGACGCCGCCGGATGGCCATGGCAGACGCGAACGAAGACAACGACAACCAGCCTAGCGACAACCAGCCCAACGACAACCAGCCCAACGACAGCCGGCCGCTGGTCGGCGTAGTGATGGGCTCGCGCTCCGACTGGGAGACGATGCAGCATGCCGTCGCCAGGCTCGAAGCGCTGGGGGTGCCGCACGAGGTTCGCGTGGTGTCCGCGCATCGCACGCCGGACGTGCTGTTCGACTACGCCGCCACCGCGCAATCGCGCGGTCTGCGCGCGATCATCGCCGGCGCCGGCGGCGCTGCGCATCTGCCGGGCATGCTTGCCGCAAAGACCGCGGTGCCGGTGCTGGGCGTACCGGTCCAGAGCAAGGCGCTGAACGGCATGGATTCGCTGCTGTCGATCGTGCAGATGCCCGCCGGCATTCCGGTGGCCACCTTCGCGATCGGCAACGCCGGGGCCGCCAACGCGGGCCTGTTCGCGGCGGCGATGCTCGCCGTCGATCATCCGCGGATCGGCGCCGCGCTCGATGCGTTCCGGTCGAAGCAGACGCAGGACGTCGTCGATCACGACGATCCGCGTACATGAGCCGGCGCACATGATCATGCCGCTTGAAATCATGCCGCTTCAAATCATGCCGCTTCAAATCATGCGGATCGAAATCATGCCGCTCGAAGCAGACCGCGCATGACCACCGTCGGCATTCTGGGCGGCGGCCAACTGGCGCGGATGCTCGCGCTGTCCGGTGCGCCGCTCGGCCTGCGCTTCCGCGTCCTCGATACCGTCGCCGACGCCTGCGCCGGCCAGTTCGCGCCGCTGACCGTCGGCGATTACCGCGACGGCGCGGCGCTGGCCGAGTTCGCGTCGCAGGTCCATGTCGCCACCTTCGATTTCGAGAACGTGCCGGCCGAATCCGCGCAGTGGCTGAGTGAGCGCGTGCCGGTGTTCCCGAACCCGCGCGCGCTGTCGATCGCGCAGGACCGGCTGGCCGAAAAGACCCTGTTCCGCGAACTCGGCATCCCGGTGCCGGCGTTCGCCGACGTGCCGGATCGCGCCGCGCTCGATGCGGCCATCGCCTCGATCGGCACGCCCTGCATCCTCAAGACCCGCCGCCTCGGTTACGACGGCAAGGGGCAATTCCGGATCAGATCGTCGGCCGATGTCGATGCTGCGTGGGAGGCGCTTGGCGCGCAGGCCGCGAGCGTCGGTCTGATCCTCGAGGCCTTCGTGCCGTTCGAGCGCGAGTTCAGCGTGGTCGCGGTGCGCGGCCGCGACGGCGAATTCCGCACCTGGCCATTGACCGAAAACTGGCACGTCGACGGTGTGCTGTCCGTCAGCCTCGCGCCCGTGCGCGTCGACGACGCGCTGGCGCAGTCCGCGGTCGCGCATGCGCGGGTGCTGGCCGAATCGCTGGATTACGTGGGCGTATTCGCGCTGGAGCTGTTCTGCCGCGACGGCGTGTTGCTGGCCAACGAACTCGCGCCGCGCGTCCACAACTCCGGCCACTGGACCATCGAGGGCAGCGAAACCTCGCAGTTCCAGAATCATCTGCGCGCCGTCCTCGGCCTGCCGTTGGGCGATACCCGCATGCTCGGCCACGCCTGCATGCTCAACTGGGTGGGCGCGATGCCCGATGCGCACGCCGTGCTGCGCGAACCCGGCGGACATTGGCACGACTACGGCAAGGAATCGCGCGCCGGGCGCAAGGTCGGACATGCGACATTGCGCGCGGATTCGATCGGCGAACTTGCGGATGCTTTGGAGCGCGTGGGCGTTGCGCTCGAGCGTGAGGCGCAGGTAAAGCCGGTGATGGTGGCGTTGCGCTGATGTGGCCGCCGAGGCCCACGCCCGGATTGAGACCGGTCGTGACTCCGCTTTGTTCCTCGCTTCATGAGGTCGTTCGCGCTGGCCTGAACAAGCCTTTACGCAGGTACGCGTTTGCAACTTACGATGATCTATTCCGCATCGATTGCAGTGGTTTCGTATTCGTCCGGGGCCTGCTCGCGACTGAAGCATTGATGCGCGATCGCGAATGCATGACCTTGAGAAGACGGCCGGGGAAACCCGGCCGTTCTGCGTCATGCGACGACGCGCCTCAGCGGCAGCGCCCGTAACGATCCGGCGATGCGCCGGGTCCACCTTTCCGGCCCGGCGGATTCTCCCAATTCGTACCGCGTCCGCCCGCACGTCCCGGCGGGTTGTTGTCGTTGTCGAACCAGCAGCGCTTTGCCTGATTCCAGAATCCGTAGCGCGGATGCCAGTAGCCGTAGTTCGCGTTGAAGTAGTAACCGCCGTCGACGACGGTGAATTTATGGCGCGCATTGCGATGACGGTAATAGCGATAGTCCGGCGAGGCGCCGGGGCCGCCGCGCCATCCGGGCGGATTTTCCCAGTTCGTGCCTGGACCGCCGGCTCGGCCGGGCGGATTGTGATCGGGATCATGCGGGCGGGCAGCGGATTTGCCTGCGAAGGCGAGCGCGAGCGTCATGGCGAGCGTGGACAGCAACACTGATTTTGAGAGTGTCATCGGGTGGCTCCATTGCGTGGAAGGCCACCGGGTAATGCGCAGGAAGGCGGTGTCGTTGACCCGGCGATGGGAAGCGTTCATCGCGCGGCCGGGTTGATGGCGCCCGCATGAAGTGATACGTGAAGTCGGGCACGAAAAAGCCGGGTTTCCCCGGCTCTTCTTTTGCCATCCCGAACGCAGTGAGGGATCTGTTTGTTCGGGCAGCAGATCCCTCACCTACGGTTCGGGATGACAGGTTATTTCACTTCGTTGCGATCACTTCATGCCGTCGCGATCACTTCATGTTGGAAGCGACGAAGTCCCAGTTCACGAGGTTCCAGAACGCTTCCAGATACTTCGGCCGCAGGTTGCGGTAGTCGATGTAGTAGGCGTGTTCCCACACGTCGCAGGTCAGCAGCGCGGTGTCGTCGCCGGTCAGCGGGGTGGCGGCGTTGGAGGTGCTCACCAGCGCGAGCGAACCGTCCGGGCGCTGCACCAGCCAGCCCCAGCCCGAACCGAAGGTGGTGACCGAGGTCTTGGTGAACTCTTCCTTGAACTTGTCGAAGCTGCCGAACGCGGCGTTGATGGCATCGGCCAGCTTGCCGGTGGGTTCGCCGCCGCCGTTGGGCTTGAGGCAGTTCCAGTAGAAGGTGTGGTTCCAGACCTGCGCGGCGTTGTTGAACATGCCGCCCTGGGATTTGCGGATGATCTCTTCGAGCGACAGATCGGCGAATTCGGTGCCCGCGATCAGGTTGTTGAGGTTGGTGACGTAGGTCTGGTGATGCTTGGAGTAATGGAAGTCGATGGTTTCCGCCGAAATATGCGGTTCCAGAGCGGTACGGTCGTAGGGCAGGGCTGGCAGCTCGATGGCCATGGGCGGGCTCCTTGGGGGGTAAAGGTGAGGCGGGCGTCGGGACAGGCCCGGCCGCGCGCGAAGGATTACAATGCGCGATTCTAACCCCACCCAGCCTAACCCCACCCAAGCCGCTGCGGCCAACGCGCCGCCGGCTGCAATCCGCAGGAGAGTCCCATGCCGGTGTTGGAGCGTATCCAGTCCGAGATCGAAACCCACCCGATCGTGTTGTTCATGAAAGGTACCCCGCAGTTCCCGATGTGCGGGTTCTCCAGCCGCACCTCCCAGGCACTGAAGGCCGCAGGCGCGAGCAACTATCACACCGTCAACGTGCTCGAAGACCCGGAAGTACGCGCGAACCTGCCGCGTTTCTCCAATTGGCCGACCTTCCCGCAGTTGTTCATCAACGGCGAACTGATCGGCGGCTGCGACATCACCCTCGAACTGTTCGAATCGGGCGAACTGGCCCGGATGATCGCCGAGGCGCAGAAGGCCTGATGTCGGCAAGCTCCACTTCGGCAAGCTCCACTCCGGCCGGCGCCGCTTCGATGGGGTCCCCATCGGGAGCCATGCCGTCGGCGACGCCCGTCGCGCGTGCGCTGGAAGGCCGCGTCGTACTGGTGGCCGGCGCGCATGGCGCGCTCGGCCACGCATCGGCGCTCGCCTGTGCGGATGCCGGCGCGACGGTGGTGCTGCTGGGGCGGAAGGTTCCCAAGCTCAATCGCGTGTACGACGCCATCGTGCGCGCGGGCGGCGAGGCCCTGCTGTATCCGCTCGATCTGGAAGGCGCGACGCCCGACGACTACGCCGAGATGGCCGAACGGATCGGATCCGGCCTCGGTTGCCTCGATGGCGTGCTGCACTGTGCGGCCGAATTCCCCGGGCTGACGCCGCTCGACAACACCGACCCGGCCGCATTCGCCCGCGCGCTGCACGTCAACGTGACCGCGCGCTGGTGGCTGACCCAGGCCTGCCTGCCGCTGCTGCGCCGTGCCGAAGACAGCGCGGTGGTCTTCGCCATCGACGAGGACGCGGGTCGCGGTCTGCCGTACTGGGGAGGCTACGGTATCGCCCAGTCCGCCTTGAACACGTTGATGCAGACACTCCACGCGGAACTCGTCAATTCGAGCGTACGCGTCTGCGGTCTCGCGCCCGGGCCGATGCGCACCCCGCTGCGCGCGAAGGTCTTCGTCGAAGAAGACGCGACCATCGCACGCGACGCGGCTGTCATTGCGCCGGCCTGCGTGCATCTGCTGTCGCCGGCAGGAATCGGCCAGCGCGGCCGACTCTGGTCGCCGCCCGCATGACCATCGCATCGGCCGCGCTGCTGCTGTTCCTGATCCTCGATCCGCTGGGCAATGTTCCGGTGTTCCTCAGCCTGCTGCGCGGCCTGCCGCCCAAACGGCAACGGATCGTGCTTGCCCGCGAGCTGCTGATCGCGCTGGTCGTGCTGATGCTGTTCCTGTGGGCCGGCAAGTACGCATTGGAACTGATGCATCTGCGCGAGGAATCGGTATCGATCGCCGGCGGCATCGTGCTGTTCCTGATCGGCATCCGGATGATTTTCCCGCCCCCGGAAGGGCTGATGGGCGAAATCCCAGACGGCGAGCCCTTCATCGTGCCGATGGCCATTCCGCTGGTCGCCGGCCCCTCGGGCATGGCGGCGGTGATCCTGATGGGAAGCAACGATCCCACGCGCCTGGGCGACTGGAGCTTGGCGCTGATGATCGCCTGGGCGGCGACCGCGGCGATCCTGTTTTCCGCGATCCACCTCTACAAATGGCTCGGCCAGCGCGTTCTGACCGCCATCGAGCGCCTCATGGGCATGCTGCTGGTCGCGATCTCGGTGCAGATGCTGATGGACGGCATTACCGCCTATCTGAGGATCCAGGCGACCTGACGATTCTGGGATCGATATCTTGTGCGTGCCTGTGCATGGAGATGAATGCGTTACAGGGTGACATTAAAGTGATTTGTCATAAACATTCAGCCAATGATTTCAATGAGTTAGGCAGTGCGCGGCGTCATGTTCCTGTCATCTCCCCGGGCTATCGTGTTAACCTATAGTTAACCTGAATCTGCCGGTTGTACGGATCAACGGTTCAAATCTCCCCCCCGTTTCTTCAGTATCGCTGCGCTTTTTGCGCAAGCGATCCTTCATGTACGACCGACCGCTCTGTTCCAGTTCTGCATCTGAAGAGTTTTCATCGAGTTTCCATTGAGGCCAACACCAATGAACCATTCGAAACGTCTCCGACTTTCCAAGCTGTCGATCGGATTGATCGTCGCCCTTGCGGCCGCGCCCGCATTCGCCCAGAGCACGTCCGCCGGTGTTGGCGGTCAAGTGGTTGGCGCAGACGGTCAGCCTGTGTCCGGCGCGGAGGTGATCATCCTTCACGCCGAGTCGGGCACGAGCAGTCGCGTCGTCACCGATGCGAACGGCCGCTATAACGCGCGCGGTCTGCGCGTCGGCGGCCCTTATGTGATCACGGTGAACAAGGAAGGCGCCGGCACCCGTTCCGAAGATGACGTGTATCTGAGCCTCAATGAAGTCTCCCAGATCGATCTCGCCATCGGCGTCGAAGAGCTCGAAGCCATTGCGGTCACGGGCAGCGGCGTCAGTCAGGTGTTCGCTTCGGACAAGATGGGTTCGGGCAGCAACGTGACCCGTCAGCAGATCGAAGCGTTCTCCTCGATCGACCGCAACCTGCAGGACTACGTCCGCTTCGATCCCCGCATCGCGCAGACCGACAAGTCGCGTAACGAAATCTCGGTCGGCGGCCAGAATCCGCGTTACAACGCCATCCGCGTCGACGGCATCAGCACCAACGATGCCTTCGGTCTCGAATCCAACAGCTTGCCGACCCCCAAGCAGCCGTTCTCGATGGACACCATCGATCAGATCTCTGTCGACGTCGCGAATTACGACGTGACCATCTCCGGCGGCACCGGTGGCGTGATCAATGCCGTCACCAAGTCCGGCACCAATGAATTCCATGGTTCGGTCTACGGCATCTACCGCGACAACGACTGGTCGGGCAAGAACCAGAACGATGTGCGTCCGGTACTGTTCGACAACGAAACCACGTATGGCCTGACCATCGGCGGTCCCATCGTCAAGGACAGGCTGTTCTTCTTCGCCAACTACGAGAAGTACAAGGGCAAGGAGCTGTACGTCGGTAGCGGTGCCGGCACCGGCCCGATCGGTTCGGGTGCGAGCAACATTGTCAATATCACCCAGGCGCAGATCGACGAAGTCATCCGGATCGCGAACAACGTCTGGGGGTTCAATCCGGGCACCTTGGCATTGCCGGCGCTCGATACCGAATCCGAGGAAGTTGGCGTCAAGATCGACTGGAACATCAGCGACACCCAGCGCGCCAGTTTCCGATACGGAAAATCCGAGCAGAGCCAGGCCAATCTCAACGGTTTCAGCAACACCAACCTAGCGCTGAGTTCGTTCCAGTACGTCCGCGATTTCGAACTCGAAACCTATTCCGCGGCGCTGTTCAGCGACTGGACCGAAAACTTCTCGACCGAAGCGAAGGTGTCGTTCCGCGATTACTCCGCGGTGCGCAATCCGCTTGCCGACCTGCCTGCGATCTCGGTCCGCATCGGCAGCAATTTCCTCAATCTCGGTACCGAAGAGAATACGCACGCCAACATTCTCAGGACCGAAACCTGGAATGCGTTCTTCGCCGGCAACCTCTTCCTGGGCGACCATACCCTCAAGTTCGGTTTCGACTACGAAGACAACGACATCTACAATCTGTTCGGTCGCCGCACCAACGGCGTCTATCAGTTCAACTGCATCAATACCGTGACCAATGCACTTGGTGCCGGCTGCGCGCAGTCCTTTGAATCGGGTAATTCCAGCCGCTATCAGTTGTTCTACCCGCAGGGCGGCAACCTGGACAACATGGCCGCGGTGTGGGGTATCAAGAACCTGGGTCTGTTCGTGCAGGACAGCTGGGCTGTCAACAGCAACCTGACGCTGACCTTCGGTCTGCGTTACGACGAACCGATGGTGAAGAACGACCCGCTTTACAACGCGGCGGCCTCGACTGCGTTCGGTTACGACAACAGCGCGACCATCGACGGCAACGGCCTGTTCCAGCCGCGTTTTGGCTTCAACTACCGATTCGACAGTGAGCGTCAGACCCAGCTCCGCGGTGGCGTGGGCCTGTTCCAGGGCGCTGCGGCCTCGGTGTGGCTGTCCAATCCGTATTCGAACAACGGTATCTCGTATATCGACTATTTCGATTCCAACGGTACCAACGTCTTCTCGCCCGATCCCCGCAACCAATTGCCGGTGGCGCTCACCGGTGGCGTTCCGGGCACGCAATCCGTCGATTTCATCGACCCCGATCTTGGCCAGCCCTCGGTGTGGAAAGCCAATCTGGCGTTCGACAAGGAGTTGCCGTGGTGGGGCATGGTTGCCAGCGTCGAAGGCATCCTGACCAATGTCGAGGAAGCGATCTATTATCAGCAGCTGAATCTCGGCCCGCGCACCGCGGTCGGTCAGGACGGGCGCGACATCTACTGGAACGCCAACGGTCGTGATCGGACCCGCTGGAACCAGGCTGGCGTCGGTACGTCGGTTACTGCGCGCGCGAACCGCAACACCCTTTACAACGACGCGATCATCGCGCGCTCGACCAGCAAGGGCGACAGCAAGCAGCTGACCGTGTCGTTGGAAAAGCCCTTCAGCCGCGAAAGCGACTGGTCGTGGCAGGTTGCCTACACCTACACGAATGCGCGCGAAGTCAGCCCGCTGACCAGTTCGACCTCCAGCTCGCAGCTCGGTAACGTGGCGGTCTTCCAGGCCAACGAAGAAGTGTCCGCACGTTCGAGCTACGAGATCCGCGACCGCTTCACCGCTGCGCTGAACTGGAAACATGATTTCTTCGGCGACAACACCACCTCGATCGGTCTGTTCTACGAAGGCCGTACCGGCCGCCCGTACAGCTACACCTTCGACAACGATGCCAACGGCGACGGTCGTCTGAACGATCTGCTCTACATCCCCACCGCACCTGGCGATGTGCTGTTCGGCTCGGCGGCGGAAGAATCTGCGTTCTGGCAGTACGTGTACGGCAACGAATACCTCAATGGCCACCGTGGCCAGGTCGCCGCCCGCAACGACGCAACTTCCAGCTGGGTGAACCAGTTCGATCTGCGTATCTCCCAGGAACTGCCCGGTTTCATGGAAGGTCACAAGGCCGAGATCTCGTTCGACATCGCCAACGTCGGCAATCTCCTGAACAAGGACTGGGGCGTGATCGAGGAAGTGGGCTTCCCGGGTACGCGCGGTATCGTCGAGTACGGCGGTATCGATACGAGCACCGGCAAGTACGTGTATCGCTTCAATACTCCGGATACCACGAACATCTACGACAGCAGGGGCATTTCGCGCTGGTCTGCACAGGTGTCGCTGCGTTACAAGTTCTGATCCATTGATCGGAACGTGTTTCGACGAAACGGCCGGGGAAACCCGGCCGTTTCGTTTATTGACGTTGCAATGACGCATGCGTGGGACTGCGGAAGGTTCGAGAAGCCAGGCCGCTGCTTGTTTCTGCTGGGAATCAGGTTTGTTCCGCGCACCGCCATTATCCGGAACAGCTTGCCTCTGCCCGCATGCAGACATGATTGCGATGACGGAACGCCGATCGCAGCATTGCCAATGACTGCGATGAAAGGGTCAAGGGTGCAGGCCGCCAGTAAAAATGCCCGCAACTTTCGTTGCGGGCATCGCCCGGCGCTCATTGGATCGCTTCGCTATCAATGAATATATCGTCCGGATCACACCTATACGATACCGACCGATCGGATCCGGCTCCGGTTATCGAGGATTATCCGCAAGCCTCGGTATTGCACTGGGCTTCCGTGTCGAGGCAGATATTGATGCTGCAACCCTGGGTTTCGTAGGGGTCGCATTCGCGGCTGTAGCACTCAAGCGTTTCCAACGTCTCGCAGCCTTCGTTGGTGGGTCCGCAATAGAACGTGTAAAGATCCGATACCGCTCCGCCGCTGACCAGTGCGACTTCGTCATCGGTGAGGATCGTAACGCTGCGGGTTTTCAATTTCATGGTGCGTTCCTTCGACTGATGGATTAAAAAACACAGTCAGGCCCGACGGTGTTCCCGGTGATTGGCGTCGGTACGGAATATTCCAGCGGCCTCGCATACAACGCAACGGCAGCATAGCCAATCTCCGATGTCCACGCCAGACGCCTGCTACGGTACAGCATCACCCGGTTCGACTGGCCGGGTTATACTCGGCGGAAGGTCGATTTCGGCCCGGGATCGCCTTGATTCTGGTTGATGCTCGGCGCGGCCGCTCGCCCGGTCGAGACCGTTCCGATTGCGGCTTCGCTGTCGAAGGCCGCCGATCGCGAGGTTGCGATGATGGCTCGAAGGCGGCTCATCCGCGATCCGTGCACTGCAGCAACAGATGGATTTTTCGCACAAGTCGGAAGTGAGCATGGATCATCCGTTTTCAGAGCTGGAAGAACATTACCTCGATGCGTTGCAGCAGGGTTTTCCCGCATTCCTGCGCAGTATCGAGGAGAGCAATCCGATCAACGCAACGCCCTATGTCGTGGGCTTGTCGGAATTTCTTCGCAGCGATCTGCCCCCTGCAAAAGCCGGGCTGCTGGTCCGGCTTGAGGCGGCGCTGCACATGCTTCCGGACATAGGATTGCGTGCGGAAATCATGCTGATCGGGGGTAGTTTTCTGATGCGCGACTCGTTGCCGCGCGATCTCGATTGTGTCCTTTATTACACCCGGGAAAGCGAGCCTGTGGCGGATCTCGTCCGCTGGCAGAAGGATCGGCGCGCATCCGGACTCGATATCCGTCTGGTGCCGATGGAAATGGATCCGGTCATGGTGCTCAAGATGACGCTTTTTTTCGGCGTCCTGTACACGCGCGGAAGAGAGGCGCAGCCGCAGATGCGTGGGTTGCTGCTCGTCGACTGTTCCAAATAGAAGTCCGTCATGCACTCCCGCATCATCGTGCGTCCGCCGCTACATTTTCTGGCGTTCGAATCGGCGCCGGCTGCGCTCGGACGCATGATCGAGCGTTTGGAAGTCCAGTACGCGTCCGCCTGTCGCTTCGCGCACGGTGAGGCCCCCGAAGCGGTGAAGCGACGTCTCGTCGGAATTCCCTGGAGCCGGTACGCAGCCGACATTCGTCATCCGCTGTCCAGTCTGTGGCTGCAACGGGGTGGCGGGCAACGGCACCGCGAGTTCCGCGATGCAAGCAATGAATTCGAAGGGTATCTGCTGGTGCGCGAGACCTTGATGGCTGGCTTGGCCGCCGACGATCACAAGGACTTCCTGTCAGCGCTCAGGCGAGCCTGCGCCGTGCTTTGCGAAGAAGAGGATGTCCAATTCCGCCGTGCGCCGATCGGGTTGGAGCCGGATGCCGACGGGGCGCTGGTGAGATTCGGCGATTGGGTCGACGTACCGGACCGGCTGGAGGAACTCTTCTTGCAGTACCGCCAGAGCGGCCTGCCGACTTCGATGAAAGCGATCTCGGCGATGGCAGTGTTGCTGAACATCCACCCGTTCGTGGACGGAAATGGTCGCTGTTCCCGGGCATTGTTCAATGCAATCGTCGAGAGCGTAAGCGGTGCATCCGGCAGCTACGTTCCACTTAGGGCAGCGTTGGAGGCTTCGGACGGCGGATTCGAGATCCGCTTGCGCGAGGCCGAAACCAACGGTAATTGGGCGCCGCTGATTGTATATTTCACAACGGTGTTCTCAGCCATGCGTACAGATCATGCGACTGGATAATCCTGATCGGCTCGTCCCGCAAACGGCGACTCCGATCTTATGGATCGACTATGAAATGGCGAATCGATTCGGCGATATCCGGTCGCTTCACGACTTCCCATCATTCACGCATGCAGGAAACAGCGTCGCATGAATCTCTCCCCATTCGCCGACACTCATGAGATGCAGGTCGGCGCGATCGCCGAAAGATCGCGAGATCTGCTCTTCAGGCTGGCGGATGCCATCAAGCCTCCCGATGAGTACACGTCTCCGCATCTTGGGCAAGGCGCGATACTCAACGCGATCATCCTGGTCGAAGCTGCCATGATGCGCGAGCGGGAAGAGGATATACAGGCGGCCGCCAAGCATCTCCGACATGCGATGGCATTATTGGATGAAATGCCGCTGAGCAGTTCGCTCTACCGCGGCATCACCGGACTGGGATGGGCGATGCAGACGTTCCCGATGCCTGAGCTGCTGGAGGGGCGGGATGAGACGCTTCGCGATCTCGATCGACTGCTGGCGGATGGTATCGAAGTCACCCGCAATCTCAACATCGATATCATCAATGGCGTCGCTGGCATTGCTGTCTACGCGATCGCGCGCGGACGGGAACAGGATTCTTCCTTCGAGCTGTGGCGGTCGCTGGATGATGTCTTCTCGCGATATTTTTCGTCCTGGTCGATCGGCGACCATTTGCCGCATAAAAGCGCTGCGAACAACCTCGGCGTGGCCCATGGTGTTCCCGGATTATTGGCGGTAGGGGCGGTCGCGCACGCACGGGGTCTATTGCCCGAAAACACGGGAGCACTCCTAGGGTCGGCGCTGGACCTGCTGTGGACGCATGCCAGGCTGGAGGATGGCATGTATACCTATCCGACCCATCATGGCGCGCCTACGCGGTCGCGACTGGCGTGGTGTTATGGTGCGCTGGGTATGGCTGCGACTTTCAGGAATGCGATTCCACTGGATCCCGCGAACGCGGAGAGGGCGGTGCGCATGATCGAATCGGGCATCGCTCAATACGCAAGTGGTGCGCACGGAATTCGCGACGCGACGCTTTGCCATGGACATGCCGGCGTCGCCTTGACGTTCGAGTATCTGGCGCAGAGCGATGCTTTCGAACCCGGTTTGACAGCAGCATTGCGGAATGCGGCCTTGACGGCGAGCAGTGCGGCATTGGACGAAGAGCGACGCGATCTTGGCGATTGCGTTTATTTTCACTGGACGCCGGAAGGCATGAAATCGAGAATGTCATTTCTCGAAGGCGGTCCGGGCGTCGCTCTCGCGATCGCCGCCGCCTACGCCGGAGCGAAGCGGCCATGGATGAATCTGCTTGCGTACTATTGATCGAAGCAACTTGGACGAATCCTCTCCACGCAGTGCGGATTTCGGGGTGTCCCGGCGCGGCGAAATCCTGCGCGGCTGGAACGCACGGGTACCTGTTCGCCCGGCAGGGCATGCTCGTCCAAAGCACGAAACCGCAATGCCTTTCATGGATCGCGTGAAGATATGAAGAAAAGTCTGTTCCGGCCGGAAGTCAGCGAGAAGAACGGCGAAAACTGGCTGGGCGAAATACGGCTCGCTTCACCGATATCGCACAGAATATGGGCCATCGGCGCGTTGATCGTGGCCTTGATCATCGTCGCATGGCTGTGTTTCGGAGAATACACGCGCCGCGAACGCGTGCAGGGGATTCTGGTGCCCGTGGGCGGATTCGCCAGACTCAAATCACGGGGTGCCGGCGAGGTCTCGAAGATTCATGCGCAGGAGGGCGAAGCCGTCAAAAAAGGGCAGATCCTGCTCGAAATCAACAATGATCGCTATGTCGCCTCCGGGCTGGGCGTGGCCGAGGATGTGGCGGTCACGATCGATCAGGAAAAAACGACGCTTCGTGGCGATATCGTCAATGCCAGGCGCTCGACGGAAAGCCGTCGTGACGACTTGCGGCTGCAGATTGCGCTGATCAGGCAACAGATGGCGCAAAACCGCGAGATGCTCGTCATTCTTCGCGAGGAGGCTCGCGCTCAGGACGAGCTTCTCGAGAGGATCAAGCCGGCACTCGAAGAGGGTTATGTCTCCGCTACGCAAGTCCAGCAGCAAAGGTCGTCCGCCCTGTCCGCGAACGCTGCCGTCACCCGACAGCTCGCCGAGAAGATCGTCCTGGAACAGCAACTCCGCGATGCGGAGGGGAAAATGGTGCAGACCGGCCATGAAATGGATGGGAAGATCAACGATTCCCTTCGACAGCTGGCGCGCACGAACGCTGCATACGACAAGAATGAAGCGGAGCGGAAAACGATCATCAAGTCTCCGGTCGACGGTGTCGTTTCTTCGATCCTGGTCTATCCGGGCCAAACCGTCGGAAGCGGATCTTCGCTCGCCACCGTCGTGCCCAAGGATGCGCCGCTCGAGGCTGAACTTCTGGTCGCGACCTCCGCGGTCGGATTCGTTCGGCCCGGAAGCACGGTCGCCGTCCACTATCAGGCATTTCCTTTCCAGAAGTTCGGCGTGCATCGCGGCAAAGTGAAATCCATCTCGATGAACGCGCTCTCGCCGGCCGAAATCACCGAGCTGACCGGATTGAACAGTGCGACCGAGCCGATGTACCGCGTTCGCGCTTCGCTGCACGAACAGACCATCCAGGTTTACGGCCGGGAAAGAAAGTTGACTGCCGGTATGGCGATCAGCGGCGGCATCATGCTGGACAAGCGTCGTATCTACGAATGGCTTTTCGAACCCTTGTATACCTTGCGCAAGAAAATGGAAGAAGAGTCGTGACCGATCCATCCCATACCGCTTCAGGGCAGGACAGTCGCGCCGATGCGATGCGGGATGCGGTCGAGCCCGGAAAATGGGCCCGACTGTTGAACTTCGGATCCAGAAAGCGCGTACCCGTCGTTCTCCAGACCGAAACCGCGGAATGCGGTCTTGCTTGCCTGGCGATGATCGCCGGCTTCTACGGTCACGAGAACGACATGCTTTCGCTGCGCGCGCGGTTTCCGACCTCGCTGCGGGGCGCGAAGCTCCAGGACCTGATGGAAATCGCGAATGCCATGGGCCTCGCATCCAGGCCTGTTCAAGTGAGCCTGGAGGACCTCGATCATCTTTACCTCCCCTGCATCCTGCATTGGGACATGAACCATTTCGTGGTCTTGACCAGGGTTCGCGGCGGAAATGTGGAAATCGTCGATCCAGGTAAGGGGCGCCGGCGGATGAAGCTATCCGAGGTCAGCCGGCACTTCACCGGCGTGGCGCTCGAATTGGAGCCCGGCCCGAATGTCGAAAGGAACGACAAACGTCAGTCGATCTCGCTGCGCAACCTCGCAGGTTCGATCACCGGCCTCGGGAAAGGATTGATGCAGGTCCTCTCGCTTGCGCTGCTGCTCGAAGTGCTGGCGTTACTGTCGCCGCAATTCCTGCGCATCATTCTCGATCAGGTGCTTGCCGACAGCGACGAGAACCTGCTCAGGTTGATCGGGGTGAGTTTCCTGTTGTTGCTGCTCATGAAAACGTTCGTCGAGGGCTTGAGAACCTGGACCGTGATGTGGCTGAGCTCCAATATCAACATCGGCTGGACGGCCAACGTTTTCAATCATCTGCTGAAGCTTCCACTCGACTATTTCACGAAGCGATATCTGGGCGATATCATTTCCAGATTCGGTGCGATCAACGTCATCCAGCAGACGCTGACCACGAAGTTCGTCGTCGCGATTCTCGATGGTCTGATGGCATTCGTGACGGCCACGATGCTGTTCTACTACAGCTGGAAGCTCGCGGCGATCACTATCGGTTTCGCTATCGTCTATGCCGTGCTTCGGATGCTCTATTTCCGTAGTTACCGCGAAGCCAGTCTCAAGCAGATCAATGTGCTCGCGATTCAACAAAGCGCTTTGATCGAATCGCTGCGCGGCATGCAGGCGATCAGGCTCAACAACCGAACCGCGCAGCGAAGCGCGAAGTACATGAATTCGACCGCCGATGTGTTGAACACGTCGATCACAGTGCAGAAACTGAACCTGATCTTCGACTCGATGAGCGGGATCACCACGGGTTCGCAGCGGATCGTGGTGCTCTGGCTCGGCGCGCTGTTCGCTCTGCGCGGGGAGATGACCGCTGGCATGCTCATTGCATTCGTTGCATACGCCGACTTGTTCACTTCGCGATTCGTCGGCCTGGCCGACTACGCCATCCAGTTCCGGTTGTTGCGTCTGCAAGGCGAGCGGCTGGCCGATATCGTGCTCAATCCGCCGGAGAAGCATCTGGACGGAAACTACGTCGGCGAACTGAAGCACCACGGCGTCGCTTTTTCCAATGTGTCGTTCCAGTACAGCTACAATCTTCCGATGGTATTGAAGGATTGTTCCTTCGAGATCGCGGATGGCGAAGTGCTGGCCATTACCGGGGTTTCCGGAAGTGGGAAAAGTACCATCGCGAAGATCCTGCTTGGCGTTTTGGATCATTCGCATGGCGCCATCAAGATCGGCGATATCGATGTCCGTATGTTGGGGAAACGGACCTGCCGGGACTTCATATCATCCGTGCTGCAGGACGATCAGTTATTCAGCGGCACAGTCCTCGAAAACATCACTTTCTTCGACCCATCCGCGACCCTCGAACGCGCCCAGGCCGCAGCGGGAAAAGCCAACATCGCCGCCGAGATCGATGCGATGCCGATGGGCTACCAGACGATGATCGGCGATATGGGGTCCACGTTGTCCGGCGGACAGCATCAACGCCTGTTGTTGGCCAGGGCGCTCTACCGGAATCCGCGGATCCTTGTGCTGGACGAAGCCACCAGCCATCTCGATCTGCATAACGAAGACAGGATCTGCGCTGCGGTCAAGAGTGCGGGCATCACCACATTGATCATCGCGCACAGGCCGCAGACCATTCAGTCGGCGGATCGTGTCCTGTTGCTCCAGGATGGCAGATTGTCGGAAATCCCAAAGCCTTTCGGGCCTGATTCTCCGCACGCGGACTCGCGCTGAATGGCGGTCCATCGCAGCGAAAGGGTAACGACAATGGCGGGTCGAAACATGACGCATGGAAGGATTCTGCAAGCATGAAGTATGCTGGTTTCAAGGCCGATGATCTGTGTGTTTTGAGATTTCCCGTGCTGGAGAGCGGGACGCTGTTCGATCTGGCGACTACCGGGACGGAAGCGCTTGCCGAAAAGGTTCGCATTTATCTCTCCGATCCCTATACGCGTGAGGCGATTTACCTCGCGTCGCCTTCCCTGTACCAGAGGATGTGTGCATGGGAGGCAGGCGAAAGCGTTTTCAACGGCATTCCCGAGACCATCTCGCGATATCTGCTGCGCATGGCCTACCGCGCCACGCCTTTCGGAACATTTTCTGCAGTTTCGCATTGCACTGTGGTCGGATGCGAGACCACGATCAGGATCCCGATGCGCAAGCACATGCGCCGTCTCGCGCAGCTCGACGGATCGGCGCTGTCGAGGCTGGCGCTGAAATGTGCGGCGGACCCCGATGTTCGTACCGGATTGTGTTTCAGCCCCAACGATACCGTGTTCGTGAATGGCAATGTCATCGTCTTCACTGCGTATGCCCGCAACAAGCGTGGCAGACGTATCTATCGTCGCGTCGAGGTCGAATCGAGCGCCTATGTTGAAGCCGTGCTGGAAATCGCGAATGGCGCCCTTACCGTCGCCGAGATCGCTTCTGCGCTCATGCTTCGCTTTCCCGACGAAGCGGTGCCCGATGAAGTCGAAGCCTTCGTCTGGGAGCTGGTTGATGCCCAAGTGCTCTGTTGCGACGGTCTGGTCGATATCACAGATGAGAATGGTCTCGATCGCCTTCTCGAGCATTTGCCTCCCGATTCCGATATGCATGCAACCGTCTGCGTCATCGCCAGCGCGCTGAACGAGCTCGATGGCGAAAAGTCGGTGACTTTGCCTGGCGCTTACGCCTCGCTGACCGACAGTTTGGCAGCGATGCAGATCCGGTCCGACAGGGGGCTCCCCACAAAAGTCGACCTCTATGCGTCCGATGAGGGCGAAGCGAAACTTTCCGCCGACATCGTCGCGAAGATCGAGCGTGTCGCGAACGAGTTGATGTCGATCACGAGGAAGAGGGGAAAGCTCGCCGATTTCGTAAAGACATTCAGCGAGCGCTACGGCGACAGCGAAGTGCCGTTGCCGATCGTCGCGGATCAACTGGAAGCGCTTGGCTTCTCCGACCGTGACGCTTCGCTGCCCGCGCTTTCCAGGATGGTGCGCGTGGAGAAGAAATCCGCAGCGCAGACGGTAGCCCCCGGCATCGTCGAACAGGTTCTCGCACTCGCCGTCGAGCGGATGGACGAAACCTATGTCGATATCACTTCGTTGATCGATGCCGCCGCGGTACGGTCGAATTCCAGGGCGGATGGAGCCACGGTCGTTGTCTGGTTCTCGCTCTGGTCCGAAGGCGGCGCATGCGGGCAACCTGTGCTTGAAATCCGCACTGTCGGCTCGCAGGATCCGGGGCGCGTGATGGGGCGTTTCGCGCATGGCCTCCCTGCGGTTGCCGATTATCTCAGGCAGTCCTGTCGCGGCGCGCGGTTGCCGGTCGTCGAAATCGTGCATCAGCCCGAGGACAGGCTCGGCAATATCAGCGCACGCCCCACGCTGAGCGATTTCGAAATCCGGTTGCGGGGCGGCGAACCGCGCAGCGCGCGTCGTCTTGCGCTGGAAGACCTGACGGTCGGCATCGTGCGCGAACGGGTCGTGATCCGCTCGAAATCCTTGGGCAGAGCGATTGATCTTCGCATGAGCAATGCGCATGCGTACGATCGGCAAGGCAATCTGCCGATTTATCGCTTCCTGAATCACGTGTCGAATCAGGATCACGCTGCGGACTTGTTTTCACTGCGAAAGCGAATACCGAAAGCGCAGTACACGCCCGGTTTGAAATACCACGATGTCATCGTTTCCAAACCGACCTGGTTGATTTCGGCGGACGATATCTCCGGCCTGAAGAAGCTGCCGCGTGCCCTGCATCGTGATGCGTTGCGGGCACTGCGCAACGCGCGGAAGATGCCGGATTGGGTGGCGCTGGTGCAGGGCGACAACATCATTCCTTACCATCTCGACAACGATTGGATGGTCGACGATCTGCTCAAGTACGTGTTCAAGAGCGGCGAAGCCCTGTTGACGGAAGTCTTTCCGCAGGGGTTGCAGCCTCATCTCCGGTCCGATGCGGGGCCGCATTTCCACGAGTTGCAGCTGGCATTGCGCACGCGGAGTCCGGCCATGGGCGAGTCGGATATCGCATCTGCTCCGCACGCCAGCGTCGTTGCGCCGATCTGGTCGCGTTGGGCCTATTTCAAGCTGTATGTCCCGCCGCATCTGCAGAATGCGGTGCTGGGCGAGCTCAAGCCGTCGATCGACCGACTTCTGGATACGTCCGGAATCGATGGTTTCTTCTTCGTGCGTTATCGGGATGAAGGCGGCGCGCATCTGCGTCTTCGTTTCCTCGCTTCCGGCGGCCATGCGCTCGAGCGCACATTGCCGGCGCTGCGCCCGGCATTCGATGACCTGTTCGACAGTGGGCTTGTCCAGAAAGTGTCGATGGATCCATATGTCAGAGAAATCCTGCGCTATGGCGGTGATGCGCGCTGCCTCGTGTGCGAGGCGATCTTCTGCGAAGACAGTCGACTGGTGCTGCAGGCGCTGCCGGCGTTGGATACAGGCAACGTCGCGTCGTGGCGGGATGCGGCGGCGGCGGTCGACTGCATGTTGCTGTCTTTCGGAATGAGGACGGTAGAACAGCGCCTGATCTTCGCGCGGCGCGCGGCTGCGGATCTGGCGGCCGAGATGAAATTCGCCTCGGAAGAGCGGAAGAGGATCGGCACGATCTATTCAGCCTCCAAGCCGCTTCCGCTTGCGCAAAATCATGCGCCGGAGCGCGCCGATATCCCGACGGCTGACATTTTCGCCGCGGGTATTCCGGGCATCGAACGGATATGGGCAGCTGTGCTCTCGAACCCTGACCCGATCGCGGATGGGCGACTGTATGCCATTCAATGGAGTCTGATCCACATGCGTCTGAACCGCATCCTTAACCAGGATCATCGATTGCAGGAGGCCGTCATATGGGAACTTCTCAAACGCAGCTACGCATCGTTCGTCAGCCGGAACGAGCGGCTCGTAGAGGATTGAGCAAGCTGCGGGATTTTCATCGTGCGCGACGTCTCCGATGCGATCAGGCGTGGGTGGTATAGCGGGTATGACGTCCGGATCTGATCGGCGTTGCTCAAGCGGATGGCGTGGGGTCACAGACGGCGCCGCTGTGTCGATCGTGTGCGAAGGCGATGAATTCTCTGCCGCGGGTGCGCGTCTCGCGATCCGCGTGGATTCTGTGGGCACTGCTGCGTCCGTAGCGGTCTTGCGAAGCATGGATGCGACCGGGTTCCATGGCAGTGTGGCGGTCCTGTCCGCGGTGTTGAAGATCGGCGTAGCGCAGACACGACTGCCCGCGGTGTGGATCCGAGCGGATGGCCCATCGGGCAGGCTCGAATTCGCCACATCCGCGTCCTTCCCGGAAACCGACGGGCGGCATACTACGCATCGCGAGGTCCAGCTCCGGATTCCCTGCACAGCGACATCATTGGCGTACGGTGTCGTATTCGGTGGCGATTGGTTGCATGCGGACGATCTCATGCTGCGCGCTATCGAAGGCCGCCAATTCGGCCCTGAATTCACGTCGCAGGACGTGATGGCCATGGCCATCGATCTCATCGAGAACGAGGCTCTGCACGCAGAGGAGGTCGATTGGAAGGCTGCCCGCGCACATGCGCGGGAGGTTGTTGCCGAAGCGCGGCATCCGGTCGATCTCTATCCGACCATCCGGGTCCTTCTTGCAGGCCTGGGTGACGGGCACAGCCATTTCATCACGCCCGAAATGGCGTATCGGCACCGTTCCATGGGCGCAGCGACCCTGCCGGTGGTCGTGGAAAGCCTTCCGGATGGCATCGGCCTTGTCCGGATGGCCGGTTTCATCGGTCGTGGCGAAACGGAGTGCGCGAGCTTCGCGAAGGAAGTCGCTTCCCGTATCGTTGCGATCTCCGTCGATGCGGAGAACGGTTGGGTGCTCGATCTGCGTCGGAATTCCGGGGGGAATCTGTGGCCGATGTTGGCGTCTCTCACGGCCCTGCTCGGGCATGAGGTGGTTGGCGGCTTCAGGCCGAAACAGGGTGGGGTGCGCGAATGGCGCGCGGGCGATTGCCTCGTTGAAAGCGCAGGCTTCGAGCATGCCGCACTCCAAGCGGCCAAGGTTGCCGTGCTGTTGGGACCAAAGACCTGCAGTTCAGGCGAAGCGCTCGCTGTCGCTTTTCATGGGCGCCCGCGTACGCGCTCGTTCGGTGAGCACACATCGGGCCTGGCCAATGCCAACACGGCTTTCGATTTGCCGGATGGCAGTCAGCTTCAACTGATGACGGCGATATGCGTCGACAGGCATGGCGAAGCGTTCGGAGAGAGGGTCTATCCGGACGAAACGGTGATTTCGCCGGACGAGGTCACCGATGGCCCGCTGCTGGCGGCCATTGCCTGGCTGCTGGAGGATCTGCCGGCATCGGCATAGATCGCTGGGAAGACGGAGCTCAAGCCGTTTCCGAATCCTTTCATACTCCGCCGATGGCTGTTTTTGAAAGATGATCTGCGATAAAGTCGTTCAGACAAATAAACGACGAAAGCAAGCATCTAATGAACGATTCCACCCAATCCATCCTTCCCACCATCGACGCGCACATCTATCCGCGCGGTGGTCTCGACGTACTTTCCCGCGACGAAGTCGCGCGCCTGCGCGATGCGTCGATCGGCGGCATGCATGAACTGCTGCGCCGCTGTGCGCTGGCGGTGTTGACCAGCGGAAGCGCGTCCGACGACCCGCGCGCGGCGCGCGAGCTGTATCCCGATTTCGATATCCAGGTGTTGCAGCAGGATCGCGGCGTGCGCATCGAACTGGTGAGTGCGCCGGCGATGGCCTTCGTCGACGGCGAGATCATCCGGGGCGTCGCCGAGCTGCTGTTCGCGGTGGTCCGCGATCTGGCCTATACCGCGATCGAACTGCGCGAAGACGGCAATGGCAGTCGCGATCTCTCGACGTCCGAAGGCATCACCGATGCGGTGTTCGGGCTGTTGCGCAATGCGCGCATCCTGCATCCGACCAATCCGAATCTGGTGGTCTGCTGGGGCGGCCACTCGATCAACCGCGACGAATATCTCTACACCAAGGAGGTCGGCTACGAGTTGGGCCTGCGCGGACTCGACATCTGCACCGGCTGCGGCCCGGGCGCGATGAAGGGGCCGATGAAGGGCGCGACGATCGCACACGCCAAGCAGCGCCATCGCCGCATGCGGTACATCGGTATCACCGAGCCGGGCATCATTGCCGCCGAATCGCCGAACCCCATCGTGAATCACCTGGTGATCATGCCGGACATCGAAAAGCGTCTCGAAGCCTTCGTGCGCATGGGTCACGGCATCATCGTGTTCCCGGGCGGCGTCGGCACGGCGGAGGAAATCCTGTACCTGCTCGGCATCCTGCTGCGCGAAGAAAATGCTGGCCTGCCGTTCCCGCTGATCCTCACCGGACCGGCCGCCTCGGCGCCGTATTTCGAGCAGATCGACAAATTCCTGCGTCTGACCCTGGGCGAAGCCGCGACCTCGCGCTACGAGATCATCGTCAACGATCCGGCGAAAGTCTCCAAGCGCATGGCCGCGGGCATCCGCAAGGTGCGCGAACACCGCATCGCCGAGAAGGATTCGTTCTTTTTCAATTGGTCGCTGGAGATTCCGCTGGCGTTCCAGCAGCCGTTCGTGCCGACCCACGAGGCGATGGCCGCGCTGGATTTGCACCACGGGCGCAAGCCTCACGAACTCGCCGCCGACCTCCGCCGTGCGTTTTCCGGCATCGTCGCCGGCAACGTGAAGGAAGACGGTCTGCGGCGTATCGAGGAATTCGGTCCGTTCAAGATCCACGGCGATCCGGACATGATGCAGTCGCTCGATGCGCTGCTGCGCGCGTTCGTCGAACAGCGCCGCATGAAGATTTCCGGCGCATATCGCCCGTGCTACGAAGTGATTGCGTGATTGCGGGTTGATGCGGTCCGCGTGCCGGCGAGGTTCAACCCTTCGCCGGCAAGGTGACGGTCACGATGAACCGGCCGTCTTCGGTTCTGGCTTCGACGCCGCCGCGGCCTTCGGTGTAGGCCTCGATCTGCGCCAGCGATGACGGCAGGCCGACGTTGTGGCCGGCCGCGGCGCGCGAGGGTTCGGCAGGCATCGGGTTCGAGATCAAGATGACGATGCCGCGCTCGTCGCTGTCGATGCGGATGTCGATTTCGCCGCCGCCGGCGATGCGTTCGATGCCATGTTTGATCGCATTCTCCACCAGCGGCTGCAGCGACAGCGACGGGACCAGCGCTTCGGGCATCGGGTCGGGTCGGGTCCAGCGCACGCGTAGGCGTTCGCCGAAGCGCAGCGATTCGATCTCCAGATAACGTTCGATCAGCGCGATCTCCTCGCCCAGCGGGATCTCGCGCGGGCCGCCGAGCGCGGCGCGGAACAGATCCGCGAGATCGAGCAGCAGTTGTTCGGCTTCGTCGGGTCGGTTATGGACCAGCGCCGCGCCGGTGTTCAAGGTGTTGAACAGGAAGTGCGGACGGACCCGGGCCTGGAGTGCGGCGAGTTCGGCCTGCTTCGCGCGCACTGCCAGCAGCCGCAGCCGCCAGTGGTTCTGGAACGCGGCCAGCGCCAGCCATCCGACGATCATCACGATGCCGGTGACGCGCAGCGCGACATCCAGACGCGCGGCTTCGGAAATGCGCCAGAGATCGCCCAACAGCAGATCGCTGATCGCCAGTACCGACCAACTGCTGAGCAGCAGCAGCGCGAGCGCGAGATAGGCGATGATCTGCGGTTTGACGTCGTCGAGACGTTTGCGCAACAGATACAGGCCACCGAGGGTCAGCAGCGCGACCCACTGCACCGTCAGCGAAAGCAGCCCGAAACGGATCCAGCGGCCCAGCGGCGCATCGCCAGCGAGCGTCAGCACTGCCGCCAGACCTTCGGCGGCCAGCACCACCCAGATGACCACCCGTCCCTGCCACAGGCTGTCGAGCGGACTGACGGCGGACGCGGGCACGGCCGGGCGTCGACTGTGCGCGGATTCGGGCGATGGCCTGGATTCGGGTCTGGGCGAAGTGTTGGACATCGCGCCATGATGCCTGGGTCGCGTGCGGACGGGCAGGGGGACCGTTCATACTTCCGCGCAGCCCGCCCATCGGGCATCGTTTGGCCCAGCCCGAAGGCCGGGCCTATGCTCACTGACATTGATCGTGGAGGCGAAATGCGAGTCCTGTGCCGACATACCCACCCTTCCACCGACCCGCGAACGCGGGCGTCGCGCGCGCTGTCCCGCAGCCTCTCCCGTGGTTTCACACTGGTCGAGATGGCCATTACCGTGACCGTGCTCGCGGTATTGATGGGACTTGCGGCGCCGCTGTTCAATGAAGTGATCAACGGTAACCGCCTCACCGGCAATGCCAACGAACTGGTGGCTGCCGTGCAGATCGCGCGTTCGGAAGCCATACGCGGCAACGTGCGCACCTCGCTCTGCCAGAGTGCGGACGGCGCCACCTGCAGCAACGCATCCCCGTGGCAGGGATGGATCGTGTTCGCGGACGCGAACGGCAACAACGTGGCCGACGCGGACGAAGTCTTGCGCGCCGGCATCATCGAAGCGCCCGTGCAGGTGCTTTCCAGCGCCAGCGTGACCAACGCCAACACCCGAATCACCTTCCGCGCCGACGGACTTGCGTATGCAGGCAATAACCTGCTGGAGGGCAACCTCCGCGTCTGTCTGCCGGTGACCCGTCCGGCCCTGAACGTGCGCGACGTCAACATCGCCATCGGCGGCCGCGTCGCGGTACGGGCTCCGATCAATGCCGCTGGCGCATGCAACGCTCCGGGGAACCTCTGATGTCCGTGCCTTCCACTCCATTCCAGAAGCGCATCGCCGGTAGCCGACGCGCCCCGCGCTCGCTCGCCGCAATTCGCGGCGTGGGCCTGATCGAAGTGCTTGTCGCGGTGCTCGTGCTGGCCATCGGTCTGCTCGGCGTGGCCGCCATGCAGGCCACCGCATTGCGCAACAGCCAGAGCTCGCTCGAACGCAGTCAGGGTGTCATGCACGTCTACACGATTCTCGATGCGATGCGCGCCAATCCCGACGCTGCGCGCAGCGGCGGCTACAACATGGGGATGACCTGTGTGGCACCGGCCGCCGGCTCGCTCGTCACCAGCGACCAGCGGCAGTGGATCACCGTGCTGCAGCAGAATCTCGGCGTCACCGCATGTGGCCAGGTGGCCTGCGTGGCCACGATCTGTACGGTCACGGTGCGCTGGGACGACTCCCGCGGCAGCGGCGGAAGCACGGTGCAGACCCTCAGCACCAGGACACGCATATGACACTCATGACACTTCACGCGCGGCGCTATTCCCTTCATGGTCGTCCGTCCGGACGCAATGCCGTTCGAGGCCTTACCCTGGTCGAACTGATGATCGCCATGATGCTCGGCCTGCTGGTAGTCGGCAGCGCCAGCGCCATCTTCATTTCCAATCGCCAGACCTATCGCGCGACCGAAGGCCTGGGTCGTGTACAGGAAAACGGCCGCATGGCCTTCGAACTGCTGTCGCGCGACCTGCGCGAAGCCGGCGGCACGCCCTGCGGGAATGCAGAGCGTCAGGAACCGCTGAAAATGGTCAACGTCCTGAGCAATCCGACGACGCGGTGGTGGACCAACTGGAACAACGGCATCACCGGCTATGAAGGCGCGATCCCACTCGGTAGTCCCGCCAACCGGGTAGCGGGCACCGACGCGATCGACCTGATGGGCGGAGACAGCTCCAGCAGTGCGGTGGTGTCCAGCCACGATCCGGTGGCTACCAGCATTACGCTGAACACGGCGGATCATGCGTTCAACGTGGCGGACCTCGCGGTCATCTGCGACTGGAGCCAGGCCTCGTTGTTCCAGGTGACCGGCGTGGCCGGCAATGTTCTTTTGCACAACAACAGCGGCAGTCCCGGCAATTGCTCGAAAGGACTGGGGTATTCCAATCCCGCGACCTGCAGCGTGAACGGCAAGGTGAAGCGCTTCGGCCCCATTCCTGCGGAAACCAACGCCAGTGCCACGGTGATCCGCATGCAGCCGATGCGCTGGTATGTCGGCACCGCCCCGGGCGGCGGCAATTCGCTGTTCCGCAGTACGGTCGTGAATGCCGCTGGCGTCCTGACCGTGCGCGAGCAGGAAATCGCCCAGGGCGTCAACGACATGGAACTCCAGTATCTGCTGGAAGGTGCGCCGGGTTATGTCGATGCCACAGCAGTCCCCGCCAACCGCTGGAACGATGTCACCGCCGTGCGCGTGACCCTCGACATGCTCAGCGCCGACGGCGCCGGCGTCGGCGGTGCGCAGCTCGCGCGTCGTGTCGCCCATACCGTCACTCTACGGAACCGCATGGAATGAACCGCCACGCCCGCCATCCCGTCACGCCGATCCATCGCCAGCGCGGCGCCACTCTGGTTGTGGTGCTCATCCTGTTGCTGCTGATGACCCTGCTGGGGCTCGCCAGCCTGCGCAGCACCGTGCTCGAAGAGCGCATGACCTCGAATCTGCTCGATCGCAGCCTGAGTTTCCAGGTGGCCGAGGCAGGGCTGCGCGAAGCGGAAGCCTCGCTCACCCCGATACCGGCGTTCCCTGCTGCCGGTTGCGTCAACGGCCTGTGCGCACGGCCTGTGCCGACGGACCGAGAGCGTTGGGCGCCCGATTCCGGTTTCAATGCGTGGCGAACCGCATCGGTCTCCGATCCCAACACCGCAGCGCCTCGCTATATCGTCGAAGAAATGGGCGAAGGCCCGAACTGGCGCGACTGCGACCGGCTTTCGCCGATCCATCCGCTGTGCCTCACGCCGCGTTATCGCGTGACCGTACTGAGTCAGCAAGCCGGCCGCGCGTCCGTGACGCTGCAAACCATTTTCGCTGGCAGATAAGCCGAGGCAGCCGTGAACAATACTCCCCGCACCACATCCGTCCGTAGCGCGCGCAAATCGCGTCTGGCGCCTGTTCTGATTTGTCTCGCCACGATTCTCGGTTTGCCAGTGCATGCGGCAGTCTCGCTGCCGGATACGCCGATGCAGACCAACAACGGTGTGCCGCCGAATCTCCTCTTCATTCTCGATGATTCGGGGTCGATGGGCGAAACCTTCATGCCGGACACCATCCCGAACACCACGCCGAATCCGAATATCAGTCGGTCGACCTACACGCTGAACACGATCTACTACAACCCTGCGACCACCTACCGCACATGGCAGCAGGCGGACGGGTCGTTCATGCCTGCAGTGCCTTACACGGCCGCATATAACGATTTAACGCGCGCTACCTCTCCCATCGATCTCGGCAACGGGACCGACAGGGACTTCTACACCCCGATCGCCGGCATCACGAACATCAACGACACGCGACAGTATGTGCGCCACCGTTTTCACCGCAACGGTGCCACCTTTGCGGGCGGCGGTGCGCTGATCGTATCGTCCTGCGCGTGGAATCCGTTGATCAACAATTTCGCGGATCCTACGCCCACGGTCACTCTTTGCACCCGCAACTTTGCCAATTTCACTTGGCCCGGTCCCATCGTGCGTTCGGTCGCCCAGGAAAAGCAGAATTTCGCGACCTGGTACGCCTTCGGCCGCACCCGCATGAAAGTCGCGAAGACCAGCGCAAGCATTGCCTTCAACGACCCCAGTATCTTCAATGCCGACAACGAATTCCGTGTTGGTTACAAGACCATCCACAACAACTCCAATTTCCTGATCCCGGTCGGCACCAACAATGGCGTGTTCACGGGCGGCAACCGCACCACCTGGTTCACTCGTCTGTTCGCCGCAACCGCTAATGGCAATACGCCGACCAACCGTGCGCTCTACGATGCCGGCGAATACTTCAGGCAGACCGGCACGACCGGCCCTTGGGGGCCGCAAGCGACGACATCGCAGTACGAGTGCCGTCAGAATTTCTCCATCCTGACCACCGACGGCTATCGCAACGAATCCGGCCTGCCGGTCGTCGGCAATGTCGACAATACCGCCGGTCCTGTGATTACCCGCCCCAGCGGTCCGTCCTACCAGTACACGCCCGTGTTGCCGCACAGGGACAACTGGAGCGATACGCTGTCCGACATCGCCATGGCGTATTGGGTACGCGACCTGCGTCCCGATCTGGATAATATCGTGCCGTCTTCAGCCGCCAATCCGGCGTTCTGGCAGCACATGGTGACGTTCGGCATCTCCATCGGACTCAAAGGCTCGCTCGATCCCGTCACGGACCTTCCGGGCCTGACCACTGGCGCTACAACTTGGCCCCAGCCGGTCAACCTGACGCTGAGCACCATCGACGACATGTTCCACGCGACCCTCAATGGCCGTGGTGCGTTCGTCGCAGCCGGCAATCCCGATGAATTCTCGGAAGGCCTCGGTAACGCGCTCCGCGCTATCGCGGCGCGCAGAGGTTCCGGCTCCAACGCTGCGGTGACGGGTTCGTCCACCAGTACAGGCAGCAAGCTGTTCCAGGCCAAGTTCTTCTCGGCGCAATGGAACGGCGAAGTGCAGGCGTTCAACATCACCAGCAGCGGTGTGGACACCACAGCCCCGGTATGGACCGCCAGTATTCCTACCTATACGTCGCGCATCATCCGCACTCATAACGGTACGGCGGGTACGGTGTTCCCGACGACGGCGCAAACTGCTGCCTTGACCCCTGATGTCGCCAACTACATCCGTGGCGATCGCAGCAAAGAGCTACCCGCCGCGCTGGGTGTTTTCCGGAACCGGACTTCGCTCCTGGGCACCGTCGTCAACAGCTCGCCGGTCTACGTGAAGACCGATGATGCCGTCGAAACGGTGTACGTCGGTGCGAACGACGGCATGCTGCACGCCTTCGATGCGGCCAACGGCGTCGAACGGTTCGCCTACGTGCCCCGCGGCATCGACCTGGTCGACCTCAAGGAATACAGCGATCCCACCTACGGCCATCGCTTCTTCGTCGATGGCGCGATCATCACGTCGACCAAGCGTGAACTCGCCAGTCGCACCGTGCTGGTCGGCGCGCTCGGTCGCGGCGGTAGGGGGTTGTTCGCTCTCGACATCACCGATCCCAGCAGCTTCACGAACAGCAAAGTGCTGTGGGACTACGACGGTAGCTTCGACACCGAGATGGGTCAGGTGCTGGGCAAGCCGGTCATCGCGAAGCTCAACGATGGCACCACGGCGGTGCTGGTGCCGAATGGTCTGAACAGCACCACCGAACGTGCGGTGCTGTTCGTTCTGGATCTGCAAACCGGCGCGAAGATCGCCGAGATCGACACCGGCGTGGGTTCGCCTACCGCAAGCAATGGCCTGTCCTCGCCGCGTGGCTGGGACGAGGACGGTAACGGTACGGTCGACTTCGTCTACGCCGGCGACTTCCGCGGCAATCTGTGGAAATTCGATCTCACCAGCACCAATCGGACGTTGTGGAATGTCGCCAATGGCCGTGCGCTGTATACGCCTCCAACGGCAGGTGCGCAGCCGGTCACCGGTGGCGTCACCATCGCCGTCGATCCCTCTACCGACAAACGCTGGGTGTTCTTCGGTACCGGCCGTCTGCTGACCACCACCGACCTGACCGATACGTCGCTGCAGGCCTGGCATGGCGTCATCGACGATCCGGCGGCAACCGCTTCGGTGACCCGCGCGGGCATGACTGCGCGCAATATCGCGTACTTCGACACCGCGACCAAAGGCCGCGCCTTCGAGCCGAACACCGCGCTTCCTGCAGGCAGCAAGGGGTGGTACATCAACCTCGATCAGCCGCCGTCGAATACCGTGGAAGGCGAGCGCATGGTCGGCGATCAGCAGGTGATCAAGAACGTACTGCTCGCGTCGAGCATCATTCCGAGTACCGAAAATCCTTGCCGTGGCGGTCGAGGCTACGTCAATGCGCTGGATGCTTTCACCGGCACCAGCCTGGCGAGCGGCTTCTTCGGCAGCTACGACGGTAACGGCGTGTTCGTGCCGACCACCGTCGGCCCTGGCACTCCGCTCGGATCGGTCAATCACAACGTGGGTCTGATCACGGAAAGCGTGATCGTCGGCAATCAATACTTCGTCAACGGCAACGACGACCTTGCGAAAGGCAACGTTGATGAGAAACTGATCGGCGGCCGGATCTCCTGGCGCGAAATCATCCAGAGGTGAATATGAGTCGTAACCGATCGAATCGTTTCGCGAGCCGTCGTGCGGCCGTCGGGTTCACGCTGGTGGAGGTGATCATCGTCGTGCTGATCATTTCGGTGCTGGCCGCCATCGCCTATCCGGCCTACCAGGACTCGGTGGTGAAAAGCCGACGCAGTGCGGCCAAGGCCTGCGTGATGGAAGCGACCCAGTTCATGGAGCGCTTCTTCACCACCAACAACCTGACCTATGTCGGCGCGCCTGCGGCATGGACAGGATGCGCCGCTGGCACGGATGTGACGAACCACTACACCGTGACGCCGCTGGCGACCGGGCCGCGCGCTTTCACCATCACCGCTACGCCGCGTGGGCTTCAGCTCGCCAAAGACACCTACTGCGGCACTCTCAGCATCAACAATGTCGGGGTCAAGACCAAGAGCGGTAGTGAATCGGTCGACTACTGCTGGTAAGCGTTTGTTCCGAGGTCTGTAAACGCGAAAAGCCCGCTCGATGAGCTAAAGCCAGTCAGTTAACGCTGACTGGCTTTTTTTGTATTCGCGGGATTCTGTTTTTGTAGAGCGGCCTCACCAGCCATTCGGCTGTTGAACATCAGGCCGCTGATATCGCTCGCGGCGAAGGCTTCAGTGGCCCGAAGGCCGCTCTACGGACGGCAGATATGGCTTGGACGAACGCGGCGGCTTCGAGCCATCGACAACAAAAAACCCGCGATTCTCATCGCGGGTTTTCGTGGCATATCGCCGAATCTTGGCGCCCGAAGTTGGACTCGAACCAACGACCCCCTGATTAACAGTCAAGTGCTCTAACCGGCTGAGCTATTCGGGCGGGGCTGCATATCGTAATGGTCCGGCCTCGCGCGATCAAGCGTGTTGTTCGACCCAATGCCCGGAGGCGACCTGCGTCACAGGCCGTTGGCGCAGGTCGCGGCGGCGGCAGGCGCGGCGCGCTCGCTGCGCAGGCGGCCGCCGTTGGACAGGATCAGGGCCTGGGCGTGCTTCGGGCCGCGCCGGTCGCAGAGCGTGAACGTGATGTTGGAGCCGCCGTTGCCGCCGTTCGGCTGGTAGACGATGCGCTGGCGGCCGATGGTGCCGTGCAGCCGGATCCCGGCGGGCAGTTTCTCCTGCTGGCGGACGATCTGCTCGTCCGGACTGTGCAGGCGGTTGCCGTCGGCATCGATGAACGCGATCCACCCCAGGCTCCAGTCGGTGCCGCCGATGCATTGGCTGGCGCTGGCTGGGCAGACCACGATTTCACGGCCCAGCACGGTGGCGTGGCGCAGGGCATCGAACAGGGTCGTTGTGATGGCGCTGCGCGCCGAGGCGGCATGGGTCCGGGTCACGGCATCCTTCAGGGAGGGAATGACGATCCCCATCAGGACGCCGAGGACCGTCACCGCGATGACGAGGTCGAGCAGGGTGAAGCCGCCGACGTGGCGACGGGCGGCAGGGGGACGCTGGCGGGACATGGCGGCTCCGATGAGCATGAACGGGAGTTCAGTGTCGGCAGGTGGATGCGGCCGCGGCATCGGCGGTTGCCGCGTGCGGGGGTAGGAAAAACCCGCTCCGATTCATGACGACCCGCTAGACTTCCGGACTTCGCATCACGACGCCCGCAATGACCGAGCCCGTTCGCCACCTTGCCGATACCCCCTTCCAACTGGTCGCGCCCTACGAGCCCGCTGGCGACCAGCCGAAGGCGATCGCGGCGCTGATCGAAGGCTTCGACAGCGGGTTGGCCAAACAGACGCTGCTGGGCGTGACCGGCTCGGGCAAGACCTACACCATCGCCAATGTGATCCAGGCGGTGCAGAAGCCGACCCTGGTGATGGCGCACAACAAGACCTTGGCAGCGCAGCTGTACGGCGAGTTCAAGGCGTTCTTCCCGAACAACGCGGTCGAATACTTCGTCAGCTATTACGACTACTACCAGCCGGAGGCCTACATCCCCTCCAGCGACACCTTCATCGAGAAGGACAGCTCGATCAACGAGCACATCGAACAGATGCGCCTGTCGGCGACCAAGGCGCTGCTGGAGCGCCGCGACGCGATCATCGTGTGCACGGTGTCGGCGATCTACGGACTGGGCGATCCGAACGAATACTTCAAGATGGTGCTGCACATGGTGCGCGGCGAGCGCATCGACCAGCGCGAATTGATCACCCGCCTCACCAACATGCAGTACCAGCGCAACGACACCGAACTGCGGCGCGGCACGTACCGAGTCCGCGGCGAAGTGATCGACGTGCATCCCGCGGAATCCGACGTCGAAGCGCTGCGCATCGAACTGTTCGACGGCGAGATCGAGCAGCTGACGGTGTTCGATCCGCTGACCGGCGAAAGCATCCGCAAGCTGCCGCGCTACACCATCTATCCGAAGTCGCACTACGTCACCACGCGGCGCACGGTGCTGGACGCGATCGAGGCGATCAAGCTGGAACTGCCTGAGCGGCTGGAGCAGTTCTACAGCCAGAACAAACTGGTCGAAGCCCAGCGGCTGGCGCAGCGCGTGCAGTACGACATCGAGATGATGGCCGAGGTCGGTTTCTGCACCGGCATCGAGAACTACTCGCGGCATCTCACCGGGCGCATGCCCAACGAAGCGCCGCCGTGCCTGTTCGACTATCTGCCGCCGGATGCGCTGTTGGTGGTGGACGAGTCGCACGTCACCGTGCCGCAGATCGGCGCGATGTACAAAGGCGACCGCGCGCGCAAGGAGACGCTGGTGGAATTCGGCTTCCGGCTCCCGTCTGCGCTGGACAACCGGCCGCTGCGGTTCGAGGAGTGGGAAGCGCGTTCGCCGCGCACCATTTTCGTGTCGGCCACGCCGCGCGATTACGAGATCGAGAAGTCGCAGGGGCAGGTGGTCGAACTGGTGGTGCGCCCGACCGGCCTGATCGATCCGGAAGTGGAGATCCGCCCGGTCGGCACTCAGGTCGACGATCTGCTTGGCGAGATCACCGAACGCGTGGCGATGGGCGACCGCGTGCTGGTGACCACGCTGACCAAGCGCATGGCCGAGAACCTCACCGAGTACCTCGGCGACCACGGCGTGCGCGTGCGCTATCTGCACTCCGACATCGAGACCGTCGAGCGCGTCGAGATCATCCGCGATCTGCGCCTGGGCGTATTCGACGTGCTGGTGGGCATCAATCTGCTGCGCGAAGGCCTGGACATGCCCGAGGTGTCGCTGGTGGCGATCCTCGATGCGGACAAGGAAGGTTTCCTGCGTTCGGCCGGCTCGCTCATCCAGACCATCGGCCGCGCCGCGCGCAACGTGCGCGGCAAGGCGATCCTGTATGCCGATGTGGTGACGCGTTCGATGAAAGCGGCGCTGGACGAAACCGCGCGCCGCCGCGAGAAGCAGCTGGAATACAACGCCGAACACGGCATCGTGCCGACCTCGATCGTGCGCCAGATCATGGACGTGATGGAGGGCGCGCGCAGCGAGCAGGCGCCGGGCGACCGACGCGGCCGCGGCAAGACCCAGCGCGTGGCCGAACCGGTCGAAGACTACGCCGCGATGCCGCCCGCGAAGCTGACCGCGAAACTCGCGGCGCTGGAGCAGAAGATGTACCAGCACGCGCGCGATCTGGAGTTCGAGGACGCCGCGCAGGTGCGCGACGAAATCCGCAAGCTCAAGGAAGCGAGCCTGGGATGAGCGCCGCCACGCCGGGTTCGGGGTTTCCGCGCCTCGGCTGGCTCGGCGTGCTCTGGCTGCTGGTGTATCTGCCGGCGTACCAGTCCGCCTACGGCCCGCGCAACTTCCTGTTCCTGTGCAATATCGGCGTGATCCTGACCGCGGTCGGGCTGATCGCCCGCAGCCGGCTGCTGCTGTCCAGCCAGGCCATCGCCGCGCCGATCATCGCGCTGGTCTGGGCGCTGGATGTCGGCTGGAAGCTCGCCACCGGCGAGTTCCTGTTCGGCGGCGCGTCCTACATGTGGGACGCTGGCTATCCGCTGTTCGCGCGGCTGCTGTCGCTGTATCACGTCGCCTGGCCGCTGTTGCTGTGGTACGTGCTGCGCCGCGTCGGCTACGACCCGCGCGGCTGGCCGCTGCAGGCCGGCATCGCGGCGCTGGCCATCCTCGCCGGCCGGCTGCTGGCGCCGGCCGCGGAGAACATCAACTTCGCCTGGACCGATCCGTTCTTCGGCCGACAGTTCGGTCCCGCGGCGTTGCACTTGGCGATCTGCTGGGTGTTGCTGTCCGGGATCGCTTACGGCGCCACCCATTGGCTGCTGCGGCGGATGTTTCCTGCCGGGGCAGGGGAGGAAGCTGCGAAACATGGTTCCGTCCCGCGCCATCAGGTGTTAAGATGACGGCCCTTTCGGGTTAGCGGTAAAGACTCGACGGGCGGTTAGCTCAGCGGTAGAGCACTACCTTGACATGGTAGGGGTCACAGGTTCGAACCCTGTACCGCCCACCAATTGCACCAATGACTTAGCTCTCGGTCAGTGATGTACTTGGCTCAAAGGATAAAAAAAGACGGAAAACCGCCCCTCGAAACGGCGGTTTTTTTTTGCCCGTCGTTTTGTGGGGGCGTGCCACCAGGCGCTGCAGTGCCGATGGCTTCGGGCTGAGGAGTGCAAAAGGAATACAGCCCAGCACTCAATACGATTCTCGGGTGCGGCATGGTGTCCGGTTACCATGTGCGGTCGTGTTTTCTCAAGGGCAAGTGTTCTCGCACAGCGTCGGCGAGACCGAGCCGGCGCACTTCGCCGTGCTCGGCAGCTACGGCGACGGCAAGACGCCGCCCGGACCGCGCTGGGGCTGGCGGACCGAGATCGAGCAGCCGGACGATGATCGTCTGGTGATTGCGATGACCAATATTTCGCCTGAGGGCGAAGAGGCCAAGGCGGTGGAAGTGGAGTACACCCGCCGCAAGAACGAACCGGAGCGCGGAATGTAGAGCGGACGTCAGTCCGCTGCTTTTTTGCCGGGAATGAGCAGCGGGCTGAAGCCCGCTCTACAACAGGTAGAGTCAGCCATCGCGCTCGACGCGCACCCGTAGCACCCCGTCCCGCAGCCGCGCATTCAGCGCTTCGCCCGCCTGCGCATCGTTCGTGCTGCGCACGATGCGGCCGTCGTCGTGCTGCAGAATCGAATAGCCGCGTGCGACCGTCGCGAGCGGACTCACTGCTTCCAGCGAGCGCGCCAGACCCTGCAGCTGCAGCGCACGTCGCTGCAATCCGCGCACCGTCGCCGACTGCGGGCGCGGCGCCAGCGACTGCAGGCGATCGCGCAGCAGCGACAGCCGGCGCTGCGGGCGGGATGCGTGCAGCACTGCGGCGGCATGCCGCAGCTGCGCGCGTCGACGCTCATCTACTTGCGCCCATGCGGCATGCAGTCGCCGCAGCGCATCCGCCTGGCGCCGACGCAGGGCGTCGAGCCGCGCCTGCGGCTGCAGCGCCTGCAGCCGCAGCGCCGCGCGGTCGGTGCGCTGCGCGGCGTGGCGAAGCAGGCGTTCGTGGATGGCATGCAGGCGACGCGCCTGCGCGCGCAGATGCGCGGCCAGGTCGGCGCGATCCGGCACCAGCAGTTCCGCGGCGACCGAGGGCGTCGGCGCGCGCAGATCGGCGGCGAAGTCGGCGAGGCTGACATCCACTTCGTGACCGACCGCCGACACCACCGGCACCGGCGAGGAGGCGATCGCGCGCGCCAGGGCTTCATCGTTGAACGCCCACAGGTCTTCCAGCGAACCGCCGCCGCGGGTGATCAGCAGCGCGTCGTAGCGGCCGCTGCGCCCGGCCGCCTGCAGCATGCGCACGATCTGCGCCGCCGCGGTGTCGCCCTGCACCGGTACCGGCAGGATGTCGACTTCGATCAGCGGGAAGCGCCGGCGTAGCACGCTCAGCACGTCGCGTACCGCAGCGCCGCTGGGCGACGTCAACACGCCGAGCCGGCGGATATGGGGCGGCAGCGGTCGTTTGCGGCCCTGGTCGAACAGACCCTCGGCCTGCAGTTTCGCCTTGAGCTGCTCGAACGCCCGGCGCAGCGCGCCTTCGCCGGCTTCCTCCATGGTGTCGAGGATCAGTTGATAGTCGCCGCGCGCCTCGTACAGGGTCAGGCGGCCGCGCGCGAGTACCCGCAGCCCCTCGCGCGGCGTGAACTTCAGCCATTGGCTCTTGGGTTTGAACAGCGCGCAGCGGACCTGGGCGCGGTCGTCCTTCAGCGTGAAATACAGATGCCCGGACGAGGGCCGCGACAGATTGCCGAGCTCGCCTTCGACCCAGATCAGAGGAAAGGCGTCTTCCAGAAGATTGCGGGCGAGGGCGTTCAGCTGACTGGGCGTGAGCGCCTTGCGGTCGTCGGTGGGGGGTAATGCAGACATCGGTACAGGATACGGGACGCCACCGTTTCCGTAGAGCGGAGCGCAGCTCCGCTACGCTCTACGCACACCGACGTGCCTCGAATAGACGCTGTCGAGCCCTGGAATCGACGCACCGGAACTGCGCTCCGCTCTACATGGCGCGCGGTTAGAATGTCGGCCATGTCCGCACAACCCTTGCCCTGCCAGTCCGAAGCCGCCGCGCCGATCTTCGGCCCCGCGCCGCGCCGCGCCACCCGTCAGGTCCGCATCGGCGGCATCGCCGTCGGCGGCGATGCGCCGGTGGTGGTGCAGTCGATGACCAATACCGATACCGCCGATGTCGCCGGCACCACCAAACAGATCGCCGAACTCTGGCGTGCGGGTTCGGAGCTGGTGCGGGTGACGGTGAACAACGCCGAATCCGCGGCTGCGATACCGCGCATTGTCGAGAAGCTGGCGATGATGGGCATCGAGGTGCCGATCATCGGCGACTTCCACTACAACGGCCATCAATTGCTTGCTGCCGAACCGGCCTGCGCCGAGGCGCTGGCGAAGTACCGCATCAACCCTGGCAATGTCGGGTTCGGCAGGAAGCGCGACACCCAGTTCGCGCAGCTGATCGAATTCGCGATCCGCTACGACAAGCCGGTGCGCATCGGCGCCAACTGGGGCTCGCTGGACCAGTCGCTGGCCGCGCAGCTGATGGATGAGAACGCGCAGCGCGCCACGCCCTGGGATGCGGGGCGCGTGCTGCGCGAGGCGCTGATCCGCTCGGCGCTGGATTCGGCCGAACGCGCGGTGGAGATCGGGCTTGCGCGCGAACGCATCATCCTCAGCGCGAAGGTCAGCGGCGTGCAGGAGTTGATCGCGGTGTATCGCGATCTCGCCCAGCGTTCGGATTTCGCGCTGCACCTGGGCCTCACCGAGGCCGGGATCGGCAGCAAGGGCATCGTCGCTTCCGCCGCCGCGCTAGCGGTGCTGATGCAGGAAGGCATCGGCGACACCATCCGCATTTCGCTGACGCCCGATCCGGGCGCGTCGCGCACCCAGGAAGTGATCGTCGCCCAGGAACTGCTGCAGACCATGGGGCTGCGCGCGTTCACGCCGATGGTCACCGCCTGCCCGGGCTGCGGCCGCACCACGTCGGAGTTTTTCCAGGAGCTGGCGAAGGTGGTGCAGGAACACGTCCGCGAGAAGATGCCGGAGTGGAAGATCACCCATCCGGGCGCCGAAAACCTCACGCTGGCGGTGATGGGTTGCATCGTCAACGGCCCCGGCGAATCGCGTCACGCCAACATCGGTATCTCGCTGCCGGGCACCGGCGAAACCCCGGCGGCGCCGGTCTTCGTCGACGGCGAAAAGACAGTGACCCTGCGCGGCGACAACATCGCCCGGGAGTTCATCGGCATCATCGACGGCTACGTCGATCGCAAGTTCGGGCGTGACGCGCACGCCGGCTGACATGCTGGCGATGCTGCGCGGCGAATTGCGCTTCGTCGTCCACTTCCTGCGCAGTCGGCTGCTGCGGCTTGTCCTGCTGTTCGTGGGCCTGCTGCTGCCGCTGTGGGGATTCGCCGAACTCGCCGATGAGGTGCGCGAACACGAACCCTTCGCGTTCGACGAACCGATCCTGCGTTTCGCCGAGTCGCTGCACGGCGACGTCCTCGATCGCGCGATGGTGTTCATTTCCGACATCGGCTACGCCCATGGCGTGGTGCCGTTCGACATCCTGTTGATCGCGGCGCTGGCCTGGCGCGCGCGCCTGCGTGAAGGCCTGTTCGCCGGGATCGCGATCATCGGTTCCGCCCTGTTGAACCTGGCGACCAAACAGATCTTCGCGCGCGACCGGCCCACCCTGTGGGCGTCGATCTCACCGGAAACCACTTTCAGTTTCCCCAGCGGCCATGCGATGGGCTCGGCCACGCTGGCCTGGGTGCTGCTGCTGTTGGCCTGGCATACGCGCTGGCGCTGGCCGGTGGCGATCTTAGCGGCGACGTTCGCGGTGTCGGTGGCGTTCTCGCGGATCTATCTGGGCGTGCATTACCCGTCCGACATTCTCGCCGGCTGGACGGCGGCGTCGGCATGGGCAGTCTCGGCCTATCTGCTGGTGTTCCGCTTCGGCGCCCGGCCTTGGGCAGAGGCGAACCGGAACGCCAGCCGATAGCGACCCGCCAACGATCGATCATCGTGCAGCCCCATGCGCCGGTATCGAGATTGTCTCGATGTTGCGCTGCGCAAAGCAGTACACTCGGGGGGCTTAGAAGTTCAGAAGTACGGTGTCACCGGTTGTGGGCCATTCATGGAAGCCCTTACCATCGCACGAAGCGATGCGCTACTACACACTCGCTTGCCGATCAGTCTCTGGGGAACTCCAAATGTCAAATCCGAAAAAGTGGGGCAGCGTCGTCGCGTTATGCGCGATCGCCGTGGCCGCCAGTGCCGCGTCCTATCAATACTTGTCCGCTCGGGTCGAACGCGAGCATCGCGTCGCGCAGCAGACCAAGGCCGTGCGCGATACGCCACGCATGTCGCTGGCGTCGCGTGCCGAACGCAATCAGGCCATGGAGACGTTCAACGCGGGCACCGGTGTTCGTACCCCCGCGGTTTCGGTCAAGGCCGCAGGCCGCACCGGCCGCGCCACCTATATCGTCCTCTTCAGCGAAGACTCGCTCGCAACCTATAAAGGCGGCACTGCCGGCATTTCCGCTCCGCAGCGGAAATCGGGTGCATACGGCGCCGCGCGTCTCGACAGCCGCAGCCCCGAAGCGCTGACCTACGTCTCCTACCTGCAGGGCAAGCAGCGGCAGATGGAGCGCCAGATGTCCGGCATGATCCAGCGTCCGCTGCAGGTGCGTCGCCGCATGCAGCACGCGGTCAACGGCATCGTCACCGACATGAGCGTCGCCGAAGCCGCGCGCGTCTCGCGCATGGGCGGCGTCCGTCTGGTCGAGGAATATCGCGAGTACGTCCTCGAAACCGACGTCGGTCCGACCCTGATCGGCGCCCCCGCCGCGTGGGCCGGCAGCGCCACCCTGCCGGGCGGCGCGCCTGCCGTGCAGGGCGAGGGCATCATTGCCGGCCTGATCGACTCGGGCATCAATTTCGGCAGCCCGTCGTTCGCCGGGACCGATCCGGTCGACGGCTATGTCCACGCCAATCCGCTGGGCGCCGGCGTCTATCTCGGCACCTGCGCTACGGGTCAGGTTGACGATGGCCGCTGCAACAGCAAGCTGATCGGCGGCTACGACTTCGTCTGCGCTGCGCCGGGCAACCAGTGCGGCGTCACCGCTGTGGCTGAAGAACCCGGTTTCGGCGATACCAACGGTCACGGCAGCCACACTGCCTCCACCACCGTCGGCAACCGCCGCGACGTGGTGTTCAACGGCGCGTCGCTGCGCATTTCCGGCGTCGCCCCGCGCGCCAACATCATTGCCTACGACGCCTGCTACACCAACACCACGACCGGCCAGGGCCTGTGCCCGAACGTGTCGACCGTGGCGTCGATCAACCAGGCGATCGCCGACGGCGTCGATGTCATCAACTACTCGATCGGCGGCGGTCTCTCGCCGTGGACCGAAGCGACCTCGCTGGCCTTCCTCAGCGCGACCGATGCCGGCATCTTCGTCGCCACCTCGGCAGGCAACAGCGGCCCGGGTCCGAATACACTCGGCCATCTTGAGCCGTGGACCTCCGCGACGGCGGCTTCCCAGCACGGCCGTGGCGGTTTCGGCACGCTGATGCAGGTGACCGGCCCGTTGCCGGTGCCGGCAAACCTGCAGCCCGTGGTGTTGAACAATGGCACCGGTGGCGTTGCGTTCTCGGCCACGATCCCCGGCACCACGCGGCTGATCATCAGTGCCGGCATCGCCGGTACTGCCGATGGCTGCATTGCCACGCCGTACCCCGCGGGTTCGTTGACCGGCGCGATCGTCGTGATCCGTCGCGGCACCTGTTCGTTCAGCGAGAAGACCAACAATGCCTCGTCTGCGGGCGCCATCGCGGTCATCATCGCCAACAATCAGGTCGGCACCATCCTGCCGTCCGTACCGGGCACCACCATCCCGGTATTCAGCGTGAGCCAGACCGACGGCAATGCGCTGGCCGCGTTCGGTAACGCCAATCCGACCACCACCACCGCGCAGATTTCGTTCCCGGGCGTCGGCCTCCCGAACGTCGCCGATGCACTGGCGTCCTTCAGCTCGCGTGGCCCGGCCGGTAATTTCGATCTGGTCAAGCCGGACGTGACCGCGCCGGGCGTGGACATCCTGGCGACCCTGGCCGGGACCTCGATCACCGGTTTCGAGCAGTTGATCGGTACGATCAGCGGCACTTCGATGGCGTCGCCGCATCAGGCCGGCGCTGCCGCGCTGATCCGTCAGGCACGCCCGACCTGGAGCGTTGCGGAAATCAAGTCGGCACTGATGATGACCGCCACCACGCAGGTCTACACCGAAGATCAGGTCACCCTGGCGAATGCCTTTGCCCGCGGCTCCGGCCGTCTGCGCATCGAACGTGCGATCCGGGCCGGTCTGGTCCTGAACGAGACCACCGCGAATTACAACGCCGCCAATCCGGCGACCGGCGGCAATCCCGCGACCTTGAACCTCGCCAGCATGGCCAACGGCCGCTGCGCGCCGCCGACCTGCAGCTTCACCCGTACCTTCCGCAACCCGGGTACGAGTGGCGGTCTGTGGAACGTCAGCATCAACGGTGTCCCGGGCACGGCCAATCCGGCGCTGGCCTGGATCCTGCCGGGTGCGACCCGCGCGATCACCTTCACCGTCAGCAGCTCGACCCTGCCGGCCAATGGCAGCTGGAACTTCGGCGAAGCGGTGCTGCAGCTCGTCCAGAGCGGCGCCGGCAGCAACGAAGTCTCCACCCTGCGTCTTCCGGTCGCCGTGGCCGTGCAGCCGCCGATCATCGCGTTGCCGGCTTCGGTCGGCGCCAGCGTGGTCGCCGGCAACAACGGCAGCACCAGCTTCAACATCGGCAATACCGGCGGTTCGACTCTTAACTACACCGCCAGCACCAGCGGCAATGGCAATCTCGACCTGTACAACGCGCTGCGTGGAGACGTCAATAACGGCTTCCGCAATACGGTCTACAGCGATCCGGCGTCCGCCGGCAACAACGCACAGTTCTCGGCCGATGATTTTGATCTGACTGGGGCGACGCAGCTCACCTCGATTTCGACCGAAGGCTTCGTGGTCAGCGGTGCTGCTTTCCCGGGCGCCGCGACCAGTCTTCGTTGGAGCATCTATCCGGATGCGGCAGGCGTTCCCGCGGGCAATCCGCAGTCGGCGCCGGGTGCGGCCGTGTGGACCTACACCGCGTCGCCGACCGCTGTTGGCGTCTCCACCGCAGGCGGTTTCATCAGCCTGAATCTGGCCGCTGCCGGCCAGAACGTGGTGCTGCCCGCCGGCAAATACTGGCTGGTGGTGAACACCGCCGGCACCTTCGCCAATCGTTGGGCGCAGTTCGGCTCCGCGACCGGCAATGGTTCGTTCATGAGCATCAATGTGAGCACGACCAACACCGGCGCATGGGCCAGCAACGCCGCGTTCGCCGGCTTGAATATGGTAGTCCGCGGTTCCGTTCCTTGCGGTGCGCCTTGGCTGGGCACGCTGACGCCGGCGTCCGGTTCGGTCGCTCCTGCGGGCGCGCAGTCGACCTCGCTGACGCTCAACAGCAGCGCGTTGGCTGCGGCCAGCTACCGCGCCTATGTCTGCGTGAACAGCAACGACCCGGCCCGGCCTTCGGTCGCGCTGCCGGTCAATCTGACGGTCACGCCGTAAAGCGATAGCGCCTGTCGCGAGTCAGGGACAGCGGATCAGGAAAGGCCCGGGGAAACCCGGGCCTTTTTCTTTTCGGAAACCTTCGAGTGGGCACAGAGCAGGCAGACGGCGTGTCGTCATGACTCGGCAACTGTCATTCGTTTGCCACAATACTTCGAGTATTCTGGAAATATGGAAATCAAAGAAGCCACCGTCGCGCTGGCAGCGCTCGGCCAAACCACGCGCCTGTCGATCTACCGGCGACTCGTGGAAGCCGGTCACGACGGCAGCAGCCCCGGCGAACTCGCCGAGGCGTTATCGCTGCCCGGCGCGACGCTGTCGTTCCACCTGAAGGAACTGGTCTCAGCCGGTCTGATCCATGGCGAACCGCGCGGCCGCTCCATCTGCTACCGCGCGGATTTCGACGCCATGAACGCGCTGGTGGCCTTCCTGACCGATCACTGCTGCGGCGGCAACCCGGCCGCCTGCGCGCCGGCCGCTGCAGCCGGCGCGTCCGTCTGCGCACCCACCGTCATTCCCCTCGAACTTCCGGACCACGCCATATGACCATCCGCACCGGCATCAACGGCTTCGGCCGCATGGGACGCCTCACCCTGCGCGCCGCCTGGGGCGATCCCGATATCGACTTCGTCCGCATCAACGATCCCGGCGGCGATGCCGCCACCTTCGCCCATCTGCTGAATTTCGACTCCATCCACGGCCGCTGGGCACACGAAGCGGTCGCCGACGGCGACGCCATCGCGATCGACGGCGTGCGTATTCCACTGACGCGCAACCGCGACATCGCCGCGACCGACTGGTCGGACTGCGATGTCGCGATCGAAGCCTCCGGCAAGTTCCGCAAACCCGATGTGTTGCAGCCCTATCTCGACCAGGGCGTGAAGCGGGTCCTGGTGACCGCACCGGTGAAATCCGCGGGCGCGCTGGATGTGGTGATGGGCGTGAACCACCATCGCTTCGACCCGGCGACGCATCGCATCGTCTCGGCCGCGTCCTGCACCACCAATTGTCTGGCGCCGGTGGTGAAGGTGATCCACGAGGCGCTGGGCATCCGCCACGGCAGCCTGACCACCATCCACAGCCTGACCAACACCCAGGTCATCGTCGATGCGCCGCACAAGGATCTGCGTCGCGCGCGCGCCTGCGGCAGCAGCCTGATCCCGACCTCCACCGGCTCGGCCACTGCCATCGCCGAAATTTTTCCGGAACTGAAAGGGCGCCTCAACGGCCACGCCGTGCGCGTGCCGCTGACCAATGCGTCGCTGACCGACTGTGTGTTCGAGGTCGAGCGTGCGACGACGGTGGAAGAGGTCAACGATGTGCTGCGCATCGCGGCCGAGGGCGAACTCGCCGGCATTCTCGGCTACGAAACGCGGCCGCTGGTCTCGATCGATTTCCTGCACGATCCGCGCTCCGGCATCGTCGATGCGCTGTCGACCATGGTCACCAATGGCACGCAGGTGAAGATCTACGCCTGGTACGACAACGAATGGGGTTACGTGAATCGCACTGCCGAACTGGTGCGGCTGGTCGGCAGCGCGGACCGGTAGATCGATCATGCCTGGATCGACCATGTCGAAGCGGCTGACGCCCGAAATCCGTCAATACCTCGCGATCACCGGTAACTACTGGGCCTTCACGCTCACCGACGGCGCGCTGCGGATGCTGGTGGTGCTGCATTTCCACGGCCTGGGCTACAGCCCGCTGCAGGTGGCGATGCTGTTCCTGTTCTACGAACTGTTCGGCGTGGCGACCAATCTGGTCGGCGGCTGGCTGGGCGCGCGGATCGGGCTCAACCGCACCATGAACATCGGCCTGGGGCTGCAGGTCGCGGCGCTGTCGATGCTGCTGGTGCCCGCCGCGCTGCTGACGGTGCCGTGGGTGATGGCCGCGCAGGCGCTGTCGGGCATCGCCAAGGATCTCAACAAGATGAGCGCCAAGAGCAGCATCAAGCTGCTGTTGCCCGGCGATCGGCAGGGCGTGCAGTATCAAGGTGCGCTGTATCGCTGGGTCGCAGCGTTGACCGGTTCGAAGAACGCATTGAAAGGCGTCGGTTTCTTTCTCGGCGGTGCGCTGTTGACCTGGCTGGGCTTTGCGCCTGCCATCGCGGTGATGGCGGTCGGATTGGCGCTGGTTTGGGCGCTGAGTCTGTGGATACTTCGGCGCGATCTGGGCAAGGCCAGCGCGAAGCCGAAATTCCGCGACATCTTCTCGAAGAGCCGCGCGATCAACCTGCTGTCGGCGGCGCGGATGTTCCTGTTCGGGGCGCGCGACGTGTGGTTCGTGGTCGCGCTGCCGGTCTTCCTCGCGCAGACGCTGGGCTGGGATTTCTGGCAGATCGGCGGTTTCCTCGCCGCATGGATCATCGGCTACGGCGCGGTGCAGTCGGTCGCACCGTACGTGACCGGTAAACGCAGTGGCCAGACGCCGGACGGCCGTGCGGCCTTCGCCTGGGCGGCAGGATTGACGGTGGTGCCCGCCGGAATGGCCGCGCTGCTGTGGTCCGGATATCCGCCGCAGACGGTGCTGGTGGGCGGCCTGATGGTGTTCGGCGTGCTGTTCGCGATCAACTCCTCGCTGCACAGTTATCTGATCGTGAGCTACGCCGCCGAGGACGGGGTGTCGCTGGATGTCGGCTTCTACTACATGGCCAATGCGATGGGCCGGCTGCTGGGCACGGTGCTGTCGGGATGGGTGTTCCAGCGCTACGGCATCGCGATGTGTCTGGCGGTGTCGGCGGGCATGGTGGCCGCGGCGACGGCGATTTCGGTCTTCCTCCCGAAGCATGCGCCTCCATCGCCGGGCGGCATGGCGACGGCGGAACCGTGATCGACGTCATATTCGATGGCCGGTTGTCGCCCGCATTGGCGTTGACTGCGGGTACGTACGGCGCCGCCCGGCGCCGCAATGTCCATCGCAGAGTGTACCGATGCCCGAGCAAGTTCCTTCCGCAACCCATGCCGACGCCCTCGCGTTCCTGCGCGAACGCCTTGATCGCGGCAACGACTGCCTGAGGGAAGGCAATGCGCGCGGCGCGCTCGTCAATTACGACAGCGCCCTGATGTCGTTCCAGATCTCCCGCCATATCGTCGCGCTGCGCGAGACCTACCGCGCGCTGTGGACCAACAAGGCGCTGGCGCACCAGCAGTTGCGCGAGATGGTGAAGTCGCAGGAAGCGGCGATGTTCGCGAACAGCCTGTCGCCGGATTGATGCCGGGCATCGCTCCGGAAGCTACGGCGCAAACGCAAACGGCCACCTCGCGGTGGCCGTTTGCCGATGTTCCCGCTGATCTTGCCGTCGATCTTCCTGTCGATGGCTTCAGCGAAGCCCTTACCAGATCCGCACGCGCTGCTCCGGCGGCAGGTAGAGCTTGTCGCCCGGCTTCACGTCGAAGGCCTTGTACCATTCGTTGAGATTGCGCAGCGGGCCGTTGATGCGGTACTGCGGCGGCGAATGCGAGTCGGTCTTGAGCCGGTTGAGGATGGTTTCCTCGCGCGCCTTCGACTTCCACACCTGCGCCCATGCGAGGAAGAAACGCTGGTCGCCGGTCAGGCCGTCGATCACCGGCGCTTCTTTGCCCTTGAGGCTCAGCTTGTAGGCGGTGTAGGCCATCGACAGGCCGCCGAGATCGCCGATGTTCTCGCCCATCGTCAGCTGGCCGTTCACGCACTGGCCTTCCAGCGGGCAATACGTGGCGTACTGCGCGCCCAGCGCCCTGGTGCGGGTCTCGAAGCGCGCGCGGTCCTCGTCGGTCCACCAGTTGCGCTGGATGCCGGCGGAATCCGACTTCGAGCCCTGGTCGTCGAAGCCGTGGCCCATTTCGTGGCCGATCACGCCGCCGATTCCGCCGTAGTTCACCGCCGGATCGGCGCTCACGTCGAAGAACGGCGGCTGCAGGATGCCGGCCGGGAACACGATCTCGTTGAACGACGCGTTGTAGTAGGCGTTGACCGTATGCGGGGTCATGAACCATTCGTCGCGGTCGGGTCTGGTGCCGAGGCGGCGATTCTGGTCGTCGACGAAATAGCGGCGCAGCGACTGCACGTTCGCGATCAGGTCGCCGGGCACGATCTTCACGCTGCCGTAATCGCGCCATTTCTTGGTGTAGCCGATCTTCGGCAGGAACGTGCCCAGTTTCTTGTAGGCCTCGGCCTTGGTCGCATCGCCCATCCAGTCGAGGGTTTCGATGTTCTGGCGCAGCGCGGTGCGCAGGTTTTCGACCAGATCGTCCATCGCCGCCTTGGCTTCGGGCTTGAAGTGCCGGGCCACGTAGATCCGGCCGACCGCATCGCCCAGTCCGCCGCTGCCGCCGACGGTGGCGACGCCGCGCTTCCACAGTTCGCGCTGGGTCTTCTGGCCCTGCAGCACGTTGCCGGTGAAGGCGAACGCCGCCTGGTCGATTTCGGTGCTGAGCATCGGCGCGTGATTGCGCACGGCGTGATAGGTCAGATAGTCGCGCCACACGTTGAGCGGCGTTTTCGCAACCACCTCCGCCAGGATCGGGCCGACCGCGCTGGGCGTGGAAACATTCACCTCAGCGGGCGTCTGCAGACCCTGCGCGGCGAAATGCGCGGCCCAGTCGTAGCCGGGGAATTCCTCGCGCAGTTGGGCGAAGGTGCGCAGGTTGTAGGTCTTGTCGCGGTCGCGCAGCTGGGCGCGATCCCACATCCGCTTCGCCAGTTCGGTTTCCAATGCGATGACCGCCTCGGCGCGTGGTCTGGCGTCGGCGACGCCGGCGAAGCCGAGCATGGCGGCGACGTGGTCGAGGTAGGCGGCGCGGATCTGGACGAAGCGGGCTTCGGGGTTGATGTAGAAATCCTTGTCGGGCAGGCCCAGGCCGCCGACGCCGATGCTGAGCAGATAACGGTCGGGATTCTTGCGATCGAGCGTCACGCCGCCGCTCACCGGACTGCTGGTGCCATCAATGCCGGCGCGGCCGAACGCGGCGGTCAGCGCGGCGATGGAGTCGATGCCGGCGATCCGCGCCAGGGTCGGCTTCAGCGGCGCGATACCGGCGGCATCGCGCGCCGCGGTGTCCATGTAGCTGGCGTAGAGGTCGCGGACTTTCTGCTCGTCGCTGCCGGGCTTCAGATCCTTGCGCGCCTGCAGTTCCTCGACGATCGCGTGGACCTGTTCCTCGGCCTGATCGCTCAATGCATTGAAGGAACCGAAGCGGGTGTCGTAGTCGCGCAGTTGATAGTTGTCGAACCAGCGGCCGTTGGCGTAGCGGTCGAAATCGTCGCCGGGCTTCACCGACAGGTCGCGGTTGCCCAGGTCGATGCCGAAACTGCCGAGCTGCGGCTTGGCGGCGGTGCCGGCGGTGTCGCCGGCGAAAGCCGCGGGCGCGGCGAACACGAGCGCGAGGCCCAGGGTGAGGAGGGTCTTGTTCATCGAGCGATCCGGAATGACGGTCAGACCGGCAGACTAGCCCACACCGCCGATCCGGCATGTGCCGAAGGTAGGGACCGGGGAACGGTCAGGGCGTCGAAACGGGCGCGCGCGCCGGAGTCCGGTTGATGGTGTCGCGCGCATCCTGGAGGCGCTGGCGCAGATAGTCGTCCCGACTCATTCCATTGGGATAACTCTGCATCGCCAGTACCTCGGAAACGATCTTGGCTTCCTCCGCCTTGTAATCCTTGAGCTTCGCGGCGGTCTGCTGCTGGGCGAGCACCGCCCTTTGCCGTGCGGCGGTCTGCTGGGTGTGGCGGTCGATCACTTCCCTGATCTGCACGACGCGCTCGCGGGGATCCTTCACCGCCACCTGGATCAGCCCGACGCGCATCATCATCGCCTCGTCCCCGGACAGCTCGCGGTTCTGCTCGCGGCGGTCGATGTCCTGGCTCAGCGCGCGCGCGCGGGCCATGCGCGTCGCGTCGTCCAGATCGGGGGCGTCGCGCACGAAGGCGCGCGCCTGACGCTCGAACGCGAGCCGGCCCTGACTCGCCCGGGCTTCGGGCGTGGCGGCCGCCGTCGCGTCCGCAGCCGCCGGATCCGCCGCCGCCGGGGCCACCGGGTCGGGCTGGGCGATCATCCTCGCGACCGAGTCCTGGCGCTGCTGTGCGGCGATCCACATCGCCAGCATGAGGACGGCGGAGATGACCAGTCCGATCGAGACCAATCTCATTTTCATCGCGACGTGGGGTTCCGTGGGCCTGGTGGGGAAATGTCGGGCCGATCCGGAGCGCGGATCGGTAAAGGTTCGGAGTCGATTAGAACAGCTGACCGATGCCCAGGTACAGCGGCTCGACGAGGCCGCGGTCGAAGGAGACTCATCGCCAGTGACCCACGGGGGATGGCCGGGCTATTCGCCCGGCTTCGCCGCCTCGATCGGCGCGCTGGTACCCGCACGACGCGCGAGCTGCGCCTCGCGGTGCGCCATGTAGGCGTTGGCGGCGAAGATCACCCCGGCGCCGACCGCGGTCCAGCGGTCCAGCGGCTCCCGGAACAGCAGCCAGCCGGCGACCGCCACGATCGGCAGCTGCATGAAGCTGATCGGCGTCAGCGCCGAGACATCGCCCAGTTTCAGCGCCCGCGTCCACAGCATGTGTCCGCCGGTGCCGAGGAACCCGGCGGCGATCACCCACAGCCAGACGATGCCGCGCGGCCATTCCCAGACCATCAGCGCCGGCAGCAGCGACATCGGCACCCACAGCAGGGTGGTGATGAGCACGATGCGGTCGGCCGGCTCCACCTTCGACAACAGCTTGATCTGGATCGAGACGATGCCGCTGAGCACCGCCGCCGCCAACGCGACCAGCGTGCCCATCGTGAAACTGTCGGTGCCCGGGCGGACGATGATGATCACGCCGACGAAACCCAGCGCCACCGCCGTCCAGCGTCGCGCGCGTACCTGCTCGTGCAGGAAGATCACCGCCGCGATGGTCACGAAGATCGGCGTGGAATACGACAGCGCCACCGCCTGCGCCAGCGGCAGATGGCCGATGGCCCAGAAGCCCGCCATCATCGACACCACGCCGATCAGGCAGCGGAACACGTAGCGCGGCAGCTGCTTGGTCTTCAGCAGCCCCGGGCCGTGGCGCAGCAGCAGCGGCAGCGCCGCCACCAGCCCGAAGAAGTTGCGGAAGAACGCGATCTCGAAAGTGTGCAGGGTTTCCGAAGCGAGTTTGATCGTCACCGCCATCAGCCCGAAGAACACGGTGCTGCCCAGCATCAGCAGCGCCGCGCGCATGTGCTGCGAACGCGGGGCGTTCATGCGCATCCTTTCGACCGGTCGGCGAAGACGAGACTCATGCAGGTCAGCCCGGCTTCGGCCTTGCCGAATTCGGAAATATCGACCGGAACGACGTTCAGCCCGGCGCGCTGCGCGTGCGCGGAGACGCGTTCGAGCGTGCGCGGAAAGGCTGCGTTCGCGATGAGATTCGCGCCGAGCGGTAGCACGTTGGCCGCGAACGGTTCGTCCGCATGCACCGCGATGGTCTCGAAGCCGGCGAACGGTGCGGCATCGATCCCATCGGCCAGCCATGCCGGATTGAGCAGCAGCGTCTGCGCGTCCAGCGCGGTGCAGGCGGTCTTCAGATGCAGGCTGCCGATGACAGGCACCGCGACCACCGCATAGCCGTGCGGCTGGACGATGACGGCGAGCTGCGCGATGCCTTCGCGGTTGGTGCGGGTGGTCAGGCCGACGAACAGCCGGCGACCGATGTGCAGCACATCGCCGCCTTCGAGCGTGCCCGGCGCGCGGATGCGTTCGACGATCGCGCGTCTGCATGCGATGGCGGATTCGATGCGATCGATTTCCGGCTGCCGCGACACGGCGCCGGGTCGGGTCAGCACCGCGAGTTCATCCAGCACCACCGCTGCGTCCTCCACGAAGACGCTGTCGGGCAGGGCGTCGATGGCGTCGAGCACTACGACGTCGGCGCCGGCCGCCGCGAGTGCGTCGCGGTAGGCCGCGTGTTGGTGTTCTAGTCGCGAGAACGACATCGCCGTGCGTTCGAGAAAGGTCAGTTCGCAGTGGTCGGCGAGCGCCGCTGCCGGACGCCTGACGACGGCGGTGAGGCGATCCGTCGCGGGCGCGGCGGTCACCACCGCGCGCCGACGATCCGCGGCTCGGGTTCGATGGCCACGCCGAAGCGTGCTTGGACATCCGCGGCGATCTCGCGCGCCAGCGCCAGTAGCTCGGCGCCGGTAGCGCGGCCGTGATTCACCAGCACCAGGGCGTGCTGTGCGGCGACGCCGGCATCGCCGCTGCCGGTGGCCGCGCGCCGGCCTTTCCAGCCGCAGGCATCGATCAGCCACGCCGCCGACAGTTTGCGGGTGGCGTCGCTGTCGCCGCGGAAGGCCGGAAGCTGCGGGTATTCCGCCAGCAGCGCGTCGGCCTGCGCCGCCGGGAGAATGGGATTCTTGAAGAAACTGCCGGCGTTGCCGACCACCGCAGGATCGGGCAGCTTGCGTCGGCGCAGGCGGATGACTGCCTCGGCGACATCGTGCGCGCCAAAGCCGCTGCGCGCGTCGGCGGCGAGGCCCATTTCCTCGCGGATGCCGGCGTAGTCGATCTTCAGGCTGCCGGCATCGAGTGAGCGCGCCAGCGGCAGCTCGAATTCCACGGCCACGATCAGCCAGCGGTCGAGTTCGCGCTTGAACGTGCTGTCGCGGTAGGCGAAATCGCAGGCGGCGGCGTCGAAACGATGGAATGCGCCGGTGGCGCGCTCGAACAGCTCGACCGCGCGGATGCGTTCGCCCACTTCCACGCCGTAGGCGCCGATGTTCTGGATCGGCGCGGCGCCCACGGTGCCCGGGATCAGCGCCAGATTTTCCAGCCCGGCGTAGCCCTGTTCGAGCGTCCACATCACCAGCCGATGCCACGCCACGCCGGCATCGGCGCGGACGATGGCGCGGTCGTCGTGGACATCGAGCGTGCGGATCGCCTGCGTGTCCAGATTCAGCGCCAGCGCCGGACCTTCGACGATCAGCAGGTTGCTGCCGCCGCCGATGATCAACGGCGATGCGGCCTGCAGTTCATTCGCGAACAGCGCGGGCAGATCCTCTGCATCATCGGTCTCGATCAGCAGCCCGGCGCTCGCTTCGACGCCGAAGGTATTGCGCGTGCGAAGCGGCGCGCGTTCGATCCGGCGCACGCTCATGTGTTGTTGGGCAGATGCCCGCGGCTGGGCGCTTCCTTGCGGCGACGGATCGCGTCCACGCATTCGTGGATCAGCGCCGGGCCGCGATAGATCAGACCGGTGTAGAACTGCACCAGGCTGGCGCCCGCGGCCATTTTCTTCACTGCGTCGGCGCCGGTCAGGATGCCGCCGACGCCGACGATCGGAATCTGCTCCGGCAGCCGGGTACGCAGCATCCGCAGCACCGCGGTGGACTTCGCCATCAGGGGTTCGCCGGACAGACCGCCGGCTTCCTTTGCGAGAAGGTGCTGATGGACCGCGATCCGCGACACCGTGGTGTTGGTGGCGACCACCCCGTCGACCTGCAGCTCGCCGAGCACGCGGGCGGTGACGTCGATGTCCTCGTCGGCCAGATCCGGCGCCACTTTTACCAGCATCGGCACGCGCCGGCCGTGACGTGTCCACAGCCGCTCCTGCGCTTCCTTCAGCTCGCCGAGCAGCCGCCGCAGCGCCTGTTCTTCCTGCAGTTCGCGCAGGCCGGCGGTATTGGGCGAGGAGATATTGATGGTGACGTAATCGGCCAGCGGGTAGACCTTTTCCAGACAGTGGACGTAGTCCAGCGATGCGGATTCGTTCGGTGTGTCTTTATTTTTGCCGATGTTGATGCCGAGGATGCCGTCGCCCTTGCGCCGCGCCTTCTCGACGTTGCGTACCAGCGCGTCCACGCCGTCGTTGTTGAAGCCCAGGCGATTGATGACCGCCCGGTTTTCCGGCAGCCGGAACATCCGCGGTTTCGGATTACCGGCCTGCGGTTTGGGCGTGACCGTGCCCACTTCGACGAAGCCGAACCCCAGCGCGAACAGCGCGTCGATGTGCTCGCCGTTCTTGTCCAACCCGGCGGCCAGGCCGACCGGGTTGGGGAACGTCAAACCCAGCACTTTCACCGGGAACGACGGCGTGCCCCGGGTCAGCAGCGGATTCAGCCCGGTGCGGTACGCCACTTCCATCATCGACAGCCCGATGCCGTGCGCGCGCTCGGCATCGAAGTGGAACAGGAAGGGGCGGGCCAGTCCGTACATGCGCCGCCGCGCCTCAGCCCAACTGGCCGGAAAAACCCAACCAGGCGAGCAGGGCGGCGATCCCGCCGAAGAACATCACTGCGATCAGGATGCCCAGGATGGTGATGATGATCGAGCCCCAGCCCAGCACCAGGCCGGCGATGGCGAGGCCGTTGCCGTCGATCGCGCCCGCGGAGCGGCGGATCTCGGCGCGCGCCATGTGTCCGGTGATGATCGCGCCGAAGCTGCCCAGCCACGGCAGCAGGGTCCAGCCGAGCAGGCCGGCGACGAGGCTGACGATGGCGAGGGTGCTGGTCTTGCGGCTGTTGGAAAGCGAGCCGCTCATGGATGGATCGTTCATGGATGGCATCTCCTGCTGATGGAACGCGGACGGTGCCGCCCGGCAGGCGCTGGCCTGTCCCGGGCGGCGCGGCGGAACGTCAGAGATCGAACTTGATGCCCTGCGCCAGCGGCAGCGAATCCGAATAGTTGATGGTGTTGGTCTGGCGGCGCATGTAGACCTTCCACGCGTCCGAACCCGATTCGCGGCCGCCGCCGGTTTCCTTCTCGCCGCCGAACGCGCCGCCGATTTCCGCGCCGCTGGTGCCGATGTTGACGTTGGCGATGCCGCAGTCGCTGCCGGACGCCGCGAGGAAGGCTTCCGCGGCCTTCAGGTTGGCGGTGAAGATCGACGACGACAGGCCTTGCGGCACCGCGTTCTGCATGTCGATGGCTTCGTCGAGGGTCTTGAACTTCATCACGTACAGGATCGGCGCGAAGGTCTCGTGCTGGACGATCTCGGCGTCGTTGGTCAGGCCGGTGACGATGGCCGGCAGCACGAAGTTGCCCTTGCCCTCGATCGCCGCGCCGCCGGTCTCGACCTTGCCGCCGCTGGCCTTGGCCTTGGCGATGGAGTCGAGGTAGGCATCCACCGCGTCGCGGCTGTTGAGCGGACCCATCAGGTTCTTCGGGTCGGTCGGGTCGCCGATCTTGGTTTCCACCTGCTTGTAGGCGGTGATCAGCTTGGCCAGCACGTCGTCGTAGATCGATTCTTCAACCAGCAGACGGCGGGTGGTGGTGCAGCGCTGGCCAGCGGTGCCCACCGCGCCGAAGACGATCGCCGGGATCGCCAGCTTCAGGTCGGCGCTGGCGTCGACGATGATCGCGTTGTTGCCGCCCAGTTCCAGCAGCGAGCGGCCCATGCGACGCGCGACGCGCTCGCCGACCATGCGCCCGATCTTGGTGGAACCGGTGAAGCTGATCAGCGGGATGCGCTTGTCGTCGACGAACTGTTGGGCGATGTCGCTGCCGGCGTCGTTGAACAGGAAGAAGATGTCCGGGAAGCCGGCCTTCTTCAGCGCCTCGTTGCAGATCTTCATCGACGCGATGGCCGACAGCGGGGTCTTCGGCGACGGCTTCCAGATGGTGATGTCGCCGCAGATCGCGGCCACGAAGGAATTCCAAGCCCACACCGCGACCGGGAAGTTGAACGCCGAGATCACGCCAACGATGCCGATCGGATGCCACTGCTCGTACATGCGGTGACCCGGGCGCTCGCTGTGCATGGTCAGGCCGTAGAGCTGGCGCGACAGACCGACCGCGAATTCGCCGATGTCGATCATCTCCTGCACTTCGCCGTCGCCTTCCGGCTTGGACTTGCCCATCTCCAGCGCGACCAGCGAACCCAGCGCGTCCTTGTGCGTCCGCAGCGCGTCCGCGCACAGGCGGATCGCCTCGCCGCGGCGCGGCGCCGGGGTGGTGCGCCAGATCTTGAACGCCGCCTGGGCGCGCTCGACGATCAGGTCGTAATCGGCCTGCGACGAGGCCTGCACCCGGCCCAGCACCTCGCCCGTGGTCGGATTGACCGGCTCGATCACCCCGGCGTCGGCGGTGGTGGACCACTCGCCATGGCCGAGATAGGTGCCGGATTCGCTGGCGCCAAGGCCGAGGGCGGTGAGGACGGGATGGGTCATCGGAAACTCCTGGGGCTGGCCGGACCGCCCGGAAAGCGGGCGCCGGCATCGTTCGAGTGGGGATAAAGACGGAAAACTGGCGGCCCCGACACGATTCGAACGTGCGACCTGTCCCTTAGGAGGGGACCGCTCTATCCAGCTGAGCTACGGGGCCAAGACCGGAATTATCGCAGGCTTGGGCGAAGGCCGGCACCCCCGGAAGTCCCGGCGCCGGCGATGCCTTTGTAGGAGGCCCTTCGTAGGAGGCCCTTCAGGGCCGAGCTCTTCGCAGGAGGCCTGGCGCTTCGTAGGAAGCCCTCGAGGGCCAAGCCGTTTCATTCTCGTGGCGCGGTACGAAGAGCTCGGGCCTGAAGGCCCTCCTACGACCATGTTCCGTTCAATCGCATCGGTCGGGATCTCTTCAGCGCGATCTTTTCATCCGCAGCCGAAGGCTGCGTGCGCCACGCTGCGCCTGCATGGTACGGTTCCGCCAATACGATTCCGGCACCATGCCGGCTCGATCCGGCGCAACGCCGGCAGGACACGATTCAACCCAACAAGGAGCAGCCATGACGGCACAGAACACGGGGCAGGGCTCGGCAAGCGACACGGACACCGACGACACCACCCCACGCGAAACACTCCAGGACATCGCCGCACAGCGCGACGCCCGTCCCAACATCCTGATGATCATGGTCGACCAGCTGTACTACCCCAGCGCGGGTTACGGCGACGCCGGCTTCGCGAACGATATCAAGAAGATCCTCTCGTTCGTCGGCAGCCTCGAAGGCAACGAATACGCGAAGCACTACCCGGGGTTCTGCAAGCTGCGCGAGTACGCGACGGTGTTCACCGACCACACCATCGCCGAGTCGGCGTGCATTCCCAGTCGCGCCAGCATCATGACCGGGCAGTACGGGCCGCGCAGCGGCGTGACCCAGACCGACGGTCTGTTCAAGAACGGCGACTCGTCCAACTTCCCTTGGCTGCGTGCAGATGGCGCACCCACCGCTGGCGATTATTTCCGCGAACTCGGCTATTCCACGCATTACTTCGGCAAGTGGCACGTCAGCGATCCGCCGGAGCACACGCTGCAGGCGTACGGTTTCGGCGACTGGGAGCTGTCGTGGCCGGAGCCGCACGGCGCGCTCACCAACAACATGGGCGTGTATCGCGACTACCAGTTCGCCGATCTGGCCTGTGCCTTCCTGCGCCGCCGCGGTCTGGGCGTGCCGTATTCGCGCGCCAGCAGCACCGCGGGCGATCGTCATCCGAACAACAGCTTCGTGCCCACGCCGCCGCCGTTCTTCGCGGTGTGCTCGTTCACCAATCCGCACGACATCGCAACGTATCCGACGTTGCCGCGCGCGCTGATGCCAGCTGCGCCGGGCGCAAAAGTCACGCCGCAGGCGCTGATCGGGCCCGGCGGTTCGGTGCCGATTCCCGCGCAGGGCACGGTCAGCGCTGCGCCGCAGGATGGCACCTATGAGGTGCCGCTGAATCCGACCGGCCTGCCGCAGGCCTGCGCCACCGCGTCGCCCACCCAGAACGAGAATCTGCTGGACAACAAGCCGCGCGCGCAGTTCGACGCGTCGTACAAGGTGGCGTTGGGCCTGGCCGCGAAGACCGGCCTCGGCGCGGCGCAGGTGATCGGTGGCGACCCGCAGACGGTGCTGGCCAATGCAGTGAAGGCGACGATGGCCGCGACCATCCCGTTCCAGCTGCAGCAGGACGCCGATGCGGCGTCGGTCGGCTTCCTGCAGTACTACGCCTACATGATTTCGATGGTGGACCGCCACATCCTCAGCGTGCTGACCTCATTGGAGGAAGCCGGGCTGCGCAAGTCCACCGTCGTCGTGTTCGCATCGGATCATGGCGAATTCGGCGCGGCGCACGGCATGCAGATCGAGAAATGGCATGGCGCGTATCAGGAAGTCGTGCACGTGCCGTTCCTGATCAGTTCGCCGACCTACAACACCGCCACCGACGCGCCGGTCCCGATCGACTCGCAGACCAGTCATATCGACATCCTGCCGACCCTGCTGTCGTTGACCGGTGCGGAGCCGGAGCGGATCGAGCGCGCGCGGCGTTCGCTGTCGAAGACGCATCTGGCCGCGCCGCTGCCGGGTGCGGACCTGGTGTCGGTGATCACGGCCGGTGGCGGCCAGGTGATCGGCCCCGACGGTGAGCCGCGCACCGGCGTGCTGTTCGCGACCGACGACATGATCACCGAGCCCCTGCCGCGCGACGACGACCCGCACAACCAGTCGTCGTGGCAGCAGTACGCGGTGTTCGCAGCGACGGTAGAGATGCTGCGCACGCCGCCGACCGCGGACTCGCCGCATCCCTACGTGCCCGAGCTGGCGCCGGGAGCGGTGGTGCAGCCGGCGCACGTACGCGCGCTGCGCTCGGGCGAATGGAAGCTGGTGCGCTACTGTGACCCGTGGAGCGAACGGCCGGTGCCGGACCAGTGGGAGCTGTACAACCTCCTCGTCGATCCGGTGGAAGCCGTCAACCTGCTGGTTTACGACGGTGCATTTCCGACCGTGATCGCATCCCTGCCGGAAGGTTTGTTCGCCGAGCGCGTCGCCGAGGTCGCCAACGACCTGCGCGCCGAACTGGCGAAGCAGGAACTGCGCTTGTTGTCGCCCTATCCGAGCGAATACCCGACCGCGGGCGCGGCGTTGGGTTGAGGCTTTCGCATGGACGAAAAAACGGGGCCATCAGGCCCCGTTTTCGTTGGCGACATCGCGTGTCGAGAATTATTCCGGGCGGACATCCACGCGGACGCGGATGCGGTCGCCGGGGTGATACGTGGTGCGGGTCACGTATTGGCGGTTGGCGTATTCGTAGGTCACGTCGTAAGCGGTGACTTCGTTGGCCGTTGGGTAGCGGGAATCATCGCCTTCGCTGATCGGATCGCATACGGTGACCCGCGCACGCTGCGGCTGGCGGTTGCGCTGTGAGGTCTCGTATACCTCGCGGCCGGCCATGCCTCCGACCATCGAACCCACGGCCGCGGTGGCGTAGCGCGCGGAGCCGCCGCCGACCTTGCTGCCCAGCGCCGCACCGACGATGCCGCCGATCACTGTCGCGACATTGCGCCCGGTCTGGGTGCCGTATTCGTTGTCGTAACGGCCATCGCGGCCATCGCGGCCATCTCGGCTTCCGTAACGGCTGCCGCTTTCGTCATTGCGATCGCTGTAACGGTCGTCGTAGCGACCATCGTTGCCGTTGTCGGTGTAATAACCGTCTTCGCTGTAGCACTCGTTCGAGGATGTGCGCGTCGGGCGGTAGCCCGATGGCAGCACCGGATCCACGCGCAGCACGCGGGCATAGTCGTAGTAGGGGGCCTCCGCTTCCGCGTAGCGGTCGTCGGCGGGCGAGGGGTAGCCTGCGTTCTGCGCGGAAGCGGCGCCGGTGGCGGCGATCAGGCCGGCGGCGAGGATCGAGGCGGCGATACGATGCATGGTGGACTCCGGGCGCCGGGATGGCGAGGGGCACGCTAGGGCCGGGCAGGTAACGCGCGGCTGAATCCTTCCGGTTCCGGCCCCCCGCGGCTCGATACGTTCATCTGGCCCTCAGTCCTTGCCGCTGTGCGAGCCGGTGCCGCTTGCTGCGTACGGAGATCCAACCCGGCATTTTTCGAGTCGCCCGCGCGTTTGTCCGACGCAGTCATGCGGCATATCCCTACAAGCCGGGTTGTGGCAGCTGATACCCTATCGCCATGCAGGAATCCCCACAGAATCTGCTGCACCGCGTCTTCGGCCATGCCGATTTCCGCGGCCCGCAGCAGGCCATCATCGAACATATCTCCGACGGCGGCGACGCGCTGGTGCTGATGCCCACCGGCGGCGGCAAGTCGCTGTGCTACCAGGTGCCCGCGCTGCTGCGCGACGGCGTCGGCGTGGTGGTCTCGCCGCTGATCGCGCTGATGCAGGACCAGGTGGAAGCCTTGCGCCAGGTCGGCGTACGCGCCGAATTCCTCAATTCCACGCTCGATGCCGAAACCGCTTCGCGCATCGAGCGCGCGATGCTGGCGGGCGAACTGGACCTGCTGTACGTGGCCCCGGAACGTCTGCTGACCTCGCGCTTCCTGTCGCTGCTCGATCGCGCCCGCATCGCGCTGTTCGCCATCGACGAAGCGCACTGCGTCTCGCAGTGGGGCCACGATTTCCGCCGCGAGTACCGCGAACTCACCGTGCTTCACGAGCGCTGGCCGGACGTGCCGCGCATCGCGCTGACCGCGACCGCCGATCCGCCGACCCAGCGCGAGATCGCCGAACGCCTGCAGTTGGACGAGGCGCGCTGGTTCGTCAGCTCCTTCGATCGTCCCAACATCCGCTACAACGTCGTGCAGAAGGACAACGGCAAACGCCAGTTGCTGGATTTCCTGCGCGCGCATCGCGACGAAGCCGGCATCGTCTACTGCCTGTCGCGGCGCAAGGTCGACCAGACCGCGGAAACGCTTGCCGGTCTTGGTTTCAAGGCGCTGCCCTATCACGCAGGTCTGGATGCCGAGGTGCGCGCAGCCAACCAGCGCCGCTTCCTGCGCGAGGACGGCGTGGTGATGGTCGCCACCATCGCCTTCGGCATGGGCATCGACAAGCCCGACGTGCGCTTCGTCGCGCACATGGATCTGCCGAAATCGCTGGAAGGTTATTACCAGGAAACCGGCCGCGCCGGTCGCGACGGCGAGCCGGCCGAAGCTTGGCTCTGCTATGGCCTGGGCGACATGGTGCTGCTCAAACAGATGATCGAACAGTCCGAGGCCGGCGAAGAACGCAAACAGTTGGAGCGACGCAAGCTCGATCAACTGCTGGGCTACTGCGAATCGATGCAGTGCCGCCGCCAGGTATTGCTGGCGGGCTTCGGCGAAACCTACCCGCATGCCTGCGGAAATTGCGACAACTGCCTGCAACCGGCCGACAGTTGGGATGCGACCCAGGCCGCGCGCAAGGCGCTGAGCTGCGTCTATCGCACAGGCCAGCGGTTCGGCGTGGTCCATCTCATCGAAGTACTGCGCGGAGGCGATAACGAGCGCATCCGCCAGTTCGGCCACGACAAACTCAGCACCTACGGCATCGGCACCGACCTGGACGTCAAGGCATGGCGCGGCGTGTTCCGCCAGCTGGTCGCGGCCGGACTGCTGGAAGTCGATTCCGAAGGCTTCGGCGGCCTGCGTCTGACCGACGCCAGCCGTGCGGTGCTCACCGGCGCGCAGACGGTTACCCTGCGCAAGGAATTGCCCAGCAAAAAACGCGAACGCGACGGCGGCCCGCGGACGGGCGTGCCGGTGCAATCGCAGGATCTCCATCTGTTCCGCGCGCTGCGCGACCTGCGCGCGCGTCTCGCGCGCGAGCAGAACGTTCCGGCCTACGTGATCTTCCACGACAGTACCCTGCGCAACATCGCCGAGAAGCGGCCCGAGTCGATGGGCGAACTCGGGCAGGTGGGCGGTATCGGCGGCGCCAAGCTCGAGCGCTATGGCGCGGACGTCCTGGATGTCATTCGCGAACAGGGATGAACGCGGCGGATCGCAACGATGCGCTCATCCCTAGTCCGCCCATCGCGTGACGACCACGCTGCCTTTCTTGCTGGCGACAGGCTTCAAACCATCGGCTGAAGTAACAGAATCGCTTTCTCTAAGTTACAAAACCCCTAGTCGCACGCACTTGAGGCCAGGACATTTTATTCAATCAGTGGTGACGGGACATCACGGTTGACACTCCGCGCGTACGGACGCGATCCTGCCTTTGTCGACAGCGAACTGGAGCCAGCAGGACGACCCGGCGCTGGTGTACTCCATGAAATCGCCATCCTCACGGGATGCGGCAAGCGGTTGCCTATATTTCTTCCTCGCCTGAGCGAAAGACATCCCCGGGCAAACGCTAGAAGGCGTGCAGTGCTGCTTGGAAACGCTGAGAACCTCGACAACACGTTGCCCTTCTCCCAGCCAGACAGTCAGTCCCTCGTACTCCAGCTGTGTGTCCAGAACATCGCCGGTATCGATGCGGCGGACCGGTTGTCCAAGCCTGCGCAAGACTGAGGCCTCCGTATCGCCGATCGCAACACCGCCGAGCGAAAGCTCGCGGTCCTCGACCAGCGAAGGCTCTCCGGCCCATGCAGTCTTGGCGATCAGAAGCAGTAACGCGAAGCGGAGATATGCTTTCATCGGTTTCGATACTTGGAGTAAGCCGCCCCGTGACGGATCGGCGGGCGTGTGCCAGCGTAGCTTATGCATATGGCTGGGGCGATGAAATGAAATTGGCCTGAAGATACCGCCGTTCGCTTGATAAGAGGCAAGGATTGCCAAACTAAGTGCAACAACTTGCTTCCGGTTTCAGGTGCGCACCTGCGCTATCAGCGACATATGCTGATGGAGAACCGCAGTGGGTTGGTGCGCGACGCCCGACTCACGCATGCCAGCGGTCACGGCGAGTGGGATGCGGCGCTGGCGATGGTGAAGGCACTTCCCGGGCGACGACGACGCACGTTGGGCATGGACAAGGGCTAGGAAAGCGCCGAGTTCGTTGCGAACTGCCGGATCGCTGGCGTGACGCCGCATGTCGCACAGAACACGAGCAACCGCCGCAGTGCGATCGATGGTCGCGTCACCCGACACATCGGTTACGCGGTGAGTCTGAAGATTCGTGCATGGATCGAGACGCACTTCGGCTGGCTGAAAGTGTAGGCTGCGAAAACAGTAAGGCCACCCTTGCAGGTGGCCTTACTGTTTACGGATATCGAATGCTGGCTGCAGAACAGCGTATCAGCCCGCTGCCGCCTGCGGCGTAAACGGCACCGGATGCGCCAGCGGATCCCTGCCGTCTTTCCCGCGCATCGCCGCCGGTTTGCGCAGCACCACCCACAGGCACAGGCCCACGGCGATGATCTGACTGATGCCGGAGACGACGAAGCGGTCCATGCCGTCGTCCAGCGGGGTGCCGGTGAAGGGAACGACGGTCGACAGCGCCACCCACATCAGCACGAACAGGAAGGTGCGGCCGCCGGTGGCCACGCTGCCGGCGGCGACCAGGCTCCAGATCCACAGCGGTGCGAACAGGCCCGTGTGGTCCGGCAGGAACGGGCTGCGGAACGAGGCCAGGGCGAGCAGAGCCAGCCAGGTCGCGGCCAGTTCCAGACGCGACATGCGCGAAGCACGCATTGCCGAGAAGATCGTCAACACCACCACGACCAGCGTCCACGCCCACGAGATCTGCTGGCTCAGCGCGCGGGTCATGCCTGGCACCTGCAGCGCGTTGAGTTTGTAGACGATGCCGGGAACGGAATCGTTGATCGCGGTGACGAAACCGAGTTCCTTGATTTCGAGGAAGCCCCACGCTTCGCCGCTGGCCATGCGCGGCAACTGGTATTCGAACAGCGCGCGGAAGGGCTCTTCGCCCATCCAGATGAAGGCGATGATGGTGTAGAGCAGCGAAAAGCCGAGCGTCCAGCCCAATGCTTTCCAGCGCCGGGTGGCGATGAGATAGATGCCGAGGATGCCGGGGAACAGCTTGAACACCGCGAAGCCGAACAGCGCGCCGCCCAGCACCGGCCGGTCGCGCCAGAACAGCGCCATCGCGACCACCGACAGCGAGATCGCGGTCAGCTGGAAGTTGCCGAGCTGCAGCGTGAGCAGCACCGGCGATGCGATCCACACCGCCGGGATCAGCAGCGCCGTGCGGCGGCCCGGCTGGCCGGCGATCCACGCGCTGAGCGCGATCATGCAGGCCAGCAGCGCGCCGCCTTCGACCGTGAACCACAGCGCGCGCAGTTGCTCGAAATCGCCGCCGAAGGCCACGCCGATCAGCGGCAGCAGCAGGAATTGCGGCAGGTACATGAATTCGTCGAAGCGGAAGATGCCGGCGGTCTTGCCGTGGTAGTGCTGCAGGTCGTAGAGATTGGGCACGCCTTCCTGGGCGAGGTTCGCCGCCTGCCAATAGCCCGAATAGCAGCTGTGGCCGATGTAGAACGGATCGAAACCGAACGCCGACAGCGGCGCCAGAGTCGGATCCGCCATGAACAGCGCCACGCCCATCGTGCGCGCCAGCGCGGCGAGCATCAGCAGCACCCACAGCGCCGACACGGCGGGCCTGCGGCTGCGGATGCCGTCCCAGTCGCGCGGCAGGCGTTTCGCCGTCCACAGCGCCAGCGGCACGCTTGCGAGCACGGCGAGCACGCCGGCCAGGGGCAGCGGCGCATGCAGCGCGGCGATCGCGGTGAACAGCAGCGTCGCGGTCAGCAGCGACAGCAGGCCTGCGACGACCCATCGTTCGACGGAGGGATGAGGGATGGCGGTCATGATCGCGGAACTCCTTGTTGCGGGTCGGGCAGGGTTTCGTGCACGGGGAAAATCGTGGGTACGGCGAGTGGCAGTAGCCGGGTCAGGCGTCGAGGCCTTCGACCCGTCCGGAAAACAGGAAACGTTCGAGTTCGCGGAAGTCGTCGAACACCACGTCCGCGTCCGCTTCGCCGCGGCTGCGTGCGGGATGATCAGTGCGCAGCAGCGTGGTCATGCCGAACGCGCGGGCGCCTTCCACATCGCAGCGCTGGCTGTCGCCGACCATCCAGATGTCTTCCTGCGCCACGCCGAGCTTCGCGATCGCCAGCCGGAACGGCGCGGGATCGGGTTTGTCTGCGCCGGCTTCTTCGGAGGTGACGACGTAATCGAAGCAGTCGTCCAGCCCGAAATAGACGATCTTGCGGAATTGGATCTGCGAAGTGAGGTCGGTGATGATCGCGGTGGCGATGTCGCGATTGCGCAGGTTGAGCAGCAGGTCGCGCACGCCCGGGAACAGTTCGCAGTGCGCCAGGAACGTGCGCCAGTAGGTCTGTTCCAGATCCAGCGTGATCAGCAACTGGGTCTTGCGCCCGAGGATCTCGATGCCGCGCTGGAAATACAGCAGGCGGCTGTGCGAACTGGCGGTCTCGCCGAGCTGGCGTTTGACTTCCTCGCGCGCCTGGCGGAAGGCGTCGCGGACGCTGCCGGGGTCGGCGCCGAGCAGGCGTACCGCCTTGGCCTCGGTGGCGGCGGTGGCTTCCGCGTGCGGCGCGTCGTAGGCGTAGAGCGTGTTGTCGGTGTCGAAGATGATCGCGCGCGGCGCGCGCAACGTCTTCGACGGGTGCTTGACGAGCATCTCAGCGGATCCTGTTCTTGAGGGATTCTTCGATCTGCAGCAGCGCCATCAGCTGCATGATCCCGGTCATGCCGTCTTCCCACTTCGGGTGGATGTCGAGCATTTCCTGCAGATTGGGCGCCAGCGTGCCGGCGGCGAGCGCGATGTCCTCGGCGGAGACATCGCCTTCGATGGTCATCTCGACCTCGTCGGAGTCTTCGGCCAGTTCGATGTCCAGATGCAGGCCGCAGATGCCGATCAGCATCCGCGCCAAACGCTCGTGATACGTGCCGTTGCGGATCGTGGCCGACAGCTTCAGCGGCAGATCCTTCGGCGACGACGCGGTTTCGAGCTGGCGGATATTCACCGGCCGCAGCTTGAGGATCAGGTCCGCCGAGCTGCGCTGCGGCAGGATGTAGCGCTGCGCGTCGAGCGTGCGGCGTTCAATGGACTGCAGCACTTTCTCCAGCGGGTGGCCGCGCTCGTTGACGTCGCGGTGGATCTTCCACGCCCGACGCAGGTCTTCGTCGATATCGAGATACACCGACACGTCGAAGCGCTGACTGAGTCGCGGCATACGCAGCGCGTGCAGGCCGGACACGATCACCACGTCGTTGCGCTGCAGCTGCACCGCCGGCAGGAAGCGGCCCGCGGCGTGGTCGTAGTGACGGCAGGCCACCGGCTTGCCGTCCATCAGCGCCAGCGCGTCGTCGTTGAAGCGCTGCAGATCGTTCGCCCGCGGATTGAGGTGGGTCAGGCCCTTCCACATCGGCGCGAAGCGATCCCAGACGTGATAGTCGTCGCCGGAGAGATGCACGACGGTGTGTTCGCCGAAAATGGCGGTGAGCGCGTGGCTCAGGGTGTCCTTGCCCGCGCCGGAATCGCCTGCGATGCCGATCGTCACCGGCTTCTGCGCGATCCGGAAATAATCGTTGCGGGCGACGCGTTCGCGCAGCATCTGCACGATCAGCACCAGACCAGTCGCCACCACCATGGTCATCCACAGCGACAGCAGACGCGGCGACAGCTGCGCCGACACGTTCGCGATCGCATCCTGCGGATACCAGCCGATCGGCGGCGCCCCGGCGCCTGGCGAGATCACCAGATGCATCGCGATCACCAGCATCGACAGCAGTCCGGTCAGCAGCATCGCGCTGCGGTCGCCCTGCAACTGGTGCGCCACCAGGAACGGCACCAGCCACAGATACCAGCCCGGCGGCGCCGGCGTGGTCAGCACCACGAGGAAGAACGACAGGCCGGTGACCGCGATCAGCAGATCGAAACTCATCCGCCGTAGCCGCCACACGCCGTAGGCGGCGAGGAGATACAGCGTCGGCGTGAGGTACAACTGCAGCGATTCGCCCAGCGGCAGCGCGAAATCGAAGATACGGCTGGATTCGCTGGTCCCCAGCACCATCGTGCGGATGCCCGGCGACGCCAGCCACAGCAACTGTGGCAGGAAACCCGCGGCGAGCCCACCGGCGAACGGCTTGAGCAACGAGCGCAGGCGCTTGTTGCGCCACAGATAGATGCCCACGAACGGCACCGCGAGCAGCATGCTGAACTTGGCCGCGAGCGCGAAGCCGAGGGCGATGCCGCTGGCGGTGGCGCGATACTGGCGCAGCAGCACCAGACTGAGCAGCAGCAGCGCCACCGGCACGATGTCGGTCTGCCCGTTCCAGTAGGTCACGAACAGCACGATCGGCGACCACCAGTACAGCCACAGCAGCTTGCGCGGATGGCGCGGGAACAGGCGATACAGTAGCGACAGCGCGGCGAGATCGGCCAGCAGCAGACTGATGCGGAAACCGATGCCGGTGAAGATGTCGCTGCCGGTGATGGCATCGAGCAGCCAGCCGGGCAGGGCGCCGGGCAGATGCGCCAGCAGCATCGTCGGGCCATACGGATAGGCCAGCGGCGTGCCGCCGGCATCGAGATATTCCGTCCACGGATCGAGCGACGGATGGGCGATCGCGTGTTCGAGGAACGGGATGAACCATTCGTGCTGGATCTGCGGGACGAGGGCGACGATCAGCAGC
>CALRWS020000018.1:0-97739 GCA_943371935.1 Chitinophaga pinensis | reverse complement strand
CTCTACGGCGCGGGGCTGCGTTCTTGTTGTTGCCATCGCAAGCGCGCGAAGATCCTGAACAGGTTCTTATCCGCCGCGCACGCGCAGCGTGAGGCCCTTGAGGAAATTGCGCAGCAGCTGATCGCCGCAGGCGCGGTAGTTGTGATGATCGGGCTGGCGGAACAGCGCGGTCATCTCGGGCTTCGACAGCGGAAAGCCCGCGGCCGCGAAGACCGCGTGCATATCGACATCCTTCAGCTCGAACGCGACGCGCAGTTTCTTCAGCACCAAATTGTTGGTGATGCGCTTCTCCACCGGCCGCGGCGGCAGGCTGTCGTTGCGGCCGCGGTAATGGATGATCAGCCCGTCCAGGACATGCGCCAGCACGCGGTCGCTGCATTCGACGTATTCGGGATCGTCCTCGCGGCGCAGGAACGCCTGGACGTCCGCCTTCTCCAGCGGGAACGCCGGGTCGACCAGCTTCGCGAGTTCGACCATATGCTGGTCGCCGAAATCGAGCATGTAGCGGATGCTGCGCACTACGTCGTTATTGATCATGGGGCGTCGACGCCGCCGGAAGCGGCGTCCGGAGAAGGGACGAGGTCGCCAGTGTAGTCGGGACCGCCGCATCGGTCGAAGCCGCCGCGCCGGGCGCCCGCATACGGATGGTGCGGCGCGTCATGCCCTTTCGTGCAATGGCCCCGACTCCCCTGCAGGACCAGTATCGGTCGCAGCGATCTCCGTTCGTCGTGGTCGCACTCACTTCTCAGGGATGGCACCCATGCGCCACAGCACCGTGTTTCACAGCAGGCTGAACTTCGTTCCGGCCGTCATGTCGACGGTGGCTTCCACCCTCTTCGCCCTCGCGCTGCCCGCAGCGGCGCTGCTGCTCCCGGGCACGGCGCAGGCGCTGGCCTGCGGCAGCAACAACGGCTACACCTGCACCGGTACGGCCACGCAGTACGCGGGCGGCTTCAGCCCCGGCGTGGGCAGCGGTGGATTCGGCGGCGGCAGTTGCATCGCGACGCGCACGCCGGTGGTCTTCATCCACGGCAACGGCGACAGCGCGATCAGCTTCGACATGCCGCCGGGCGCAGTGACCGCGTACACGACGCCGAGCAATTCGACGTATGCCGAACTCAAGGCGCGCGGCTACAACGACTGCGAACTGTTCGGCATCACCTATCTGGATGCCAATGAACGCGCGAAGCCGCAGAACAACTACCACCAGCCCGCGAAGTACCAGATCATCAAGACCTTCATCGACAAGGTGAAGGCGTACACCGGACGCAGCCAGGTGGACATCGTCGCGCACTCGATGGGATCGAGCATGGCGCTGGCCAGCCTGCGCTACTACGGCAACCAGAGCAGCGTGCGGCGCTTCGTCAACATCGCCGGTGGCCTGCGCGGACTGAACACCTGCTACGGCACGGGTTATCAATCGCCTCTGGCGCCGACCTGCAACGCCGAAGCGTACGTCTTGCCGTACAACTACTACACCTTCGGCTTCTACCCCAGCACCGGCGTGACCTTTGCGGGATACAACCGTTGGACCGGCAGCGGCAGCACCAGCCTGCGGGCGATGCCCACGCAGTTCACATCGGTGAATTTCTATACGATCACTGCGCGCCAGTACGACCAGGTCCACTGCTTCACCACCAGCTACGCCAGCGGCTGCAACAGCGGTGCGCTGTTCAACGCGGGCAGTAACGTGAAGGCGCAGATCGATGTCGGGTTCGGCAGCAGCGCCTATGCCTTCGACTGGGACTGGGCCGACGGCAGCCCGTACAACTTCGGCGGCGGCGACACCAGCAGCGGCGTCGGCCATTTCCGCTCCAAGAACAACACCGGCCGCATCGTCTACAACATGCTGGCGACCACCTGCACCACCGGCTGCGCGAACGGCTATGCCAGCGTGAACGGGCCGGCGTTCAATCTCTGACCACGGTCGCAGGTTTCGACCACGCGCGGAAGGACACGATTCAGTCGACGCTCGCGGGATCGGGACGCGACAGGCCGCCGTCCGCCATCGCCGGATCCACTGGATGGACGGACAGCACGTCAGGTGCGGACCTATTCATCGGCGCGCTCGTCGGCACGCTCGTCGGAGCACTGACGTAGGCAGCGGCCGGAGACGCGGTACGCACTTCGCGCGTGGAGCCGGCGATCACGCGCATCGCCTCATCCGCGCGCCGCTGTGTCAACTCGACGTCCTCGTATCCGCGCACCGCGCTGCCGCGAATGATCGCCGACGATGACTGCGCGCCATCGGATATCGACGCCGAGTCCATGGACGGCACCGGTGCCGGCGCGCGCTCCAGTCGGTAAGAAGACGACACATTCGCGCTGCGCTGCGTCGCGCCCGACACGCCCGCTGCCTGCGCCACGTAGCCCTGCGACGGTGCCATGGGCTGGGGCAGTGGCCGCACATTCGCCTGGGCAGCGCTCGGCCCGATCGCGCTTGCTTCGGGCGCCTGCATCATGACGAAAACGTTGAACGCGAAGAATCCGAGCGATGCGCCGGCCAGCACGAGCAACGCCGTCGACAGCGTCTTCAGCCTGCGTCGTTCGTGGTTGAGTTGGCTCAATCGGTTCGCGAACCTGTCCTGGAAATAGCGCTCGGCCGCCGCCACGGGCCGCGTGACCCGCACTTGCGCGAGGTAGTGCACCGCCTGCCGCGCGGGCCCCGCCAGCCGCTGCCTGCGCGTCGGCGCCAAAGCGGCCGCGACGGCGGGCGAAGCGGCCGTCGAAGACATCGCGCGCAATGCCGCGGCATCGATCAGCTTCAGGCTGGGCTCGCGCGCGGCGACCTCCACCACGGCTTCGGGGAAATCGCCGTCGTGGACGAGAATGGTCTGGTTCACGCGCGCATCGCGTACGCAGGTCATTTCGCGCCGGAACGCTTCGACCGGATCGGTCAGCGCCGACCAGTCGCGCGCGCTCAACCACGCGGTTCCGCCGGCATCGTTCATCAGCAGGAGCATCGACACGTCCCCGCACAGCGTCTCCAGTCCGGGCGGACGGATCGCCATCGGGCGCCAGCCGCGTGCGATGAAATGGTTCCTGGCGCTCGCGAGCGCGGCATCGGTGCGCGAAGTCGCATCGCTTGCGGGCGATGACGGCATCCCCTCGGGATTCCGATGACCGGGTTCCAGTGCGGGGTCGTTGGCATGCATGCGGCGATTTCCTGTGTGATATCGAGGCGCAGTGTGCGCACCGCCCATGGCTCCGTGGTGAACCGGCGACACGACAGCGCTGGAGTTCATCCACCGTTCCCATCGGAGCGGATTCCGCCGCGGATTCCGGGGGAAACGCACGAAACCGCGGCGACATGCACGATCCGGCATCGCATCCGGCGATGTCATTCCACGCGTTCCGACGCCGTAGCAGGTAACCTGCCTGCCCCTTCCGACGATCGTCCGCCATGCCGCACTATTCCGGTCCCTTGCTCACCCGCCCACTCGCGGAGGCGCTGCTCGCCGCGCACGAGGCCGGGACTGGAACATGGTCGGGCTCGCTGGATCTGGGCCGCTCCAGCGGCGATGCGCGGTTGGGCACCGACGCATGGGAATGGCGAGGGCAGCGCTATCCGTGGCCGGGCAAGCTCAAGGACCGCACGATCTACTTCTGGGACGGCGACGAATTCGCGTCGGTCTCGCGGTATTCCGGCGCGCTGATCAAACTGGTGCCGACCGAATGGGGCGCGCCGACGTTCGAGATCGACGGCATCAAGATGCTGCCGACATCGAAGGCATCGCCCATCGACGACGCGCGACGCAAGGTCGCGCTGGTACAGCCGCAGGGCAAGACGGTGCTGGATACCTGCGGCGGGCTCGGTTATTTCGCCGCCTGTTGTCTGGACGCAGGCGCGGCGCGAATCGATTCGTTCGAGAAGAACGAAGACGTGCTGTGGCTGCGCACGCTGAACCCGTGGTCGCCGGATCCGGAGGCGGACACCAGCGGCGGTCGCCTGCGGCTTACCCACGCCGATGTATCGCAGGCCATCGCGGACATTCCCGCCGCGTCGGTGGATGCGGTGCTTCACGATCCGCCGCGTTTCGGTATCGCCGGAGAACTGTATTCGCAGGCGTTCTACGACCAGCTGGCCCGCGTGATGCGACGCGGCGGGCGGCTGTTCCACTACACCGGCACGCCGAACACGCTGACCAGCGGGCGCGACGTGCCGGGAGAAGTGCTGAAAAGACTGCAGAAATCCGGCTTCAAGGCCGAACGCGCGCTGGATGGTGTGCTGGCGGCGAGATGAGATCGACGCGGCAACGCGCGTCGCATTAGACGTCAGGCCTTGTGTTCGACCGCGTTCACCGCAGCGATGATCGCGCTGCAGAACGCAGGTAGATCGTCGGGCTTACGGCTGGTGATGATGTGGCCGTCCACCACCACCTCGGCATCCTGCCAGCGCGCGCCGGCATTGGTCAGATCGCTCTTCAGCGAAGGCCACGACGTCACGTCCCGTCCCTTGGCCGCGCCGGATTCCACCAGCAGCCACGGACCGTGGCAGATCGCCGCGAGCGGCTTGCCTGCGGCATCGAAGGCCTTGATGAATTCGATCGCTTTTTCATCGATGCGCAGCAGATCGGGATTGATCACGCCGCCCGGCAGCACCAGCGCGTCGTAATCGTTCGGGGAGACGCCCGACAGTCCGGCATCCACATCGACGCTCTTGCCCCAGTCCTTGTCCTTCCACCCGCGGATCTGGGGGCCTTTGGGCGCGATCACCTGGACGGAGAAACCGGCCTCCTTGAGCTGCCGAAGCGGCTCCATCAATTCCGACTGTTCGAAACCGTTGGTGGCGAGGATGGCGACGCGTTTGATCGACGTGATGGACGTCATGATGTATTCCTTGGAAATTCGCGGGAACCGCAGCCTGCGCGCGCTCGACCGACTCCGCGGTGAATCGATGCGCAAATCCGCGGCGCCCGTCGATCTGCACGAAAATTCCAGCTAATTCGTGAAAAATGCATGCCATGCGCGCGGGTCACCAGTCTCGCGCGATCCTGCATCTCGCCCGTGGCGTATCGCTCAGTCGCCGCTCACAGTTGCCTCTCAATCCGAGAGCCGCGCGATCTCCTTGTCCTTCTCTTCCCACACCCCGTTCATCCACTGCTGGAAGCGGGCGCGGAAGGCGCGATCCTCCTGGTAGTCGCCTCCGATCAGCGTGTCGGGAATCGGACGTTCGCGGACCGAGACGCGCACTTCGGGGACACGGCCGCCGACCAGATCCACCAGCGAAGGCCGCCCGCCCGGATAGACGATGGTGACGTCCAGAATCGCGTGGAGGCTGTCGCCCATGGCATCGATCACGAACGCCACGCCGCCGGACTTCGGCTTCAGCAGATGGCGGAACGGCGACACTTGCGACGCGTGTTTCTCCGGCGTGAACCGGGTGCCCTCCACGAAGTTCATCACCGACACGGGAATAGCGCGGAATTTCTCGCAGGCGCGACGCGTGGCCTGCATGTCGCGGCGGCCCAGCTCCGGATTCTTCGCGATCTGCTTGCGCGTGTAGCGCCCCATGAACGGGAAATCCAGCGCCCACCAGCACAGCCCCAGCACCGGCACCCAGAACAGCTGCCGCTTCAGGAAGAAGCGCAGGAACGGAATCCTCCGGTTGAACACCTTCTGCAGCACCACGATATCCATCCAGCTCTGATGGTTGGCCAGCACCAGATAATGGCCGTCGCGTTGCGGCGCTGCGTCCTCGCTCACTTCGAAACGCGTACGCGTGAAAATGTCGATCATCGCGCTGTTGATCACGATCCAGTTCTCCGCGAACCAGATCAGCGCCGGATTGCAGGCCCGCCGCGCGCGCTCGAACGGCAGCACGGCCTTGAACACCGCCACCGCCAGCAGCGGCAAGGCGTTGACGAGGGTATTGAGCACGATCAGCAGCAGGATCGGGACAACGCGGAACCACAGCATGGAGGGCACCGGGGAAACAGGATGGCCGCCATTTTCCACCATGTGGCGATTTTTCGCCGCGTCGCCCCGTTCAAGCCCCGAACCGCGTGCCTCCGCGCCGGTTCAACTCGACCAGGCCCGGCTACGCCCGCGGATCCGTTCGATCAGGCCCAGGGCGCTTTCCTGGTCCCAGGTCAATCCGGTCGGTTGGGCCGCGCGAATGGCGGCTTCGGTTTCCGCGAGCATCTGCGGCAGGCGCGGATGCCGGGCCATTTCCGCCGTCAGCAGCGCGGGGTAAGGGTCGCGCGGCTCGTGGATCGGCGATGCCGACATCGGCTTCGTACCGTAGGCCAATGCGAGGGCGTCGATCCCGTCGAGATCGCGCAGCGTCGGCAACGCGAAGGTCCGCAGGCGCCCGGCCAGCCACGACGCAAGCGCTTCGATCTGCGCATCTCGGAAGATCCAGAAGCCGCAATCCCGCATCAGGTAATCGTGCAGCGGGCCATCCCAGCCTTCCGCAAGGCGCGAGAAGGACATCTCCGCGCAGTGCTGCAGTGAAGACACCGAACCCTGGCCCTGATCCACCTGCTTTTCGGGATAGATCGCGTCGTAGACCTGCTCATGGTGCATGTACAACCTCAGCCGCACCCCATAGAACCATTCCGGCGAGTCCACCGCCCACACATCGAGACGGCGATTGCCCCATGGGGCCGCGCACTCGAAGGTCGTACCCACCTGATGGCTGCCCCTCGCATCGTGCGGCACGCGCGGAAAGCCCGCACCCTCGGCCACGGGCTGGATCGCAACGAGCAGCCGCGCCAACAGCGCATCCTTGTCCGGGAGGCCGAACTGCCGCAGCCAGTCCGAATAGCGGCGATCCCATTGCCACAACACGCGGTCGTGCCGCTGCGGCGTGATCTGGACAGCGAAAATCTCGTCGGCGGAAGACGCCGCCTTGCAGTTCATCGCGGCGATGAAGTCTTCCATGCACCAGCGGTCGTAGGCGTCCGCGGCGAAGGCGTTGCCTTCGTCGTTGAGATCCCCGTCCAAGAGCTTGCCGTCGCAATGATCGAACAGCAGATCGAGCCCGGTGGTCTCGCCGCGACGCAAGTCCTCCGACCGCGCCATCAACTCCTCGCCGGCCAGGCCGCGCAACACCGCCCATTCCAGGAACAGGCCGATGTGGCGCCCGCCATGCTCGTTGGGCAGGTCGGTTTCGAAGTCGAGGAAATAATATTCGGCGTCGTCGTATTTCATGCGGACGTTCAGCGGATATGAAGGCGGATAGTATAAAGCGACGCAGAAGTCTGTCCGGGTGCGCAGCGGCGCATGTCCCATGGCGGCGAAAGATCTGTGCCCGCTGCCGTGCTTATTCCGCAGGCACCAGGCGATGCGCAGCGGCGGTTCCTTGATCGGGCAGCGCTTGCGGTACGGGGCTTATGACCGGGTTTGAGGCGAACCTGCGTTTCTCAAGAGTTGTCCGTCTGATAAACCGTTCATCCCACTGAGGCGAAAAATGAAATTTCGAACCGGATGCCTGCTTGCTGCAATCGCTCTTACGCCCGCGTTTTCCGTTGCCCTGGCAGGGCCGCCACAGAAGAAACCGGATTCGGTCACCGTCACCAGGATGCCGACCGCCCCGTTGAGCGAGGAGGCCCGGAGGGCGCTGATTCCCGCTTCCGCAGAGACAGGACCCTGCAAGGCGGAGTTGAGCATGCAGCGCATTGAAGTTTCCCGCAGTACGGATGGCGCGTTCTACAACGTCACTGTCACGATCGCGAATATCGGCACCGAAGCGGCGGTCGGCTCGGGAACCGACGCGGGTGGCGTTCTGGGCGTTTCGCTTGAAGTACAAGGCCCCGAACGCGCGCGAACCTATTACACCCAGGCGGCCGACATCATTCTCATCCATCCGGGAACCAGTCAGACGTTCAGCGGTTCGATCCCCGTCAGGGAAGTCCAGTACCTGTCCAGACAAATCGCGGCGAGAATCAATCGCGGCCCGGACGGCCCCCGCTGTGCGTACGATGCCCGCCGCAATAACGATGGTCTGGCTATTTCCATCGCGGACATGAAAGCTTCGTTCGCAGCGGGCAATACGACCCACTCGCGCGATGCGTCCTGGGATCGTTGATGCGTTCATGACCTCGCGCCGAGGACGCCTCGGATCGATACCGCCGCGGTCGAATTGAGACCGCGGCTGCCAAACCGCAACACCGCGATACGACCCGCGCCATGGGGCGGGACTCGTACCTGCCGTCCTTGTTGCCGCTAACGGGCTGGCGGTCGATGTCACCATCTGCGGCACCCCATGCCTGGACCTGAACGGCGGCCCGGCGTTCAAGCACAGCGAAGCGTTCTCGTTCGTGATCGCCACCGACGACCAGGCCGACACCGACCCGGCCGTGGCCAAGCGCGTCTTCGAGGCGATGATGACGATGCGCAAGATCGACGTCGCCGCCATCGAGGCCGCGCGGCGCGGCTGAGCGCGGCCCACTACGCCATCCGCATGCCCGCGTTCTGGGTCTGCGCCTGGGTCACGTCGCGCTGCGTGGTCTCGCGCTCGGCCACCACGCGCGCGCCTTCCTCGGCGCTCTGGCGCTCCGGCACGGCGATGGCCGCGGCCGTCACCACCGCTTCGGTGCTGCGGTTGATCGCCGGATCGTCGCCGATGCGGCTGATTTCCACCGCCCGCGCGCGCGAACCGTCGAGGTTCAATTCCACCCGGTCCGGCAGGATGTCCTCGCGCAGGCTGGCGACGGTCAGCACGCCGGCCAGATTCTGGCTGTGCTGGCCGGCCGGGATGCCGCGTTCGCGTTCGACGCTGTGCACCTGGTCCAGCACCTGCGGGAACAGGCCCGCGTACACGGGCTGCGCGTCGGCCGCCGGCAGCGCGCCCTGGCGCTGGTCGCCCAGCGGCTGCACCGGCTGTTCGATGCCGCGCCCGGCCGGCTGCTCGGCCGGTTGATCGGCTGGCCGGTCCGCACCCGCGGGCACAACGGCCGGCGCAGCCTCGGCCGCTTCGCGCCTGCGCACGGCCTCGGCCGCTTCGGGCAGGCCCTGCTCCACCGCGCGGGCGTTGAGCGCATCGCGCGTGCGCTCGTCGGCGCGGCCATCTGCCGGCTCGATGTTCTCGTCGCGCTGGAACTGGCGTACCGCCGCCTCGGTCTGGGCGTCGTACACGCGTTCGCGATCCCACGGTTGGACGTCGGCAATGGAGTAGTCCAGCCCGCGCAACTGCATCTTCAGATCAGCGACCGGATCGCCGCGCTCGTCCCGGCTCAGCACGTTGTCGTTCAGCGGTCCGTAGATGTCGGTGATGCTCCTGAGGGCGAAGTCCGGATTGGCCTGCAGCACGTCGCCGCGGATCCGGTCGAACAGCGCCTCGTCCACCGTCCCGGTGGGCGGATCGATGCCGGCGTTGCGCTGGTAGGTGCGCACGGCCTGCTCGGTCGACGGCCCGAAATCGCCGTCGGGCGAGATCGCCCGGCCGGCATCGTTGGTGATGCCCAGCTCCGCCAGATACTGCTGCAATTCAAACGCGCGCGCATTGCCATCGCCGCGCTGCAGCGGCGCGTCGGGATTGCGGGTGGATTCGGCCGGCGTCTCGAGGTACGTGGCGTGCGACCGCTGGACCTCGGTCACCAGATCGGCGACCTGGCCTTCCCAGTCGCGGGCCAGACCGGCGATCAACGCCTTGTCGTCGATGCCGTTGACGATCATGCGCGCGCCCTCGTAATCGGCGCCGTCCGCGGTGATGTAGTCGCCAAGGCCGCGTGAAGTGAACAGCCCGTCGCGCATGCCGACCACCAGCACCCGCGAGGCGATTTCCGGGTCGGCGGCCAGCGCGGGATTGTTCACGAGGCCGTCGCCGAGTCCGAGCGTTTCGCCCAGCAATTGATAGTTGGAGCGATGGGTCAAGTGCGCGTAGCCGCGGCCGAAGAAATCCTCGCCGCCTTCGTAGCCTCTTATCACCGCTTCCCGGCGCCCGAAGTCCTCTTCGGGCTTGGTGAAGTTCTGGCTTTCGTGCTGCGCGGTCGCGAGCACGTAGGCGATCTGGCGTTCGTCGGTGATGCCTTCCTGAAGGCAGGTCCGCACGATCAACCGGACCGCCTGGTCGCTGGTGATCGGGGAGTCCGCGCTGTATCCGTATCCATCGCTCATGGTGTCGTCTCTCCCTGCATGTCGTCGGATGTCGCCGGCCCGGCCGCCACCGCGGCGGGCCCTCCTCGTGTCGCCGCGCTCACGGCGCGTCCTGTCGACAGGCGTCGTAGGTGCGGCTGGCCGCCACCGTCGGCGCAGGGCCGCGCAGATCGATGGTCTTCTCGCCGCGCTCGCACGGACCGCTGCGGGACCAGACGAACACCTGCCCGTCGGCGATGCGCGCGATCGAATGCCCCTGCACCAGTCCGGCCAGCGCGGCGCTTTCCTCCAGCCGCCCGCTGCCGGCGTCGTACAGATAGTACCGGTACGAGGGGTCGCCGTAGTTGCCGTCGAAACCGGCCCACACCAGCAGATCCTCGTCTCCATCGGCGTCGATGTCGGTCAGCACCACGCTGTGCCAGCCATCGGCGAAGCCCTTGTCCAGCCGCCCGCGATACAGCGTGCCGCCGGGCTGGCCGGCGGGCGTGAACACCAGCATCGGCACCGTCAGCGATTGTTCGCGCATCGTGGATGTAACGATGCGCAGGCGCGCGTTGCGGCAGACCACGCGCCCGCGTTCGTCGGCGCAGCCATCGGACTGCAGCGACAGCGCCGCATCTCGCACGCGAGCGTCAACTGCGCCGCTTGCGGAAGGCGTGGCCTTGACCCACACGCCCGGTGGAGCACCGGAGGCATCGAGCGACAAGCGGTCGAAACGTGCGCTGATGCGATCGATGCGACAGCGCGCGGCGGCATGGTCAGGCGCGGTCGCGCCCGCACCGATACCGCACACACGATCGGTCTCCTGCTGCCACGCGCGCTGTGCGGCCTGGAAATCCCTGCGCCCGGCCGCGTCGAGCGCGGCGGCGCGTTCGTCGGCCAGACGATCGAGCGTGTGCTGCTGGTAAACCAGTTCTTCGTCCAGGCACCGGCGCCGTGCCGGTTCGTCGCGCGCGGCGGCAGTGCAATCGCGGAACCGGCGACTGCCCATCGCGGGCTTGTGGAGTGCGGGCTTGTCGAGCGCGGGTGTGTCGAGCGCAGGCGTCGCGGTGGCGGGGACCGATGGCGTCGCGTCGGGCCGCAGCTGCGTCGCCGCGTGGCAGCCGGACAGCGCGAGCGTCCATGCCGCCACGATGACCAGCGCGCAGCGTCGCCGGCGCCGGGTCGCGTGATCGTCCGTGTGTCGCGCCATGCGTGATTCCTGTCCGGGGGAGAACGTCCACGGATCATAGCCTGCGTCCGGCGATGGCACCCGCGAAAGGCCGCGCAGAATGCCTTGCATCGAATCCCGGACACCGGTCGCGCGATGGACGCATTCCGGCCGGATCTCCCTCACGCCACCCGCCGTGCCGGTGGCCGGTCGTGCCCGTGACGCGCGTGTATAGTTCGCGAGCATGCCGGGCATCGCGCCCGGCCACGAATCACGGGGAATTCTCATGGGTCTTGTACAGGCGGTCACGGGTGCGGTCGGCGGCATGTTCGCGGACCAGTGGAAGGACTTCTACACGGTGCCGGCCGGCCTGCCGTCGACGGCAGCGCTGTTCGCCGCGGTCCCGCAGGGCACCAACGCCGGTCGCGGCTCCAACACCAGCGCGTCCTCCAACATCATCACCAACGGCTCGAAGATCGTCGTGCCCGAAGGCTACGGGCTGCTGCTGTTCCAGGACGGCAAGATCACCGCCTTCGTCGCCGAAGCGGGCGGCTACGAGTGGCGTTCGGACGACCTCAACTCGCAGTCCATCTTCTCAGGCGACGGCATCGTCAGCCCGCTGATCAAGCAGAGCTGGGAGCGCTTCAAGTTCGGCGGCCAGCCGGGTTCGCAGCAGGCGGCGTTCTTCGTCTCGCTGAAAGAGCTGCCGGACAACCGCTTCGGCACGCAGTCCGAAATCTACTGGGACGATGGCTTCCTCAACACCCAGGTCGGCGCGGTCACGCGCGGCTCGTACACGCTGAAGATCGTCGACCCGATCCTGTTCGTGAAGAACTTCGTGCCGGCCAGCTATCTGCAGCCCGGCAAGGTCTTCGATTTCACCGATCTCGACAACGCCGCCGCCAGCCAGCTGTTCAACGAAGTGGTCGGCTCGCTCGCGCCGGCCTTCAGCCTGTACACGAACGATCCGTCCAAGGGCAACCGCATCACCAAGCTGCAGCAGGACTCGCTCGGCTTCGCCAAGAGCCTCTCCGATGCGGTCGAGCAGGGCTACCAGTGGAAGTCCGATCGCGGCCTGGCCATCGTCAAGACCGCCATCGTCTCGATCGAATACGACGCCAACACCCGCGAACTGCTCAAGACTGTGCAGCGCGCCGACGCGCTGTCAGGCTCGCGCGGCAATTCCAACCTGCAGGCCAGCGTCGCCCAGGGCATCCAGTCCGCAGGCGAGACCGGCGGTGCCGCGGGTCTCATGGGCGTGGGCATGGCCTCGGGCATGCTCGGCATCGGCAACCTCCAGCAGCCGGCCGCGCCCGCGGCGGATGATCCGGTCGCCAAGCTGAAGAAAGCCAAGGAGATGCTGGACCTCGGCCTGATCACCCAGGACGACTACGACGCGCTCAAGGCCAAGGCGCTGGGCCTGTAAGCCGCAGGCACGCAGCGACCATGTCCGACCTCAAGACGCCCCCGCCGTTGCCACCCGTCAGCGGCCCGGGTTCGCCGCAGGACGTGCCGCCGTTGCCCGGCAGCCTGCCGGTCGACCCCGCCACCCTGCCCGAGGCGATCCGCGAGGAACTCGAAGCGCCCGATCCGGTCGCCATCGACACCGGGGCGGCCGAACTCAGCGACGGCCTGAACCGCTGCCCGAAGTGCGGTTCGACCGACATCCGCCACAAGCTCGGCACCGACCTGCTGGTCTGCCTGTACTGCCGCAACGAGTGGGACGGCGCGCGGGTCGAGGAGCTGTTCGGATTCGGCGAAGGCATCGATCAGCTCAAGGGCACGGTCATCGCCTCCGGCGCGCGCGACATCGCCGCCGATGCCGCCGTGCTGATGACCTTCAAATGCACCGGCTGCGGCGCCGAGGTCACGGTCAACACCGAAAGCGCGATGACCGCGCGCTGCCACTGGTGCCGCCACGTCTTCGGCGTGAACGAGCAGGTGGCCAACGGCGCGGTGCCCGACGCGGTGCTGCCGTTCCACATCAAGAAGGACGACGCGGTCGCGCGCATCCGCCAGTTCGTCGACAAGCGTCGGCTGTTCGCGCTGAAGGAATTCAAGGAACAGTTCACGCCCGAGAACGTCGTCGGCGTCTACCTGCCCTACATGATCGTCGACGGCAACGCCAGCGCCGACGTGGCGGGCAAGGGCGAGATCAAGACCCGCGAATACACCCGCGGCACGGACAACAACAAGAAGACCTATTACGACGCCGACATCTACCGGGTGCAGCGCCACGTGGATTTCACCGTGGACGATCTGCCGCTGGAATCGTCCGCCGAACGCGGCAATCTGGACACGCGCGTCAACACCAACAACATCATCAACACCATCCTGCCGTTCGACACCAAGAACGCGGTGAAGTGGAACGCGTCGTACCTGTCGGGCTTCACTTCGGAAAAGCGCAACAGCAACGTCGATCACCTGCATCCGCGCCTGGAAGACCAGTTGCTGTCGATCGCCCGCGCCCAGGTCGAATCCTCGGTGCGCCGCTACGACCGCGGCGTGCGCTGGGAACAGGAAAAAATCGACGTCCACGGCACGCGCTGGGTCTCCATGTACCTGCCGGTCTGGCTGTACTCGTACCACCAGCCCGGATCCAACGGCGGCATGCTGCACTACATCGCAGTCAACGGCCGCACCGGCGAAACCATGGGCAGCGTCCCGGTGCAGCAGTGGAAGCTGCTGCTGGCCTCGCTCACCGTCGGCACCATCCTCGAAACCATCGCCATCGCGATCCTGGTGGGTTCCTCATGAGCGACGACGGCGGACTCTGGCTGCTGGCGGCCGGCCCGGTCGGCGCCACCGCGCTGTACTGGGCCCTGTACCGGTTCTACCGCAACACCGACAAGTCGCACGGCTTCGAGCGCGAGACGAAGGTCGATGCCAAACCCGTGACCGGGGCGGAATCGGACGGGAAGATCGACGAGATCGAAGGCACGCAGCGCACGCGCATCGAAGGCGACAACGTGACCGCATACCGCGCGCGCGTCCAGCGGATCAGGGACGAGTCTTCCTGAGCGACGCCTGCGAACACCGCAGTCGGCGCATCACCGACCGGTCCGTTTCACGCGACAATGACCGCTCGGCACGATCGGTGCCGCACGGGATCGGGCAGCAGATACCACACATGCGAACTTTCGTACTACGGGCGCGGGCCGCGCCAACCGACAGCCAGAAGTTGTGGGAATCGGTGGGCAAGGACGCCCACACCGAGATCCTGGCGCATACGCTGATGAACGCGATCTTCGTCGCCCAGTCGCATCGCCCCGACGTCGTCGTCTATCTGGTGCTTGAAAGCACCCGGGATTTCTCCCGCACGATCCGCTTCGACATCGATGCCATGCATGAGATCGGCGGCTTCGACGAGCGCGCATTGCTGAGCAAGGTGGCGAAGGCGCTGGACGTATCGCGGGGCATGGGCAAGGAAGAAACCCGCCCGGTGGAATCGGGCGTCGACGTGCGGACGCTGAGCTTCGAAAAGCTGGTGCAGGGACTGGCCGAAGACCACCAGTTGTTCCTCATGGACCGCAAAGGCACGCCCATCCGCGAGCAGACCTTCGCAGACAATCCCTGCTTCCTGCTCACCGACCATATCCCGATGCCGAAAAAGACCATCCCCGGCTTGGAACGCATGGGCGCGAAGAAGATCACACTGGGACCGACCATGCTGTTCGCGTCGCAATGCGTGCTGTTGATCCACCACGCACTGGACCAGTAACGGCCGTCGCGACGTCGCATGCGGCACAGGCTGTTTCGCTTCACCCCGACGAAACAAGCAGCAACGCTGGTGCCCGGAGCACCTCGCGTGGGGATGGAAAGCAGCAGTCTTGCCCCTTCGAGCCTCGGCATTGCCCCGGAAAGCACCGCGAGCGGAGATGAAAGCCTCACGCATGCACCTCGGAGGACGGCGCGCGCGGGCTTCGGAACACCATCGACGAAGCCACAAGCCTCGCCCGCGAAGAAAACAGCCTCGTGCGCGAGCCTCCGAGGGCCGCGCATGGCTTCCGGAGCAGCATCGACGCACCAGGCAGCACCGCCGGAGAAGCTCGCGGGCGCAGGCACCGCCCACGCCCGGGCAAACCTCACGCGATGGCGTCTTTCTTGGAACGACGACGGCACGCACCTCTCGACACGGCCTCCGATCCGGCAGCGTCCAGGTACAAGGGCGGGCCTTGCACCCACCAGCTTTTCACGCCGGCTCAACAGGCTGGTGCGAGACCCGCCTTACGGGCCTGAACGGATCCGGGTCGCGTCTTCCTCAGCGAAACCGGCAACGGGGTTCGGAGCATCGCTCCGGACCCCGTTTCGCGTTTTCCATCCACGCATCAGCGAATGCACCGGTTGCCTGTACCCACCGCAGCTCAAGTCCGCGTTACGGGTTGGGCAGCCTTTCATGTAGCGCCGGGGCCGGGGGCTTCGCCAATGCCTCGAACATTGCATTGGTGACCGCCCCACCCCAGTCGAACCCTGCGGGAACGAAATCGGAGTTGACGATCAGGGCGAGATCCACGCCGTTCGAGTAATGCATGACCAGCGTATTCACTTCGCTGCTGATCTCCGGATGCCAACCGCTGTGCCACCACCAGCGGACTTTGCCGTACGCCGTATCGCGGATATCGGTTCCCTGATAGCCGATGAGGTCCTGGCGCATGCGATCTGAAATCGATGGCGTGACGATCCCGAACCCGTTGTTGAGCGCCGAAAAGTACTTCGACAGTTCGCGAGACGACATGAACCAACCCTGCGACCCACAGGACATGGAGTGATCGCCCATCGCGTCGCCCTTGCCGTCGGGCAGGCTCTGCCGGTAGGTGAGGCCCTGTGAGGCGCCTTCCGTGGGGGAGCAGAACATCTTCGACAATCCGGCCTTGGCGAACACGGCCTGGTTCACGTAATCGGCGTAGGCGTTCGCGGCGACGATGGCGTTCTGCGCATCGGTCTGCTCGGTCGTGGACGTGCTCGACACCGGCTTGACGATCAGGCCCTGCATCACCGGCACGATCACGCGGACCATACCGTAATTGCGATTGTCGTAGCAGCCGACCGAAGTGGCGGTCGCCGGTGCGCCATTGCAATCGAGCGTCTTGTTTTCCAACTTGATGCCTCGCGAAACGCACTGCTTCAAGCCTGCGTAATCGACAAGATCCACGGGGCAGCGGATACCGCTGCGATGCGACAGCAACTCGCGGAACGAGATCGTGTCGATACCGCTACCGCGGGTCCAGTCATACGGCAGGTAGGGCTCGATCTTGGCGTCGAGGCTCACGCCCTTCTCGGCCAGCAATTGCATCATCGCGGTGGCGCTGATGTTTTTGCTGACGCTGGCCAGCGTGTACTTCACGTCCACGCTCATCGGCTTTTCCGTATCCTGTTTCAGGCGCGCGGAACCGCTGGCGCGCGCTATCGACGCCTGATCTCGCTTCGACACGACGAATTGGTAGCCGACCACCTTGCCTGCCAGCTGTTGCTCCACCTTGTCCGCATACGCGACCAGAAGATTCCTGAAGCGTTTGCACTCGATCCCTGCCCCGCCATTGCGGAACTCGAGACAGCGCTGGTAAGCCATGCTGCTGTAGCTGGCATCTGGGCAATGGAACAAGCCCGACTTCATGACATCGCGTCGACAGTTGCCGGTGAACATCGCGTCCACCGCCTGATCCCGCGTGCCCCGGCGCGCCGACGACTCGGGCTTGCCCTCCAGGGCGCAATAATTCATCTGCCCCTGCTTCAAGGCCGCGAGGCAGAGGTCGTGTCCCGCCTTCGTCGAGCACAAGGCCTCGTTCGCGCGCCCCAGGAAGCGCTTGCAGCCCGCCTGCTTGTAATCCATCTCCGCCCGGACGACCTGCGGCGTGCCCAATCCGAACAACATCAGCCAGCACGTGGCGAGAATCCATTTTTTCATATCCTGTCCTCCTTGATATATCGAAGATTGAAGCAACAAGTGCACTGGCCAGACAACGCGGCCATTGGAACAAACAGGCCAACGACCATCCGATCATCCGACCGCGGACCGCAGGAACCTCCGGCTGAAATTGCGCCGCCTGGATCCGCGCAAGGCCATCGATGCCTGCGGGCACAAGAAGGCGCCGGACACGGTGGGATCGATCCTCGGGGCGTTCGGATCCTGGGAGATCGGCGACCCGCATCAGATCTTCATGGCGTGCAGGATCGACCCTTTGCGTGCCGACGAATGGAGGAGGCCTGCGGCTTTCGCAAGCGAACCTGATCTGCTTGTTGTAGCGAACGGCATCCACGGCAATACCCGTGGTCTCAATCCGCGATACACCATCAATCCATGATGGCGGCTGGCGCTTCACCGTGCCTAGGCTGTGCCGCTGCCGACCCGGGGCGATCCGCGATCCGAATCCCTGCACACAACGCGACGACGCCGGATTCCCCATCGGGCCGCAGCACAGCGCGTACCAACCTCCATCAACGTTCAGGACGACAACCACAATGACAACGACGCACCATGGCCGCGATTCCGCTTTCCATTCCGTCGCTCCCCGAAGGCTGCTCGTCGCAGCCGCACTCATGGCCTCGCTCACCGTCTCCGGACTGGCCGCCGCCGCAGGCTGGACCGCCGGCCCCGCCATGACCAATGCCCGCGCCGGTGCCGGTTCGGTGACGCTGGCCGACGGCCGGGTGATGCTGGTCGGCGGCGCCGATGCGAAACGCTCGGCCTTCGCCTTCTACACCGCGGATCTCTACAACCCCACCACCAATGTCTGGACCCAGAGCAGCTACAGCATCGCGCCCCACTATCTGCCGGGCATCGCATTGCTGCAGAACGGCAACGTACTGATCGCCGGTGGGCTGGGCAGTTCCGGCATCCAGGCCACGGCCGAGATCTATTCCCCCGCCAGCAATACATGGACCATCGCCTCACCGCTGCCCCAGAAACGCTATGGGCTCACGCTGACGACCCTGCAGAACGGTCACGTGCTGGCGGTCGGCGGCGTGATCACCAACGGCACGCCGCAGGCCACCGTCGAGCGTTACAACCCGGCCACGAACACATGGACGCTGGTCGCCCCGCTCAATACCGCGCGTCGCGATCACGCGGCAACGATGCTCAGCAACGGCAAGGTGCTGGTGAGCGGCGGCGAAGGCGTGGGCATGATCAAGGTGCCCGGCGCCGAGGTGTACGACCCGGCCACCAACACCTGGAGCCCGGCAGGCAATCTCGCGAACGTCCGCATGTTTCATACCGCGACCGCACTCCCCAACGGCGACGTGCTGGTGGTAGGCGGTCTGGGCGATAACGGCCCGACCGCAAGCACCGAGCGCTACTCGGCCGCGACCAACAGCTGGAGCAGCGCCGGCACGCTGACATCGGCGCGCCAGCAGCATTCGGCGGTCGCCATGCCCAGCGGCAAGGTGTTGATCGCCGGCGGCTTTCCTGTAACCACCACGACCCAGCTCTACGACCCGGCCACCAACACCTGGTCCATCGCTGGCAATCTGGCCCAGGGCCGTAATCTGGCGGGCGCCGGCCTCGCCGGCAACGGCAAGGCCGTACTCGCGGGCGGCAACTCATCGGCCAACGTCAAACTGTCGAGCAGCGAGCTCTACACCGAGTAATCCGCAGCGCAGCCATTGCAATGCGATGTGCAGGACGGATCGACGTCCTGCACATCGTCCGGGCCTTCGAGCCGTAGGGCGGGTGAGTTAAGCCACATCTATCGTCCGTAGAGCGGCCTTCAGGCCGCTGAGGCGTTTGCCGCGAACAATCAGCGGCCTGAAAGCCGCTCTACAAAAACAGAATCCCGCGAATACAACAATGCCAGTCAGCCTTAACTGACTGGCATTGGTGCAAGACCCACCTTAGGCGTTCATCTCATCAGCACCAACGCCGGCAGCACCACCAGCGCGATCGCGAACAGGATCCCCAGCACCGCCACCACCACGCGCATCGGCTCGTTGCGCAACACCGTCCAGAACGTGCCGGCGGTGCCGTCCCGCCGCGCCGCCTCGTTCTCGGCCCGCACGCGCGCACCGCGCTGCACCTGATACTCGCCCATCAGCCGTTTGGCCTCCGCGAAGGCCGCATCCTCGCGGACCCAGATGCCGCCCAGCGAGATATTCCAGAACCCGGGCGAGGTCTCGTAGGACGCGATGTCGTGCTCGTCGAGCAACGCACGCACATCGTCCGCCTCGTCGTCGGGCACGTTGCGCAGATTGAGCAGGAGTTTGGCCATGTGGGGATGATAGCAATCGCGATGCGCAGGGCGGGCTCAAGCCCGCCGCTTTTTTCGCCGACCGGGCCGAATATGTCTGCATGCGATACCGGAACGGATCGCTCATCGTTTGATCCGGCGTATCGCTTCGTTCAATCGGCGGGTGCGAGACGCCTTTTACGAATGCTTCGGCCGCCTTGCGGGTCACGGGTTGACCCGCTTTAACTCCCGAGTGACCCTACCAAAACGAAATATCCAACGACAATCAGAATCATGGCCAGAATAATATAGGTCTCGTACCAAGCCAATGCAGAGCGCCATGTAGGCAATCGGCGCGCCTCCCCAAGATACTCTGCTTCGATCTCCGATTCATCACGACGACAACCGAGCCAAGTTACAACTCCACTTAGCACCATGAGCACCCCGAAAGCTGTGATAGCAACAAGGAGCCACGATGCTCCATCTAACAAAGCTGCACCATCAACAGCCGAAAGCTCTTTCTTTGCTACGGCGCTACGGACACTCAAGTGGCCACCGGTAACGACAATCAAACCCGCTTGATATATAGCGACCACTGAAAAAGTAGTTCGATTAAGTTCTCGCTTCTGATCTAAAACGTACTTGTAACGCTCAAGAGCAAAGTCACGATCGGCCTTAGACTTGTTCATCAAATTGATCTCCTTCCACTAGTGAGTCAACATCCTCATCAAGCTCACGATTATCATCAAGTTCTGCTTCACTCGAATATTCACGCCAACTATCAATATTCGGAATTTTTCCGGATTCATTGCGAACATAACCAGTCGGACATATCTCGAACCATGCTTTGCTAAATTTTGTAGTAGATGGGGCATCCTCTGGCAAATCTATTGTGCGCGGATCATCAAAGTAGACAAATGCAAAAGCCTTGGCCCCGGATATGCGCGCGCTCTCGAGAAGATCGTTGTCAGCAATGGCTGCAATCTCTTTCTTACCGTACTCATAAACGGTCCATTCATCATCATCTAAAACCTTTACGAGCATCCGCCAAAGGTACTGCGGCAGCCCTGTCTTTTTTGACATAGCCTCTTTCGACGATCGCGAGACGAACAAGCGGAGATACGTCATTCCAGGAAGGAATATGCTAAATGGATTTGATACAGTCCATGCAGATCCTTGGAGCAGAGATCGGACGAATCCAATTACATAACTAGCACCACTACCGTCGGACAATGATGGAATACAAACCAGCCCAGGCCACTTATTAAGATCAAGCCTTGGAATAAGCCCGTCATAGCTCGAATTTGAACCAAACTCCAAGAGTGCCGTTCTAGGAAGCGCCTTTCGCAAAACGGCAGGCTCTAGAGGCAACCAACCTTCCGTCGACAAACCTATGAAAGGAGTACGGACATTTCCAAATGACCCCAGATGTAATCGTAATGTGCGCAATAGGGCAGTAAAGTTCTCTGACCGAGCCGGCATGGAGAGGGCGAGGTATAAGTTGCGGCAGTACTCTTCCGCAATCGATTCTTCTAATGCATCGTGAAAGGGGTACTGTAATTCGGCAACACCACTGCGCTGAACATTTAGAGGTAGCCTCCCATCTTTATCATCCACTAGTAAATACGGATGAGCGATTTTTATCGGCCCTTCCTTCGAGCAGATTGAGAGGTTCGGCAGCGTATTATTATTACCGTGTTCCTTAACAGACACAAATATCCCATTACATGCAAGATATCTATCTCCATCCGACCTCATGGAATTCTGTGGGTCTACCGAAGACCAGTAGACCCCATCAAACCCTTCGGCTACCACCTCTGTCCACGTTGACGCTTTAGCAATGAGCGGACGTTTGACAGTTATTCTCGGCTTGACTTCGATCCATTTACGATCCTTGTGCACCCGGTAACTAACCTTAGGGTGATCGTAGACATACCAATCTGCAAATCCTTGGTCGCGATTGCGGCTTTTTAGAAGCGCGCCCTTAACTGAATCAGACTTTATGTCGATCGTAATACTTGTTCCAATCTCAGTGGCAACCCGCGACACTTCGATTAACCCATTATCTAGGCCAACATCGAATGTAAAACCAGAACCAGTTTGGTCTAAGAAGTTGCGGGTGGTAACCGTCATCCGTGGACCGACCAAAAAAGCCGCTAGCGCGCCAACACCGAACCGCCCCGACCGTCTAACTTTCGACTTACCAAATTCATCTGCGAATTCGGAACGCCACCATTGGCTACGTCGAAAAGATGCGCCTGCTCTAAGAAAGTACGTCTCTATCGTCTCGAGAGACATGCCAACGCCATTGTCGGTGATGCGTAGCGAACTCCCCGCAGGACTTGCAAGATCCAACTCCACCTCGACAAGAGGCTCGTAGTGAGTATTTAACGCGCTCTCGCTACTACCCTCTGCTGCCGCACGCTCTAAAGTCGCATCCAAAGCATTCTGCACGAGCTCTCTAACGCCCACAACTGGCCTGTTGCCATACAATGGCCCAACAAGTAAATGTAACAACTCAGCCGATGCTGTAGTGAGGCGAATTTCGCGGGGAACATAGCCAGGCTTGTTCTGTTGTTCAAATTCAGCAACGTCGTCAAGATTAGAGTGCACGCGACGAACCGTTAGCGCCAACTGACGGAGCTCAGAAACAGGACCATATATTTCGCCGAGCAACGCCCAAGACTCATCCAATTCTCGCTGCAAGTCACCAAGAAGCGTTTTTAGACCGCAGTAAATTTGGACGCTTTTCGGATCAGCGATCACCACCAGCGCCTCGGGGTCATCGCTAAGCTGATGCAACTCAAGTACGGCGTGGTGCTTAGCCCATTCATCGCGAGAAAGAGGACTTTTCAAGCCCCTTAACTGCAATATTTGAGTAGGAGCTCGTGCAGCGTCTATCTGAATGTAATCCGCGACACGCAAGAGTGCCATAGCATAAGGAACATGCACATCCATAAGTCTGCGTCGACTCAATTTGGGTATGCGGTCAGCGGCAGTACGTATCGCCATGTTGTGGCTACGCGCGAGAAACCCGTAAAGGTCTTGCCGTTCAAAGTCGAACCCTGCAAATGGACTAAATCTTTTCTGCGGATCAACGCCCGGAACACCATTAATAGATATTTCATGCGCGAGACGCGCGTGGTTCCTGCGAAGGAACTCACCCACCAATGCTCGCTGTCGGTCATCAATTACCCGAGAGGACCCAAGCAAGTTCGCTGGCACAATGTCTCCAAAAACTGACATTAACTTTTCAGCATCCCATCTTGCCGCCTCTTGCTCAAAAAGAAAGTACTCCTCAGTCCAACTCCTCACCCCAGGACAGAGCTTTGAGTCCAATGCCGGCCACTCACCACCCATCAACTCAAAGAATCCATCAATAGTTAGATGCATTGCACAATCGTGAAGCAACACCGCCGCGACTACTGCGGTCACATCGTCTGCTGAAAGACGAGGCCACGCACTCTCTGCGATCAAACTTTCCACCGATCTCAAGACATTATCGACGTGTGCGATGCCATGATCGGTGTAATCAAAGAAGAATGTAGTTTTGTTATCGCCCAGCCATATTGAAAATTCGCTAACTGCCCTGCCTAGAGCAGAAGCCAACGACTGATCGCTACTGACCACTTTATTGAGGCGAGAAGGAACAACAATCTCGAGCTTTACTGACTTTGCCATACTCATCCTTGCGAAAATAGATCTAGGCACGACGGCAACGAGCTTAATGACTGACACCTACTCCCGCGCGAAACACAATCGATCTATAAAATTTGTAAATGAATATGGGCGGTGTCCTGCTCAATTCGGTAGCTCAGTATTACGCATTTACTCTCTATGCCTACAATGAAAGCACGTGGGCTGGGCCATCGATCCAACATCTTCAAATCGCTGGGCTATTCACTCAGCCTACAACGCCGCAATCGATTCCGCCATGGAAAACGCCATTGGATGGAAGCGGATACGCCTGAAGCTGGATCCCGGCTTTCGCCGGGATAACAGCAAGGCAAAGCTGCCATCAGCGAAAACAATCGGCGGCCCTTCGCTCGGTTCGCACATATCATCACCCCCACCCCAACCCTCCCCCGCATGCGGGGGAGGGAGCGGAGCGGCGTTCCTCGGCCGCTGATGATTCGCGACGTTCTCGATCTGATGACACCTCTCCCTCCGTCGAGCGTACGCACTCAATGCCCATGCCCGTCCTCACCCTCCCCCATCCGTCCAGCCTGCCGATAGACCTCATATTCCGCCCGATTCAACGCAAAGCCTTCCAGCGCGAAGATCGCGCGGTTCCGCTCTTCGGCACCGGTCTTCGGGTCGGAGGCGATGGCCAGCAGCATGTCCTTCAGGCGATCGGAGCGCACGCGCTCCGCTGAGATGCCGCCGATCGCGGCCTGGCGCACGCGCGGGTCGGGGTCCAGCATGGCGCTGTGCAGGGTGTTCTCCAGATCACCGCCGCGGTCCCACTGCGACGACTGCAGGATGCTGGCGGCGCGCACCTCGGGGTCGGGATGCTCGCGCAGTCGGGCCAGTTGGGCGACGAGGGGCGCGGCGTCTTCGGTCGCGACCATGGTCGGCGACAGCATGTCCACCAGCTTCGTGAGCATGGCCGGATCCTGTTCCTGGTCGATCTGGCCCACCAGGAAGCCGCGTACCTTCGCGTCGTCCAGCGGGAAGGCCTTGAGCAGTTCCAGCCCTTCTTGCCGGGCGGCCGCGTCGCGGCTCGCGGCCAGTGCGAGGGCGAAGGCCTTCACGTCCTCGTTGGGATTGGCCTGCAGGATCGCCAGCAGCGCGCCGCGCTTGTCGAGTTCGGTTTCCAATGCATAGCGGCGCATCAGCTCGCGCAGATCGGCGTCGCTTGCGCGGGTGCGTCGATGCTGCCCGTGGTCCGCGGCTGCGGTCGTTCGCGACGTGTCGCGACCGGTGGCAGCCGAAGGTATCGAAACGCCTGCGGCGGACCCCACCTCGCCGTCATGCCGGCCCAGCATCGCCCATGCGCCTACGACCGCCGCGAGCGCAACGGCGGCGAGCAGCGGGGAACGGAATGAGCGAATGGGCATCCGGTGAGTGTCCTGCCGAGGGGTTCGGTGCGATGTCGAGACCGGATGGCGTTTGCCGCCATCCGGCGCCGCGCATCATCGTGTCGCGATCAACAATCCGGTGCGACCCGGCCGTCGGAGCCGGTGTACGTGTAGGCATCCGGGATATAGCGGCCGCTGCCGATGCGGTTCCAAAGCGTGCTGGTGCCGAAGGTGCCGGTGATCGACTCTCCGCGGATCTGGCAATAGATGGTTACGGCGGCGCCGTTCGCCAGCGAGCCCACGATCGCGTTGTTGGTGCTGGGGCCGGAACGCACGTTGAGATTGATGCCGCTGGTGCGGACCGTGCCGCTGGCTTCGCCGACACCGCCCGACCCGCAATTGCGGCTGGTGTAGTTCTGTTTGGCGTAGTACGGGATGGCGTTGCCGTTCCAGACGATCTTGCGCACCGAACCGCTGTAGCGCTGTTCGTAGTGCAGATGCACGCCGATGCTGGCGGTGGCGCTGGTATTGCCGACGGTGCCGATGCGCTGGCCCTTGTTGACCGTGGCGCCGCGCGACACCGAACGCGACTGCAGATGCGCATACAGCGTTTCCCAGCCGCCGCCGTGGCTGATGATGATGTAGTTGCCGTAACCGCTGGTGGTGGAATACGCCGACGTGGTGACCGTGCCGCCCGCCGAGGCCACGACGATATCGCCGAGGTCGTCGGCGCGGTTGAGGTCGACGGCATACAGCGGGTTGTGCCCGCTCCAGGTGGAACCGGTCCACACCTGGTTGCACGGGAACGGCATCTGGAAATCGGGCGCAGCCTGCGCCGATTGGGCGGCCGCGGCCAGCAGGAAGAACATGGCGCAGCCAAACTTCGTTCTGGCAAACTTCGTTGCGGAAAAGATACTCATGCGATCGCCTCCATTGCGTTGAAGATCCGCGGATACGGATCTCTTGTGTCGTGTCCATGACGCATCGATCGGCAGGGCCTGCGATACGCATTCACATCATGCGCATCCGTCGGGATCCTGCGAAAAAAATGCCGACGCACTGACCGCATCGGCGTGACCGCAGATGCGATGGGCTGTGCTGTTGGCGGAATCCCCTTCAAGGTGCGTACTGACGTCGGCAGACATGATCGTTCGCACGACATGATCTTTCGCACGACCACAGCCGTTATGCCGGTATCGGGCGGAATAGTCAATTGAAGGGACCCCTTGGCGGAGCGGAGGTTTCCTGCCCCGTCAATACGCGCCCATGAAGTCCTTCTTGCCGATCTCCACGCCGTTGTGGCGCAGCAGGTCGTACGCCGTGGTGACATGGAAGAAGAACTGCGGCAGCCCGTACGACAGCAGATAGGCCTGGCCGCCGATGCTGCGCTCCTTCGGCGTGCCGGGGCGCAACACGATGTCGCGCGCCTCGCTGCCTTCGAAACGCGCTGCGTCCAGTCCACCGATGAAGGCCAACGTCTCGACGATCCGCTGCTGCAGGTCCGCGAACGTCTGGTCGCCGATCTCGTAGGCCGGCACCTCCGCGCCCGCAAGCCGCGCCGATACGCTGGTGGCGAAATCGCAGGCGATCTGCACCTGCCGCGCCAACGGGAACATGTCGGGGAACAGTCGTGCTTGCAGCAGCGCCGCGGGTTCGATCTTGCGCTCGGCAGCGTGGGTTTCGGCCTTGGCCAGGACGCCGGCAAGCGCAGTGAGCATCTGCTGGAATACGGGAACGGACGCGGTGTGCATCGAGAGGGACATGAGGAATTCCGGAGAGTGACGGGTTGATTGCCCGCATCATATCGCGGGATCACCGATCGACCGGAGGCGCCGTATCGATAACCTCTCAGGTAGATCGACAGGTAGATCGGCAGGTAGACCGGGACACCCACAATGTCATCTCTCGAGCCATCGGGGCGATTCGCTTTCGCTCGCACCACGGTCACAATGCTGCCGGACATGTGTAGTAGCATGCGCGGCGGGGAGTTTGCGGAGTCGACGAATGGATGCGACAGGCAGGAAGCTGGCGGTCGGCTGGGTGCCGATCCTGTTATGGCTGTACGGCGGGATCGTGGTCTTTTCGGGGATCATGCGACTCGCGATCACCGGGCAAGCCTTGACCACGGGTCAGCCGGTCGACGACCCGGTCTTCATGATTTATGTGCATCAGCCCTGGCTGCCGGCGATCCACATCCTGGCGGGCACGGTGTTCATGCTGTTGGGGCCGCTGCAGTTCATCCCATCGATCCGTCGCTACTGGCCGAAAATCCATCGGGTGACGGGGCGCGTGTTCCTCGTCTGCGGGTTGATCGCCGCAGCCACCGGGCTGGGAGTCGAGTTCACGTTTCCGCTGCGCGGCGGCTACGTCAAACGTGCGGCGATGGTGCTGTTTTCGCTGGCGATGCTCGCTGCGTTGGTGCTCGCCTGGCGCGCGGCAGTACGGCGCCGGATCGATCTGCATCGCGCCTGGGTAATCCGTGCTTACGCGATCGGCCTGGCGTTATCGACGACGCGTCTGTATTTCATTCCCGCCTACCTGATCTACGGCAATCCCAGCCAGTTCGAGGCGGCAGCGGTGACCTGGGCCGGGTTCTGTATCAACTGCCTCGTGGCCGAATGGATCGTCCGGCGTTCGCGCCGAACGCAGACAGAAAAACCGGAAAAACCGGTGTCAGGGCCGGTGCCGGTCGGTTAAGCCATCTCTGCCGTCCGTAGAGCGGCCTTCAGGCCGCTGAAGCGTTTGCCGCGATCGATCAGCGGCCTGAAGGCCGCTCTACAAAAAAAGAATTCCGCGAATAGAAAAAAGTCATTCAACATCCACTGACTGATATTAGAGTCAGCCCACCGTAGTGCGCATAAGCCGAAGGCGTCATGCGCCATGAAGAAGATTGAACCGTGCGGGATGCAACAGGAGAAGGTGCATGACGCTTCGCTTATCCACTCTACGAAATTATTTGCACCTTATGGCCTTCGCGTCTTTACGCCTTACGGCCTTGCGTCTCACGCCCGACGGGATCGCGACGCTGAAGCCTGGCGGCATGCATTTGATGCTGATGAAGCCCCCTGCTACGCTCAAAGCCGGCAGTCAGGGGGGGCGAGTACACACTGGCTGGTGGCGATCAGTTGCTTGACGAGTTCGAGGTGCGTAAGCCCGAGCTTTGAGCAGCCAGCAAAAAAGTAGCGATTGCGCCTGCCATGCCAGATCGACAAGCGTTTTTTTGAATAAGCACCGAAGATACGGCGGTCGGGAGTGAGCCTCATAGGGACAGCCCGAGCGGCCGCTGGGGCCAGATGTAAAACCAACACAAGGAGTGGGATATGGAAATTCGTGAGGAAGAACAAGAGCAGCTTGATCGTTTGACATTGGCCGCCCATATGGGTGCCATTGATCGCCGGAGTTTTCTGAAGACTTTGCTTGCCGCAGGTGTCTCTGCGGCATTCGCTGCCGAGCTGGCGGGTCAGGCGGCGATGGCGGCCGAAAATCAGAGTGCGCGTCGCGCACATTTGCTCGCCAGTTACGACTACATCATAGTGGGTGCAGGTGCCGCCGGCTGTGTGCTGGCCAACCGGCTCTCCGCTAATCCCGCAGTGAATGTTCTGCTGCTGGAACCGGGATCGGCCAATCTGGATCAGCCGAAATTGTACGATCCGACGTTGTGGCCACTGAATCTGGGCAGCGAAACGGACTGGGCATACACCAGCGCGCCGCAGGCCGGCTTCAACGGCAGAGAACTGCCGCTTGCGGCAGGCCGCGTGATCGGCGGTTCGGCCAGCATCAATGGATGTGTCTGGGTGCGTGGCGACGCCCGCGATTATCTCGCCTGGGAGCGGGCGGCGGGCCCGCAGTGGGGCGTATTTCGGATGTTTTCGAATTTTCATCGGATCGAATCGTATTCCGGTGCGCCCGATCCACGCCGCGGTCGCGATGGGCCAATCGGGACCACCACGCTCGCGGAAGGCCACCCGTTGACCCGACCCTTGATCGAAGCGGGACGTGAGTTCGGTTTGAACGAAGTTTCGTTCAATGGCAACGCTCTGATCGATGGTGTTGGCCCGGGCGATCTGAATATCCGTGATGGCCGTCGATCCGGCCCAGCACAGGGTTATCTGCTTCCCGTATTGTCGCGCCCGAATCTGACCTTGTTGACCGGGGTCGAGGTGATGTCGCTGATCATCGAAGGCGGCGTTTGCCGCGGCGTGAATGCCGTCTCCGGGGACACGCCCGTCAGATTCCGTGCCGATACCGAAGTGGTAGTGTCGGCCGGGGCGCTTCGCAGCCCGAAGATCCTGCTGCTTTCGGGAATCGGACCGGCCGACGATCTGCGTGCGCTCGGCATTGCGGTCCATGCCAACTCGCCTCGTGTCGGCCGCGGTTTGCAGGATGGCGTGTCGGTCACCGGTGTCGAATTCCAGACCCGACAACCGCTTGCCCCCCCCATCGGCAATGGGCTCGGATGCTTCTATTACGCGCGCACCAACCCTGCCGGGGAAGGGCCGAATCTCCAGCTCATCAGCACTCAGTTCGGGACGGGAAGTGATCCAAGCGCATCCTTCCTGCTGATTCCGTCCTTGATCAAACCGCGCAGTCGCGGCGAATTCCGACTGACAAGCGCCGATCCGCGTTCGCCGGCAAGGATCGATCCGCGTTGTCTGTCCGCACCCGAGGATCTGGAAACGCTGTCCAAAGGCTTGAAGCTGGCCACCGAAATCGGGCTGTCGCGGCGATTGTCGTCGATCACCAACGGCGTTGCGTTTCCGGGTCGTCTTTCGCGCGCGGAGCGCATCGCTTATATCCGCAACGCGGCGTTCACTTCCGATCACCCGAGTTCGACCTGCGCGATGGGGACCGATCAGCGCAGTGTGCTCGATCCAAAACTGCGAGTGCGTGGCGTACGCGGCTTGCGGGTGGTCGACGCATCGGCGATGCCGGAACTGCCGGCAAGCAATATTCACGCACCGACGCTGATGCTGGCTGAAAATGCGGCGCGGCTGATGGGTTTCGGCTGAGCCTCATTGGTTGTCCGCTGCTGCCGCTGCCCGGATTGTCGGGCAGCGGTATTGGCCAGCCGCTGGCGATAGCGATCCACACCAGGACCGAATGACCTGCAATCCCGTGAAGCACTGTGTCTTGTGCAACGAGCGGCCGATTGGCCCCACTCCAGCCTTCACCGCCATATCCAGCGTCGTAGGGCGGGTCTTGCACCCGCCGCTCTTTTTCGCCGCCGCGGACCGAACATGTCTGCACGCGATCCCGAAACAGATCGCTCGTCGTTTGGTGCGGTGCATCGCTTCGTTCAATCGGCGGGTGCGAGACCCGCCTTACGAGTTGGTGACAGGCCTTGACGATTCAGAATCGTCTCTCACGTAGGGTGGCGGTGAGCGCAGCGAACCCCACCATTCGGACGCATCAGAGTGGCATCCGCTCGGACAGAACGGCACAGACTTCTTCGGCGAGAGCGGCTCGGCGACATTTCGCGTACCCGACATGGGTGGGGTTCGCTGCGCTCACCGCCACCCTACGAGTCAAACCTACGCGCTCCACCACCATATCCAGCTCGACCTCCTCCCACCCGATTGGTCCGCACCAGCGTGGGCGCATAAGCCGAAGGCGTCATGCGCCATGAACCTCAAACCGTGCGGGATCCATCAAAAGCCGGTGCATGACGCTTCGCTTATGCACCCTACAACTGCGTATGCGCCTTACGGCCTTGCACGCGATCCCGAAACAGATCGCTCGTCGTTTGGTACGGTGCATCGCTTCTTTCAATCGGCGGGTGCAAGACCCGACTTACGACCGCTTCGACCCACCTTACGGGTTACGCGGGTTCCGCCCTACGAATGCGCCTTACGGCCTTAAACTTGTACACTCAAGACCGCCTTACGAGTTCAATCCTCGCTCTTCTTGATCCTTAAGACCTCTCTATAACTAGGATGTATCTCCCAATTTAGACCATCATCCAAATTGGCATCTGTTGACAACAAGTCAGGCCGATCCTCAAAGCGGACAAAACTTAGCGCAGCCCTATTATTTTCGTCACGAGCCGCTATGAATCCAATTCTATATAAAAAGCTAGCAACAGAAAGCGCACCCCTATCCGAGGAAATTCCATCAATAACTGGAATTCCATATGGGTCTATAATTTTTGTTGAAATATGAGAAAGAAGATCATTTGTCGTAAACCTAACTACACCGCCACTAAATGATTCAACGACAGCCTGAAGCGTCGGACATTGATGCCTATGCTCCTTATAAAGATCACTCACGCGAAGAGCGCCATATCTCGTCAAGACAGACCTTATGTGACCGAAAACAATGAAGCGCGACGACTTATCGTACGCATCGACGGCTGCTAGCTTACAAAGCTGAGCCGCCCATCTCGGCCTACCAGCAGAATAAATATGTATAGGACGAAAGGATTCCAGCATCCTTCTCCCCCACGAGAAAGGCTCTCTAAAAACAAGCTTCCTCACCTGCGACCCATCTCTTGGCAATGACAGCCTCTGATAAGTAGCGTCATCTGGATAATATCGCCTAAAGAAGCTCAATATTTTTTTCTCAAGGATTCTACCCGTCTCTTCAGTACTCCATACGAGATCAAGCATATATTGCTCGCACTTATCTAAAGCTTCGTCGTACTGCGTAAGAATTGCCCACACATCCGTCCGCACAGCGGCGCGAATACAAAGCCCTTCGACCGAACTAGCCAAATTCCTGCAAGCACTAAAAAATGTACTCGCCTTTAACCTCTCAGATTCCGTATTGATGAATGTCGCATCAACATCATCAACCAAAACCCACACCCTCATCCCGCCTTTCTGCAAAACACGCTCCAAAACAGCTTGCGCATCTGCTATCTCAATTCTTGATCGCTCAATTTCGGCACCAAGACCTTTAATTTTCAACCGATCGAAAAGCGCGCTAACAAGATTTCTATTTCTTAGGCCAGCCAACTCTGCCGATTCAATCAGAAGCATAGAGTCATCAGAAAAACCGACCCTAAGCGCTGCGCCAAGCTCTCGATTAATCTGAGTGCAGATTCTTTGCTGCCACCCATAAATCAATTGATCAGGCGACGAATGATCAACATCTTGCAATGCACTCAGATCGGCCGCTTTTAAGTGGATAAGTATCTCGCCCTCACTGGCAACCTGACGGTTATATAGCGTTTTTTTCAAGAGAGCAGACTTGCCAACACCTTTTCTCGAGCGAACAAATGCAAGCCTTGTTAATGGCGAATAAAATCGGTGGAATTCCGGTTTGTCAAGAAAATAGCTATCAAGAACCTCAATAGGCTCATCATCACCAGCCTCGTTCCCAAACAACTCGGGGTCAATAAGATCCCTCCGCCTTTCCATAGAACGGGCACTTTCGCGCTCAAGATCGCTCATACGCCTACTCCGAAATTTCCTAATAAGTCAGAAATGATGATCAGCTTGTAGAATATCTTTTCCAATCAACTACATATTCCGCCGATACTCCCCACCCACGTCATACAACGCATGTGAGATCTGTCCCAAGCTGTAAGATTTGACAGCCTCCATCAGCGCAGCGAACACATTGGCGCGGTCACGGGCGGTTTTCTGAAGATACCCCAATCCAGCCTCGGTGTTCCGCAGGCGCTGGTAATTGGCGACGTTGTCGATCTGCTGCCCCTTCTCCCCCTCCGTCGAACGGATAAGTTCGATCTCGGTGACGATGTCGCCGCCATGATCCTTCGGCAGGAAGGTGTTGACGCCGATCAGCGGCAGGCTGCCGTCGTGCTTCTTGTGCTCGTAGGTCATCGACTCTTCCTGGATCTTGCCGCGCTGGTACATGGTGTCCATGGCGCCGAGCACGCCGCCGCGCTCGCTGATGGCTTCGAATTCCTTGTAGACGGCTTCCTCGACGATGTCGGTGAGCTTGTCGACGATGAAGCTGCCCTGCCAGGGGTTCTCGCAGAAGTTGAGCCCAAGCTCCTTGTTGATGATCATCTGGATCGCCACCGCGCGGCGCACCGATTCCTCGGTGGGCGTGGTGATGGCTTCGTCGTAGGCGTTGGTGTGCAGGCTGTTGCAGTTGTCGAACAGCGCGTACAACGCTTGCAGCGTGGTGCGGATGTCGTTGAACTGGATTTCCTGCGCGTGCAGGCTGCGGCCGCTGGTCTGGATGTGGTACTTCATCATCTGGCTGCGGGCGCTGGCGCCGTAGCGTTCGCGCATGGCACGCGCCCAGATGCGGCGGGCGACGCGGCCGATGACGGTGTATTCCGGGTCCATGCCGTTGCTGAAGAAGAACGACAGGTTGGGCGCGAAGTCGTCGATCTTCATGCCGCGGGCGAGGTAGTACTCGACGATGGTGAAACCGTTGCTCAGGGTGAAGGCGAGCTGCGAGATCGGGTTCGCGCCGGCTTCGGCGATGTGATAGCCGCTGATCGACACCGAGTAGAAGTTGCGGACGTTCTTGTCGACGAAATACTGCTGGATGTCGCCCATCATCCGCATCGCGAATTCGGTGCTGAAGATGCAGGTGTTCTGCGCCTGGTCTTCCTTGAGGATGTCGGCCTGCACAGTGCCACGCACGCTGGCGAGCGTCTGCGCCTTGATCTTCGCGTAGGTCTCGGCGTCGACCACCTGGTCGCCGGTCACGCCCAGCAGGCCCAGGCCCAGGCCGTCGTTGGTCTCGGGCAGTTCGCCGCTGTAGTCTGGACGCACGCGGCCTTCAAAGAGTTTTTCGATGGCGGCGTGCGCGGCGTCCCAGCGCGCCTGGTCGGCGCGCAGGTATTTCTCGACCTGCTGGTCGATGGCGGTGTTCATGAACATCGCGAGGATGATCGGCGCCGGGCCGTTGATGGTCATCGACACCGAGGTGCTGGGCGCGCACAGGTCGAAGCCGGAATACAGCTTCTTCATGTCGTCCAGGGTGGCGATGTTGACGCCGGAGTTGCCGATCTTGCCGTAGATGTCGGGGCGGATCGCCGGGTCTTCGCCGTACAGGGTCACGCTGTCGAAGGCGGTGGACAGGCGCGCGGCTGGCTGGCCAACGCTGAGGTAATGGAAGCGGCGGTTGGTGCGCTCCGGCGTGCCCTCGCCCGCGAACATGCGGATGGGGTCTTCGCCGGTGCGGCGGTACGGATACACGCCGCCGGTGTAGGGGTAGTAGCCGGGCAGGTTTTCCTTCTGCAGGAACACCAGCAGCTCGCCCCAGCTCTTGTAGGTGGGCGCGGCGATCTTCGGGATCTTCTGGTACGACAGCGATTCGCGGTAGTTATCGACCTTGATGGTCTTGTCGCGGACCTGGTATTGGGTGACCTCGTCGACGATGGATTTCAGCCGCATCGGCCATTCGCGCAGCAGCTTCAGGGCTTCGGACGAGAGCGACTGCACGGCGTCGTTGTAGCGTTGGCGGAGGGTCACAAGCGTACGATCAGCTCCCTCCCCCGCATGCGGGGGAGGGTTGGGGTGGGGGCCCGCAGCAGAGGCTTGCCCAACCGCATTGCCCCCATCCCGACCTTCCCCCGCGCGCGGGGGAAGGAGCAGAGCATCGGCGGCGTAGAGCTCCAGCGACTTCGGCAGTGATTCATCGCCCAGATCATGCAGCGACTGCCAATACGACTGCGCGCGATCGGCGATCTCCGCCTGCGTCTCGATCTGGCGGTTTATGCCGCGGCCCTGTTCGGCGATCTCGGCGAGGTAGCGCACGCGGCTGCCGGGGATCAGCACGGTGGCGCGCGGTTCCTTCAGCGAGGTGTCGATGTTCGGCTGCCAGTCGATGCGGCTGTTGCTTTTCGTAGGAGCGGCTTCAGCCGCGAGCTTCTGCTCTGCGGTGAGGTTCGGGGAGACGATTGAAGAGCTCGGGGCTGAAGCCCCTCCTACAAACCCGCCTGCAACACCGACGCCGAGCTTCTCGCGCAGCAGCCGGCACAGGTTGGCGAACATCCAGCTGATACCGGGGTCGTTGAACTGCGAGGCGATGGTGGGGTAGACCGGCACATCCTCGTCGGGGGTCTGGAACGCGACGCGGTTGCGCTTCCACTGCTTGCGGATGTCGCGCAGCGCGTCTTCGGCGCCGCGCTTGTCGAACTTGTTCAGCACCACCAGTTCGGCGTAATCGAGCATGTCGATCTTTTCGAGCTGGCTGGGCGCGCCGAAATCGCTGGTCATCACATACATCGGGAAATCGACGAGGTCGACGATCTCCGAATCGCTCTGGCCGATGCCGGCGGTTTCGACGATGACCAGGTCGTAGCCGAGCGACTTGAGGAAACCGATGCAGTCTTTGAGCACCACGTTGGTGGCGGCGTGCTGGCGGCGGGTGGCCATCGAGCGCATGAATACGCGCTTGCTGCGCAGCGAATTCATGCGGATGCGGTCGCCGAGCAGCGCGCCGCCGGTGCGGCGGCGGGTGGGGTCGACCGACACCACCGCGATGCGCATCTCGGGGAAATTGGCGAGGAAGCGGTTGAGCAGTTCGTCGGTGACCGAGGATTTGCCGGCGCCGCCGGTGCCGGTGATGCCGACCACCGGGGTGCGGCCGCCGGCAAGCTGCCATTCCTTGCGCAGATGGACCAGTTCGGATTCGTCCAGCGCACCTTCCTCGATGGCGCTGAGCATGCGGCCGATGGTGATTTCGTCGGAGTCGCCCTCGCTGGCGATATCGATGCGATGCGGCTTTTCCACCGGCAGGCGCGCGGCGCCGGCGCGGCGCACCACGTCCTCGATCATCGCGACCAGGCCCATGTGCATGCCGTCGTTCGGGTGATAGATGCGCTCGACGCCGTAGACCTGCAGCTCGCGGATCTCTTCCGGGGTGATGGTGCCGCCGCCGCCGCCGAAGACCTTGATATGCGAGGCGCCGCGTTCCTTCAGCATGTCGACCATGTACTTGAAGTATTCGACGTGGCCGCCCTGGTAGCTGGACAGCGCGATGGCGTCGGCGTCTTCCTGCAGCGCGGCGCGGACCACGTCCTCGACGCTGCGGTTATGGCCCAGGTGGATGACTTCGGCGCCCTGCGCCTGGATCAGCCGGCGCATGATGTTGATGGCGGCGTCGTGGCCGTCGAACAGACTGGCAGCGGTGACGAACCGCAGCGGCGAGTGCTCGTTTTGCACCGAAGAGGTGATCTGGTCGAGGGCGGGTGCGGCTGGCGTGCTCATGGCGCGCTCCGTGCGTGAACGGGGATTCGCGCATTCTAGCCTGCGGGCCCTACCGGCCCCAGCCGTACGGTCCGGCGCGGACGGTCTCGCCTTGCCTGTCCGGGCGCCGGGCGAGGATACTCCGCCGGATGGGGAACAAGACACCGATGCATTCGACGACACGTGCTGCGCGCTTCTGGCGGATCGCGCGCTGGGGCGCATTCTCGCTGGCGACCCTGATCGGCACCGGCCTGCTGCTGGCCAACCACTTCACGCCGCCGGCGAACGGCGACCCCAGCGCGGCGTTGCCGGTGCAGGCCGACGCGACCGAACTGGACCGCGAGCTGGCCCCCCTCCTGGCCGAGCATCCCGGCAAGACCGGGGCGCTGCTGGTGACCGACGGCGTGGAGGCGTTCGCGGCGCGGGCGCTGTCGGCGCAGAAGGCCGGGCGCAGCCTGGATCTGCAGTACTACATCTGGCACGACGATCTGACCGGCCGCCTGCTGGGTCGCGAAGCCTGGCGGGCCGCTGAGCGCGGGGTGCGCGTGCGCATGCTGCTGGACGACATGAACGCCGAGGGCATGGACTCGAAGCTGCTGTTGCTGGACAGCCATCCGAACATCGAGCTGCGGCTGTACAACCCGTTCCGCAACCGCAGCGGTCCGGCGCGGATCATCGAACTGATCCAGCGGATCTTCAGCGTCAATCACCGCATGCACAACAAGGCGTGGATCGCCGATGGCCGGGTAGCGGTGGTGGGCGGCCGCAACATCGGCGTGGAATATTTCGGGGCCGGCGACGAGGTGAATTTCCGCGATCTGGACGTGGTGCTGTTCGGGCCGGCGGTGGCCGAAACCAGCGCGATGTTCGACCGCTACTGGAACAGCGAGGCCGCGGTGCCACTGAAGGGGCTGGCGCGCGCGCCGGTTGGTGGATTCGACGAACTGGGTGAAGCGATCGAAACCGAAGCCGCCAGCCCGGCAGCGCGGCGCTATCTGCAGCGGGTAGAGTCATCGCCGCGCGTACAGGATTACGCCGGCAAACAACTGGAACCGTTCTGGAGCGACCGCATCCACCTGGTCGCGGACCCGCCGCTGAAATGGGAGGACGACAGTCGTGACGAGTGGCTGGTCCACAAGATCGCCGCGGATCTGTCCACCGCGAAGCGCAAAGCGCTGCTGATTTCGCCCTATTTCGTGCCCGGCACCGAGGTCACGGCCGGCATGACCGCGCTGGTCGGCAAGGGCGTCACGGTGGGCATCGTGACCAATTCGCTGGCGGCGAACGATGTCGCCGCGGTGTACGGTGCGTACCGGCCGTATCGCGACACCTTGATTGGCGGCGGCGTACACGTGTACGAACTGCGCGCGCAGGGGCATCCGGGCAGCAGCCTGTTCGGCAGCAGCGGCGCCAGCCTGCACACCAAGGCCTACAGCGTGGACGACACGCGCGGCTTCGTCGGTTCGTTCAATCTCGATGCGCGTTCGGCCTATCTCAACACCGAGATGGGCGTGATGTTCGATGACGCCGCGCTGGCGAAAGCGGTGCGCGACGAATATCTGCGCCTGGCCGCGCCGGATCTGAGCTACTGGATGCACCTGGACAAACGCGGCAAGCCGCGCTGGCTGGATCGCGTGCCGCAGCCGCCGTCGCTGCACTCGAAGGAGCCCGATACCACCGGCTGGCAGCGTTTCAGCGCGCATGCGATTTCGTGGCTGCCGCTGGAGTCGCAGCTGTGAGCGCGCAGTTGTCCCTCGAAGAGTTGCAGGCCGCGGCCGAAGCCGGTTCGGCCGAAAACGCATTCACTCTGGCGAATGCGCTGGTGGACGCGCAGCGCATGGACGAAGCCCTGTATTGGTTTCTCCGCGCGGCAGAAGCCGGGCATGTCGGCGCGCAGATCGAATACGCGCGGATGCGGCTGTACGGCATGGTCGGCGCGCCCGCACCGCAGGTTGCCAGCGAGTGGCTGCATCGCGCGGAACAGGCCGGGCATCCGGCGGCATGCGATCTGTTGGCGCAGATCGCGCTCGGCGGCACCATCCTGCCGCGCGACGGCCGCATCAACGACCGCATGCTGCGCGCGGTGCAGGCGAACTTTCCGCCATCGCTGCTCACTGCGGCGATCCACTTCGGCCGCAAACCGCACCCTGAAGATCAGACGCTGTGCCTGCAGTTGCTGGAGCGGGCCGCGAGTCGCGGCAGCGCCATCGCCGCGATGCTGCTGGCCGAACGACTGGCGCACGGCGAAGGCTGCGAGGCGCAGCCCGAAACAGCCGAGGATTTGTGGACACAGCTCGGCGCGAACGGCGTTCCGCGCCTGCCTGACTTCACCCTGCCCCCGCCCGGCCCGGCCGGCGGCGCACCGCGGCAATTGGCGCTGGAAGACGTACTGCAGCCGACGCCGGCACGGACGCTGTGCATGCAGCCGCGGGTATCGGTGATCGACCGACTGTTCTCCGCCGACGAATGCCGGCTGCTGATCGCCAGCGCGCAGCCGCATCTGCATCCGTCGCAGACCGCCGATCCGTTCACCGGCGTGCCCTACACGCTGCAGGTGCGCACCAGCAGCGAAGCCAGCTTCGACCCGGTGATGGAAAGCGGCGCGCTGCGTCTGGCGCAGTTGCGCATGGCGTTCGCAGCGGGCATCGACCTGCCCCATGCCGAGCAACTGACCGTACTGCGCTACGAACCCGGCCAGCAATACCGTCCGCATCGCGATTATCTGCCGGCCGGTACGCTGCAGATGGATCGTCCGCATGCCGGCAATCGCGTCCGCACCATCTGCGTGTATCTCAACGCGGTCGAAGCCGGCGGCGCGACAGAATTTCCGGTGCCCGGGCTGCGTATCGACCCGATACCGGGCCGCGCCGTGGTGTTCGACAACCTCATGGCCGACGGCAGCCCGCAGCCGGATTCATTGCACGCCGGCACTCCGGTGGAGGCCGGCGAGAAATGGCTGGCGACACTGTGGATCCGTCAGGGACGCTACCGCTCCTGGTGAACGTGCGTCGCAGAAGGCCACTCAGCGCGTGATGACCTCGCGATGCATCGGCGCCAGGATCGCCAGCAGCTTGTTCTGCGCGCGGAACGGCACCCCGCGTCGGTCCATCGCGATCTGCAGGTCTTCGACCAACGCGTTGAAATCGGCCTTGTCGATCGCGAAGGCGGCGTGCGTCTCCTTCATGTCGCGGCCGCTGTAGGCGCAACCGCCGCCGAGGATCGCGCAGAACTGTTCGGCCAACTGACGCTTGACTCGATCGTGGTCGACCTTCTCGAAGAACGGCCGCATGCGCGGGTCTTCCAGCAGGATGACCATGAAGTCGTCCATCAACGCGGTCATGCCGGGCATGCCGCCGAATTGTTCGAATACGCCAGCGAGTTCAGTATGCGCAGGCGCCGGATCGGGCACCCCCGCGGCGCGCGGCGCAGGCGTCGCGTCCTGGGGCATGGCGTCCTGCGCGGACACCGGCATCGCGTAGAAAACGACGCATGCCACCGCGAGCGGCAACACCCGGAAGAATTTTGAAATCCGCATGTTCATCTCCGGAAGAAACATCAGAAACCGACCTGCAGCGAGGCGTAGACGCCGCGCTGGCTGTCGCGGATGACGATGTTGCCGAGATCGACGTAGGCAACCGTGAGCGACACGTGACGGTTCGGCGTCCACGCGACGAACACGTCCCAGGCATCGTCTTCATCGGCGATGTTGAGGTTGTTGGGCTTGGTGCGGTATTCCGCGCCGATCGCGAGCCGGCGATCGAGCAGATAGGCGACCGAGGTTTCGAACTGCGGCGAGTAACCGCTGTCGCGGTCGCCGCCGAAACCGAGAATGCCGAACTGGTTGGCCTCGGTGAACCGCACGGTCGCGTTCAGCAGCAGGCTCTTATCGAGGTAGAGTTTGGTGGCGCTGACGTACAGATCGGTACCGCTGTCGTCTTCGGCGCCGATCGCGCGCAGCAGTGCGCCGCGATCGTTGCGCTTGTGCTGCGCGCCGATCGCGACCTGCGGCATCCAGCGGTCCTGTTCCAGCACGGCATCGCCGAACACTTTCACTTTCACGCCATAGGTGTCCTGGCGGATGGTGAAGCCCGCCCCCAGCCCCAGCGCGGCGCCGACCTGTTCGGTATCGAACGCTTGGCGCGACACGCTGAACTCGACGCGATCGCGGAAGCCGATCATCGCGCCGTAGCTGTCGAGGCTGTAGTCGTCGACATCGACACGCGTGTAGAACGCATTCGCGCCGAACTGATTGTTTTCGCCGTAACCGCCGATTACCGCCCAGGGTGTCAGGCCGCCGCCGGCTGCGCCTTCGAGCTGGGTCACGCCGGCGGTGAGCAGCAGTTTGCCGCCCGTGGGCGGGTTCGCGGGCTCGACCGGTACCGCCTCCTCGGGCGCCTCCAGATCGGAAACGTCCTGCGCCCAGACCGGGGCGGCGCAGATCGAAAGCAGGCACGCGAAAGCGAGCGGGCGCATGCGCGGCAGCGGATGCGGCGGGTATTGCTGGATCATGTGGATGTCCTTGTGTGATGCACTTGTGTGTTGGAACGACCGGCGCCTGCCGCCGTGCGTGCGGCGGGCAACCGCACGCGATGAAGCGGGCATCAGGATTTCTGCGACGAGACGATGCGCTCGCATGCGCGGTTGAACGCGACGGCGATGCGGGTGATCGCACGACTTCCGCCGAGCGGGGCCTTGACCCGGAAATCGCCGGAGTCCGCGGAGTATTCGACCATCCGTGCCAGGGCGTCGGCAGGCGCGAGCAGGCGGAACCACAGCAACGCCAGCGCTGCCGCAAGCAGCAGCAACGCCAATCCGACGCCGAGCAGGAACGGCAGCCACGATGCGCGGAAGACAGCCGAGCCGCTGTCGTTCGGAATCACCGCCAACAGCCGCGCTTCGGCATCGCCGAACAGCGGCGCGAGCGAGGCGCGATGGGCAACGCCGTCGATGTCGATCATCAAACGACTGTCGGTCTTGCCGCTGGTATCGGCTTTGTTCGCGCGCAGCGCATCGGTGAGCCGCGCGGATTCCGCGGCGGGCAATGTCGACGCAGCGATCAGCGGGCCATCCGCGGTCCGCATCAATACCGCGACATCGGCCGCACCGACCTGGGCGATGGATTCCGCGAACGCCTGATTGACCGGCATGCCGACCAGCAGATAGGCCTCATTGGCGCCGTACACAGCGAGCGGCTGGATGGCGATGCCGAGCAGCCGCGTGTTGTCGACCAGCACCGCGGTGCGCGCGGCCTGCGTTTCGCGTACCGCGAGAAACGCGGCGAGATCGCCGAGGCTCTCGCGGCCGGCCAGCGGCTCGGTGATCGCCACGATGCGTCCGTCGGCGTCGAGCACGGCCGCGAGCGCGAGCCCCAGCTGACTGCGACGCTCTTCGAGCAGATCCACCACCGAGGCGTAGTCCACTTCGGTGCCGGGCAGTGAAGTTTCCAGCGACTGCACGATATAACCGGTGACCGCCTGATTGCTCGCGATCAACTGCGCGCGCACCGTGAGCTGATCGGTCTGCGCACGTTCCACCAGCGTCTGCGCAGAGCGGATGGCGGCCAGATGATCCGCGGCCACGGCCTCGGACAGGCGACGGTCGTGAAGGAAGGAGAGCCCCAGCGCCGTGGCCGCGGCGGCGATCAGGATGAGCGCGCTGAGCAGTGCGTAGCGTACGGAATTCGTCATGGTTCAGTGCGTCCCTGCGTGGTGATCGCTGCGCGGCTTGGTGGCGATGAGTTTCTGTTTCTGTGCGGTCGCGTTCGGCAGCGAAATCTGGGTCGTGGCCGCGGCGGTACGCGGATGCCAGTACACCAGCGTGCCCGGGCCCGGCGGCAGGCCGGTCAGTTCGAAACGGCCGTTCCTGTCGGGACGCGTGTAGTACGGCGTCGCCATCACCACGACGGTCGCGCGCATCGTGTAGTGCACATTGCAGTTCACGGTGATCAGGCCCGGCTTGGTGAACACCTGCTGGCGACTCTGCCCGGGCCCGTAATTGCCCAGATCGAAGATCGCACCGGGCGTGCGCGAGAACACGTTGTGCAGCACGGTGTCGCGATTGGGAAATGCGACGGTGCTGCCCGCCGGCACCACCAGCAGTGCGGGTGAAAAGCCCTTGCTGTGGGTGCGGATGGTGAAGTAGCCCGGCTTCGGCTTGGGATTGCCGGCTTTCGGCAGGAAGTAGACCAGCCCTTCCGCGACTTCGCCTGCGTCGACGCTCTGCTTCTGGCCGGCGACGAGTTCGAGTGTCCCCTGGATCGAAACGACGGGCGCAGGCTTCGCAACAACGGGTCTGGATGCTGCGGGTTTCGCGGCTGCCGGCACAGCGAGGGTCGATGCGGGTGCTTTAGGTGCGGATGCTTCAGGTGAGAGCGTTCTCGATGCAGGGGCCGCCGGCTTCGCAACAACGCCGGGCGACGGAGCGGCGGCGTCAGGCTTGATCGCCGACGGTTCCGCCGACGCGCCAGCATCGCGAGGCGCCGCGACCTCTGCAGGTGCCGCTTCCGCGAGGCCGGGCTGATCCTGGGCCCGGATCGGCATCACGATCGCAGTCATGACTACCAGCAGAGCGGCAAAGCCGCCCACTGTTTGTTTCGACATACATGTCCCCTTTGAATGAGCGTAGTCCGATGCGCAATGCCATTGCGATTGCCGCGGAGATCACGTCTTGATACGCAAGAGACTGCGGCATGGATGCATGCTGCGATGCGACACAGCGCGCGAAGCCCGGCAGACGCCGTCCGCAACGCGTCAGCAGCGCTGGACGGACGATCCCGGCACGCCCATGCAAAAGCGCTTCGCACCCTCTACACTTGCGCGCCTACGGCCCGTACCGGCCGTTCCGCCAAGCCGCCGATGTCATGAGATTCAAAGGCTTGCAACATACTTTGGCGTATCGGAACCCTCCGACGCCCGCGCACTGGAGCTTCCGATGATCTTCGAACACATCGAAAACAACGGCCACGAACAGGTCGTGTTCTGCCATAACAAAGATGCCGGGCTGAAAGCCATCATCGCCATCCACAACACCGTGCTGGGCCCCGCGCTGGGCGGCCTGCGGATGTGGCCGTACAAGACCGAGCAGGATGCGCTGAACGACGTGCTGCGCCTGTCGCGCGGCATGACCTACAAGAACGCGGTTGCGGGCCTGAACATCGGCGGCGGCAAGGCGGTGATCATCGGCGATCCATCGAAGGACAAGTCCGAAGCGCTGTTCCGCGCGTTCGGCAAATTCGTCGATTCGCTGGGCGGCCGCTACATCACCGCCGAGGACGTCGGTATCGATGTGAACGACATGGAATACGTGTATCGCGAAACCGAGTACGTCACCGGCGTGCATCAGGTTCACGGCGGTTCGGGCGACCCGTCGCCGTTCACCGCCTACGGCACCCTGCAGGGTCTGATGGCGACCCTCAACAAGAAGTACGGCGACGAGGAAGTCGGTCGCCACAGCTATGCGGTGCAGGGCCTCGGCCACGTCGGCATGGAATTCGTGAAACTGTTGAAGGAACGCGGCGCGAAGATCTTCGTCACCGACATCAACAAGGATCTGGTCGCGCATGCCGTGGAAGAGTACGGCGCGGAAGCGGTCGCGCCGGACGAGATCTACGACGTCAATGCCGACGTCTATTCGCCGTGCGCGCTGGGCGGCACCGTCAATGAACAGACCCTGCCGCGCCTGAAGGCCAAGATCATCTGCGGCGCCGCCAACAACGTGCTGGCGAACAACGCGATCGGCGACGAAGTACAGAAGCGCGGCATCCTCTACGCGCCGGATTATGCGGTCAACGCTGGCGGCGTGATGAACGTGTCGCTGGAGATCGACGGCTACAACCGCGAACGCGCGATGCGGATGATGCGGACGATCTACCACAACCTCGCGCGCATCTACGAGATCTCCGACCGCGACGGCATCCCGACCTACCTGGCCGCCGACCGTCTGGCCGAAGAGCGCATCTCGGCGATCGGCAAGCTCAAGCTGCCGATGGGCCGCAGCACGCCGCGCTTCCTCGGCCGCATGCGCGGACATTGATTTCCGGCTCCGCCGGAAATCACCCAAAGTTTGCTTCGCAAACCTTGGGCCCCATGCTTCACTGCCACATCCCCCGCCGCTGTCGCGGCAGCCCCCTTGACTCAAGGGGGCTTTCGCTCCGTCGAGTTCCTCGATCAATCCCAAGGATTTGAAGATGCGCCCGTTTCCGCTTGGTGAAGACATCGATGCCCTCCGCGACGCGGTCCGTCGCTTCGCCGAGGCCGAGATCGCGCCGCGCGCCGCGCAGATCGACGAGGAGAACGCGTTTCCGCAGGATCTGTGGCCGAAACTCGGCGAGATGGGCCTGCTGGGTCTGACGATCGCCAGCGAATACGGCGGCAGCGACATGGGCTATCTCGCCCATCTGGTGGCGATGGAGGAAATCTCCCGCGCCTCCGGATCGGTCGGCCTGAGCTACGGCGCGCACTCCAATCTCTGCGTCAGCAATCTCTACGTCAATGCCAACGAGGCGCAGCGCCGGAAGTATCTGCCGAAACTGTGCAGCGGCGAGTGGAAGGGCGCGCTGGCGATGAGCGAACCCGGCGCGGGTTCGGACGTGGTGGGTTCGATGCGCTGCACGGCAGAGCTGCGCGGCGATGTCTGGATCGCGAACGGCAACAAGATGTGGATCACCAACGGGCCCGAAGCCGACGTGCTGGTGGTCTACATGCGCACCGCGGGCAAGGACGCCGGCAGCCAATGCATGACCGCGTTCATCGTCGAAAAGGGCATGAAGGGCTTCAGCACCGCGCAGAAACTCGACAAGCTGGGCATGCGCGGCAGCAACACCTGCGAGCTGGTGTTCCAGGACTGCGAGATCCCGGCCGAGAACGTGCTGGGCGAAGTGCACAAGGGCGTGAAGGTGCTGATGAGCGGCCTGAACACCGAACGCCTGGTGCTGAGCGGCGGCCCGATCGGGCTGATGCAGGCGGCGATGGACATCGCCCTGCCCTACGTGCGCGAGCGCAAGCAGTTCGATGCCGCCATCGGCACGTTCGGCATCATGCAGGCCAAGATCGCCGACATGTACACCGCGCTGCAGTCGTCGCGCGCCTTCGCCTATCAGGTCGGGCGCGATTACGACGCCGGCCACAGGTCGCGCATCGATGCCGCCAGCTGCCTGCTGCACGCCTCCGACGCCGCGGTGCAGGTGGCGCTGGAAGCCATCCAGACCCTGGGCGGCAACGGCTACATCAACGAATATCCCACCGGGCGCCTGCTGCGCGACGCCAAGCTCTACGCCATCGGCGCGGGCACCAACGAAATCCGCCGCATGCTGATCGGCCGCGAGCTGTTCAACGGCCAGAGCTGAACCGCCGCAAGCACGACGAACGCAGTATCGACGGCGCGCAGCGTCGACGACCGGTCGCGCATCGCGCGACTTGCCGCCCTGCTGCGCAGATCCGCCGTCGAAACGCTACATTGCGCGTTGGCCCCGACGCGAACGTTCATGACTCCGAATCGCCCCAGACCGCTGCGCATCCTCGGCACCGGCATTTCGACGCCGCCGCAGTGGCTGGACAGCGCCGATCTCGATGCACGCCTCGGACTCGCGCCGGGTACGGTGCAGGCGCGCACCGGCGTGGCGCGTCGCGGCCACGAACCCGCACGCAACGCGGCCGAAGTCTCGGCCGAAGCGGCGCTGGCTGCGATGAACGCTTCAGGCATCGATGCGAACGATATCGACGCGGTGATCTGCGCCAACGCCAGCGCCGACCAGGCCATGCCCTGCAACGCCGCGCTGCTGCATCGCGAACTGGGCCTGGCGCGCATCCCCGCGTTCGACGTCAACGCCAGTTGCATCGGGTTCCTGATGGGCTTGGATCTCGTCGCCTCGCTGCTGCAGAGCGGCCGCTACCGCCGCGTGCTGCTGACGTCGTGCGATCTCGCGTCGCGGGCGCTGGACCCGGATGATCTCGACACCTTCGGTCTGTTCGGCGACGGTGCGGCGGCGGCGGTGCTCGGCATGAGCGATGACAACGACGGCCCGGCGCTGCTCGCTGCGCGCTTCGAGACCTGGTCGGAATCCGCACACGCCTGCGAAATTCCCGGCGGCGGTTCGCGATTCGCGCCGATGCGTTACGACGGCGATTATCGCGAGATCAGCACGTTCCGCATGGACGGCAAGCGCCTGTACCGCGCCGCAGCGGAACAGTTCGACCGCTTCGTCGGCGAACTGCTGGAAGACGCCGGCCTTGCGTTGGCCGACATCGATCGCGTGGTGCCGCATCAGGCCTCGCAGCTCGGCATGCAGCACATTTTCAAACGCATCGGCGTGCCGCGCGAACGCGTCGAGGATATCTTCGCCGCGCACGGCAACCAGGTCTCGGCGTCGCTGCCGACCGCGCTGCATCACGCGCTGTCGTCCGGACGGCTTGCGCGCGGCGACAACGCGCTGCTGATCGGCACGGCGGCCGGCGTTACCCTCGGCGGCGCGGTGCTGCGGCTGTGAAGCCTGCGCAGGCCGACGCATTCCCGCGCACGTCGCTGACGATGCTGCGGGTCGGGCATTGCACGCATCCCGAATGCTTCGCGCTGCGCGGCGGCGCGTGGCGGACGGGCGTATTTCCGGCGCTGGTCGGCCTGATCCGCCATCCAGGCGCTGGCGCGATCCTGTTCGACACCGGCTATTCCAAACACTTCGAGCGCGCCACAGCACGCTTCCCGGAACGGCTTTACCGCTGGACCACGCCGGTCACGCTGCCGGACAGCGAATGCCTGCAGACCCAGCTCGCGCATCACGGCATCGCCATGCACGAAGTGCGCTTCGTCTTCGCATCGCATCTGCACGCCGACCATATCGCCGGGCTGCGCGACCTGCCGCACGCGGCGATCTGGTGCGGCGACGACGCGCTGCGCGCAGCGCGCAACGCGAGTCGACTCACGCGCCTGCGCAAGGCGACGCTGCTCGACCTGCTGCCCGACGATTTCGACGCACGCCACCGCGCGATCGAAGCGCTGCCGCGCGCCGCGCTGCCGCATGCGTGGCGCGAACTGGGCGACGGCTTCGATCTGCTCGGCGACGGCAGTCTGCGCGCGGTGCCGCTGCCCGGACACGCGCGCGGGCACTACGGCCTGCTGCTGCGGCATGAGGACGACCGCGAATATCTGCTCGCGGGCGACGCGACCTGGCGCATCGACGGCAACGGCGAAGCCGCAGCATCGGCATGGCCGACGCGCCTGCTTGCGGACGACTGGGACGCGCAGCGCGACACACTGATGCGTCTGCGCCGCGTGCTGCGCGACAGCGACGACAGCCGCTGCGTGCTGCCTTCGCACTGCGCCGGCAGTTATGCGCGCTTGCCGGATGCGATGCGGGGCACGCCATGAAGACGCGCACAACGACGGCATGCCCATGAAGATCCTGCTCACCGGCGCGTCCGGCTTCATCGGCGGACGTTTCATGCAGCGCTTCCGGAATACGCCTGGGCTGGAACTGCTCGGCGTCGGCCGGCGCGCGCTGCCCGACGCCGACTATCGTTCGGTCGATCTCTCGACACCCGGCGCGCTCGACATCGCGAACGGATTCGCGCCGGACGTCGTCATCCACGCCGCCGCGCTGTCGTCTCCGTTCGCGCCGCGACGCGAGTATCTGCGCCACAACGTCGAGGCCACCGCGCACGTGATCGACTGGTGTCGCGCGCACGGCCGACCGAAGCTGGTCTACATTTCGTCCAGTTCGGTGCATTACCAGCCGCGCGACCAACTGGGCATGCGCGAGGACGATCCCATCGGCCCGACCTTCGCCAACACCTATGCCGAAACCAAGGCCGGGGGCGAAACGCTGGTCCGCGACTACGCAGGCGCTTGGACCATCCTGCGGCCGCGCGCGGTGTTCGGCCCCGGCGATACCGTGCTGTTCCCGCGCCTGCTCGCCGCCGCGAAACGCGGCAAACTGCCGCAGATCGTGCGCGATGCCCCGCCCGCCATCGGCGATCTGATTTCGGTCGATGCGCTCGCGGACTACATGCTGCGCGCTGCGCAGCGGCCGGACGCCGTGGGCGCCTTCAATCTCAGCCACGGCGAACCGGTGCCGATGCAGGACTTCATCGCGCAGATCTTCCGACGCCTCGACCTGCCGCCGCCCACGCGCAAGGTGCCGTATCGCGTCGCGTACGCCGCCGCGTATGCCTCGGAACTCGCGTGGACCCTCTTGCCGCTGCGCGGCGAACCGCCGGTGACGCGGTTCGGCATCGACGTGCTGGTCTTCAGCAAGACCTTCGATATCGCGAAGGCGCGGGCGGTGCTCGGCGCACCTTCGCAGACGTTGGCGGAAGGCGTGGACGCCTTCGTCGAATGGCAGCGGCAGCAGCCCGGATGAACGCGGACTGCGCATGGCTGTGGTGGCTGGCGGTCGCGCTGTGGCCGGCGCTGGAACTGCTGCGTCAGGCCGCAGCCTGGCGCGCACTGCGGGCGATGCCGATGTTCCCTGCCCGCGACGACAGCGCAAACGACGACGAATCGAAGCGCTTCGACGGCGTCGACGTGCTGCAACCGATCCGCAGCGGCGACGCCACCCTCGCCGAGACGCTGGGCGCATCGCTGCGGACGCTCGGCGCCTGCGGCGCGACGCTGCACTGGCTGATCGACAGCGACGACACGGTCGCTGCGGATACCGTGCGTTCCATCATCGACGCGCAGCCCTCACTGCGTGACCGCGTCGAGGTCAGCGAGCATCCGCCCTGCCCGCCCGCGATCAACCCGAAGCTGTTCAAGCTCGACCGTGCGCTCGCGCACTGCGCAGGCGATGCGGTGCTGGTGCTCGACGACGATGCGCGGATGCCGGCATCTACGCTGGATGCGCTGCTCGCGGCGCTCGGCGACAGCCGCGTGGACGCGCCGACGATCTCGACCGCGCTGCCGATCTATCTACCCGCACAGGGCTTCGGGGCACGGCTGCTCGCGCGCTTCGTCAACGACAGCGCCGCACTCACGTATCTGCCGCCGCGTCTTCGCGGCGATACGCCGACGATCAACGGCATGGCGTGGGCGATGCGTCGCAACGCGCTGCTGGCGATCGGCGGCTTCGCGCCGCGCCTGCGTCATCTCACCGACGACCTGGCGATGGCGCAGGCCGTGCTCGCGGGCGGCGGCCGCATCGAGCAGCGCCGCGAGCCGGTGTGGATGCGCACCGCATTGCCCGATCTGCGCGCCTATGTCCGCCAGATGCATCGCTGGATGCTGTTCGCGCGCCTGCTGCTGCGCACGCAGCCGTGGCCGGCGCGGCTGCGGATCGCGCTCGGCCAAGGCCTGCCGACAATGCTTCCACTCATCGCATTGATAGCGTTCGCGATCATGCCTTCATGGCCGGGCGCCGTCGCATTCGCATTGGGCGCAATCGCGCATCTGTTCGGCCGACGCGCGCTGCAGCGCGCCTGTGCGGGCGAGGCCGCGCGCATCGAGCCGCTGTCGTCGCTGCTGGTCGCGCTGCTGCTGCCGCTGCATCTGCTGCACGCGCTGCTGGATGCGCGCATCCGCTGGCGCGAGCATCGCTATCGGGTGATCGCGAACGATCGTTTCGAGGAAGTGCCGTGAGCGCGCCGCCGCGCGTCGCCTTCCTCACCGGGCAGAGCGATCCGGGACGCGGCGCGCTGTCGCCGATACAGCGTACTGCGCTGCAGACGCTGGCCGATGGCAACGACGACATCCACTTCGATCCGCATCAGTTCCCCTGGGACAGCGCGGCGGGCGCCTGGCGGCCGGTCCCGCTGCTGCGCGCGAGCCTCGCCAACGGCCGCCAGTATCTCGGCGCGCGCCGCGGCATCCTGCACGGCGTGACTCCGGCACAGTGCGATGCAGCGCGCGTGCGGCTGCTTTCCGCACCGCGCACGCTGCTGCTGGTCGGCAGCTGCGGCCTGGCGCTGTTCGATACGCTGATCGCGCCGTTCGACGACACAGACCGCTCACGTCTTCGCATCGTCGCCTATGGCGCGGTCGCGCCGCGCTGGCCGCGCGGCATCGACGGTGCGCAGCTGCGCGGCGATCGCGACCGCATCGCCACGTGGCTCGGCCCCGGCGACGGCCCGCCGCCGCAGCGCATCGCAGCAGGGCATATGGATTATCTCGACGGCGATCCGGCGCGCAATCCGGTGATCGCCGCCGCGCGCGCGCAACTCGACTGGCTGCGCGGCGCATGAGCCGGCCGCGCATCGAACTGCTGGCGCCGCCGTTCGCGGGGCATCTGCATCCGATCCTCGCCATCGGCCGCGCGCTGCGCGATATCGCCGATATCGAAGTGATCAGCACCGAAGCCGCGCAGCCGCGGATCCGCGCCGCCGGCCTCGCAGGCAGCGCGGTCGTGCCCGGCGCGGACGCCGCGCTGAAGGCCATCGTCGATCCGCCGCATGCGGTGGGCGCGCATCCGCTGCGGCTGCACGCGCAGTTCCAGCGCAGCCTCGAATTGCTCGACGCATTCGGCAAGGCGCTCAATTCACGCTATTCGCACACGCGACCGGATCTGGTGATCGCCGATTTCACCCTGCCCGTCGCCGGTGCGGCCGCGCAGCGTCGCGGCATTCCGTGGTGGACCAGCCATCCGTCGCCGTGTGTGATCGAAGCGCCCGGCGGGCCGCCGGCCTATCTCGGCGGCTGGATGCCCGGGATCGGCGCGCTGGGCCGCAGCCGCGATGCGCTCGCCGCCAAAGCCGTGCGCGGCTTCAAGTGGAGCGTGCATCGCCTGCATCGTCGTCGGCTCGCCGGATTGGGGTTTCCGTCGCTGTATCGCGACCATGACAGCGGCGGCGACGACGACAGCGAAGCGGCGTATTCGCCGGAATGCATCCTCGGCCTGGGGTTGCGCGAACTCGAATTCGAGCGCGCATGGCCGGCGGCGCTGCGTTTCGTCGGGCCGATGCTGTGGAGCCCGCCCGACGTCGGCGCACCACCGCCACACGACGATGCGATCAACATACTGGCGACGCTCGGCACCCATCTGGGCTGGGCCAAGCAGCGCATGGGCGAACAGTTGGAAGCGGTCGCGCAGGCGCTGCCCGCGATCCGCCTGCATTTCAGCGACGGGCGCCTGGATGCGGGCGCGGATGCCGCGCATCGCGCATTGCAGCGTCACGCCTGGGTGGACTATCCGTCGTGGGTGCCGCGGATGCGCGCGGTGCTGCATCACGGCGGCGCCGGGGTGATGTGGGAATGCCTGCGCGCCGGCGTGCCCGCGCTGGTGCTGCCGAACGACTACGACCAGTTCGACCACGCCGCGCGGCTGCAGGCGGCAGGCGTCGCGCTGCGACTGCGTCATCCGCGCGAAATCGAACCCGCATTGCGGCGCCTGCTCGATGGCGATCACGCGCTGCGTCCCGACCGCTTCGTCGCAGCGCTGCGCCCCGGACAGGCCGAGGCGCGGGTGTTGGCGCTGGTGCGGGCGCGACTGGGCGTCTGACCGTCAGGCGCGGCTCGCTACGGCTGCGCCGGTGCTGGCTTTCGGCATGTATTTGCGATTGAGCCAGGCGCCGATCACGAACGACAGCGACAGCGGCAGGAACCAGGCGATGAGGTGATACCAGCCGGGCGGATCGATGCCGACCGCGCGGATCAGCCGGTCCAGACCGATCGCGAGGAACGCGATGTGCGTGGCAACGCCGCAGCCGATCATCGCCGCGTAGTGTTCCTTCAGCCACCAGCGCACCGTCGCCATCGGTCGCGCGCGGCGCATGAGCATCTGTACGCCGGTGATGGTGCCGACGGCGCTGAACCCCATCAGCAGCGCCTGCGACATCTGCATGCCGATGTAGAAGACCGCTGCCGACGCAACGAGATTGATCAGCGCCACCGCAAGATAGGACCTGTCGCGGAACGCGTTCTGGTCGCGCTTGCGCTTGATCGCGCGCCAGCCCATCCACATCGCGGTCAGGGTGATCACCACCAGATACGCCAGGAAGGTCGCGATGCCCGGCTTGCCGCGGTTCGCGATGATCACCGCCATCGGCACCGCGGTGATCACGATGCCGAGCATCGCGACCATGTAGGTCTTGCCTGCGCGCAGATGCAGCGGCGCGCCTTTCTTCGCGAACGCGGCGACCCAGAACGTGACCAGCGCGACCAGGCCGCAGAGGCCGTGGACGAGGAGCAGGGATTGGTAGGCAGTGTCCATGGCGGTATTCCGTAGGCGATGGGCACAGTCTCCGGATCTCGGGCATGGGGCGGCACCTGCCCGCAGTCACCCAGCGGGGGTGAGAAAAGTCACCTTCTGCGCCCGACCGCTTCCGCATGCGCATCGCCGCTGCCATGCTGTGCCCATGCCATCCCCGTCCAACGCCTGCCGGCAGTTGCAATCGCACGACGGCACCTTTCCCCAGCGCCTGTTCGCGCCGCTGAACATCGCCGCCTATGTCACCTGGTTCGCGGTGAGCGTGGGGGTGATCGATCCGGACAAACTGCGCGCCGCCGATCCGACGCTGTGGGTGCGCGAATGGGCCGGCGTAGCTGCGCTGCTGGCGATGCTGGCGCTGTTCGTCGCCTCCGCCGCGCGCCGCAACGAGAACGACACGCCGCCGTGGAACGTCATCGCCCAGGGCCTGCTGGTGCTGCTGGCCGAGTGGCTGCTGCGCGGCGGGCAGACCGCCGTGCTGTTGATCATCGTCGCCGGGCAGGCCGTGCTGCTGTTCTCCACGCGCACGTTCGTGCTGTTGATGCTCGCGTTCAACGCGGCGATCGCGACGATGTGGATCGGACGCACGGATTCGATCTTCGGCCTGCTGGTGTCGCTGCTGCCGATCCTCGGCTTCCAGGCGTTCGCGGCATTGACCGGGCACTACGCCGGCAGTCGCGAACGCGCCCGCGAGCACCTCGCGCGGATCAACGCCGAACTGCTCGCCACGCGGCGACTGCTGGAAGAGTCCGCACGCGCGGGCGAGCGCCTGAAGCTCTCGCGCGAGCTGCATGATGTCGCCGGCCACAGCCTCACCGCGCTCAAGCTCAATCTGGCGCGCCTGGCGCGCGACCCCGCGCTCGCCGCGCGTGAGGAACTGCAGGTGTCCTCGGCGCTGGCCGACGATCTGCTCGGTCAGATCCGTCAGGTCGTCGGCACGCTGCGTGCGCACGACGGTTTCGATCTGCGCGCGGCGCTGGAAGCCCTGGCGCAGCCGATTCCCGGCGTGCGCATCGCCATCGACATCGAAGACCGCCTGCGCGTGGACGACATCGAACAGGCCGAAACCCTGCTGCGCTGCGCGCAGGAAGCGATCACCAATGCGCTGCGTCACGGTCGCGCGGGCGAGATCCGCATCGCGCTGCGTCGCATCGATGGCGTGCTGACGTTCTCGATCGAAAATGATGGCCTCGTCCCGGCGCGGATCGACTTCGGCAACGGACTCACCGGCATGCGCGAGCGCCTCGACGCGGTCGGCGGCACGCTCGAACTCGCGACCACGCCACCGCGCGGGCTGCAGGTGATCGCGCGCATTCCTCTGCTTCATGGCCTGGAGCGCACGACATGACCGCGCCGCGCGCCGTCCGCATCGCGCTGTGCGACGACCAGGCGCTGGTGCTGCGCGGACTGTCGAGCCTGCTCGCCGATCTCGGCGTGGAGATCGCACTGGAAAGCACCGACGCCGAGCGCCTGCTCGCCGCGCTGCCGCAGCGGCCGGTGGATCTGATCGTGAGCGATATCCGCATGCCCGGACTCGGCGGACTCGGCCTGTTGCGCGAACTGCGCGCCCGCGGCGATGCCACGCCGGTGATCCTGCTCACCACCTTCGACGACCCGAACCTGATGATCCAGGCGGTGGACGCCGGCGCACAGGGCTTCCTGCTCAAGGATGCCTCGCCCGAAGACCTGAAAGCCGCGATCGTGCGGGTCGCGGCCGGCGAAACCCTGCTGCAGCCGGTCAGCCTGGGGCCGGTGCGCGCCGCGTGGACCGACAGCGCGCCCGCGGACGCCGGCCTGCGCCTGACCGAACGCGAGCGCTCGATCCTGCGCCTGGTCGCTGGCGGCTATTCCAACAAGGAGATCGCGCGCAGCCTGCACCTGTCCGAGGGCACAGTGAAGAATTACATGTCGGAGGTGCTGGTGAAACTGGATTGCCGCGACCGCACCCATGCGGTGCTGAAGGCGATCACGCAGCGCCTGCTGTAGATCGACGGCGGCTGTAGCGCGCCGCCGTTCGCATTCAGGCTTCGAGCTCGTCCAGGTTCAGTTCGCCGAAATCCTTGTAGATGTCCCACATCGTCTTCATCAGCACGAAGCCGGGACTGAGCCAACCCGGGCGATCCATGGTGTCGGATGTGGATTGCCATTCCGAACGCATCAGTTCCAGCGCCTGGTAATCCGAGACCTTGGCGCAGCCCATCATCCAAGTCTGGAAATGACGTTCATCGGTGTCGATGGACTGCAGCAACACGAGTTCCTTGTGCCTGTGATCGAGGCAGATCTTCGCGTAGGTCGCATCGACGTTCTCGGGGGGCCCTTCCAGACACTGCACGAACATACCGTTCGAATACAGCAGCACCCCGGTGATGCCCAGCGCCGCATTGCGGTCGCGCACCGTGTACAGCAGCGACACCAGACGCAGCCCGTCGAATTCGACGGCTTGCCGGCTGGCATAGACCAATTGTTTGATGCGCATCGGCAGCCTCGTGACAGTGGGAACATCTGCCGGAACGGGGGCACCGGAAATAGCATTCACGCCGAAGCGTGAGCTTCGACCCGGGCTGCCAATCCATGCATTCCGTTTCGATGCTCGAGCATATCAGCGCGCCGTCGCATTGGATAGGTTGAAACCGTCTCCAACCCAATGGAGCCGCCGACGAAATGTCCGGAAACGATTTCAGGCGAATCGATCTACGTACGACCCGCCGACGCCCTGATCGCGCAGCCAGCGCAAGGCGAGCTCGCCATCGGCGAACCCCTGCCCATGCGCCGCCGCTTGCTATGCTGGGGACCACCGGCGTGGGCAGCGCGCGCGAGGCCAAGGATCAGCCCGGCCATTCCGGCCCGGCAACGCAAGGGAGATGCACGGATGACACGCACGACGATGCTGTTGGGCTTGATCCTCGCGACCGCCGCGGTCCAGGCCGCCGCACCGCCGCCACCCGCGGACACCGCGCGGACCCGACACGACTGGGCATGGCTGGGCGCGGACGGCGGCACCTACTGGATCGTGCCGCAGGCCTTCCTGAAGGCGATCCAGTGGAACACCGACGATCCCGACGCCAGCACCGCCATCGACGACCAGACCGTGTGGCATATCCAGCGCTACGACAACGGCTATTTCTTCGGCCCGGTCGTGGCCCAGTTGAGCGGCCGACCCGCGATGTGCCAGTACCTGATCGGCTCGGTCACCCCGGAAGGCCGCGTCTACATCACGTTCAACTCGCAGCCCGCCGCACCGCAGGCCACATCCGCGCTCACCACCGGTTTCGGCGAGATGACGCCCTACCTGGGCCGCTGGGCGTTCGGCATGCAGATGGCGTCCGGCAGCGCCAGCATGCAGGTGACGCATTGGGCCTACATGACCCAGTGCAGCGAGGGCCAGGCGTGCTGGAACGATCTGCCCGGCGTCGACGAATCCGTGCCCGCGATGCTTGCGAAGTGCGACGACGATTGAGCGCCGACGACTGATCGAAACAGAGCGGGTGCCGCCGGCCGAGCGGCGGCACTCGGTCATTCAATCGCGCAGCCAGCGCAACATCCGCGGATAGCGCACCGGGCCGCAGTCGTGCGTGAAACCGGGCGCTGCGGTCATTCCGCTTTCGCACAGGCCTTTCAGGCCCGGATACACGCCGAAGGCATACATCTGCAGTAGATCGCCGGACTTGCCGTTGTAGCCGCCCTCGTGGATCAGCACCTCCGGCGGCAGACCCAGCTCGACCGCGGCCGCCCACGCCCACGCCATCGCTTCCAGTTCGCCCGCATGTTCGACCTCGGCGGCATTCGGCTGATCCTCGTGGGCCTCGCGGCGCAGCGCCGCGGGCAATACCGCCAGATGCCCGGCTTCGTGCAGCAGATCTCCGGGCCAGACGAGTCTGTCGGGATCGACCGCGATGCCGCCGCCACGCAGTTCGATGCCTGGCAGGAAGGTGTCGGCCGGCAGCGGCGCTTCGACGATGTCGATGCCGACGACCGCGATGAAATCGAAGATCGGCCGGAAACAATCTGCGTGATGCATGGGGATGACCTCAGGATGCGGTGCGGGCCGATGCGCCGACCCGGGCCGGCCGCGCGACGATTCTATCGCTGCACGCCGCGTCCGCCATGTCCGCGGTCCGGCACGGACAACGCCGCGATCCGTCGGCCCAGGATCACCAGCGCGATCCCGCCCACGATCGCGACCGACGCCGCGAGCAGCCGCAGCGTCATCGTCTCATCGAGGAATATCACCGCACCCACGGCGGCAATCAGCGGCACGCTCAACTGCACGGTGGCCGCATGCGTCGATTTCAGCGCCGGCAACGCGCTGTACCAGATCGCGTAACCGAGTCCCGACGTCAGCGCGCCCGACGCCACGGCATACCCGATGCCCTCGGCGTCGAATGTCACTCCGCTCGACATCAGCAGGCTCAGGGCCAACGCGAACGGCACCGCGCGCAGGAAGTTTCCCGCGGTCACCCGCGTCGGATCGCCGGTGCCCTTGCCGCGCAGCGAGTACGCGCCCCACGCGATGCCCGCGCACAGCATCAATCCCGCCGAAGGCAAGGGCGGCGCCGCCAGCCCCGGCAGCAGCAAAGCCACCAGACCGGCCAGCGCCAGCATCACGCCAAGCCACTGCAGAAACGTCAGGCGTTCGCCCCGCCACAGGCCATGACCGATCATGGTCGCCTGCACCGCGCCGAACAGCAGCAATGCGCCGGTCGCCGCAGGCAGATGAAGATAGGCGAACGAAAATCCGGCGGCGTAAGCGAACAGTGCGAATGCGGACATCCAGTTGCCGGCTCCCGCGTGCTTCGACGCGCGCGAGCGCACGACCAGCCACAGCGCCAACGCGCCGGACAGCAGTCGGATCGTGGTGAAACTCGCGGCGTCGATGCGGGTGTGGTCCAGCGCCGCCCGGCACAGCAGCGAATTGCCCGCGAACGCCAGCATCGCAAGCCCGGTCAACAGCAGAACCCGCAACGGCGGCATCACGATGCACCGATCCCATGCAGGAACGCCGGACAGGAGACGGGGTCGCGCATGGTTGCGGAATGTCCGGAGGTTGGAGCCGTATCGCTCCGATCAAGCGTAGCGGGTTTCCGGCGTAGCCCAAGGCCATCCGCGCTGCCTATACTCCGCCCACAGGGGATCTCATCACCATCAAGGATTCGATCATGAAGAATTTCCGGACAAGTCTGCTGTTCTCTGGCCTGCTGCTGCTGATCGCCTCGCCGATCGCGAGTTCGCAGGACGGATGCGCCTTCTGCGAGCTGCAGTTCCGCCAGTGCGTGCGCAGCGGCACCAGCGTCGATCTGTGTTGGACGCAGCGCGAGGAGTGTTACGTCATGAACGGCTGCATGGCGCCCTGAAACGCACCCGTCCGCGGCAACCGCTGCGCGCATCCGAGGGTGCGCGCAGCGGTCCCGGCAGCAGCATCGTTCTATGCCTCGGATGCGTATGCGCCCTTGTTCGCAGCAATGAACGCATTCAATCGACCGAGCAGACCTGCGCTGGCGTTGCGGACGACGAAGCTGAAGGTTTCATCCGGCCCGTCGATCGGATGGACGTCCGCCAGCACCAGACCGCCGTCGACATCCTTGCCGTAAGTGTCGCGGAGATAGCGATTGCTGACGTCGCCCTCGCCGAACGCGTCGGCGTCGCGGTTCGCGAGCAGCGTCGTGACGACGTAGGCCTGCGGATCCTGCTGGCCGATGGCGACCTCATCCACGTACTGCAGCGTGCAGTCGGGATATCGCGTCTGCGCGTCGATGTCGGCGGTCGAGCCGCGGGTCACCACGATCTTCTTGCCGACCAGCGAAGCGTGATCATCGAATATCGGCTGTTCCGCGCTGCGGACCAGCAGCGACCGGTTGACCCGGAAATACGCGTCGCTCCATGAACCGTGCTCGCCCACGTAGCGCGCATCCAGCCTGGTGATGCCGGCCGCGGCGATGTCGCACACATCCATGCCGGGCAACGCCCAGATGCCATCGAACGTGCGATCGATCATGTCCAGCGCAAGCCCTTCGCTCTCGGCAAAGCGGGCCAGAAAAGAAATATCCAGACCGGCGAGAGCGCCGGCCGCATCCTTGAAACAGACCGGCGCGAATCCGCCGTAGGTGCAGACCGTCAAGCGGCCGGAATGGAGCGTCGTCGCTGCCGCGGTGTTATCGATCATCGTGATCTCCCGATGCAGGCCCGAAGCGCTGCTGGATGGTCACGCATCATAGTCCCGAAGAAGGCGCGTTGTTTTTTGCACGCTCCGCGAACCCGGGCCCGGCCTATGCGCCTTCGGCAGACGGTGGTTCGGGCGCGCATTCGATCCTCTGGCTGATGCGGAACACATGTCCATCCGGATGACGGACATGCATTTCTCGCACGTTCCAGGGCATGTCGGTGGGCGGCCACGTCACCTCGATGCCGTGTTCGATGCATTCGCGATGCACCGCATCCGCATCGTCGACCCAGATCGACATCCACACGCCCTTTTCGGTGGCCTCGTCGGACTCTGGGCCGAAGGTCGCGGGGTAATCGCTCCGCCCGTGTCCGCCCTGCCCGTCGAGGCACAGGAAGATCTCGAAATGCCCGTTGTTCACGCCGCCGAAGCTGGGCGGTGAACCCCACTCCCAACCCTTCTTCCAGCCGAGCATCCCGAACCACGCGAAACTCTGCGCCAGATCGGAGACATTGAGGATCGGGGTGATGTGTTTGACGTGCATCGCATGGATCCCGGTGTTGAGCGACCGTGCATCGGCGCCGCAGTGTCGTAGGGTGGGGTAAGCGTAGCGCAACCCCACCATGAAGCGCCGGTGTCGCTCGATGTTCTCGGGGTCCGATGCGTCGGGATGGTGGGGTTGCGTTGCGCTTACCCCACCCTACGAGATCCAACGCCGTCCCACGTCCGACGCAGCCTCACCCCCCGTAGACGTAGATCTGGAACGTGTAGTTCGCAGGGCCGCCCGGGTAGGTCGAATTGCCGGAGGGATCCTTCGCGGTGCCGAAAAGACGCATCTGCGTGGTGTTGGCGATCTGCAGGCCCATGCCGTTGCGCCAGTCCGATCCGTTCCACCCCGTGTATTTCGCGCTGTACACGAACTGTCCGAACGACGTCCCCGGCGTGGTGTTGACGGTATACAGCCAGAGCTCCTCGTCCTCGCGGAAGCCGAGGAGATACACCACGTCGCCGCTGCTGTTGCTCTGGGTCACCAGCGCGAAGCTCTGGAACTGGTCGCCGGTGTCCAGCGCGCTACCGGTGTAGGTGGTCTTCAACACCCATCCCGGCGTGGCGCTGCCGATGCCGCTCGCCAGCGCCTGGTAGACGTACATCTGGTGATGATCGTATTCGTACACCACCAACAGGCACTGCTCGACGCCGCTGGCGTCCCTGTACGTGGTGATGCCGACGGCCGAGGCTTTCTTCGCGGGCATCGTGAGCGTGGACAGAGACACCGGCGCGGCGAGATTGCCGACGTTATAGAACGCCACCAACCCATTGCCGCCTTTCGTGCTTTCCAGCGGCACGGCGAGCACATCGCCGAGCATCTGGATGCCGGCGGCATGGAAATAGTTCGAGTTCGGGACCACCACCGAACGCACGCCGGGGTTGGCGCCCGGCGCCTGCGAGAAACCCGAAAAATAGCCTGCGGTGCTGCTGGCCGAAATGCAGCCGTTGGCGACGGTGGGGCTGGCGGTGCCGTTGTACGGCGCGATGCCCTGGTAGTGCCATTCGGTGCTGTCGACCGGATTGAGCGAGGACCACGGCGGAATCGGGATCGTCCCGTTCACGGTGTATCGCGTCGGATTGGTCCGCGGCAGCGCGTTGAGGATCGCGGGGACGTTGGTGCGGGTTCCATCGATTTTCGGATTGGTCAACAGCATGATCGGGCATTCCTTTGTGCTTGGTGAGGGGACAGGTCGGGCGTGACGCGGGAAACGCGGCTTCGGATCGCGACCGTATCGACGATGCGATGGATCGCGTCGTCTGCCGATACGCAAGGTCGGATACGCTTCCGCGAACGCAGATGCTGGTGGTTTCCATCTGCGCCCACAGGTCCTTTCCGGATCGTCCCCGGTGCCACTTCCTGGGCCATCGCCGCAGATCCGTGGGGTGGGGTTTCGTAGGGTGGGCTGAGCGCAGCGATGCCCACCATCCCGACGCATCAGACCCCGAGAACATCAAGCGACACCGGCGCTTCATGGGTGGGCATCGCTGCGCTCACCCACCCTACGTGCGGATGCATCGGGATGGTGGGGTTGCGCTGCGCTTACCCCACCCTACACGCTCATTTTTTGCGCTTCACGGCCTTGGCGGTACCGAAGCACGTCGCCTTGTCCATCGAGGTACAGGTGAGAAAAGCGCGGCCCTTCGTCGGCATCACGAACGCGCTGGACTTCGTGCCGACCGGAGACAGGTCGCCTCGACAGTCGGGTTTTCCATTCGTGGCTTTGACGGTACTACTCAGCCGATACGCGTCGTTCGACACCCGGGTGAGGACATACGTCTTCACCAGACGCTCTTCGCCGCTCTGCATCATCACCATGCCGTCGGCGCGATAGGTGAAACGCTCCGGGCAAACGCCGACCAGGGGATTCCACTCCCACTCGCCGATCACACTGAATCCACCGCGATCCGCGGCGATCGCGGAAAACGGAAGCAACACCGCCACAAGAAAAATCGCAAAGCGCATCGCACCCCCCATCCGCCGAAAAAACCCATCGATGATGAAACACCCGCAAACTGCGTAGGGTGGGGTGAGCGCAGCGAACCCCACCATCCCGACGCATCAGACCCCGATGACATCAAGCGACACCGGCGCTTCATGGGTGGGGATCGCTGCGCTTACATCACCCTACGCGCTAATCAATTTAATCATTTTTCGTCGCTTCCCATTTAGGCAATTTCGGCCTAGCCCCGAAAACAAATGTACTCAGCAAAGCCTGCTCGGTCTCAAAATTTATTGCATTGACTTCTAAGACTGGAGACTCATGCGCATATTTTGCCACCAAATCTTCCGAACCCAAATCACGAGAAAAAACCGCCTCATATGCGAACCGGCAAACAGTCCTGTTTATATTATTGATATCATCCAAGTCGCATGTTTCCCTGTGAAAGAGGCCATTTTTGTGAAACCGAATCTTGTCTTCAGTAGATCCACAAATAGCCAACCATGGAGTTACAGGAAAAACCATAGATATTGCGCCACTTTGACTTATTCTATAGGGCATCACCCTTTCGTCAGAAACCGATGGATCAAACCACGCAACAGGATTGTCACTCGTAAGAAAAGGAATGTCAGTTTTATTATGAAGCGCGAAAATTCCGATTCTATTGTAAAGATCAGACATACCCCTGATCATATCGACCATCGCATGAATGGACTGATGCGGATCGATTGAAACATCCATCATTTCAAGAATATTTTCATGCCCTGGTGGAGGCGGCGGAAGCTTTCCAGCAGCATCCATTCGGCGGGCCAAAGCTTTGACAGACGCTGCAAGCATCACTTCTATTGCGTCCCGAGCAGCGGGAACACGGCACCGCTGCAACGCAATAAAGTTGAAAATATGCTCAAGCGCATCATTGACGTTCTCGCCAGATGTGAGTTGTTGAACAATCGGAGGCCACTTATCTTCAACTTGAGAGAAAAACATTTCTAGCGCATCAGTGTTTCTGCCACCATCAGGTGTTGGCTGCGCGTAGTAGTACCTACGAAATGCGACGTTATCAGGCGCCATGTGAAGAATCTGCGAAGGAGATTCTTTTCTATAGACACGCACTCGCCCCCTAGCATCGCAAAAATGCTTCAAATAAGCCTTCGGGACAAAATGATGCCTTTTTGCCATTGCCGCCCATACTCCGCAAGGTCGCCCCTGCATCCACTACGTGGCGAAAAGCTACTTGCCGAAAACAAAGTGCGTGAAACCTTGAAAACAAGGTACCAGTGATTCCAACAAGCGGGCGCAAGACCCGCCCTAAGCTCTACGATGCTGCGCTGTCTGGCACTGTCGCCGGTTCGGGTGGGGTTCGCTGCGCTCACCGCCACCCTACAAATCAATGCCCGCCGTCGAGCGCCTTCAACTCACTCACCAACGCACTCGCCATCTCCGCCCCATCCCCATACAACATCCGGGTATTGTCGGCATAGAACAGCGCATTCTCGATCCCCGCGAACCCCGTCCCCTTACCACGCTTGATCACAATCGTGTTCTTCGAATTCACGACATCCAGAATCGGCATGCCGTAGATCGGCGACGCCGGATCCGTCTTCGCAACCGGATTCACCACGTCATTCGCACCGATCACCAGCGACACATCGGTATTCGTGAACTCCGGATTGATGTCCTCCATATCCACGATCAGGTCATACGGCACGCCAGCCTCGGCCAGCAGCACATTCATATGCCCAGGCATACGACCCGCAACGGGATGGATCGCGAATTTCACCTTCACGCCGCGTTCGATCAGGCGCTGACTCAGCTCCCAGATCTTGTGCTGCGCCTGCGCGACCGCGAGGCCGTAGCCGGGCACGATCACCACGCGTTCGGCGAAGGCCATCATCGCGGCCACGTCGCTGGCGTCGATGGGTTTCTGGCTGCCTTCGATGGCCGCAGCCTCACCCGTCGCGCCGAAGCTGGAGAACAGCACCGAGTTGATCGAGCGGTTCATCGCCTTGGCCATCAGGCGTGTGAGCAGGATGCCGGCGGCGCCGACCATCATGCCGGCGATGATCAGGGCTTCGTTGCCCAGCACATAGCCCTCGAACGCCACCGCGAGGCCGGTGAAGGCGTTGTACAGCGAGATGACCACCGGCATGTCGGCGCCGCCGATGGGCAGGGTCATCAGCACGCCGAGCGCCAGCGCGGCGACGAAGAACGCGATGATGTACGGCACTTCCAGGGTGTACAGCGCCAGCGCGCCCAGCACGATGGCGGCGATGCCGACCAGCGCGTTGAAGATCTGCTGGCCCGGGAAGGTGTAGCGCTTGTCCATGCGGCCGTCGAGCTTGGCCCAGGCGATGACCGAGCCGGTGAGCGAGACCGCGCCGATCAGCGCGCCGATCACCGCAAGTCCCAATGTCACGTAATTCGGACCGGTGCCCGCGGCGGAATACTTGAACAGTTCGACGGCGCCGATGGCCGCGGCCGAACCGCCGCCCATGCCGTTGAACAGCGCGACCATCTGCGGCATGTCGGTCAGCGCGACCTTCTTGCCCCAGTACCAGTTGGCGGCGGTGCCGATGACGATGCCGGCGACGATCAGGCCGATGTTGTGCAGGCCCGGGAGGAACAGCGTGGCGACGGTGGCGATGAGCATGCCCACGCCGGCCCACTGGATGCCGCTGCGCGCGGTCTTGGGCGAGGCCATGCGCTGCAGGCCGAGCAGGAACAGGGTGGCGGCGACGAAGTAGCTCAACTTGACGAGGATCAACACACTCATGCTTCTTTCTCCTGAGCTGGATGCAGCGCATCCGCCGGTTTTTTATCCAGCCGGTGGTATTCGAACATTTCGATGGCGGTCTTGAGCAGGCCGATCATGCCCAGGCCCAGAGAGAACAACCCCAACGACAGTTGATTGATGGCGCTCGTGCTGGACAGGTAACTGCCCAGCAGGCCGACGGCGATCATGCCGAATGCGTAAACGGCCAGGACCCAGAGCATCAGCATGCCCTTGCGCGGGTTCTGCCAGACCTTCCGCGAGATTTCGTTCTGGGTCCGGGTGGGGTCCTGCAGCGAAGACAGCCCGATCCCGATGCCCATGTAGAGCAGCGCGTAGTTGGCGTCGTCCAGGATCCCGTCAAGGCCCGTCACCAGCGGCTTGATGGCATAACCCAGCGCTACCAGCATCAACGGATACTGGAGGTAGCTGACGGCCTGGAACACATCCCTTGGGCTGATCGATTTCACCGCGGGCACTGCGAAGGCGCGATCCGGGGTCATTTCCCGTCCTGCCCCGGCTTCTTGGACGACTTGAACATGTCGAGCATGCGTTCGGTCACCACATAACCGCCGGCGGCGTTGCCGGCGCCCAGCAGCACGGCGACGAAGCCGATGGCTTTCTCCAGCGTGGTGTCGGCGTGGCCCAGCACCACCATGGCGCCGATCAGGACGATGCCGTGGATGAAGTTGCTGCCGGACATCAGCGGGGTGTGCAGGATCACCGGCACCCGCGAAATGATGACGTGCCCGGCGATCGCCGCCAGCATGAAAATGTAAAGCGCTACGAAACCATCCGCCATTGTCGTTCTCCCCAGGGTCTGCCGGCATCATAACCGCCGCGTCGGGACAAACCATGGGCGTCGGGCGGCCCCAATCCCGGCCTTCCCCCGCTGACGGGGGAAGGAAACAAGCGGGGCGGCGGGACTGTAGAGAGGCCTCGCGGCATCGGGTTGCGCGTCTGCATGCGGATTTCCTGCACAACGCTGTCAACCGGCTCGCGGCCGGGGCGTTTCCCTTCCTGCGGGCCCGCCACCCCTCCGACATCTGCTTAGAAGGATTCGCCATGAAGCCTCCGACCTCTGCCCCACTGCCGTCCGCCCTGCCGGATGCGCGTGCAGCCATGATCGACAGCCGCCCGGACCGCCACGGCGAGCGCTCCGGCCGCCGCTGGGACCGCAGGCGCTGAGGGTGGATCGGCATGGCCGACGGCCGATCCAGCGATGCTGACCTTCCCCGCTTTAAGCTTGCGCGCGTGAGCTCCGAAGACACCCCCACGCGCGCGCCCTCGGCCGTCCACTCCCCGGTGGCGGCCGAGGATTTTTCTCTCGACGCCAGCCTTTCGATGGACAAGTTCCTCGAAGGCATCTCGGCGCGCGCGTTCCGGTTCGCCGAACTGGGGTTACGGCATCGCGAGGACGCCCTGGACGCGGTGCAGGACGCGATGATCCGGATGATGGGCTATCGCGAGCGCCCGTCGGCGGAATGGACGCCGCTGTTCTGGAGCATCCTGCGCAGCCGGATCGTCGACATCCAGCGACGCAGCCTGTTCCGGATGCGCTGGCTGGTGTCGCCCAGCGCGAAGACCGCGGACGACGACACCATCGACTGGATCGAACAGGCACCCGACGACGCGCCCGGCCCCGCACGGCTGCACGACAACCGCGAGGCGTATCGATCCGTGGCCACCGCACTGCGCGCGCTGCCCGCGCGCCAGCGCGAAGCCTTCACCCTGCGCGTGCTGGAAGACTGCGATGTCGCCACCACCGCGCGGATCATGGGTTGCAGCGAGGGATCGGTGAAAACCCATCTCTCGCGGGCCCGCGACACTCTGCAGAAACAGCTGGAGGATTTCCGATGACTTCGGGCCATTCACACGACGACCGCGATGCGCGCCCTGACGATCGGCTTGCGCAGGCCGTGCGCAGCGCGCATGCCGCGTCGCTGGACCACCTTTCGCCGCGCGTCCGCGCGCAGCTCGCGCAGCGCCGTCGTGCCGCGCTGGCGGAACACGGACGGCCGCACGCGCCGCGCCGCTGGCCGATGTTCGCGCTGGGCAGCGCCGCGGCGTTGACCCTGGCGATCGGACTGTTCGCGCTGCGCGACACCGGCGACACCGGCGCGCCGTCGCCGGGCGCAGTCGCGGTGACGCCCGCCGACACTGCGCCGACGCGTACACCCGCGGAACCCGCAACGGCGCCGGCCGAAGTCGCACCTGCGGTCGCGACGACGGATCCGGGCGCGGACACGCCCGAGCCCGCGGTCGACAGCATCGTCATCGACGACGCGCTGCCGGACGATCTGCTGGCCGCCGAATTCTCCGGCGGCGACGAGGCCATGGGCTTCGATGCGCTGGAAGAAAGCCCGGATTTCTATCTGTGGCTGGGCTCGGACAGCGCCCAGACCAATAGCTCGGAATTGTTATGAACTTCGGAGTTGTCATGAATCGCATGAACCCATTGCCCACCCTGCTGTACGTGGCGCTGCTCGCCTGCGCGGGCATGACATCCATCGGCACGACGTCCGCGCAGACGCCGCCACCGCCACCGCATCGGCAGGCGCAGAACGCGCCGCAGCCGCCGGAGTGGGAGCGCCTGTCGCCCGCGCAGCGCGAAGCGATCGTCGCGGTGGTGCGCGAGCGCTGGAACAGCAATCCCCGCGAGCGCGGACGGATGCTGCAGCATGCCGAACGCTGGCAGCGGATGACGCCCGAGCAGCGCCGCAGCGCGGAAGAAGGCAAGCGCCGCTGGGACCAGATGTCGCCCGAGCAGCGCAAGGAGGCGCGCGCGGCGTTCGAGCGCGGCCGCGGCCTGCCGCCGGCGGAGCGCGCGGAACTGCGCGAACGCTTGAAAGCGATGACGCCGGAAGAACGCCGCGAATGGCTGCGCACGCACCGCAAGCCGCGCGAGCGCACACCGTGAATGCCGCGTCGCGCCGTTCGCCCTGGCCCGGGCTGGGGTTCGTCCTGCTGCTGGCGGTGGGCGCGGTGTTCCGCCAGCCGGCGCCGGCCGCAGCACAAACTTCTGCGGCGCCGACGACGCGCGAGGTCGCCTACGGCACGCATCCGGCGCAGCGCTTCGATGTGTATCTGCCGGCGCAAACGAAAGGCGCGGCGACGATCTTCTACGTCCACGGCGGCGGCTGGCGTCGCGGCGACAAGGCGATGCGCGGGCTGATCGAGGCCAAGCAGAAGCGCTGGACCTCTGCGGGCGCGATCGTGATTTCGACGAATTACCGGATGCTGCCCGACACCGATCCGCTGGAGCAGGCGCGCGATATCGCGCGCGCGGTCGCGAAGGCGCAGGACACGGTGGCCGCGCTCGGCGGCGATCCCGAAGGCTTCGTGCTGATGGGCCATTCCGCCGGCGCGCATCTGGTCGGTCTGCTGGCGGCTTCGCCGAAGATGGCGGACGAGTTCGGCGTGAAGCCCTGGCGGGCCAGTGTTTTATTGGACGGCGGCGCGATCGACACCGAAGCGACGATGCAGGGCCGCAACCTGCCGCTGTTCGACAACGCGTTCGGCAAAGACCCGGCCTATTGGCGCGCGGCGTCGCCGGTCGCGCAGATCGGCGCAAGGACCGCGCCGGTGCTGGCGGTCTGCGCCAGCGGACGCCGCGACTCGTGCCCGGCCAACCGCGTGTTCCTCGACAAGGCCGCGCGCTACGGCACCCGCACGCAGTTGATGGCGAAACCGATGTCGCACATGGAGATCAACCGCGACCTGGGCGAGGACAACGACTACACCCGCGAAGTGGAAACTTTCCTCCGCAGCGTGGGTGTGGCGTTGCGCGGCTGAGGCGCCGCTCTGCTTTGGTCACCCTGCTTGTCATCGCTCCCGCAGTCATGACTCCGTCCGTCGTCCCCGCGCAGGCGGGGACCCATGCCTGCGAATCTTCGGCACAGATCGCGAGCCGCTTCATGATTCCGGGCATGGATCCCCGCCTGCGCGGGGATGACGGAAGAATTCATCCGGGCATGTTTCAAACGATATTCGACCGTTCGCCCTATCCCTTCAGTTGCCACTGCCGCACTGTCGCCGGTCTTCACCGCACGTCAAAACGCGGCGTGAGCGCAGCCGATCAGCGGCAGTCGCCTTCCATCGTCAGCACCGCCGCATACTGCGTCAGCGGCGCGATCTTCCCTGCGGCGGCCTGGCGCTTGGCGTCTTCCAGATAGATCCGTGGGCGGCCCTGCGCATCGGCGGGCGGCGGAACGTTGTTCGCGGGTTTGCGCCAGACCCGGATCACCGCCTGCTGCACCGGGCAGGCGGCATTGGGAATGCGGATCAGATCGTTGAGGATCCAGCCGGCTTCGGCCGATGGTTTCGCCTTGACCGGATCGACCAGCCGCGCGCGAGGCTGGCAGCGTTTGCCGGTGGATGCGGCGCCGTAGCGGTAAGGCGTGGCGGCGTCGGCAACGAAACCGCCGCGCAGATAGGCGCAGGTCTCCGGAATGATGCGGATGGTGTGGACCTGCCCGGGCGTCTGCGCGGGGAAGGGCTCGCGCTGGATCTCGGGTTGTGGACCGGCGGCGAGCGCCGTCGCAGCCACGGACAGCAGTGAAACCGGCAGGAAGATCGCAAGACACCTGGAACGCATTCGGACTTCTCCACGCATTGGGATCGAGGCGGATCGGCGGTGAAGCCGGATCGCGAGACGCGATCGATGGAACCTGGTCGTCTCGCGCTCGAAAGGATCGGAACGCCGACCAGCGGGGGCTACCCTGCCCCGCAGCGGCTGAACCCGGGCCGCACGTCGGGGCCGCGGATGCTGCGACGCAGCATCAACGATGCGTCGTCAGGATCGTCATCACCTACTAAATATCAGGTTCCAACGAAGGCGGCGGCTATGCCATAGTCGGGCGGTTGCATGCGGCCGAGTCGATCACGGCAGGCGGCATGGCTGCAGGTTTTTCCCGCGTGCTGTCTACCGTTCTCACACTTTCGACTCTGGGGAGGGTTTCATGCTTGAACAATATGGACTGATGATCGCGCTGGCCTGCGCGGTCGTGGCGATCCTGTACGGCATCATCTCGGCGCGCTGGATCAATCGGCAACCCGCCGGCAACGCCCGCATGCAGGAAATCGCCGGCGCCATCCAGGAAGGCGCACGCGCCTATCTCAACCGCCAGTACACCACCATCGGCGTCGCCGGCGGGGTGCTGTTCGTGTTGATCGGCATCTTCCTGAACTGGCCGACCGCGATCGGCTTCCTCATCGGCGCGGTGCTCTCGGGCGCCGCCGGTTACATCGGCATGAACGTGTCGGTCCGCGCCAACGTCCGCACCGCCGAAGCCGCGCGCCGGGGCATCGGTCCGGCGATGGACGTGGCGTTCCGCGGCGGCGCGATCACCGGCATGCTGGTGGTCGGCCTGGGCCTGCTGGGCGTGGCCGGTTACTACGTGGTGCTGACCGACTACATGGGCATCACCGGCGAAGCGGCGCTGCACGCGCTGGTCGGCCTGGCCTTCGGTTCGTCGCTGATCTCGATCTTCGCGCGACTGGGCGGCGGCATCTTCACCAAGGGCGCCGACGTGGGCGCGGACCTGGTGGGCAAGGTCGAAGCCGGCATCCCCGAGGACGACCCGCGCAACCCGGCGGTGATCGCCGACAACGTGGGCGACAACGTCGGCGACTGCGCCGGCATGGCGGCCGATTTGTTCGAAACCTACGCGGTCACCGTCATCGCGACGATGCTGCTGGGCGGGCTGATGATGGCCGAAGCCGGCAAGAACGCCGTGCTGTATCCGCTGGTGCTGGGCGGCGTGTCCATCATCGCCTCGATCATCGGCGCGTTCTTCGTCAAGGTGAAGGAAGGCGGCTCGATCATGGGCGCGCTGTACAAGGGCGTGATCGTCTCCGGCGTGCTGGCGGCCATCGCGTTCTATCCGATCACCACCCAGCTGATGGCCGACAACAGCCACGGCGCGCTGAATCTGTACATCTGCGCCCTGATCGGCCTGGTGCTGACCGGCGTGATCGTGTGGATCACCGAGTACTACACCGGCACCCAGTTCAAGCCGGTGCAGCACGTCGCGGCGGCCTCCACCACCGGCCACGGCACCAACATCATCGCCGGCCTCGGCGTGTCGATGAAGTCGACGGCGCTGCCGGTCATCGCGGTGTGCGTCGCGATCTGGGCCGCGCATCTGCACGGCGGTCTGTACGGCATCGCGATCGCCGCGACGGCCATGCTGTCGATGGCCGGCATGATCGTGGCGCTGGACGCCTACGGTCCGATCACCGACAACGCCGGCGGCATCGCCGAAATGGCCGAGCTTCCGCCGGAAGTGCGCGCCGTGACCGATCCGCTGGACGCCGTGGGCAACACCACCAAGGCGGTCACCAAGGGCTACGCCATCGGCTCGGCCGCGCTGGCCGCGCTGGTGCTGTTCGCCGATTACACCCACAACCTGCAGGCCGCCAATCCGGGCGTGACCTTCGCGTTCGATCTGTCCGATCACAAGGTCATCATCGGCCTGCTGATCGGCGGCCTGATCCCCTACCTGTTCGGTGCGATGGCGATGGAGGCCGTGGGCCGCGCCGCCGGCAGCGTGGTGGAAGAAGTGCGCCGCCAGTTCCGCGACATCCCCGGGATCATGGACGGCACCGCGAAGCCCGACTACAGCAAAGCCGTGGACATGCTGACCAAGTCGGCGATCAAGGAAATGATCGTGCCGTCGCTGTTGCCGGTGGCGGTGCCGATCGTGGTCGGCCTGCTGCTGGGCGCCGAAGCCCTGGGCGGTCTGCTGATCGGTACGATCGTGACCGGCCTGTTCGTGGCGATCTCGATGACCACCGGCGGCGGCGCCTGGGACAACGCCAAGAAGTACATCGAAGACGGCCATCACGGCGGCAAGGGCAGCGAGGCCCACAAGGCCGCGGTGACCGGCGACACCGTCGGCGACCCGTACAAGGACACCGCCGGCCCGGCGATCAATCCGCTGATCAAGATCATTAACATCGTGGCCCTGCTGATGGTGCCGCTGCTGCCGGTGAACAAGGTCGAGGGCGGCATGCCCGCCGGCCATCAGGCCGCCGTCGCCGAAGCGACCGCCGCCGCCGAAGCCGCCGCTGCCTCCGCGGCTGCGGCCGCCAACGCGGCGCAGGCCTCGGGCCTGTCCACGGCCGAGGAGGTCCAGGCCGCCGCGGCGGAGGCCGGGATCGACCCGGCGCGGACCGCGCGGATCTACTTCGCCACCGGCACCGCCGATCTGCCGGCCGACGCCTCAGCCACGCTCGATCGCGTGCTGATGACGCTCAAGGGCAGCCAGGAGTCGAAAGCCACGATCTCGGGCTATCACGACCTCACCGGCGACCCGGCCAGGAACGAGGAACTGGCCAAGGAGCGCGCGCACGCGGTCCAGAAAGCGCTGGTGGACGCCGGTATCGCCGAAGACCGGATCGAACTGAAGAAGCCCCAGGCCACCAGCGGCGGCGGCAATACCGACGAAGCCCGCCGGGTGGAAGTGATGGTGCAGTAAGCGCCGCCCTGACATCCTGACGATTCCACGAACGGCGGCCTCAGGGCCGCCGTTCGCGTTTGCGGCCACGAAACATGATTGCTTGCATTTTTCCTTACGGAACAATCAGATACGTGTAGCCCAATGCGTGCTGGCGACGCCTTCGCCTGTTTCGCTCGTCGTCCCCGCGAAGGCGGGGACCCATGCCCGAAGCGGTGAAGCAACTCGCGACCTGCCCTGAACACTCGAAGGCATGGGTCCCCGCCTTCGCGGGGACGACGGGCAAAGATACTGTCCGATCAGCCGATTTCCCCGGTTCCCCCAATACAGCCAGGGGGGCCGCCAGCCAGCGACCGCCGGCCAAGCGATACCTGCTGCGACGCAACATCCGGCGGCGTAGAATGCGCGCCTCTCCGTATCGATTGGAACCCCGACATGGGCTTGGACCTCGTCCCCACCGGCAAGAATCCGCCGGACGAAATCAACGTCATCATCGAAATCCCCAAGGATGCCGAGCCGGTCAAGTACGAAGTGGACAAGGCCTCGGGCGCCATCTTCGTCGACCGCATCCTGTCCACGCCGATGCGCTACCCCTGCAATTACGGCTACATCCCGCACACGCTCTGCGGCGACGGCGATCCCGCCGACGTGCTGGTGATCCTGCCGCTGCCGCTGATCCCCGGTTCGGTGATCCGCGTGCGCCCGGTCGGCGTGCTGCGCATGAAGGACGAGGCAGGCAGCGACGAGAAACTGCTGGCGGTGCCGGTGGACAAGGTGTTCTCGGGCTACAAGCACATCGCCGACATCGACCAGGTCAGCCCGCACTGGCTGGAGCGCATCGGCCACTTCTTCGAGCACTACAAGGATCTGGAGAAGGGCAAGTGGGTGAAGCTGGACGGCTGGGGCGACGCCGCCGAAGCGAAACAGCTGATCCTGGAATCGATCGTCCGTTACAACGAGACGCCGGAAGCGGACAAGCCGAACTTCTGAGGGTCAGGCATTCGCTGCCCGCATCACCACCGGGAACCCGCGCACTGCGCGGGTTCTTCGGTTCTGGCCTCCGCCGGGCCGCCCGGCGCTTGACACGGCACCGGGCGCTGCGGATATAGAAGGCTGCAAGCCTGCCTATCGCCAGCCGGAGACCCATCGATGTTCCGTATCGAAGAATTCATCACCACCGCCGAACAGGAGACGATGGAAGCCACGGTGCGCCGCGCCTGCGACGCGGCCGTGCGCGACCCGCTGGCGCAGTTCGTCTTCATCGACCGCTACACCCGCTGGAACGGCTACGCCGGCGCGCTGGTCGCAAAGCTGTCGGGCAACATCGGCGAATCGCAGGATCTGTTCCTCGACGCCAACGAACCGGACCATGCGCAGGCGGTGCGCGGCATGGATGTCGCCGGGCACGTGCTGGACGCCACCGTCGACGAACATCTCGACAAGGGCCACCGGGTGCCGCATCGCACCTTGGCCCAGGCCATGCGCAAGGCCGCCGCCGATTACGCCGGGCTGGCGCTGGTCGAGCGCAACGCGCTGTCGGAACCGCCGGCGTGGCTGCAGGACGTCGTCGCGCGCACCTTCGTCTGCTACGGCAGCGTGCCGCACGACGCCGAGGCACTGATCCGCTCGATCGGCACCCACATCGCCTCCGAATCGATGGCCGACCGCGAGTACGCGATCATCGACCGCGTATTCCGCGGCGAACGCCACTACGAAGGGTTCTATCAATATCTGCGCGACCGCGATTTCCGGGTCGAACTGGGCGGCAAACTGGTGCACGCCTACGCCTGGATCACGATCCACGCCACGTTCGAATCGCAGGGCGTGGAAGCCGACCACCTGGCCGAAGCGATGAAGGCGCTGGAACTGGCCGCGCGCTTCCGCCCCGAATCGCGCGAGCGCATCCTGGAACTCGCGCGCGAGGGCTACCGCAACTTCGCCGAGATCCAGCGCGATTTCTTCGTGCATGCCGAGCGCGAGTGCGCGGCGGCGGCGGACGGGCGGCGACAGGCGGCTTGAGTACCGCGCGGGCGAAGGCGCGCGGAACGAATCCCTACGCGTATTCGCCCGCCGCTTTCCCCGCCGCCTTCGCATCCGCAGGCGCCACCGCGACGCGGTGGATCATCACCATCATCACCTGGAACCACGGCATCTCGTTGCGCAGGGTCACGCCCTGCGCCAGCGGGCGCACCGACGCGGCGAAGCCATCGAAGGCGGCGCGGAACGTCGCGCGGCCCTCGGGCGCGTCGCCGTGCTGGGCCCACAGGCCTTTCCACTGCCGGATCAGGCGACCGGCGTGCTGGCTGATAGCCGGCAACTGCGGATGCGGCAAGGCTTCGCCGAGCAGGAACGACAGGTGCTGGTTCAATTCCCACGGGCTCATCACCGCGGGCACGTTCACCGCTTCGCAGGCGAAATCGGCGGGCGCCATCGAATCGGGGGCGACGCGCTTCGGCATCCAGCCCTCGCGCGGGGCGTCGTGCGCGCGGCCCTGCGCGACCTTGTCCCAGAACGCGCCGCCGCCGACGGTGTCGCAGACCAGGTGGATGCGCGACTGCACCGCATCGTTGAGCACGCGATGCTGGCGCCAAGTGTCGAAGATCCAGCATTCGCCGGCGGCCATGTTGATGGTGTGACCGTCGCATTCAAACTTCACCGTGGGCTGGGTCACGATCGGCACGTGCACGCGCACGCGTTCGGTCCAGTAATAGCCCTGATCGGCGTGACGGGTCACTTCCGCCTGGCCGGCGAGGCGCATCAGCCGGGTGCGGCCGACGGTGGCGCCCAGGCTGGCCAGCGTCTGCCGCAGATAGGGACAGCGCTGGAGGTGCGGGGTGGGACGCATGAGGCCGGAGAACGCTTCGTTGTCGGGATCGCCGTCCACCGCCAGCAGCGGCAGCATGGAATTGCCCGGGAAGCCCTGCGGATGCGGCTTCCAGACCGACTCGCCGAGGGCTTCGATTTCCTGCGCGAGCACGGCCGCATCGAACAGCAGCGGCAACTGGATGAAGGGCACCTGGAGTTTCAAGGCTCGGACCTGCGTGAGCGGCGTGTGGCGGAATTGTAGGCGGTCGGGCCGCTCCGGGTTTGATCCGGGTCAGGCTGGGCGGAAACAATCGGGGTTTGAGGGCGGACGCAACAGCAACAGCAATTCCCCCCTGCCCCCCCCCTTTTTCAAAGGGGGGAACATCAGCAGCACACTTGCAACGGCCGGACCTGATCCCTGAATGCCTTCGGCTTCGCCCTCTTTGAGAGGGGCCGCGGGGATTCGCTTCTGGGCTTGTTCCCCTGATCCCTAACTGCCTCGGCTTCGCCCCCTTTGAAAAAGGGGGCCACGGGGGATTTGCTCCTGGGCCATCACTGCGCCAAACGACGCGCCAGCAGCTTAAAACGAGCGATGCCACGCCTATCACCCAGCGCGCGCACGCGCCGCCGACAGTCCAATCAGGCGCGAGACCACGATCGCGATGAACATCACGCCCGCGAACATCTCCAGCATCACCAGCGCCCGGGCCGGCGGCGTCACCGGCACGATATCGCTCAGGCCGACGCCGGACAGCACGCTGAAACTCATGAACAGCAGCTCCATCCAGGTGCGCGCGGCCTCCGGCGACGTCGGTGCGGAAAAACTGCCCGGGTACCACGTCTGGCAGACCGAGAACGCGAACGTCCAGGACCAGGCCAGCAGGGTGAACGTGGCGCCCACCGCCAGCAGTTCGTCCAGGGTGACGCGATGGTCGCCCAACATATAGATAATGAGTCCGATCGCGGCGTAGAAATACAGCGCCGCTTCCAGCATCTGCGCCACCGGCAGTAGCGCCCGCAAGCCGGCGAAATCCGCCAGCAGCGACATGGTCACCGCCGGCACCGCCATCATCCACGCCACCCAGTTGATCGTGGGGCTGCGGTTGACCACCCACAGCACCAGCGCCAGCACCAGGATGCCGAACGCGCCGAACACCGCGCGACCTGTGCTGGATTCGTCCAGCACCGGATACAACACCACCGCCATCAGCTGTGCGGCCAGCAGCAGACCGGCCGGATGCCGGCGCAGCTGCGCGATCGTCTTCAACATCGTTTTGTTCATCGCGCTGCCGCACTCCATTCGCGTTCCACGTCGAGGACCGCACGCGCCAATGCTGCCATGAACGGAATACCGACGGTGTCGTACTCGTAGCGGTCGTCGTTGTAGATGCCGTCGGCGTTGACCCGGATGCTGGCGGCCAGCATGCATTCGACGCCGGAATCGCGATCGACCACGTACGCCACCTCGCTGAGCGATCCATAGGCCATCCCGGATTTGCCGGACACGCTCAAGCCCTCCGGATAACGCGCGTGGCCGTCGCCGACGAAGAACCAGCGCGCGTGGCCATCGGGATAAGCGCTTTCGGGATAGACCGGCGATGCGCTCTCGCGCGGACGCAGCGCCAGCGCCCGCAGCAGCCGCGCGCGCAGGGCGCCGTCGATCCGCCAACGCTGCGCGGCCGGCACCGATTCGGGCGCCACGAAGGCCTGCAGCATGCGCAGGCTGTCGGCCAGAGGCAGGAAGTTCGCATGCGAGAAATCGTGCGGCCCCGGGGTGGTACTGCCGTCGTCGTTGCGCCAGCCTTCGCCCTGCAGCGCGCGGCCGAACGGGAACCGCCGCGCTGCGGCAACGCCCGCCGGACAACGGCGCAATACCCCACCATCGGCGGAGAGCAGCTCACCGCCACCGCTGCGCCGATTCGCTTCGATGTCGGGCGAGCCCAGCCGCGCGATCAGGCGCGCATGCGGATAACCCAACTGTGCAAGCCGCCGATGCACGGCGTCGCCGCCCAGCAGTTCGTACCAGCGATTGAACGGACGGTTGTCGCTGACCGCGAAGGTGCGATCGATGCCGCGCGTGAACGTGTCGTCCCGCGGCTCGTCGCCCCACTCGCCGCTCGCCGGCGCGGCGTGCAGGCGCAGCACGCTGTCCGCACCGCCGCCCGCGGCCTGCACCGCTTCGGCCATCAGCAGCGCCATCGGCAATTTGGCGACGCTGGCGGCGGGAAACCAGCGCCGCGGCATGAGACCACGATCGTGGACGACATGACGCCGCGCGCCGTCGGCATCGCGCATGATCCGCACCCAGCGCAGTTGCACCGCATGCTGCGGATCATCGGCGACCGCAGCCAGCGCGGCGGGCATGCGCGCGAAGACTGCGGACCATGCCTCCGATCGCAGCGCGTCCGACCGCAGCGAAGCGTCGTTGGTCGACGCACGCGATCGATGCGGCAGTGCAGCAGCCCCAAGACCGAGCGCGGACAGCGCCAGGAAGCGACGTCGATCCATCGCGCTCAATGCGTCACACGATCTTCGACGCGGACATCGTGTTGCGGTGCCGCATCGCGTGGATATCGCATGCGCGTGTTTTCCCGTTGATCTGTTGGATCGAACATTACCCGGATCCTCCACCACAATCCGCATCGACGTGCGGCCGCGCAGACGACGCCCCACGGACGTGCGCGAGCAGTACGGTGCATGGCCGTGAAAACGAATGCACGCCGACGCCGCCCCCGTCCGGACTGATGCCGGGCATGAATACGATTACAACAGGCTCGCTCTGGGTCGATGCGGCTCCTAAGCTCCGTGGGTTTAGGCGCCGGCCGAACCCGGCAGCGCCGGCCAATGCACCGTTCCGAGGAGTCGAGTCACGCATGACAGTCACCGACCACACTGCCCGCGCCACCACGGATGGTTCCACGCTCACCAGCGCCGCGACCGCCGGCCTGCTTCCGGCCTTCCGCGCCGCGCTGGCGATGACCCGCAGCGATACCCAGGCCCTGCCGGCGGCGCGCGCCGCCCTGCGCGCCGCCGCCGATGTCTGCCGCGACGCACTGGCGCAGCGCTGGGCCGCGACCCAGGCCGAGGACGCCCGCCGGGCGCCCTCCAGCCGCCGCGTGCACTACCTGTCGATGGAATTCCTGATGGGCCGCGCCCTGCGCAACGCGCTGGCGGCGCTGCAACTGGAGCCCGCGCTGGCCGAAGAACTGTCCGCGCGCGGGCTGTCGCTGGCCGACGTGCTGGAGACCGAACCCGACGCCGCGCTGGGCAACGGCGGTCTGGGCCGGCTGGCCGCCTGCTTCCTCGACTCCTTCGCCGAAACCGGCCTGCCCTCGTTCGGCTACGGCCTGCGCTACCGCTACGGCATGTTCGCGCAGGGCACCCAGGACGGCCGCCAGATCGAACGTCCGGACGACTGGCTGCGCCACGGCGCGCTGTGGGACATCGAACGTCCCGACGTCGAGTACGTCATTGGCTTCGGCGGACAGGTCGAATCCGACGGCATCGGCGGACGCCGCTGGCAGCCGGCTGAACGCGTGCTCGCCCGCGCCTACGACTTCATCGTGCCGGCGCATCACGGCGAACGCGTGTCGACCCTGCGCCAGTGGCAGGCCAGCGCCGAGGACCCGATCGACTTCGCCGCCTTCTGCCGCGGCGAGCACGCCGCCGCCGCGCGCCATCTGGTCGCCGCCGACGCGCTGAACTGGGTGCTCTACCCTGACGACAGCACCGACGCCGGCCGCGAGCTGCGGCTGAAGCAGGAAGCGCTGCTGGTCAGCGCGTCGCTGCAGGATCTGATCGCCCGGCATCTCGCCGAAGGCCGGCCGCTGGATGCGCTGGGCCAGGGCAATGCGATCCATCTCAACGATACCCACCCCGCGCTGGCGCCCGCGGAACTGATGCGCCTGCTGATCGACGATCACGGCCTCGGCTGGGACGACGCCTGGGCGATCACCCGTCAGGCGGTGTCGTACACCAATCACACGCTGATGCCCGAAGCGCTGGAAACCTGGCCGGTGCGGATGTTCGAGGCGCTGCTGCCGCGGCATCTGGAAATCATCTATCGCATCAATCACGAGTTCCTCGCCGACGTGCGCGCACGCCATCCGGACGACCACGCGCTGGTGGAGAGCGTGTCGCTGATCGACGAAACCCGCGGCCGCCGGGTGAAGATGGCCGCGCTGGCGGTGCTGGCGTCGCACAAGGTCAACGGCGTCGCGAAACTGCATTCGGAACTGATGGTCGATACGATCTTCGCCGACTTCGCGAAACTGTTCCCCGACCGCTTCATCAACGTCACCAACGGCGTCACGCCGCGACGCTGGCTGCAGCAGGCGAACCCGAAGCTGTCGTCGCTGCTGGACGACACCATCGGGAACGACTGGCGTCGCGACCTCGGCGCGCTGGCGCAACTGCGCGATCACGCGAACGACCGCATCGTCGGCCAGCGTCTCGCCGCCGTGAAACAGGCCAACAAGCAGCGACTCGCCGCGCTGATCCGTCATGAGCTGGGCATCGAAGTCGATCCTGCCTCGCTGTTCGACGTGCAGATCAAACGCATCCACGAATACAAGCGCCAGTTGCTGAATCTGTTGCACGTGGTGGCGCGCTATCAGGCGATGCTGGCACAGCCCGATGGGCCGGACGGCAACGGCTGGACGCCGCGCACGGTGATCCTCGCCGGCAAGGCCGCATCGGCCTATCACACCGCGAAACAGATCATCCGCCTCGCCCACGACATCGGCCGCACCATCAACAGCGACCCGCGGCTCGGCGGCAAGCTCAAACTGGTCTTCATGCCGAACTACGGCGTGAGTCTCGCCGAAACCATCATTCCCGCCGCCGATCTGTCCGAACAGATTTCCACCGCCGGCACCGAAGCGTCCGGCACCGGCAACATGAAGTTCGCGATGAACGGCGCGCTGACCATCGGCACCTGGGACGGCGCCAACATCGAAATGGCCGAAGCCATCGGCGAATCCGACCTGTTCGTGTTCGGCCTGCGCACCGGCGACATCGCGAAACTGCGCGCGGTCGGATACGACCCGCGCTGGATCGCCAGCCAGAACCCGCAACTGCAGCAGGTGCTGGACGCGATCGGCAACGGCGGCTTCAGCCCGGGCGAACCGAAGCGCTATCGCGCGCTGATCGACAGCCTGCTCGGCGCCGATCCCTATCTGCTGCTCGCCGATTTCGCCGACTACGTCGCCGCACAGGCGCGCGTCGATGCGCTGTATCGCGACCAGGACGCGTGGAACGCCTGCGCGCTGCGCAACATCGCCGGCATGGGCTTCTTCTCCACCGACCGCACCGTCGGGGAATACGCAGAACACGTGTGGGCAGCACCGAAGCACAGCGGCCGACGCGGCTGAGCATGCTCGCACAGGGGGACATCGACGCACTGCTGACGGCGCGACACGCCGACCCGTTCGCGGCGCTCGGCCTGCACGCCGATGCCGACGGAAAACTGTGGATCCGCGCGCTGCTGCCGGGTGCGGACGCGGTCGAACTGCTCGACGCTGCGAGCGGCCGATCGCTGACCGATCTGCTGCACCATCGCGACGGATTCTTCGAAGCGCGCGTGCCACTGCGTCGCAAACGCTTCGACTACCGGCTGAAGGTCCGCTGGCACGATGGCGGCACGGGTACCTATGCGGATACCTTCGCCTTCGGCCCGCAGATCGGCGAAGACGCGTTGCTCGCGTTTCGCGAAGGTCGCGAGCTGCGGCCGCAGAATTTTCTCGGCGCGCACCCCTGCACGATCGACGGCATCGACGGCGTGCGTTTCGCGGTCTGGGCGCCGAACGCGCGCCGGGTCAGCGTGGTCGGCGATTTCAACGCCTGGGACGGGCGCCGCCATCCGATGCGGCTGCGCCACACCGCCGGCGTGTGGGAGATCTTCGTCCCGCACGCCGCCGTCGGCGATCTCTACAAATTCGAACTGGTCGCCGCCGACGGCGCGCTGTTGCCGACCAAAGCCGATCCGTTCGCGCGCGCCGCGCAGCTGCGGCCCGACACCGCAAGCAAGGTCGCCGCCGCGATGCCGATGCGCACGCTGCCGCCGGAACGCGCCGCCGCCAACGAGCGTCATGCGCCGATCAGCATCTACGAAGTGCATCCGGGCTCCTGGCGTCGCAACGACGACGGCAGCGTTCTGGATTGGGACGCGCTCGCCGCGCAACTGCCGGCGTACGCGGCCGACCTCGGCTTCACCCACATCGAACTGATGCCGGTTTCGGAATATCCGTTCGACGGTTCGTGGGGCTACCAGACGCTGGGCATGTTCGCGCCGACCGCGCGCTTCGGTCCGCAGGAAGGCTTCACGCGTTTCGTCGCGGCCTGCCATGCGCACGGCGTCGGCGTGATCGTCGACTGGGTGCCCGCGCATTTTCCGAAGGACGCGCACGGCCTGGCGCAGTTCGATGGCACGGCGCTGTACGAATACGCCGACCCGCGCGAAGGCGAGCATCGCGACTGGGGCACGCTGATCTACAACTTCGGCCGCACCGAAGTGCGCGCGTTCCTCGCCGGCAGCGCGCTGCACTGGCTGGAACAGTTCGGCATCGACGGGCTGCGCGTCGACGCGGTGGCATCGATGCTGTATCGCGACTATTCGCGCAATGCCGGCGATTGGGTGCCGAACCTCCACGGCGGCCGCGAGAATCTCGAAGCGATCTCGCTGCTGCAGACCATCAACGCGCGCATTGGCGGCGATGTGCCGGGCGCGATCACGCTGGCCGAAGAATCCACCAGCTTCCCGGGCGTGTCCGCGCCCACCGACACCGGCGGCCTGGGCTTCCACTACAAATGGAACATGGGCTGGATGAACGACACGCTGCGCTACATGCACGAAGATCCCGTGCATCGGCGCTGGCACCACGACACGATGACCTTCGGCCTGGTCTACGCCTTCAGCGAGAACTTCGTGCTGCCGCTGTCGCACGACGAAGTGGTGCACGGCAAGGGATCGCTGCTGCAGAAAATGCCCGGCGACGACTGGCAGAAGTTCGCGAATCTGCGCGCGTATCTGGGCTTCATGTGGGCGCATCCGGGCAAGAAGCTGCTGTTCATGGGCCAGGAATTCGCGCAGCGCGACGAATGGCGCCACGACGAAGCCTTGCCGTGGCATCTGCTGAACCATGCGAGTCATGCGGGCATGCGCGAACTGGTGCGCGATCTCAACGCGCTCTACCGCAACACGTCCGCGCTGCACCGCCTCGACTGCGACAGCGCCGGCTTCGCGTGGATCAGCGGCGACGACAGCGATCAATCGGTGTTCGCATGGATCCGTCGCGACGGCCATGGCGGCAGCGCGCTGGTGATCTGCAACTTCACGCCGGTGCCGCGACACGGTTACCGGCTCGGCGTACCCGACGACGGCGCCGCGCACTGGCGCGAAGCGCTCAACACCGACTCGCGCCACTACGGCGGCACAGATCTGGGCAACGGCATGCAGACGCTGCATGTCGACGCTGTACCCGCGCACGGCTGCGCGCGATCGCTGATGCTGACGCTGCCGCCGCTGGCGACATTGATACTGGTGCCGGCATGAAGAGCAGCCTGCTCGAAATCCGATCGCTTTCGACGAGAGCCCACGCCCCCGCTGTCCGTAGGAGCGACGGAAGTCGCGATAGGCTCCGGAAGGACCTGCCGCAGGCGGTCGCGACTTCCGTCGCTTCTACAGTCGCTGCTGCAGACCATGACTGAGCCGCTACCCGCGCATCTGCTGCCCGGCCGCGCCTCGCCGCTCGGCGCGCATGTCGTCGATGGCGGCATCCAGTTCGCGGTGTTCTCGCAGCGCGCGAAACGGATCGAACTCTGCGTGTTCGACGCCAGCGGCACGCAGGAACTGAAACGCTATCCACTGCATCCCACCGAAGACGGCGTGTTTTCCGGCGTTCTGCCCGACGCGCAGCCCGGCCTGATCTACGGCTATCGCGCGTACGGCAGCTGGAAACCGGAATCCGGCTATCGCTTCAACCCGCACAAACTGTTGCTCGATCCCTACGCCCGCGAGATCGTCGGCCGCTTCGATTGGCGTCCGGAACACTTCGCCCACGTGCAGGGCCATCCCGAAGGCGCGCGCGTGCTGGACACTCACGACAACGCCGCGTTCGCATTGAAGGCGCGGGTGACGCCATCGCTCGCGACGCGCGCAGCGCAGCGCCCGCGTCGTCCGCCGTCGGAACTCGTGCTGTACGAGCTGCACGTCAAGGGCTTCACGATGACGCTGCCCGGCATCCCCGACGCGCTGCGCGGCACCTATGCGGGGCTAGCGCATCCCGCGGCGATCGCGCATCTCCAACGCCTCGGCGTCACCACGCTGTCGCTGCTGCCGATCCACACCGCGATCGACGAACACGGCGTGCACGAACGCGGCCTGCGCAACTACTGGGGCTACAACACCATCGGCTTCTTCTGCCCGGACGCGCGCTACGCGGCCTGTCGCAGCGGCGGGAATGAGGATGCCGGCGCGGTCATCGCGGAATTCCGCGCGATGGTCGCCGCACTGCAGGCGGCAGGTTTCGAGGTGGTGCTGGACGTGGTGTTCAATCACACCGCCGAAGCCGACGAACACGGGCCGACAATCAGTTTCCGCGGCCTCGACAATCCAAGCTGGTATCGATTGAGGACCGACGACCGAAGCCGCTACGAGAACGCCAGCGGCTGTGGCAACACCCTGCGGTTGATCCATCCGCGCGTCACCCAGTTCGTGCTCGATTCGCTGCGCTATTGGGTCGAAGTGATGGGCGTCGACGGTTTCCGCTTCGATCTGGCGCCCGCGCTGGGACGCACGCGGCAGGGCTTCGACCCCTCGGCGCCGTTCTGGGTCGCGCTGCGCCAGGATCCGACGCTGTCGCAGGTGCATCTGATCGCCGAACCCTGGGATCTGGGTCACGACGGCTATCAGCTCGGGCACATGCCCGGCCGTTTCCTCGAATGGAACGACCGCTTCCGCGACGGCGCGCGCAACTACTGGCTGGGCCACGATGCGCACCACGGCACCGCCATCGGCCGCAGCGAATTCGCACGCCGTTTCACCGCGTCGAGCGACCTCTTCCATCACGGCCATCGCCTGCCCATCGCCAGCGTCAACTTCGTCGCCGCGCACGACGGCCGCACGCTCGCCGATGTGGTGAGCTACCGCGACAAGCACAATCTCGCCAACGGAGAGGGCAATCGCGACGGCCATTCGCACGAGGTCTGCGCGAATTTCGGCATCGAAGGCGACAGCGATCATCCGCTGGTGATCGACACCCGCCGTCGCGTGCGCCGCGCGCTGCTCGCCACCACATTGCTCGCGCAGGGCACACCGATGCTCTGCGCCGGCGACGAGTTCGGCAACAGCCAGCGCGGCAACAACAACGCCTATTGCCAGGACAACGCCACCGCCTGGCTGGACTGGTGCATGGCCGACAGCGATGACGCCGATGGCGATATCGATTTCGTCGCATCGCTCATCGCGCTGCGCCTCGGCGACCCGCTGCTGCGCCACGCGCGCTGGTTCGCGACCGATCCCGACGCGCACGAACCCGCAATCCACTGGCTGCGGCCAGACGGCGAAGCGATGCGGATCGACGACTGGCACGACGCGCACGCGCACGCCTTCGCCTGCCAGCTCGCCGCCGATGCCGCGTCGCCGCCGCGCTGGTGCATCGTCTTCAATCCCGGCGCGCAGCCCGCGCGCTTCAGGCTGCCGCACGGTCCATGGCGGCTGGCGGCTGACAGCAGCGGCACGCTCGCCGCAGCAGGACAGCTCGTAGCAGGACGTTCCGCACACGGCGACGACCGCGTGTTCGATGTACCGTTCCGCAGCCTGCTGTTGCTGCGCCACGAAACGAATCTCCAGGAGACCCACCGATGATCGATCTCGAGCAACGCGCGGCCGGCGTACTGCTGCACGTCACCTCGCTGCCCGGACCGCATGGCATCGGCGATTTCGGGCCTGATGCCTATCGCTTCGTCGACTGGCTGCAATCGGCCGGACAGCGCGTGTGGCAGTGGCTGCCGACCAATCCCATCGGCCCCGGCAATTCGCCGTATCAGAGCGTCTCCGCGTTCGCCGGCAGTCCGCTGATGGTCGCGCTTGAGCCGCTCATCGAAGCCGGCTGGTTGCCCGCGCCGACGCTGCCCGACGGCGGTTTCGACGCGCGCGCCATCGACTTCGGTCATGTGATCGGTTGGCGCCAGACGCAATTGCGCAGTGCGTACGCCGGGTTCGTCGCCAAACAGGATGCGGATGAACACAAGGCATTCGCTGCCTGGTCTGCACAGCAAAGCGACTGGCTCGACGACTACACCCTGTTCATGGCGCTGGAAACCGCGCACGACGGCGCGCCGTGGTGGCGCTGGCCCGAACCGCTGCGCGTGCGCGACGCCGCCGCACTCGCCGCCGCACGCAAGGCGCACGCGGACGAGATCGGTTTCTGGGCGTTCGTGCAGTGGTGCTTCGACACCCAGTCGAATGGCTTGAAACGCTACGCGAACGACCGCGGCGTCGCGATCATGGGCGACCTGCCGATCTTCATCGCGCACCACAGCGCCGACTGCTGGTCGCGGCCCGACCTGTATCTGCTCGACGACGACTATCAGCCGACGTCCGTCGCCGGCTGCCCGCCGGACGCGATGGCGCCCACCGGCCAGCGCTGGGGCAACCCGCTGTATCGCTGGGACCGGATGGCGAACGAAGACTTTGCGTGGTGGACCGCACGCCTGCGTCGCGCGCTGGACCAGGCCGACGTGTTCCGCATCGATCACTTCCGCGGCTTCGCCGGCTATTACGACATCCCCGCGACCTGCCCCACCGCCGAGGAAGGCGAATGGAAACCCGGCCCCGGCAAGGCGCTGTTCGACGCGATCGAACGCGTCCTCGGCCCGCTGCCGATCGTCGCCGAAGACCTGGGCCTGATCACCGAGGACGTCGTCGAACTGCGCGACAGCTGCGGCTTCCCGGGCATGAAGATCCTGCAGTTCGGCTTCGGCGGCGACGCCACCGACCTGTTCCTGCCGCACAACTGGGCACGCAACTTCGTCGCCTACACCGGCACCCACGACAACCACACCGTCCGCGGCTGGTGGGACACCGCCAACGCCCACGAACGCGCTTACGCCGGCAGCTACCTACCCGCCAACGACAGCGACGTGCACTGGGCGATGATCCGCGCCTGCTGCAACTCGGTCGCGAACATGGCGGTTTATCAGTTGCAGGATGTGCTGGGTTTGGGGCTTGAGCATCGGATGAATACGCCGGGGACGGTTGGGGATCACAACTGGACGTGGCGGTTCGAGTGGGTGATGGTGGATGCGGAGGCGACGCGGGTGTTGGGGTTGATTACTGGGGCGAGTGGGCGGGGGAGGTTTGCGTTGGCGGGGTTGCCATAGGGATCGCCTTGGAGAATCTGGTTTTTGATTGATGGAATCTTTTGAGAAAGCGCTCGGAGACCGGCGTTTTTTTGGGTGATGGTATGGGTGGGGTTGTGTTGTGCGCGACTTGCGACGGGATTGATTGCGGTTGTTGACACCGCTAGATTCCGATGGCAAATTCGACGCATAGTCGCGTTTTGTAAGTCACAAGCTGTACACGCATGGACAGGACGACAGGGGAAAACGACGATGTCTATTGATCGCTCGGGCTGAGCGTGCAAATTCTATCCAAGATGGCAATCATGTGGCCGGCGAGATTTTCCCGCACCGGTGAATGACGCAGCCTGCGCGACAAGGCTTGTTTAGCAGATATATAGATGGGGCAGCGGGCGGTGTAATGCAAGCGCACCCGCAGTATTGTGCACAAATGAAGCGAAAAAATATTCCTCTTCAGACCCCTTGAATGCATTAGAAATTTAACTCTTCTCTTAAGTTTTTCTCTAGCGCTTCTCATTGGAACTTCAGGCACTTATCGACATGAAACAAAAGATTCTTTTCCTAGCAGCAAACCCAACAAACGAAACACGGCTAGCTATCGACAAAGAATGCAGAGAAATCGAACAGAAAATAAGAGCTTCCGAACATCGTGAAAACTTTGAATTATTAATAAAATTAGCAGTTGAGCCTGGAGATCTCTTACAGTACTTACAGCAGCACACACCCCACATCGTCCACTTCAGCGGACATGGAAGCAAATCACAAGAATTAATTTTCGAAGACCCTCAAGGTGGGGCACAGGCCGTAAGTAAAGAAGCTCTAACTCAATTGTTTAAGACACTAAAAGACAACATTCGCGTAGTCATTCTAAATGCATGTTTTTCACAGTCACAAGCAGAAGCAATCACAGAAAATATCGATTGCGCAATCGGGATGAACGATGCAATAGGAGATAGAGCGGCAATCAAATTCGCCGCTGCTTTTTATCAAGCAATTGGGTTTGGTCGATCAATACAAGACGCATTTTACCTGGGTAAGACTGCACTTCTTTTAGAAGGCATCCCAGAGGAAGACACCCCAACTTTAGTTACTCGCAAAGAAGTTAACCCTGCCGCAATTTTTCTATTCGACCTCAAGGAAAATAGCGCAAACCCCATTTAGACCCATCGGATATACAAAAACTCCCTCCGGTGGGTCAATCAAGAAATATAGTCACTCAAGTGATAGAAACAGATCCAGAACAGCATCTCTACCATAATATTCACAGTAATGAAAACGAAACACCTTCCGCAAAAACAAGATCAACGCGATTTTGCATTAAGAAGTTTTCTGAAATTGATGTTTTTTCAATGAAGCCTGGAGAAACGTTTTTTGGCGCAATTTCAGACCCATTCGATTTGGAGCATGTCTCGCAAGGAAATTCTCATAAATCTTTTACTTTTTGCATGTATCCAACGCCAGCAGAATTCAAAGCCAATAGAAATCAACAAAGATTTGCACCATTGCTAGCGATTTGTTTTTCAGACGCCGACAAAGTCGTCGATTCCATTAAATCAATGATCCCTAGCAGGTTAATCAAAAAGCCTATTTCTCGACTAATCGCGGAAGAAAAAATCACCTTACTAGACGGCATTGAACACGCATTCGATGATGCATTTGTGGGCGGAATATCTGTCCCAATGGAACTATTAACAGTCAAAGAAGACAGTCGACTAAAAGTGACTTATAGCACAGCACTTGGCATGCTTCTTATCCCATTGCTAAGAATGCACTCCGACGCAGGAATATCAAATCTGTCCCTCAGGCTACCCAGCTTCGGAGGCAGTGATTACGATGCTATAAAGCGTTCAAAGGAGCTGTTGAAGGCCATGGGCTTCAACAGAGATTACGAAGTTAGCCTCTTTGATAAAACATCGCCAGAACTGTGGTTGTGTTTCCGTTTTATTTATTGGTCTGTGCATCAAGCACACAACATGGGAAACAACACTGACCTCTTGGCACTTGAAGGAAAACTATCCTCTCAGCATGGTGATGCCGGCACCTAGTAAATAGTGTGCCGGCACCGAGACCCTTCGCGCTTTTCGCCATCGTCCTTAACGGCTTTGACGTCACCCTTAACGTCATTGCGAACTTCACTGCGTTGAACATTAAGCTCAGCGCATGCATAACAGTGCATAAAAACGGCAATTTTCTTGGCTTCTAACGGACAATATCCGTTTACCTAACTTTGCCTATTGCTCCGGAATTTTCAGGAGCCTGATAATTACATTACTGGGCTATGAAGCCATTTTTAACTACTTGGCTTTTAAACTACTTCCCGGGTAATTCATAAATTATCCTCTGTTGTTAATGCAGCTATAGAGAGATCCATATGAGAGATTAATTTCGGTATTTTTGGCAATTACAACTTTCGCCTATACCAACAAATGGCACCCTCATTAACTTCACAGTTGCCTTAGGCAAAATTTTTATGTCCTCATTAAGCACTCTCCTGCCATTTCGATCATGGCGACGATTTGACGAAGTTCTAAGTAATCATCCGCAATTTTTTACACAATCTATAGCAATCAGTAGCCCGAGGGCGTATGGCGAAAGGTACCTTTGTTGCCATAGAAAGATTCAATCATTGCTTCAAGAAAACGTCCGCGATCACGAGGGATTTCGCTCCCGCCTTCGTCAACCCACTAATACATCTTTGCGGAGCAAAAAGTCAACCGAGATGGGAGGCAATCAATCCAGGACACCCACAGTTTTTTCGGTCCACCACCATCCAGGAAACCACCAGAGGGGGCTAACCAAGACACCCACAATTCTGCCCAGCTCGTAGGCTGGGTCATCGACCCAGCGGTTTCCGCGAACGAAGATGCTGGGTCGATGACCCAGCCTACTCACTGTGATCTAAGCTGACAGTTCATCGCTCTGTTTATGGCGGGTGCAAGACCCGCCCTACGAAAAATCAGGCGAGTTTCAAGATGAGGCGGCTATGGATTTCATGTCACGATCACTCGATGCGCATGAGCGGAAAAGATATCCACGATCCTTGTGGGATAGATTCATGCAGTCCATCATCGGCATTCCAGTCGGTGCCGCGACGGGGTGCACGACAGCGTCTGTTTTCTGTCTGATCGCTTCGCGCCTCGGCCTGAACTTCGCATCGCCTACTGCGGATACGTTCTTGAACGTCATCGCCGCATCCGCCACTGTGATCATGATCTGCGGCCCGCTCTGGAAGATCCGTACGTTTCCGTTCTGGGCAGGATCATCCACGGGTGCGTTGATCGGCATCAGCCTGTTCGTTTCCGAGCATGTGCTCTGAGGATCCGCTCAGGCCGACATCGCGCCGCTGCATCACCGTGCCCTTATCCTGGGCCGACAAGCGTCGGACATCCAGTCGAACCGCCAGACAAATCAGGCGCCAACCCTCATGCATCAGTTCTATCGCCACATCGAGAGCTACGGCCACAAGGGCAAAATCGGCGTACTCGTCGAGTTTGCCGTGGGCAACGACTTCACGCCCTATACCGATGAATTCCTCGAGTTCGCGAAGGACATCGCCTTGCATGTCGCCGCAAGCTCGCCAGTTTCGGTCGAAGATCTTCTGCAACAGGCCTTCGTCAAGAACAGCGATTCGACTGTAGGACAGTTGCTCATCGAAACGTCGAACGCACTACGCGAACAGATTTCCATCGTGAGATTCGTGCGCTGGCAGGCGGAGCTGATGCGTCCAGAGCAGCCGGAACCACCCCGATCGCCTGCCAATGTCGTCGGGCTCAAGAGTCAGGCATGAACCGTAGGACCGCAGGTCGCATAAGCGAAGCGTCATGCACCAATGGATCCTTCAATCCAGCGCCGATTGCAGGCATCCGATGGCGCATGACGCCTTCGGCTTATGCACCCTACTCGCTCTGCCGACGATACGCGGAACGGCGGACTGCCCACTCTGAGGCGATCAACGCGCCCAGCGCCAGCACCAGCGACACCAGCGCGAGACGCGCGATGCCGTCGCCGCTGTTGGGGGTCTGGATCAGGGTGTGCATCGCCAGCGAAATCGTCTGGGTTTCGCCCGGGATATTCGACACGAAGGTGATGGTGGCGCCGAACTCGCCGAGCGCTTTTGCGAACGCCAGCGTGGCGCCGGCCGCGATGCCCGGAAAACTCAGCGGCAGGATGACCTGCCAGAACGTCGCCCATGGGCGCGCGCCGAGGCTCGCGGCCATCTCGTCGATCTCACGTGGCACCGCTTCGATCGACAGCCGCACCGAGCGCACGAACAGCGGGAAGGCCATGATGGCCGCGGCCACCACCGCGCCGGTCCAGCGGAATGCGAAGGTGACGCCGAACCACGATTCCAGCCATTGCCCCACCGCGCCCTGGCGGCCCAGCACGATCAGCAGCGCGTAGCCGGTGAGCACCGGCGGCATCAGCAGCGGGAGGTGCACCAGCGCATCGAAGAAGATCTTTCCGCGGAAATTCCAGCGCGCCAGGATGTAGGCGGTGGCGACCGCGAATGGCGCCGCGCACACCACGGCCATGGCGGCGACGCGCAGGCTCAGCGCGATGGCGGTGGTTTCCTCGGCGGTGAACACGTCAGGCAGTCATCGCGAAGGCAGGAACCCGGCGCGCTTGAAGATGGCCTTCGCTTCATCGCCGCGGAGAAACGTCAGGAAGCCTTTGGTTACAGCGGGCGGCGTCTTCGCCACGCGCGCCAGCGGATAGACGATGGCATCGTGGGTGCGGCCCGGAATCGCGGCGACCACGCGCACCTTGGGTTCGGCCTGCGCGTCGGTGGCGTAGACGATGCCCAGCGGCGCTTCGCCGCGCGACACGAACGCCATCGCGGCGCGCACGTTGTCGGCCTGCGCCAGCCGACCGGAAACGGCATCCCAGAGTCCGAGCGTCGTCAACGCCTGTCTGGCGTAGCGGCCAGCGGGCACCGACGTGGTTTCCGCCATGGCGAGGCGGCCATTGCCCAGCGCCTGACGCACCGCGGCCGGCTTCAACGAAAGGGTGCGCAGCGCCGAATCCACGGGTGCGATCACCACCAGACGGTTGCCGACGAGATTGGTGCGGGTGTCGACATCGATCAACCTGCGCTGCTGCAGATAATCCATCCATTCGCCGTCGGCGGAAATGAACACATCCGCAGGCGCGCCCTGCTCGATCTGTTTGGCGAGCGCGGAGCTGCCGGCGTAGGAGATCGACACCTTCTGTCCGGAGCGCTTGGTCCACGCAGCAGCGGCTTCGTCCAGGCTTTCCTTGAGGCTGGCCGCGGCGAAGACGGTGATCGGCCGGGGCTGCGTGGCGTGCGCCAGCGCCGGCAGAGCGAGCAACATCAGCAGGATGGACAGGCGCGCAAGGAAGGTCATGGGCGACAGGATACCTGTGGTTCCGAGGAAGAACCGTAGCCCGGGTAACGGCGAAGCCGATACCCGGGGCTTTTTGAGATGGTCGTGAAGAGCCCCGGGTTTCGGCTTCGCCTCTACCCGGGCTACGAATTCGTCGAAACTGAAGGCGCGAGCTTCGCTGCGAACCGCTCGCGCAGCAGGTTCTTCTGCACCTTGCCCATGGTGTTGCGCGGCAGTTCGGCGACGATCTCCAGGGACTTGGGCTGTTTGTAGCGCGCGAGCATTTCGCGCAGGACTGCGTCGATGGCGTCAGGATCCAATGCGACGCCCGGCTGCGCGACCAGCACGGCGACCACCGCTTCGCCGAAATCGGGATGCGGGACGCCGATCACCGCGGATTCCAGCACGCCGGGCTGTTCGTCGAGCAGCAGTTCGACTTCCTTCGGATAGACGTTGAAGCCGCCGGTGATGATGAGGTCCTTCTGGCGACCGATCAGCGTGAGGTAACCGTCGTCGCTGAAACAGCCGAGGTCGCCGCTGATGAAGAAACCGCTGTCGCGGAATTCCTCGCGAGTCTTTTCGGGCATGCACCAGTAGCCCTTGAACACGTTGGGGCCACGCACTTCGACCGAGCCGGTTTCGCCCGCCGGCAGCGGCGCGCCGGTGGCGGGATCGGCGACGATCACTTCGACGCCCGGCAGCGGCGAGCCGACGGTGCCGGCGCGGCGGTCGCCGTCGTACGGGTTCGAGGTGTTCATGTTGGTTTCGGTCATGCCGTAGCGCTCGAGGATGCGATGCCCGGTGCGGGCCTCGAACGCGACGTGCGTTTCCGCGAGCAGCGGCGCGGAGCCCGATACGAACAACCGCATGCGTTCGCACAGCGCGCGATCGAAGCGCGGCGCATCGAGCAGACGCGTGTAGAACGTGGGCACGCCCATCAGCACGGTCGCCTGCGGCAGCAGGCGCAGGATCGCGTCGAGATCGAAGCCCGGCAGGAAGCGCATCGACGCGCCGCCGATCAGCGCAACATTGGTCGCGACGAACAAGCCGTGGGTGTGGAAGATCGGCAGCGCGTGCAGCAGCACGTCCTCCCGCGTGAACCGCCACTCGCGCGCCAGGCTCTCCGCGTTCGACAGCAGATTGCCGTGGCTGAGCATGGCGCCCTTCGAGCGCCCGGTGGTGCCCGAGGTGTAGAGCAGCGCTGCGAGATCGTCATCGCTGCGGTCTTCGACGACGAATGCGTCCGACTGCGCATCGCAGAGCTCGCGGAATGTCCCGCGCCCCTGCGCATCCAACGTGAGCATCCGCGCGCCGTGCGCGGCCGCGACCGGCGCGAGCGCCTCCGCACGCGCGGGATCGACCAGCAGCAGCGACGGTGCGGCATCGCCGACGAAATAGTCCACTTCCGCGGCGGTGTACGCGGTGTTGAGCGGCAGGAACACCGCGCCGGCCGCGGCCGTCGCGCCGTAGACGGCCAACGCCTCCGGCGTCTTCGCCACCTGCATCGCGACGCGATCGCCGGCGTGCACGCCCTGCGCACGCAGCGCGCCGGCCGCGCGCTGGATCATCGGCAGGAATTCGTTCCCGGAGATCGCGGTGTCGTCAGCCAGCGTGATCAGGGCGCCGGGCCTGTCGGCCAAGGGTGCGAAGAGTCGGTCGTAGAGCGGATTGGGCACAGCGATTCTCTTGGTTCTGTCTGGATGTTCCGGGTCGAAACCTGCGGCTTGCGATGCACGCGTCCGCAATGCTAACCGGAGTCGCGCGCGGCGGACCGATGCGCGCTGCGAAGGTACCCGCCTGCGGCGCCGCTTGAAAAACACGCGCTGGGCTGTTAACCATAGCGCCAGCGAGGGACCGTGCAGGCGCCGAACAAACGCAGGCACGATCAACAGGAGGCTCGCGAGCAACGCCCCGCGCAACGGTCGCGAGGCGCGGAAAGGATGCCGACGGCCGGGATGCCGTCGCTACGACGGCGCTCGCCGCAGAGGTGGCATGGACGCGATACCCATTCGACAGGCCCAGGACCAGAACGATGTGGTCTGTCATTGCGCGGGCGTCGGTCGCGCGCGGATCAAGGCCGCCATAGCTACCGCACCGGCCTCGACCCTGGAATCGCTGGGCACCCAGCTCGGCTGCGGCGTGCAGTGCGGTTGCTGCCGTCCGCTGGTGCAGGAGTTGTTGGGCGAATCGCCGTGGTACGAGGTGGCGAAAACCACGCGCACGGTGCTCACCGACGCCGACACCCCGGAACGCCGCATCGTGCAGATCGACCTGCAACTGGTGGGCTTCCCGCCCTATCCACAGGCGCTGCCCGCGCAGCACGTGGTGGTGCAGGCGTGGCTGGACGAAACCTGGGTCACGCGCACCTATACCGTTGTCCGTCAATCGGAAGACGGCAATACCGTCAGCATCGCGATGCGGCGCATCGAAGGCGGCGAACTCAGCATGCGCCTGCTCGATGCCGACGAGCCGACCTTCGCGGAGATTCCGCTGCGCATCGCGGTGCCGGCCGGTGAGGCCGATCCCGCGGATGGCCGGCCGGTGGTGTGCTTCGTCGCCGGCGTGGGCGTGACCCTGGCGCTGTCGCTGCTGCACGGCCGTCGCCCCAATCAATCGTTGCATGTGGACTACAGCGCGTCGCGTCGCGGCGACATGGTTTATGCCGACCGGATCGAGGCGTCCGCGATGAGCGGCGGCGGCGTCAGTTGCCATCTGCGCGCGGACGACACCGATGGCTTCATCGACAACGAGGACATCCTTGCGACGGTGAAACAGTTTCCCGGCGCGCGCTATTACGTGTGCGGTCCGCCGGTCTTTACGCGCAGGCTGCTGGAAGGTCTGTTCAAGGCGGACGTGAACGATGCCGACGTGCGGGTGGAGGCCTTCTTCCTGAAGACCAATGCCCCGCGCCGGCGCAGCATCCGCCGGCTGGCCTATGCCGCGGGACTTGCGGCGTCTTTCCTGCCGCTGCTGTTGCTGGCGCCTGCGCTGGCGGACTTCGTGCCCAATAACGCGCATAACCCCGGACACGCCGAACTGGCGTGCAGCGACTGCCATCGCGAAGCGCCGGGCAGTGTTCGTCAGCAGGTGCAGGCCAAAGCTAGGCACCTGCTGGGGCTGCGCGCGGCCGATGTCGAATTCGGCATGCGTCCCGTGGACAACGCCGCCTGTATCGGCTGCCACGACAATCCCGACGACCGCCATCCTGCGCATCGTTTCCTGGAACTCCGCTTCGAGGCTGCGCGCCATGCGATCGCACCGGAGCAATGCGTCAGCTGTCACCGCGAGCACACCGGCACACGCATCAGCCAGACCGACGCGGGTTTCTGCGTCGCCTGCCACAGCGACATGGCGATGAAGGACGATCCGACGCGGCCCACGCATGAGGCCCTGATCAAGGATCAGCGCTGGGAGACGTGCCTGACCTGTCACGATTTCCATGGCAATCATGGCCACGATCCGCCGCACGATCTCAAGGACGCGCTGACGCCCGATGTCGTCGCCGCCTATCTCGATACCGCCGCGTCGCCGTATGGCGAAACCGTCGTGAAAGCCAGACCGTCCGGGGACGCGCCATGAAGCAGGTGAAGATCCATCAATCCGTGCTCGTCCTCGCAGCGCTGTCGGTGATCGGTATCTATCTGTTCGCCACCGCACCACCCGATCTGGACGACAGCGCAGGCGCTGGCCGCGATGTACCGGTCGAAACGCTGTTCCGCCTGCTCGACGCCGAGAATGCGTCGATCCGTGCGATCTACACCGCCGAGATCGTCACGCCGGGGTTGAAGAAGGGCCTCAAGTATCGCGAGGACTGGAAAGCCAAGGAGGTGCATGCCGGGCCATTGCCGGCGCTGTTCCTGCGCGAAACCGCCAACCGGCTGCAGCAGCGCATGCCGGAGTTGAGCCTGTTTCTGGGGTCGACCTATCCGATCGAGGCCTCCAACCGCTTCAAGGGCGCGCAGCTGGCGTATTTCGAGAAGATCGAGCGCGAACAACAACCGCAGTTCTTCATCGACGACAGCACCGGACGCCATACCGCGATGTTTCCGGATGTCGCATCGGCGCCCGCCTGCGTGAGCTGTCACAACGAACATCCGGACAGCCCGCGCAAGGACTGGAAACTCGACGATGTGATGGGCGCCACCACCTGGTCGTTCCCGCGCGCGAAGATCTCCACGGACGAACTGGTGGAAATCCTCGGCGCGTATCGCATCGTCGCCATGGACGCCTACGGCTCGTATCTGAAGAAGACCGAAACCTTCGACGCCGCGCAGCGCCCACTACTGGGCGAACGTTGGCCCAAGGACGGACTGTTCCTGCCCGATGCCGAAACCTTCCGCAAGCGCATCGAAGCCAGGAATTCCACCGCATCGCTGAATCTGCTGCTGCAGATGTATTCGTCGCCGAAACGCACGCCCGCAGTCGAAAGCAGGCCACCGGCGCTCACCGGCGGCGCCAGCGCGCCGGACACTGCCGGCAGCGCGCCATGAATACGCAATCCCGGCGCCGCGCCGCGCCGAAATCCGCTTATCAAACCGCATTGATCGCGGCGTCGTGGTGCGCCTTGGCCGGCGTCTTCGTAGCGTGCATCGCCTGGCTGTGGCCGCCGCGCTGGACCTCGCTGCTGGCGCTGCAGAGGCTGGATGCCTACAAACAGCTCACCGGCTACATCCTCGTCGGCCTGCTGAGCTTCGATCTGTCGCTGGCGTTGATCAAGCGACGATTGCTGAGCGGCACTTCGCTGCGCGCCCTGCAGATCGCCCACCGCGTCCTCGGCCTGATGATGCTGGCAATGCTGGTGCTGCACGCCGGCTTCGGGCACGCGGGCTTTCTGCACGCAACCTTCGCCGTGACCATGCTGGTGGTGGTGGCCGGCGCGCTGCTCAACCTGTTGCCGAGTCATCGCCTCGGATCATGGGGACAATGGACCACCGCCCTGCACATCGGCGCCGGTTGTCTGCTCGCGGCACTGGCGCTGATGCACCTGTATTTCGTGTACGCCTACGCGACATGAAGAAGACGCTCACGGTCTCGCTGAGTCGATCGTAGAGCGGATCGGATGCAGCGGTTTTCCGGGCGGGTCTGGACGATGACGTCCGCAGCGGCGGGCGGCATGCGATGCGTGTGACGCCGATGCCATCCGGCGTCGTTCGCAACAGGCCGATGCGCCCGTCCGCGCCACTCGCGCGGGGCGGCAGCGGCCGACGCCACCGCCCAAGCCCGTTCGTCGGCGCCGACGCTACGTCAATCGCGTCGATGAGACCTTGCTCACGTTTTCCGCCACCGACACGGAAATGCGGCGGATCGTTTAGGGAAACGTCATCGTCGCCCGTCATCATTCATGGCCCGGATGCGACAGCGAGGTTTGCCGCAAGCGACCCGCGACGCCGAAGATCGGAAACTTCGCCGCCGTCCGGACCTGGAGCGTCATCCATCCATGATCTAAAAGGAGTTTCCCATGCATCGTCTGTTCGGAAAAATCTGTTTCGCGCTGTCCATGACCGCAGCCGCGGTCGTCCCCACCCAGGCATTCGCCCAGTCGTGCACCACGTCGACCGCCTATTACGGCGCGCTGATGCAGGTCGCCGACCTCGACGGCAACGGCAGCCTCGAAGCGGTCTGCAACGGTTACGTCGAAATCGCCGTCGTCGCCAGCAACGGCACCGCGACCCGCTACCCGATCTCGAATGTCTATTGGACCCAGTCGGTCATCGACGATATCGACGGCAGCCCCGGCGCCGAAGTCGTCCTGGGCCAGGCGCCCCATCTCACCGTCATCCGGCACTATTCGCGCACGAAGGTCTCGCAGTACATCGGACCGAACTTCACGATCGCCGTCGGCGCGGTCACGGATCTGGACGGTGTGGCTGGAAAGGAAATCCCGATCGAGAGCGGCAGCAATCTGGTCATCTACGGCAGGAACGCCATCCTGCGCACGGTCTGGATCACGCCCAACAGCAACTGGAAGGTCTGCACCGAAATCGCCAATTGCGCCAGCAACATGAATACCACGACCGGTGCGGAACTGCTGCTCGCCCTGCCGAATGAAGTGAAGATCTATTCGATGGCGTCCAGTGGATTGAGCAGCTACTGGATCGGCAATCAGTACGCGACCCTCAACGGCGGCGTGCGCGACTTCGACGGGGCCGCGGGCAACGACATCGCGATCGCGCGCGCGGACGGCATGCTGCATATCCTGCGTCCCGCCAGCGGCTACCTGCAGTCGATCAGTGGCGCCGGCACGTTCGGCAGCTCGTGGACGCTCGTCAGCTACGCCAATCTCGACGGCGTGGCCGGGGACGAGATCCTGATCCGCTCCAACACCAACAACCGCACGTATCGCGTGACCCCGCGTACCGGCTCGATCCAGGTCCAGTAAGCGCAAAAACGGCGCGGTCGCACCCCGCGACCGCGCTGTCCATGCCAAGATAGGGCATGGACAAATCCTTCGACATCATCGTTTTCGGCGCCACCGGCTTCACCGGCCGGCTGGTCGCCGAGTATCTCCATCAGACCTATGGCGTGAACGGCGCGGTGCGCTGGGCCATGGCCGGGCGCAGCGCAAGCAAGCTCGCCGAAGTCCGCGACGCGCTGGGCATCGATCCGGCACTGCCGCTGCTGGTCGCCGACGCCAACGACGCCGGCGCGCTGGCCGAACTGGTCGCCCGCACCCATGTCGTGCTGACCACGGTCGGCCCCTACCAGACCTACGGCGAACCGCTGATCCGCGCCTGCGCCGCAGCCGGCACCGACTACGTCGATCTCTGCGGCGAACCGGGCTGGATGGCGAAGATGATCCCGCAACTGCAGGACACCGCCCGGGCCAGCGGCGCGCGCATCGTGTTCTCCTGCGGCTTCGACTCCATTCCCTTCGACCTCGGCGTGGTCTACGCGCAGTACGAAGCGCAGCAGCGCCTCGGCGCGCCGCTCGCGCGCGTGCACGGCCGGGTGAAGGTCATGAAGGGCACCTTCTCCGGCGGCACAGTCGCCAGCATGCTCGCGACGGTGGAAGCGATGAAGTCCGATCCGTCGCTGCGACGCACGCTGATCGATCCGTTCGCGCTCACCCCGGGCTTCAAGGGCCCGCGTCAGCCGAGCGATCACCTCGCCGCCTTCGACGAACTCGCGCAGGGCTGGACCGCGCCGTTCGTGATGGCCACGATCAACACCAAGAACGTGCACCGCAGCCACTTCCTGCTCGGCCACCCGTGGGGCACCGACTTCGTCTACAGCGAAGCCATGCTCACCGGCGACGGCGCCAAGGGCGAGCAGCGCGCGAAGAAGATGGCGCGCGCGACGAAGGTGCAGAACATTCTGCTGGCGTTCGCGCCGACCCGCGCCCTGTTGCGCCGCTTCTCGCTGCCGAAACCCGGCGAAGGCCCGAACCCGGAACAGCGCCTCAAAGGCCGCTACGAACTGCTGTTCTTCGGCGCCACCGCCGATGGCCGCAAGCTCACCGCCCGCGTCACCGGCGACCGCGACCCGGGCTATGGTTCCACCAGCAAGATGATCGCCGAAGCGGCGCTGTGCCTCGTCCGCGATGTCGACCGCACCGCAACGCCCGGCGGCGTGTGGACGCCAGGCGCGGCGATGGGCATGCCGCTGATCGAGCGCCTGCGCGAGCGGGCGGGACTGACGTTTACCGTCGTCGAAGCATAGAGAGCGATCTGTAAATCGATCTGTAGAGCGGCCTTCAGGCCGCTGCTCTAATCTTTCGCAAAAAAAGCAGCGGCCT